>NZ_JBITDX010000020.1:0-1162 GCF_044454585.1 Catenuloplanes sp. NPDC051500
GTGTCGCCTTTGACTGACAGGGTCGTCTCGGAGACCCGGTCGCAGTCGAAGAGTTTCCCGTCGAGGATCACGTGTGACCAGCCGTCCGCGGCGGCCCGCCGCAACGCGGTATGCAGATCGACTGCTTGGGCGGCCAGGACCGCGGCGCCTTCGTCGCGGTACCGGTACGCGGTCGCCCGCGAGATGCCGAACCCGGCGCCGAGCAGCGCTACGTCCTCGCCTTTACGGAACCATGCCAGCACGAACAATGCCTGGTAGAAGCAGGTCAAAGCCCGGGCGCCACGCCGCGTGCCGACCGCACGACGTTCCGCGGCCAGCAGCCGGCCGAGGTACTGGACCAGTTCCCTGGGGACGTCGAGCATGGCAGGATAGGCGATCACGTGGAGCCCTCTCGGTAGACCGATTCCGTCGCAAGAACCTGTCTATCGATGGCTCCACGCCTGCATCCAGCACCGTCCGGTAAGCGGCTTATGCCCGTGTCATACCGAAACGGCTTCCAATCCTTGCTGAGATCACCTCACTGACCTTCCGCAGTCAGGGTAAGGCGCGTCAGGGGCTTCCTTATAACGAAATTTCGGGCGCGGAGTGCCCGACTCGCACCCCCACCGCGAAACCTCAGTAAAGCGCCGATGCTCCACATGCCGAGGCGTGAAAGGCGTGTGCCTCGCGCCGAAGTGAAGAGCGTGTGCTTCGCGTACCGAAAGCCTAAAGCCGGCTCGGCGCACCATCGACCGTGCAGGACCAGGTTGAGCGCCCGTCAAGCACCTATATAACGAAATGTCGGGCACCGAATGCCCGCCCCCGCACTCTCACCGCAAACCTCGGTAACCACCTGACGCGAGGCGAGGCACGCCCATGCCTCGCCTGCCAGAGCGAAATGCACCTCCACGCAGATCTGGACCTGCCCCCGCCAATCCCTGTACCACCGCGTGACGCAACCGCACCTGCGACGGGGCACGAACAGCATTCGCTCCCTACCCTCGGCTCAAAACACCCCGACTGCGCTCCCGTATAACCCCTGCCCAGCGGCTACACCAAGCCCTCAAAGCGGACTGCTGCCGCCCCACTAAACGCGCCCACCGAGGGTGTCGGGGGGGGGGGGCGGGGCGCGGGGGGAGAACCCGCACCCCCCCCGAAGGCGCCCCGCCCCCCCCCCCCCCCC
>NZ_JBITDX010000020.1:1172-156261 GCF_044454585.1 Catenuloplanes sp. NPDC051500
TTGGGTGGCTTCCGCCCTTACCTATTAAAAAACCCTCCCCCCCCTAATATCCCCCCCCCCCCCCCGACACCCCACCCAGCGCAACCCGCAAGACCAAGATCAAAAGCAGCGAAACTCGCGACGGCACCTCAAGCCCACCCCCACAGCCCGTAGCCCCACCACAACACATCGTTATCCCCACGAACCGGTCAAACACCGCACCGAATGTAGGATTTTTTCGCGCCCCAGCACCGACGCGGCCCGCACAGGTGCCGTAACAGGGGCGCGTGGGGCTAATGTTCGTTCATGGAGCGGCGAATCTTCGGTCTTGAGACCGAATACGGCGTCACGTGCACCTATCGAGGTCAACGGCGTTTGTCACCGGACGAGGTGGCGCGCTACCTGTTCCGGCGGGTTGTCTCCTGGGGAAGGTCGAGCAACGTCTTCCTGCGTAACGGCGCCCGGCTCTATCTGGATGTGGGTTCCCACCCTGAGTATGCGACGCCCGAGTGTGACTCGGTGCTCGACCTGGTGGCGCATGACCGGGCGGGGGAGCGGATCCTCGAGGGGCTGCTTGTCGATGCGGAGAAGCGGCTGCATGACGAGGGGATCGCGGGGGAGATCTACCTTTTCAAGAACAATACGGACTCGGCGGGCAACTCCTACGGGTGTCATGAGAATTACCTGGTGTCTCGGCACGGGGAGTTCGGGCGCCTGGCGGATGTGCTGATTCCGTTCCTGGTCACGCGGCAGTTGATCTGCGGGGCGGGGAAGGTGCTGCAGACACCGCGCGGCGCCGTCTACTGCCTGTCGCAGCGGGCCGAGCACATCTGGGAGGGCGTCTCCAGCGCCACCACCCGGTCGCGGCCGATCATCAACACGCGGGACGAGCCGCACGCGGACGCGGAGCGGTACCGCCGGCTGCACGTGATCGTGGGCGATTCGAACATGAACGAGGTGACCACGCTGTTGAAGGTGGGCACCGCGGACATCGTGCTACGGATGATCGAGGCGGGCGTGGTGATGCGCGACCTGTCGCTTGAGAACCCGATCCGGGCGATCCGCGAGGTGTCGCATGACATCACCGGGCGGCGCAAGGTGCGGCTGGCGTCGAACAAGGAGATCTCGGCGCTGGAGATCCAGCAGGAGTACCTGGCGAAGGCGACCGAGTTCGTGGAGCGCCGTGGTGGCGATGACACGGCGAAGCGGGTCGTGGAGCTGTGGGGGCGGGTGCTCGATGCGGTGGAGAGCGGCAATCTCGACCCGGTGGCCCGTGAGATCGACTGGGTCAGCAAACTGAAGCTGATCGAGCGGTACCAGGCGAAGAACGACCTGCCGTTGTCGCACCCGCGGATCGCGCAGATGGATCTGGCGTACCACGACATCAGGCGTGGGCGTGGGCTCTACGGGTTGATGGAGCGGCGCAAGCAGGTGGATCGCATCTCCAACGACCTGGAGATCTACGAGGCGAAGGAGACGCCGCCGCAGACGACGCGGGCGCGGCTGCGTGGTGAGTTCATCAAGCACGCGCAGGAGAAGCGGCGGGACTTCACTGTCGACTGGGTGCATCTGAAGTTGAACGATCAGGCGCAGCGCACCGTGCTGTGCAAGGACCCGTTCCGGGCGTATGACGAGCGGGTGGAACGGCTGATCGCGAGCATGTGAGTGTCGGGGCCCCGGTGATCACACCCGGGGCCCCGTTTACGCTGGCGGGACTATGACCACTCCTGAGGACCGGCAGAACCGTTTTGAGCGGCGCCGGGAGAAGATCGTCGCGGAGGTCCAGGCGAACCGGCGCGGCGAGTACCGCGTACCCACGTGGGTTTATGCCGTGATCCTTGGTGTGATCGTGGTCGGCTGGGGCGCGTTCGTCATTCTGGGCTGACGGCAAGTGCGGCCACGATCGCCCGGAGCGCGCGGCTGACCGCGGGCCGGTCTGCGGCGTCGATGTGGTCGAGGACCCGCCGGTGTGCGCTGGCGACGTGTCCGGGCTGGGCTTCCTCCACCTTCTTCGCGCCGACGTCGGTGAGGACGGCGACGGAGCCGCGCGCGTCTGTGGCGTGCCGGGTGCGGCGGACCAGGCCGAGCCGGGCGAGGTCGGCGACCACGCGGGTGACGCGGCTGGGGGACAGCGCTGTGGCGGCGGCGAGTTCGACCATGCGCAGCTGCTGGCCGGGGGCTTCGGCGAGGTTGAGCAGGATGGCGAATTCGGTCATCGAGAGGCCTTCGGCCCGGCTCATGTCCTCGTCGAGCACGCGGGGGAGCCGTTGCACGACGTGTGCGAGCGCCCGCCAGAGCGCATCGTCGTCGGCGGTGAGTCGGTCCATCGGCCGATGATCTCAGCGGTTTCGTGCGTGCGCAAGAAACGTGCGCTGGACCTCATCTGCTTGCGCACGCACGATCTTGCTCGCATTGTTGCTTGCGCACGAACATTCATGGCGAGGAGAACACTGTGAGCACCGACCTGGAGAGCCGCATCCGCCGGCTCGAGGACCGCACCGAGATCAGCGAAACCGTCATCCGGTACGCGACCGCGATCGACCGCGCCGACTGGGCGCTCTACGAATCCTGCTTCACCGAGACCGTGCACATCGACTTCTCCGAGGCGGGGATGCCCGCGGCCGACTTCCCGCGCGCCGTGTTCGCCGGCTTTGCCGCGCAGGGGCTGGGCGGGTTCACGGCCCGCCAGCACCTCAGCCCGAACCACCTCGTCACGTTCGACGCCGAGGACCCGGACCGGGCGGTGTGCGAGTCGTACATGTACGCGCAGCACTACCTGGAGGGCGCGGAGGGCGGCGACTTCTTCCTGATGCGCGGGTCATACACGAATCACATGCTGCGCACGGCCGAGGGCTGGCGGATCACGCGCCTGATCCAGCACCTGAGCTGGTCCGAGGGCAACCTGACGCTGCCGGATCAGGCACGCGCTTAGAGCAGTGACGCCGCGTGACGGCCGGCGGCGGCCGCGGAGAGGAAGTAGGCGTGGTCGCCGTCCAGGTCACGGCCCATCGTCGACAGCGAGACCGGGAACGCGCGCAGCGCCTCGTCCAGGCCGTCGACCGGGACCCGCACGATTGTGTGCCGCTCGGCGAGCAGGCGCAGCGTGGCCTCCACCTCGTCGGCCACCGAGGCCGGCAGGTCGGCGGGGACGACCAGGTCGGCGGGGGTGAGCGCGACCCGCCCGTAGGCGGTCACGCTGTGGTGGGAGACGCCGCGGTGCCGGGGGCGCGGGTCCGCGTCGGAGATGCGCAGTGAGCCGACCGCGCGCCCGCCGAGCGTGTTCACCGCGTTGACCGCCTCGCCGACCGCGACGCCGGAGAAGCCCCAGCGGGTGCCGGTGCCGAGGTTGCCGGGGCCCTGGGCGACGATCGTGACGTCCGCGCCGAGTGCATGCCGGGCCGCGAGCAGGCCGCTGTGCACGGTGGTTGCCTCCAGGTCGCCGCCGAACGCCTGACCTGCGGTGATCGTACCGGTGAGGTGCCCTTTCAGTGCGGACAGCGTGCGGGAGAACCAGGCGGGGAGCGCGCCGCCGTCGGTCATCAGGTAGGCCAGTTTCACCGGGCCGGAGGCGAGGAGTCCGGCCAGGATCGCGGGTAGCGCGGAGTGCAGGTCGGCCAGGACGACGGGCATGCCGTCCAGGTCGTCGGCTTCGGCGAGCACGTCGCGGTACGGGGAGGCCTCCTCGTCCACGCCCATCATGATCGCCTGGAGCGGGGTGTAGCGGGCCTTGACCAGGTGGCCGTTGTCCCGGTTGCCGGACAATTCGGAAGAAGGCAGGTTGTCCGGGAGCGCCACGACAAGCGCGTACCCGCCGGTGCCGAGACCCATCTCCAGTGCGCCCACGTTGAGCAGCACCCGGTCGCCGACCGCCGGTTCGCCGACCAGCCGGGTGTACGCGAGCGCCTTCACCGCGTCCAGCTCGCCGTCCACCTCGACGGAAAGCTCGCTCGCGCCGTCCCAGCTGCGCCGCAACGCCGCCACAGTCCCCGACCGCCACCGAATCATGAGGAGAGACCTTATACAGCGCCCCGGGTCGGGTCGAGGAAGACGTACGCGATGGTGGGGTACCGGTCGTGGAGCCGGCGTTCGGCCAGGTCGGCGGTGCGCTCGATCTCCGCGCCGCTCACCGTGTCGGTGAAGTCGACCTTCGCGGCGACGAGCACCTCCCCCGGCCCGAGCTGCATGGTCAGCAGCGTGTCGACGCGCTCGACCGCGGGCAGCGCCGCGATCAGGTCGTGGATCTCCTCGTGGATGCGGCGTGGCACCGCGCGCCCGACGAGCAGTGACACGTTGCTGTGGGCAAGTGTGCCGGCCACGAACAGCAGCAGCGCGCCGATCAGGATCGACGCCAGGCCGTCCCACAGTTCGTCGCCGGTGAGCTGGGACAGCCCGATGCCGGCGGCGGCCAGCAGGATGCCGATCAGCGCGGCCGCGTCCTCAAGGAACACGGCCTTGACCATGGTGTCGGAGGTGTGGCGCAGGAACCGTACCGGCGTGGTCTGCCATTTTTCGGCCTGGCCCCGGACCTGCCGGACCGCGCGCAGGAACGAGATGCCCTCGGCGACGAACGACGCGGCAAGCACCAGGTACGCGATCAGGTAGTTGCCGCTGTGCTCGCCGGTCCGGATCGTGTTGACGCCGTGCGTGATGGAGAAGCCGGCGCCCGCCACGAACGTGAAGAGCGCGGCGATGAACGCCCAGACGTAGCTCTCCTTGCCGTAACCGAACGGGTGGCGGGCGTCCGGCGGTTTCGTGCCACGCCGCAGCGCCGTGAAGAGCAGCACCTCGGTGACGGTGTCGGCGAGCGAGTGCACCGCCTCGGACAGCATGGCGGCGGAGTGCGAGACGATGCCGGCGACCAGCTTGGCGACCGCGATCGCCAGGTTGGCGAGGCCGGCCACGACGACCGTGCCCACGCTCTCGTCCGACGAGGAGGGGGAAGGCGAAGGGGAGCTCACGAAGCCGCCGGTTACCCGGATCGGGAAAACCTAACCGGTCGGGGGATGCCGCGGGGCGCGGCGGTGGACGGGACACTGCTACTTTTGCGGGCGTGTCGCGCATCCGCACCGAGCGGCTGGTCAATCTGGTCATCTGCCTCCTCTCCACGCGCCGGTTTCTGACCGCCGCGCAGATCGCCGCGACCGTGCCCGGTTACGAGCACGATCCGGAGGATCCGAAGGACCACGAGGCGTTCCAGCGCAAGTTCGAGCGGGACAAGGCGGAGCTCCGCGAGCTCGGCGTGCCGCTTGAGACCGGGACCGCCAGTGCCTTCGACAACGAGCCCGGCTACCGGGTTGCTCATCGCGACTACGCGTTGCCGGACATTCCGCTCGAACCGGACGAGGCCGCGGCTGTCGGCATCGCGGGCCGGCTCTGGCAGCACCACGGTCTCGCCGCGGCCGCCTCCTCCGGGCTGGCGAAGCTGCGCGCGGCCGGCATCGACATGGACCCGCGGGCCACGCTCGGCGTCGAGCCGGTGGTCACTGTCGACCCCGCGTTCGCGCCGCTGACCACGGCCGCCCGTGAGCGCCGCGCGGTCGCGTTCGACTACCGCGCGCCCGAGGGCGACGAGGCGACCACCCGCAGGCTGCAGCCGTGGGGCGTGGTCTGCTGGCGCGGTAAGTGGTACGTGGTCGGGCACGACCTGGCCCGCGACGCGGTCCGCTGCTTCCGGCTCTCCCGGATCCAGGGCAAGGTCCGCACGACCGGCCGGCCGGACGCGTTCACGCCCCCCGCCGACCTGGACCTGATCAGTCACGTCTCGCACTTCTCCGGACCTGTCGAGTGGACCGGCCGGGCCACGCTGCTCGTCGAGCCGGGCACCGGCGCCGGGCTGCGCCGCTGGGCGCAGGAGGTGGTTCCCGAGGCCGGCAAGGACAAGATCATCATGAGGTACGGCGACACCGACCGGCTGGCCGGCACGCTTGTCCGCTACGGCGCCTCCGTGCAGGTGCTCGCCCCGCCGGAGCTGCGCGACGCGGTCATCCAGCGGCTCAAGGAGATCGTCACCCGTACCGAGGAGGTGCCCGCGTGACCACTGCCCCGTCCGCCTCCCGCGCCTCCGCCGACCGGCTCGGCCGGGTGCTCAACCTGGTGCCCTACCTGCTGGCCCGCCCCGGCATCGCGATCGTCGAGGCCGCCGCCGACCTGGGCGTCACCGAGAAGCAGCTGCGGGAGGACCTGGAGCTGCTCTGGGTCTGCGGCCTGCCCGGCTACGGCCCCGGCGACCTGATCGACATGGCGTTCGACGGCGACAACGTCACGATCACCTACGACGCGGGCATCGGCAAGCCGTTGCGGCTCACGCCCGACGAGGCGCTCGCACTTGTCGTGGCGCTGCGGATGCTTGCCGAGACGCCCGGCATGGGCAACCGCGACGCGATCGAGCGCGCGCTCGCCAAGATAGAATCGGCCGCCGGCGCGGACGCGGATGCACCGGTCGCCGTGCGGATGTCAGGCAACTCGAAGAAGGTGGACCGGGTCCGGGGCGCGGTCGAGCGCGGCAAGGCGCTGCAGATCACGTACTACACGGCGTCCCGGGACGAGACCACCGAGCGCGTCGTGGACCCGATCCGGGTGGTGATGGTCGGCGGGTACGCCTACCTGGAGGCCTGGTGCCGCCGGGCCGAGGCGACGCGGCTGTTCCGGGTGGACCGCATCGACGGCTGGACGGAGCTTTCCGAGCCGGCCGCCCCGCCCGCGGAGGCCCGCCCGGCCGACTTCAGCGAGGGCGTGTTCCGCCCCGGCGCGGAGTTGCCGCTGATCACGCTGCGGGTCGGCCGCTCCGAGCGGTGGATCACCGAGTACTACCCGTGCGAGTCCGTGGAGCGCGGCGCCTCCGGCGAGGACTGGCTGGTCACGATGCGGGTCACGGATCTCGACTGGGCGCGGCGGCTGATCCTCGGCCTCGGCCCGGAGGTGACTGTGGTGAGCCCGCCGGAGCTGATCGCCGGCATCCGGGAGCAGGCCGCGGCCGCGCTCGCTGCGTATTCCGTACCCTCCCCTTAAGGTTTTGACCATGGTGATCTGGATCGTGATCGGTCTCGCGCTGTTCTCCCTGATCGTGCTGGGGCTGGCGGCGCGGGCCGTGCTGGCGCGCGTGCCCGAGCTGCACCGGGCGGTGCGGCGGCTGTTGCTCAAGCAGGAGGCGCTGGAGCGGCTCGCCGCGAAGGCGGAGGCGTTGCAGGAGCGGACGCTGACGGTGGCGGATCAGGCCGGCAAGGCGGCCGATCAGGTCACCGCGATCCGGGCCGGGCGTGTCTGACCGTGCGCTGACCTGCGCGGAAACGGCCGGTTTCGCGACGTTTTAGGCGCGTGCGGCCTGTTGACGTGCGGATCGGTGTGGCAGAGACTACGTGAAGCACGGTCATCTCCATGAGGCTGTGCTTGTGCTGTGGAAGTGCCCGGCCCGCTGGCAGTCGGCCGAAGCGCACGTACCATGGGGCACGGCACCGGTCACCACCCGGCGGCCATCGATAACCGAGTTGGAGTTATGACAATGGGCGCATTCAAGACGTGGCACATCGTCGTCCTGGTGGTTGTGGTCGTTCTGCTCTTCGGCGCGAAGCGTCTCCCGGACATGGCCCGTTCGCTCGGCCGTTCGATGCGCATCCTGAAGGCGGAGACCAAGGGCCTGATGGACGACGACAAGAAGGACTCGCCGGACGACCTGACCGACAAGGCCGACGCTAAGAACGGCCGCGCGCCGCTCCAGGGTGACGTGATCCCGCCGGCGTCGACGCACGCCGCCGCGGATCAGCACGTCCGCGACCGCTGACCTGAGTCGTGCAGATCGCCCTTCCTGGCCGTAAAAAGGGGCCGTCGCAGTTCGAGCAGGCGGCCAACGGCGAGATGACCCTGCTTGAACACGTCAGGGAACTTCGCAACAGGCTCTTCAAGGCGTCAATCGCGATCGTGGTCGGCTTCGGTGTCGGCATCTGGCTGGCCACGCGTGTGCGCACGCTGCTCCAGCAGCCGTACTGTGAGCTGCCCGGATCGCTCGACGCGGACGGTGAGTGCAAGTTCGTCCAGCTCGGTCCGGGAGACCTGTTCCTCCTCGACCTGAAGATCGCGCTCTGGGTGGGCCTGATCGTGGCCGGCCCGTTCTGGCTGTACCAGCTCTGGGCGTTCATCGCGCCCGGCCTGCACCGCCACGAGCGCCGGTACGCGTACATCTTCACCGCGATCGCGGCCCCGCTCTTCGCGCTCGGCGCCACGCTTGCGTTCTTCGTGGTGCAGAAGGGCCTCGAGTTCCTGCTGAGCCTGTCGGACACGAGCATCAACACCACGCTCGAGATCACGCGCTACATCGGGTTCGTCACGAACCTGATCATGATCTTCGGGGTGGCGTTCGAGTTCCCGCTCGTCGTGCTGATGCTCAACTTCGTCGGCCTGGTCAGCGGCCGCAAGCTGCTGAGCTTCTGGCGCGTCGCGGTCTTCGTGTTCTTCGCGTTCTCCGCGGTGGTCACGCCCACGCCCGACCCGTTCGGCATGACCGCGCTCGCCGCGTGTCTCTGCCTGCTGTACTTCATCGCGGTCGGTGTGGCGCTGATCAACGACCGGCGCAAGGGCCGCGGCAAGGAGATCTACGCGGGCCTGGACGACGACGAGGTCTCGCCGATCGACTTCGGGGACAGCGAGCCGGTCACGGCGGGCGCCCGCGTCGAGGCGGCCAGCACGATCGAGCCCGTCGAGCCCGTCGGCGGCCCCACGCCGGTGACGCCGCCGAAACCGATCGAGCGCAACTACGACGACATGACCTGAGGATGACCCCTCAGCACAGCGACACGGCCGGCAGCGACTCCGCTGCCGGCCGTTCCGTGTCCGTACTGGCCCATCCGGGCGCGGGCCGTGGCCGCCGTCGAGCGCTGCTTCCGGCCCTGCTGGACGCGCTGGGGCCTCGGGTCCGGCTGCTTGAGGCGGACGATTCGGCAGGTGCGGAACAGGCCTGCCGGGACGCGGTCGCGCGGGGCACGGCCGCGGTCGTCGCGGTCGGCGGGGACGGCACCTTCCACCGGGCGCTGCAGGCCGTCGCCGGGACCGGGGTGCCGCTCGGCCTGATCCCGGCCGGCACCGGCAACGACTTCGCCGCCGCGGCCGGCGTGCCCGCGGATCCGCTCACCGCCGCCCACGCTGTCGCACAGGCCCTGAAGACCAGGAGCTTCCGCCGGTACGACCTGGCGCGCGTCACCGCGGCCGGGCAGCCGGACCGCTGGTTCGGCGCGGTGCTCGGGGCCGGCTTCGACGCGCTTGTCAACGAGCGTGCCAACGCGATGGCGTTCCCGCGCGGCCCACGCCGCTACGACCTGGCGATCCTGGCCGAGACGCTCACGTTGCGCCCGCGCCGCTACACGGTGCGGGTGGACGGCGGTGAGCCCTGGACCTTCGACGGGATCCTGGTGGCGGTCGGCAACACCGCCTCGTACGGCGGTGGCCTGCGCATGTGTCCAGGTGCGGACCCCACGGACGGCCTGCTCGACGTCACGATCGGCGCGGCCATGCCCCGCCGCACGCTGCTGCGGCTCAAGCCCCGCCTCCGGGCCGGCACCCACGTCACGGACCCGCTGGTCACCACGCTGCGCGCCCGCACGATCGAGCTGGCCGTCGCCGGGCCGGTGGTCGGCTATGCCGATGGGGAGCGGTGTGCCCCGCTCCCCATCGCCGTCTCCAGTGTGCCCCAGGCACTGACCCTCGCGCTGGCCGAGAACCCGAACCAGCGCGATACACGCGCTAGCGAAGCAGGCCGGTGAGGGCGAGCGTGGCCCACAGCCCGTTCGCCTGGCCGGGCTCCGCGGCCGGCAGCACAAGGGTCGCAAGGCCGGCTTTGACGGCGCCCGCGTCCGCGGCCGAGTCGCCGACCATCAGCGCGCGTTCCGGTTGCACGCCGATCAGCTTGCAGGCCTTCTCGAAGATCTGCGGGTCCGGTTTTATCCGGCCGATCTCGAAGGAGAGGACGAACTCGGTGACGTAGGACGAGAGTCCCCAGGCCTCGAAGTGCGGCCGGATGTCGAAGCCGATGTTGCTGACCACCGCGATCGGCACGCCCTTGCCGTGCAGCGCCGCGAGCGTGGCGGCCGCGTCGGAGTAGGGGGACCAGCCGTCCGGGATCAGCAGCCGGTCGTAGAGGGCGTCGGCGAAACCGTCGATGCCGGAGTCCACAGTGTCCGCGAGCCCGGTGTACGCGGCCCGGTGGCAGTGCGCGTACATGTCCCGCTCCGCCCACACCTCTGCGAGCCGCGGCGGGATGCGCCGGGGGAGCGGACCGCCGGCCCGCCCCGCGGTGATCAGCCGGTCGGCCAGCACGGTGGCCCTGGCCGGGTCCAGGCTCACGCCGCATGCGGCCGCTGCGGCGAGCACCCAGTCCAGCGGCGGCTCGACCTGGGCGAGCGTGCCGTGGAAGTCGAAGAGGATCCCCTCGATCGAACGCTCGTCGTGATCCGCCACGTCGAGAACCATATACGGGGTCCTCCCTCACGGTGCGCTGCGGTCACGCCGCGCCGCGTGACCTGGGGGCCTGGAAAACGGAAAAGCCAAGATCGTGTGACCTCGGCTAATGTTGAGCACGTGACATCTCCCGCTGAGCGGTATGCGGCCTCTCGGCGGCGGGCCGCGGAGTCCGCGAATTTCCCCCGTCTGGATGACTTCGCCCTCGATCTGGGCTTCGATCTCGACGATTTCCAACGTGAGGCGTGCCAGGCGGTCGAGCGCGGCAGCGGCGTGCTTGTGTGCGCGCCGACGGGTGCCGGCAAGACCGCGGTGGGCGAGTTCGCCGTGTTCATGGCGCTGTCCCGCGGCGGCAACACCAAGTGCTTCTACACCACGCCGATCAAGGCGCTGTCGAACCAGAAGTACCACGATCTCGCGGAGCGGTACGGCGCGGACAAGGTCGGGCTGCTGACCGGCGACAACGTCATCAACGCGGACGCGCAGGTGGTCGTGATGACCACCGAGGTGCTTCGCAACATGCTCTACGCCGGCTCCAGCGCGCTCGACGGCCTGGCCTACGTGGTGATGGACGAGGTGCACTACCTCGCGGACCGGTTCCGTGGTGCGGTCTGGGAAGAGGTGATCATCCACCTGCCGTCGTCAGTGCAGCTGGTGTCGCTCTCCGCGACCGTGTCCAATGCGGAGGAGTTCGCCGACTGGCTGGTCACCGTGCGCGGCCACACCGAGGTCGTGGTCTCCGAGCACCGCCCGGTCCCGCTCTGGCAGCACATGCTCGTCGGCCGCCGGATGTTCGACCTGTTCCACGACGCGGACGCGGCCCGCAAGCACGACGTGCACCCTGAGCTGCTCCGGCACACCCGCGAGCAGCTGCGGCGGATGGAGATGGGCGACCGCACGCACGGCCCCGGCTGGAACGGCGGCGGCCGCAGCGGGCGGAATCGGCGCTGGCAGCCGCCGCTGCGCTTCGACGTGATCGAGCGCCTGGAGCGGGCGGACCTGCTGCCCGCGATCATCTTCGTGTTCAGCCGCGCCGGGTGCGCCGCCGCCGTGCAGCAGTGCATGGCCGCCGGGCTGCGCCTGACCACGCCGGAGGAGCGCGAGGAGATCCGCGCGATCGTCGAGGAGCGGATCACCGCGATCCCCGGCGAGGACCTGACCGTGCTCGGCTACTGGGAGTGGCTTGAGGCGCTGGAGCGGGGCCTGGCCGCGCACCACGCCGGTATGCTTCCCGCGTTCAAGGAGGTCGTGGAGGAGCTGTTCGTCCGCGGCCTGGTCAAGGCGGTCTTCGCCACCGAGACGCTTGCGCTCGGCATCAACATGCCGGCCCGGTGCGTGGTGCTGGAGCGGCTCGTCAAGTACAACGGCGAGGCGCACGTCGACCTCACGCCGGGGGAGTACACGCAGCTCACCGGCAGGGCCGGCCGCCGGGGGATCGACGTCGAGGGGCACGCGGTGGTCGTGTGGTCCCCGGAGGTCGACCCGCGGCACGTGGCCGGGCTGGCAAGCACCCGCACGTACCCGCTGAAGAGCAGTTTCCGCCCCTCCTACAACATGGCGGCGAACCTGGTCGGCAGCGTCGGCATCGGCCGCGCCCGTGAGCTGCTGGAGTCGTCGTTCGCGCAGTTCCAGGCGGACCGCTCGGTCGTCGGCCTCGCCCGCCAGGTCCAGAGCAACATCAAGACCATGGAGGGGTACGGCGAGGAGGCGCGCTGCCACCACGGCGACTTCGACGAGTACTTCGGGATCCGGGTGGCGATCGCGGACCGGGAGCGTGCGATCGCCCGGCAGGGTCAGGCCCAGCGCCGTGCGGAGACGGCCGCCGCGCTGTCCAGGCTGCGCCCCGGCGACGTGATCCGCATCCCGTCCGGCCGCCGTGCCGGGCTGGCCGTGGTGATCGACCCGGGTGTGGGCGGTTTCGGCGAGCCCAAGCCGATGGTGCTCACCCAGGACCGGTGGGCCGGTCGCGTGCCGGCCGGTGACTTCCCCGGCCTGGTCGAGGTGCTGGACCGGGTGCGGGTGCCGAAGAACTTCAACCCGCGCTCGCCCGCCGCCCGCCGCGACCTGGCCGCCGCCGTCACCGCCACCGGGCTGGACCGGGGTGAGGGCGGCCGCCGCAACCGCACCCGCTCGGGCGCGGCCGACGATCACGAGCTGGCGCTGTTGCGCATCTCGATGCGGCAGCACCCCTGCCACCAGTGCCCGGACCGGGAGGAGCACGCCCGCTGGGCGGAGCGCCGGCACCGCCTGGAGCGCGACACCGACCAGCTGCGGGATCGGGTCGCGGGCCGGACCGGCTCGCTGGCCCGCACCTTCGACGCGGTCTGCGGCATGCTCGCCGCGCGCGGCTACCTGACCGCGTCCGGCGAGGTGACAGATGCGGGCCGCATGCTCGCCCGGATCTGGACCGAGACCGACCTGCTGATCGCCGAGTGCCTGCGGCGCGGCGCCTGGGAGGGCTTGCAGCCCGCGGAGCTGGCCGCCGCCGTGTCGGTCGCGGTCTACGAGGCGCGGCGTGAGGGCGACGAGCGGGCGAACGTGCCTCGTGGCCCGGTCAGCGACGCGGTCGACGCGACCGCGAAGATCTGGGCCGAGTTGGAGGCCGAGGAGGCGTCCCGCGGCCTGGAGCTGACCCGGGAGCCCGATCTCGGCTTCGTCTGGCCGATCTACCGGTGGGCGCGCGGCGAGACGCTCGAGAAGGTGCTTGCCAGCGGCCACAACCTGGACGGTGACATGCCGGCCGGCGACTTCGTCAGGTGGGCGCGCATGGTGGTGGACCTGCTCGGCCAGATCTCCCAGGCGAGCGGCGCGTCCGAGGCGGTGCGGGCCACCGCACGGCAGGCGATCGGCGTGGTGAACCGGGGCGTTCTGGCGTACAACGCGGTCGCCTGAGCCGGTTGTCCGGTTCGCGGTCCGGAGTCCGGACCTGCCGTTTCGGCTGGCCGGATTAGCGCCGTTCGCCTGCTGCGGTCCCGGGATGTGGACGCCAGGATGTGATCTGGTCTCGCATGTCCCGGGGAAGGCGGCGTCGGTGTCCGGTCAGATACACCACTTCGAGTACGGCGTGATCACGCCGGTGCTCAGTTACGCCCTCTCGGTGCTCGGCTCGGTGCTCGCGCTCACCTGTGCGGTGCGTGCCCGCGAGGCCCGGTCCACCGGCCCGCGCGCCCGCTGGATCGCCGGCGCGTCGCTCGCGCTCGGCGGCACCGCGATCTGGACCATGCACTTCATGGCGATGCTCGGCTTCGCGGTGGAGGGCGCCACCATCAGGTACGGCGTGCTCCCCACGGTGCTCAGCGCGGTGCTGGCGATCGTCTCGGTCGGCATCGGGCTGAGCCTCGTCGGCTTCGGCCGGGCGAACCTCGCGAAGATCGTCGGCGGTGGCCTGTTCACCGGCGTCGGCGTCGCGGCCATGCACTACACGGGCATGTACGGCATGCGGCTGAACGGCACGATCGGCTACGACCCGGTCCCGGTCGTGCTCTCCGTGCTGATCGCCGTGGTGGCCGCGATCGTGGCGCTCTGGCTCTCGGTGCGGGTGCGCGGCGGCCTGGCGATCGCCGGCTCGGCCCTGATCATGGGCGTCGCGGTCAACGGCATGCACTTCACCGGCATGACCGCGATGCACGTCGCGCTCGACGACGAGGCGGTGACGGACGGCGTCACCGCCGGCACGCTGCTGGTGCCGATCGTGGTGGCGGTGATCGTCGGGCTGGTCGGCCTGGTCTACGCGATGCTGTCCGCGCCGTCCGACGACGACCGGGCGGCTCTGGCCTATCTGGAGGCGCGCCGGGGTGCGGCACCGGCGCCCGCCACCGAGGGCCGGCGCGGGGTGATCGCCGCGGGTGGTGCGCTGCAGCCGCCGCCGCGCCGCACCTCGACGCCCGGCGGGTCCGGCTTCAACGGATTCGAGCCGAAGAACAAGGCCTGAGCGATCAGGTACGCCCGGCAGGTGCGACAGCGCCGGCCGGGCGTTCCCGTGCGCCCGGCGCCGCGGCTGCAGCGCGTACCCACGATGGCCTTTTATTGATGGTTGTGATTAGAATGTGAGCGTTAACCTGGCCGTTTCCGGGCGCGGCCTACACCACACCGTGCGGTGGGGTCGAGGCGCCGCCGCACCCGGAAACGACGGGACGTGCAGGCACATGGCACTGCTCAGACGCGGGCTGCTTGCCGCGGCACTGCTTGCGGCGGGCCTCACGGCCGGCCTGATCGCCACACCGAGCGCGGCTCAGGCAGCCGTGGGGGACGGGTCGCCGTCCGACACCAACATCGCCTACTACGGCCGGTGGGACACGACGAACGGCGCGGCCTACGTGCCCGGGTTCGCCGGCGCCTACCTGGAGACCGGGTTCACCGGCCGGACCGTGAAGATCAGGCAGCGCAACGCGATCGACCTGTTCTACAGCATCGACGGCGCCGCCTGGACCTACATCCAGAACGTCAGCGGCACCGTCAACCTGACCCCGTCCGCGCTGGCGTCCGGCACGCACCGGCTGCGCGTGTCCTACCGCGTGGTGGCCGGCTCCTACCACGGTGACGCGGTCTTCCAGGGGCTCGTGCTGGACAGCGGCGCGCGCACTGTCGCGGTGGCGCGCCCGGCGAGGCTGCTCGAGTTCATCGGCGACTCGATCACGGTCGGCACCACGTCGTCGCAGAACGCGCTCACCGCCTACGGCTGGCTGACAGGTGAGCAGCTCGGCGCCGCGCACACCCAGATCGCCCAGGGCGGCGCCTGCCTGGTGTCGGCCGCGGACGGCTGCGTCGGCATGGCGGACCGGTTCCTGCGGGTCAACACCACGGCCGGGTCCGCGCTGTGGAACTTTAACCGCTACCAGGCGTCCGCCGTCGTGATCAACCTCGGGACGAACGACGTGGGTCACGCGGTCAGCACCACCACGTTCCAGGCCGTCTACACGCAGTTGCTTCGCGACATCCGGGCCAAGTACCCGAACGCGGCGATCTTCGCGCTGAAGACGTTCACCGGGCGGTACGCGGCGCAGACCCAGGCCGCGGTGGCCGCCGTCAACGACCCGCGCACATTCTACGTGGTCACCGACGGGTGGCTCCCGTCCGGCGGCCTCACCGACAACGTCCACCCGAACGACGCGGGGCACCGGGCGATCGCGGCCCGGCTCGCGCCGATCGTGTCCGCGCAGATCTGAGGAGACGCTCATGAGGATGTGGCGCATCATGCTGGCGGCGGTGCTCGGGCTGGGCACCACCACGGCCGCGGTGGCCGGGGCATCGGTCTGCGGCTCCCCCGCGCAGGCCGCCCAGGTGCGGGCGGCCGCCCCGGAGGTGTGGATCGCCGGTGACTCCACTGTGGCGAACCCGAGCTCGTCCGGCGCGTGCCCGGTCGGCTGGGGCAACAAGATCGGGTCTTACCTTGTCGACGGCGTGGCCGTGCACAACAGCGCGGTCGGCGGCCGGAGCATCCAAACCTGGATGTACGAGGGGAACGTGACAAGCACGATCGGGTCGAACGGCGAGTGCGTGCTCAGCGCGCAGACGTACAGCACGCGCTGGCAGGCGATGCTTGACGGGATGGGCGCGGGCGACTACCTGCTCATCCAGTTCGGCATCAACGACGGCTCGGCCACCTGCCCGCGGCACGTCGGCTCCGCGCGCTACCAGGAGCTGTTGCGCACGATGGCGGCCGCGGCGAAACAGCGCGGCGCGACGCCTGTGTTCCTCACCCCGGTCGCCGCGATCACCTGCAGCGGCTCGTCCGCGGTCGGCAACCGGGGCTTCCTGACCGAGACCCGCACCGCCGGGTCCGCCGCGGGCGCGACCGTGATCGACCTGCATGCGCGCAGCGTGGCGCTCTACAACAGGCTGAAGCTGTGCCCGAACAACGGCGACTACTCGACGGGCGCGGTCGGCGCGTTCTTCTGCGCCGACCACACGCACTTCGAGGCGGCCGGCGCGCAGCAGATCGCCGGCCTGGTCGCCGCCGCGATCCGGGAGCAGGGGATAGGCCTGGCGGCGTACCTACGCTGACCGGCGTTCCAGGACGAAGACCGGGATGATCCGCTCGGTCTTCGTCTGGTACGTAGCGTAGTCCGGCCAGGCCTCGCAGGCCCGTGCCCACCACTCGGCCCGCTCCGCGCCGTGCACCTCGCGGGCGTCGTAGTCGTGCCGCTCGTCGCCGTCCTGCAGTTCGACGTGCGGGTTCGCGACCAGGTTGTGATACCAGACCGGGTGCTTGGCCGCGCCGCCGAGCGAGGCGACCACCGCGTACCGGCCGTCGTGCTCGACCCGCATCAACGGCGTCTTGCGCAGCTTCCCGCTCTTCGCGCCGACCGAGGTCAACACGATGATCGGCTTCCCGCGCAGGTCGGCCCGGTCCTCCCCGCCGGTGGCCTCGAACGTCTCGGCCTGCTCGCGGGCGAACGGGACAGGGCTTGGTGCGTACTCTCCGGACAGTGGCATGGTCCGAGCCTAGTCACATCCGCCCGCCCGACCATCCGCGCGACACGGCGGTTTCGATCTCGGCCACCCACGGGTCCGGCGGCCCGCGGGAGCATGCGGAGCCGGACCACCGCGGAAGCGGGTATATGCGCCTGATCTGTGGTTTTGGTGGTCTCCATCGGGTCGGCTTTCAGCGTGCGGCTCCCGCGCACCCGGTCCGCGGTGGTGCACTGAGGGAAACCCGGGAGGCAGGCGGTACACCATGGACCCCGTGCAGATCCTCTGGGCGCCGGACGGCGCCTCGATGCCGAACCTGGGCGCGCGAGCGCTCGTCGACGTCACCGACGGTGACACTCCGAACCTCCGGATGCCGGTCCGCATGCTCTCCGTGGACACGCCCGAGGTGACCGCCCGGACGGCCGAGCGCGCGGCCGCGATCGACCAGGACTTCAAGCAGCTCGCGGCGTGGCTCGGGGAGGGCCGGGCGCCGATCGGCGAGGCGCTTGCCGAGGCCCTGAAGCCGCGGCTGGAGACCGGGCACGCGGGCACGCTGCACTTCACGCAGGGTCAGGCCGCGTCCGAGTTCAGCAAGGCCAACATCGCGGCGCGGCTGGCCCGGCCGAACGGTTCGCGGCGCAACATGTTCATCCGCACCTCGGACGCGCCGTTCGACACGAATCACCGGCTGCTCGCCTACGTGGCGCCGGACTACACCGAGGCCGAGCGGCGCACCATGACACGCGCGCAGCGGTCCACCTTCAACCTTGACCTTGTGCGGGCCGGCTGGGCCGCGCCGTTCGTTATCCACCCGTCGATCCCGGGCGCCTCCGACCTCGCGCTGCTGATCGAGGCCGCGGCCGGCGCGCGCGTCAGGCCTCGGCATCTGGGAGTCCGCCGAGACGCTGCTCGCCTACGAGTACCGGTCGATGGAACGGCTGTTCCAGATCACCCGCACGCTTGTCGAGGGCCGTGCCCTGGACGGCAGCCCGCGCGCCTGGCGCGAGCGGTACTGCGCGGACATGCGCACCCGCGAGCTGTTCGGCCCGGAGGACTACGTCAAGGTCCCGCCGGAGTACCGCCTCTGGTTCTGGCCGGCCGACCTGCGCGGCGCGATCCGCGATCTCAACCTGGTGCCGTCGTCCGGGCTGGTCGGAACCTAGATCCAATTCATCTGCCCACTTCCGCCGCACCAACTGCCCGCACGCTCCCGCGGGCCGCGGGCCCGTGGGTGGTCACGTCCAGACCGAAACCCCCGTGCGCCTGAACCAGGCGCACGGGGGAACCGGGTGGGTCAGATCTTGCCGGTGCCGGCGCCGGCCTGAACCGTCGCCTTGACCGTGTTGTTCGACTCCGGGGTGTACGAGTACGGGATCGCCGCGACGCTGGCGCCGTTGCGGACCTGCTCAGTACCAGAGTTGACCTTGTAGTTGTTCAGCACCTTGAGGTTGCCGGAGTCCGAGTCGCCGGTCTGGGTGACCGTCGGGTTGGCCACGTTCTCGAAGTAGTTCCGCTCGACGAAGACGCCCGCGTTCTCGGTGGACGCGACGCCGTACGAGCCGATGTTCGAGTAGTAGTTGTTCAGCACGTGGACCGGGTTGGCGAACCGGACGCGCGGGTGGCGCTGGCCGGTGCCCTCGAACCAGTTGTGCACGTACGTGACGCGCAGGTGGCCGGTGTCCTCGGACGCGTTGTCGTCTGAGTGGCCGAGCAGCATGGACTTGTCGTGGTTGTGCAGCCGGTTCCACGAGACCGTGATGAAGTCCGAGCCGCGCTTGATGTCGATCAGCCCGTCGTACCCGTTGGACAGGTCGTTGTGGTCGATCCACACGTTCGTGGTGGACGACTGGACGTTGATCGAGTCGTCGCCGGCGTTCGTGAACCGCAGGTTCCGGATGATGATGTTCCTGACGCCGGAGAGGTTCAGCCCGCCGCCGGTGATGCCGGAGCCGGAGCCGACGCCGATCACGGTCTTGTTCGACGCCACGCTGTACATGCCGGAGATCGAGATCAGGCCGGACACCCGGACCGTCTGCGACGTGCTTGAGCTGAGCGCGGACTTGAGCGCGCTTGCCGTGGTGACAGTGACAGTGGTGCTGCTGGAGCCGCCGGACGTGCCGCCGTTCAGGCTGGCGAACCCGACCGGGCTGCTCTCGGCCGCGTGCGCGAACAGCGTGCCGACCGCGATCAGCGTGGTGGTGGCGATGATGCCGGCCGCGGTGGCGGCGAGGACGCTGGTGCGGCGGCGCCGGGAGCGGCGGAGTGCCGTTTCGGACATGGGGATCCTTCCGTGCCGTTGGACCGCCGGTGGAAGCGGTGTGGGGGTTCCGGATACGCAGGAAAGCGCTTTCCGAAACCACACGGTAGGCCGTGTCATTGATGCGTGTCAATGGATGGCGGTCCATGGAACGCGAAGGCCCCCTCCCGATGCGCCGGGAGGGGGCCTTCGTCGAGCGGCGAGGAGGGGATCAGTCCTCGCCGACGACCTTGCCGTTCGCGTCGTACGCGGTGCCCTTGGTGTCCTTGGCGCCCGCGTCTTCTGCTGCTGCGTCGTCTGCTGCGGCGTCGGCGGCGGCTGCATCGTCGGCAGCGGCCGCATCGTCGGCAGCGGCCGCGCCCGCGTCGCCCGCGGCGGCCTTCGCCTGGGACAGTGCGAGGCAGGACTCGAAGAACGCGGTCTGCGCGTCCGCGACGGCCTGCTCGGCGGCGGCCGCGTCATCGGCAGCAGCGGCGTCGTCTGCGGCCGCATCGTCTGCCGCGGCGTCATCGGCGGCTGCGTCATCGGCGGCTGCGTCGTCTGCGGCTGCATCATCTGCTGCGGCGTCGCCCGCGGCGGCGTCCTCGGCCTCGGCCTTCTCGGCCCAGCCGGCGGCCATCTCCGCGGACTTCTTCTTCGACTTCGTGCTTGCGGCGATCTCCTTCTCCGCCTGCTCGCGCGCGGCCGCGTCCTCGGCGGACTCGCTCTTCTCCGGCGCGGCGGAGGCGTCGGCACCCTCGTCCGCGACGTCCGCCTGCGCGGTCTGCAGCGCGGCCGCGAAGATGTCGCACGACTCGTCAAGTGCCACGGCCGCGGCCTGGGCCGCCTCCACCGCGTCCGCGCCACCCTCGGGCGCCAGCTCCTTGCCGTCGCAGATCACGACGCCGCCGTTGATCTCGACCTCGGTGCACTCGGCGACGTTGAACTGCTGTCCCTCGACGTTGATCACACCGGCCGAGACCGCCGCGTTCCGGTTGCGGTGCCGTTCACCGGCGTTGGCGTAGGTCACGCCGGTCACGCCGGCCACCACGATCACGCCTGCGACAACGGCCGCGCCGATCGCCTTGCGGTTCTTCAGGGTGCCGTATCGCCACTGCATCGGTCTTCACCATTCCTAAGCGTGCTCGGAGATTCATGAACGTGCGCGCACCGGTTCCTACGCGGCCCGCCCCGAGGAAGGTTCAGAGTCCGCCCGAATCACCGCTGATTCACCCATACGATGACTTAATGAGCGGGTCGATCACGTCCGTTGACCCGAGGGAGATCGATGTATAGGGTCTGCGCGACCACCGGCATAGGAGAGGGATGTCCACCACACCGCTGTCCCTTCCGAAGCCACCCGAGAAGGCCCCCGAGTTCGGCCGGGACGCGCTGATCGCCTGCGAGAGCCTGGTGCGGATCTACCAGACCGGCTCGATCGAGGTGCAGGCGCTGCAAGGGCTGGACCTGACAGTCGAGTCGGGCGAGATGGTCGCGGTGGTCGGCGCCTCCGGGTCCGGCAAGTCCACGCTGCTGTCCATCCTGGCCGGCATCGACGCGCCCACCGCGGGCAAGGCGCGCGTCGACACCTGGGACCTGCTGGACATGTCCCGGTCGGACCGGGTGCGCTACCGGCGGCAGACAGTCGGCTTCGTCCGGCAGCAGACCGCGAGCAACCTGGTGCCGTACCTGACCGCGCACCAGATGGTCGACCTGCCGATGACCGCGGCCCGCACGCCCGCCCGCGCCCGGAAAGCGCGTGCCACCGAGCTGCTTGACATGCTCGGCGTGGGCGAGCTGGCCGGCCGCCGCCCGGCGCAGCTCTCCGGCGGCCAGCAGATGCGGGTGGCGATCGCTGTCGCGCTTGCCAACCAGCCGCGCGTGCTCTTCGCGGACGAGCCGACCGGCGAGCTGGACACCGCCACCTCGGCCGAGGTCTTCGGCGCGCTGCGCGACGTCAACCGGCAGCTCGGCGTCACCATCGTGGTGGTAACCCACGACCCCGAGGTCAGCGGCCAGGTCGAGCGCACCATCTCGATCCGCGACGGGCGGACCAGCAGCGAGGTGCTGCGCCGCTCCGCGGTCAACGGCGACGGCGACACCCACGTGATCGCGGAGGAGTACGCGGTGATGGACCGGGCTGGGCGCGTGCAGGTGCCGCGGGAATACCGCGAGGCGCTGGCGCTCACCCGCCGGGTCCGCCTCGCGCTGGAAGCAGACCACGTCTCGATCAAACCGGACATCAATTCATGAGCCTTCTGACGGTACGGGGAGTCAGCCGCCGGTTCGGGTCGGGCGCATCCACTGTGCACGCGCTGCGCGACGTGTCCTTCGACGTCGAGGCCGGCACCATGGCCGCGCTTGTCGGCCGCTCCGGCTCCGGCAAAACCACACTGCTCAACGTGATCGGCGGCCTGGACCGCCCGGACGACGGCATCGTGCACGTGGACGGCACCGAGGTCACCGCGCTCGACGAGGACGGCCTGTCCCACCTGCGCCGCGAGAAGGTCTCCTACGTCTTCCAGACGTTCGGGCTGATCCCGGTGCTGTCCGCGGCCGAGAACGTCGGCGCCCCGCTGCGGCTGGCCCGTACGCCCACGGCCGAGCGGGAGAAGCGCGTCCAGCTGCTGCTGGAGCTGGTCGGGCTGGCCGGCCACGCGCAGCAGCGGCCTGGCGAGATGTCCGGCGGCCAGCAGCAGCGCGTCGCGATCGCCCGCGCGCTCGCCGCGTCGCCGCGACTGCTCATCGCGGACGAGCCCACCGGCCAGCTCGACGCGGAGACCGGCCTGGCCGTGATGGCGCTGCTGCGCGGCATCGTCGAGTCCGAGGGCGTCACCGCGCTGGTCTCCACGCACGACCCGGTGATGATGGCGCTCGCGGACCGGGTGATCACCATCCACGACGGCCGGATCGACGCGCCGTGAGCTTTCTGGCGCGCCGGGCCCGGGCCCAGTGGCCGCTGCTCGCCGCGCTGCTCGCGGTGGTCACTGTCGGCGTCACGCTGCTCGGCGTCTGCGTGCTGCTTGTCACCCGGACCGGCGAGCGCGCGGTGGAGACCGCGGCGGCCAGGGCCTCGGTGGCCCAAACCTCGGTCACCGCGTACACGGTCACCGTGAGTGGGCCGAACGCGCGCTCGGTCGTCGCGGACACCGGCGACGTGCTCACCACCGCGCTCGCGCCGTTCGACGCGCCGCTGTCCACCCGTACGTCGACGCTGCTGCGCCCGCTGCCGACCATGCCCCAGGGCGGCGACTTCCCGTCCCAGGGCTACCTCTCCTCGATCACCGACCTGGCCTCCCGGGTGGAGGTGCTCAACGGCCGGCTCCCCACGGCCGGGTACGAGACCGCGCTGCTCAGCAGCACCGCCGGGCAGCTCGGCCTGGAGGTCGGCGACCGGGTGCCGTTCGGTGTGGAGAACACCCGCACCCGCCCGGCCGGGTTCGAGGTCACAGTGGTCGGCATCGTCGCCGCGCTGCCCGGCACCGGCTGGGAACGCGACCCGCTGAACGCCGCCGGCTTCAACCCCGCCTACAACGACGGGCGGTTCCAGCGACCGCTGACCGCCTACGGACCGTTCCTGGTCGGCCTGGACGCCGTGCTGGCCAGCGGCTCCACCCTGGACCGGCTGGACGTCACCGCGAGCCCGGACCTCTCCGCCGCCGACCATGCCGCGCTTGACGCGGTCGAGGACAACGTGCGCGCGGCGGACCGGCGGCTCGGCGGCGTGCTCGGCGACCGGGTCGAGATCGAGCGGATCGCCACCGCGCTGCCCCGCACGCTTGCCGCGGCTGACGCGCAGCAGCGGGTCACCACTGCCACTGTCGCGGCGGTCGCGATCCTCGGCTCGGTACTCACCGCGACCGCGCTGGCGCTGGCCGCGCGGCTGACCGCGGGCGTGCGTACCGTCGAATCCGCCCTGCTCTCCGCGCTCGGCTTCAGCCGGCGGCAGCTGGCCGGCGTCGCGGCCGTCGAGGCGCTGCTGCTGGCCGCGGCCGCGACCGCGATCGCCGTGCCCGCCTCGTCCGCGCTGCACGCCGCCATCACCCACCTGCCCGCGCTGCGCGGCGCCGGGCTCGCCGAGACGTTCGCGGTCACCGGGCTCCAGGTGCTCACCGTCGCCGGCGGCGCGCTGCTGCTCGGCGCGGTGCTTGTCACGCTCGCGCTGCAGCCGGTCGCGGAGGTGAAGGAGCGCCGGACCCGCGGTGAGCTGATCGCCCGGTCCGGCGCGGACGTGTTGCTTGTCGCGTTCGCCGGGGTCGGGCTCTGGCAGCTGTGGTCCCAGCCCGCGGAGGCCGGCGGCCAGGACGCGGTCCGGATCCTCGCGCCCGCGCTGTTGCTGCTGGCCGGCGCCGCGCTCGCGCTCCGGCTGGTGCCACCCGCGCTCGCGCTCGCCGACCTGCTCGCCCGCCGCGCCCGCGGCTTCGTGCTTCCGCTCGCCGCGTTCGAGGCCGCCCGGCGCCCACAGGCGGTCGCGGCCGGGCTGCTCATCGGCCTGGCCTGCGCGGCCGGCACGTTCGGCGTCGGCTACGACGCCACCTGGCAGCGGTCCCAGCAGGACCAGGCCGCGCTCTCGGTCGGCACCGACCTGGCGATCACGCTCGGCGTGCGGCCCGAGACCGGGCAGGGCGAGGAGGTCCGGGCGGCGACCGGCGGCACGGTCAGCCCGGCCACCGACCGGCCGGTCTCGATCGGCCAGTGGTTCGGCACCAGCGGCGACGCGCCCCGGCTGGTCGCGGTCGACACCACGCACGCCGGCGAGCTGCTGCGCGGCCGCCTCGACGGCGGTCGCACCTGGGCCGAGGTCGGTGCCGGGCTGGCACCGGCCGACGCGGTCACCGGACTGCCGGTCCCGGCCGGTGCCGCGCTCACCGTCCGCGGCACCTCGACCGGCGCGTCGCCGATGCTTGTCGCCCCGAGGCTTGTCTTCCAGGACCGGGGCGGGCTGCGCGTGCCCTGCGTCGCCGACCAGATCCCGCTTGACGGCGCGTCCCACCCGCTGGCGGGCTGCGTCGTCGCGGACGGGCTGGAGCTGGTCGCGGTCACCATGCCGCTGATCACCGACTGGCAGTCGCTGTTCGCTTCGGAGACCGCGGCTGCGGAGGAGAGCGACGTCGCGGTCACGCTCACCGTCCCCGGACTCACCGGCACGTCCGCGTGGAAGGCAGGCTCGGCCGGCCCGGTGCCGGAGATGCTCTCCGGAAACCAGCTGGAGATCGGCGACGACACGATCGCGCTGCGTACCCGCGTGCAGCTGCTCGGCCCGCCAGAGGCCGCCCGGACCCTGGTCGCCAGCGGGTTCGGCGACCCCGGCGCCGTGCCGGTGGTGATCTCTCAGAAGGTGGCGGACGAGCTCGGCGTCGGCCCCGGCACCGACCTTTCTGTCACCATCGGCACCGCGTCCGTTCCGGTGCGGGTCAAGGACGTGGTGCCCACGGTGCCGTCCGCGGCCGGCGGAGGCGCGCTGCTTGCGGACGGGGACTGGCTCTCCCGCACGCTGATCGTCCAGGGTGGTGACGTGCAGCCGCCGGTCGACGCCTGGTGGGCCGGGAACCCCGGCCCGGACTCCGCAGCCAAGGCGGCGGACCTGCGCCTGGGCACGGTGCTCACCCGCGAGGGCGAGGAGGCCCGGCTCACCGGCGGCCCGCTGCGCGCCGGACTGCCCGCCACGCTCCGGCTGCTGGTTCCCGCGGCCGCGCTGCTGCTGCTCGCGGGCGTCATCCTGCACGTCACCTGTGACCTTCAGGTCCGGGCCCTGGAGGTGGCGCGGTTGCGCGGGCTGGGAATGACGCGGCGTGAGATCCGGCGGGTGCTGCTCGGCCAGCACGCCGGTGTGCTGACGCCGCTTGTCGTGGCCGGGGCGCTGGTCGGCGCGCTTGCGACAGTGCTTGTCGTGCCGTGGCTGGTGCGCTCCGACACCGGCGCCGCGCCGGTCCCCGACGCGATACCGCAATGGCCGTGGGGCCTCGAACTCGGGCTTGTCGCGGCGCTGCTGACGGCCTGCCTGGTGTCGGTGGCAGCTGTGGTCGCGGTGCAGGCCCGGCGCGCGGACGCGGCCCACCTGCGGGTGGCATCGTGACCCGGCCCGCCCTCTCCACCCGGCCGTCGCGTACCGCACGGCACCTGCTTCCCGCGCCGCACTGGCCGAGCGTGGCCGGGCGGGCGCGGGCCGACGCCGGCCCGCTCACACTCGTCGCGGTAGTGGTCACAGTGGTGGCGCTGCTGGCCTCCGCGGTCCCCCCGCAGCTGCGGACCACCTCTGACGCCGCGGTCCGGGACACGGTCGGCCGCGCCGGCGACGATGCGGCCATCCGGGTCCAGGTCGGCTGGGCCTCGGACTACGGCGACCGGGGCCTCCGTGTCCGGCAGGCGGAGCTCTCCGACGACGTCGACAAGCTCGGCAGGTCCGCCGTCGCGAGCATCCCGGGCGACCTGCAGTCGCTGCTCGCACCGCCGACCGTGGCGGCGATCAGCGAGAGCTTCGAGATCAAGGAGGGTACGGCGCCGCGTACCGTCCAGCTCGCCTACCTGGCGAACACGCCGGAGGCCGGGGGCGGGCCGCACGTCACCTGGATCGCCGGGACCGAGCCGGCCGCCGGCGCGGCCGACTTCGCCGAGCGCGAGTCCACCGGCCCGTGGCCGGTCCAGGTGGGACTCACCGAGCGGTCCGCGGCCGAGCTGGGCGTCAAGCCCGGCGACCACATCACGGCCTACGATCGCACCGCCGGCGTGAAGGACATCGTGGTCAGCGGCATCTTCGCGCCGGTCGACCCGAACGATCCCACCTGGCGGCTTGCGCCCGCGGCGCTCGGGCCTGTCGACGGCGCGGACGGCATCGGCATCACCCGGATCGGCGGGCTGCTCACCCGGGAGTCGCTGCCCGACGCGCGCCTCGCCCTGGAGGACGACCAGCTCTCCCAGACCGTCTGGGTCACCCTGGACACCGAGCGGCTGACGCTCGCCGACACCGGGAGCCTCGCCGCGGCCGTGACCCGGCTCAAGGCGACCTCCGCGTCCTCAGGCGAGCGGGGCGAGACCACCCGCTGGGAGACGCAGCTGGACACCGTGCTGCACCAGGCCCAGGCCACAATCGACGCCGCCGTCACCCAGGCGTCCGTGCTGCTCATCGGCGTCCTCACCGCCGCGGTCCTGGTTCTGCTGCTCACCGCCGACCTGCTCGCCCGCCGCCGCGGCGTCGCGCTGGCCACCGCCCGCCGGCGTGGCGCGTCCCTGCCCGACCTCGCGGTCGAGCTGCTGGCCGAGTCGGTGCTGCTGGCGGTGCTGGCCGGTGCGGCCGGGCTCGGGCTGGCGCTGCTGCTCGGCAACGGCGCCGCCGTCACCTGGGCGCTGCCGGTGATTGTGGCGGCCGCGCTCGCCGGGCCGGGCTTCGGCCTACTCGTCGCCGCGCGCGCCACCCGCAACCGCCGCGCCCCCGCAAACCGCTCGGCACGGCGCTGGGCCGCCCGTACCGTGCAGATCCGCCGTATCGCCCTGGAGATCGCGGTCGTGGCCGCGGCCACCGGCGCGTTCGTCTCGCTCCGCCAGCGCGGCATCGTCACCGGCGACGACGGGCTCCCGGCCAGCGCGCCCGCGCTCGCGGCCGTCGCGGCCGGCCTGTTGCTGCTGCGCCTGCTCCCGGCCGGTACCGGGCTGGCATTGCGCCGCGCGCTGCGCTCCCGCCGGCCGCTCGCGGTGTTCGGCGCGGCCCGTGCCGCGGACACGTCCGGGCGCATGCTGCCGCTGCTGGTGATGGTGGCCGGGACGGCGCTTGCCTCGTTCGCGCTCACGCTCGACGCGACCGCCACCCGCGGCCTGTCCCAGGGCGCGTGGCGCACGACCGGCGCGGACGCCCGTGTCGACGTGACCTCCTCCGCCGCCACCACCGAGTTGGCCACCCGCCTCGCGGCCGCGCCAGGCGTCCGGCGCGCGGTCCCGGCGTCGCTGCTGACCGGCGCCCGCATCACCGCGGACAAGACGGCCCTCACCCCGCAACTGCTGGCCGTCGACCCGGCGGCGTTCCGGGCGCTGCTTGAGGAGACGGAGGTGTCGGGCGCGTCCGCCCTGGACCTTCTCGCCCGGCCGCCCGCCGCGGGCCCGGCCCGCACCGCGTCTTCGGCAGGCTCGGCGTCTGCCGTCCCGTCTACGGGATCGGCGACTGGAGGTCCAGGGGCCGGGAGCGCCGCCGTCCCGGTGCTGGTCAGGTCCGCCGGCGGCGACATGTGGCCCGGCGCGGAGATGTCGCTGCGCCGCGAGGACCAGCCCGCGCTCCCGCTGACCGCGGTCGGCGTCGCGCCGCTCGTCGGAGACGCCCCCGACCTGGTCATCGTGGACGCCGCTGCGCTCGCCGCCGCCGGTGTGCCCTCGCTGCCGAACACCGTCTACCTCGCCGGCCCCGGCGCCGGCGACGCCGCGCGGACGGCGGTACCCGACCCGGTCGTCCGCGCGGACGTCCTCGCAGACCGTCGCGATGCCCCGCTCACCGCCGGCCTGCTGCTCCTCGCCCGGGCCGCGGCCGTCGCCCTGCTCGTGCTGAGCCTGCTCGGCCTCTTCCTCGGCGCGGCCGCCGGCGCCGCCGAACGCTGGCAGACGCTGAGCCGCCTCCGCACGCTCGGCCTGCGCCCACGCGACGTCCGCTGGGTGGCCGCAGGCGAGCTGCTCCCCCCGGTCCTGGCCGCCGCGATCGCCGGCCCCGCGGTCGGCGTCTCCCTGGCGTACCTGGCGCTGCCGTCCCTGTCGTTGCGCCTGCTCACCGCCCAGGCCGCCGACCCACCGCTCACCCTGCCCTGGTGGCAGGTCATCGTCCTGGCCACGGTCCTGCTCGGCGCGGTCGCGGTCGTGGTCCCGGTCGAGTCCGCCCTGCGCCGCCGCCGCAACCTCGGCGAGATCCTCCGCATCGGCGGCTGACCCCGGCGCGGGCAGGCTCTACCGGCCGGTGAGCATTGTCATGGTGACGGTGTAGCCGTTCGGGCCGTGGTGTTCGGTGACGTGGTCGCAGCACTGGTGGGTGACCCAGAGGCCGAGGCCGCCGCGGGCGCCGTCGCCGGCCGGGAGCAGGCCGGTGAACGGGTCGGCCGGGCCGAGGCCGCCGTCGGAGACGGAGACGACCAGGCGGTCGGGGAGGGTCCAGAGGCGGACCGTGACCGGGGGTGTGCCGTGCCGGTGTGCGTTGGTGACCGTCTCGCTCACGGAGACGCTCAGGTCGTCGAGCGCGTCCGGGCCGAGGGCGCCGCCGGCCGTGCAGATCGCGTGCCGGGCCTCGGCGGGGGACGGGGCTCGCAGCTCCAGGTGGGGCGCGGGGAGCGGGTCGCCGGCCCGGGACCGCACCGCCGCGAGGAACGAGGCCGGGGGCAGGTAGGACGGGTGGGGGACCGGTACGCGCCCGGCCGCCGAGGGGTGGGTGCGGGCCACGTCGTCAAGCACACGTGCGGGCGTGCGTGTGCGGTCGTAGGCGCACATGCTCCAGACCGGGAACTCGTCGTACGCGTGGTTGACCGCGGACTCGTAGCGCGCCCACGCGTCCCAGGAGGTGCCGAACAGCGCCGGGGGCAGCGCGCCGACCAGGCGGATCCGGGTGGCGCCGGCCTGGACGTGCCCGGACAGCAGGGACCGGTACTCGCGGATCGCGGACGCGGGGCGCACGTAGCGGGCCTCGGCCGGCAGGAAGTCGACCTTGACGCCCGGCGGGAGCGCGTCGCGGATCAGTGCGGTGTGCGCGTCGCCGAGCGTGACGAGTGTGGGCTCGCCGGCGGCCTCGCCCTCGATCAGGAACGGCAGCACGATCGCGAGCAGTTCGGCGTCGGAGGAGTGGAACACGGCCTGGTGGAGGTGCCCGCGCTGCCCGGCCGGCGCGCCGGTGCGCGGTCGGTGGGCGGGGCGGGCGGGGGAGTCCACGCTGTCAGTCTAGGCACGCGCCGGCCCGCACCCGAAAGCCTGCAAAAGCGGTAAACACCCCAGAACCCATTCCGGGGGTACGTTTTCCCAGCCGTACCCCCGGAATGGGTTGATCTTAAAGCGACCAGTCGCGGATCTCCGGCAGATCCTCCAGGTGCTCAACCACGTAGGCCTCGTGCTCGGCCAGCTTCTGCATGCACCACTCCTTCAGCTCGGCCGCGCCGTGCGGGAGCCGCTTTGCGTTGTTGATCGCGTCCATCACCAGGTGGTACCGGGACGCCCGGTTACGCACCGTCATGTCGAACGGCGTGGTGGTGGTGCCCTCCTCGACGAAACCGCGCACCCGGAACCGGTCCGCGTCCGGCCGGCCGTGGACCAGCTGGTGGATCGCGCCGGGGTAGCCGTGGAACGCGAAGATCACGTCGACCGTGTCGGTGAACAGCTCCGTGAACCGGGTCTCGCTCATGCCGTGCGGGTGGTCCTTCGGCCGGACCAGCGTCATCAGGTCGACCACGTTCACCACGCGCACGGCGAACTGCGGCAGCCGCTCCTTGAGGATCTGCGCGGCGGCCACGGTCTCCATGGTGACCACGTCGCCCGCGCAGGCAAGCACGATGTCCGGTTCGCGGCTCTCGTCGTCGTTGCCGGCCCAGTCCCAGATGCCGGCGCCACTGGCGCAGTGCGCGATCGCCTCGTCCATGGTCAGCCACTGCGGCTGCGGCTGCTTGTCGATCACGATCAGGTTGATGTACGACCGCGACCGCAGGCAGTGGTCCGCCACGCTGAGCAGCGTGTTCGCGTCCGGCGGCAGGTAGACGCGGGCGATGTCGCCGCGCTGGGTGAGCACCACCTGGATCAGCCCGGGACCCTGGTGCGAGAACCCGTTGTGGTCGTTGCGCCAGGCGGTGGAGGTGAGCAGGATGTTCATGCTCGGCACCTCGGCCCGCCAGTCCAGCCGCCGCGACTCCTGCAGCCACTTGCCGTGCTGGACCGTCTGCGACGCGCTGACCATGGCGAACGCCTCGTAGGTGGCGAACATGCCGTGCCGCCCGGTGAGCGTGTAGCCCTCAAGCCAGCCGTGGCAGTTGTGCTCGGAGAGCACCTCCATCACCCGGCCGTCGCGGCTGAGCGCGGTGTCGGACTCGAACGTCTGCTCCATGAAGCCCCGGTCGGACGCCTCGAAGACCGCGCCGAGCCGGTTGCTGTTCGTCTCATCCGGACAGAAAAGCCGGAAATTGTGCGAATTATCGCGGTAAATGTCGCGCATCAGTTCGCCGAGCTTGCGCGTCGACTCGGCCTTGACAGTGGCCGGCGCCTTTACCTCTACCGCATAGTCACGGAAGTCCGGGATGTTCAGGTCGCGGGTGAGCCGGCCGCCGTTCGCGTGCGGGCTCGCGCTCATCCGCAGATCCCCGGCCGGGTTCAGCGCCGTGACCAGCTCGGTCGGCCTGCCCTGCGCGTCGAAGAGCTCCTCCGGCCGGTACGACCTCATCCACTCCTCGAGCATCCGCAGGTGATCCGGGTTCTCCCGGACGCCTGACAGCGGCACCTGATGCGCCCGCCAGGTGCCGGCCACCTGGATGCCGTCCACCTCGTCCGGGCCGGTCCAGCCCTTCGGCGTGCGCAGGATGATCAGCGGCCAGCGGGGCCGGTTGCCGTCCCACCCGCCGCCGCGCGCCCGGTCCTGGATCGTGCGGATCTTGCCCCACGCGTCGGACAGCGCGGCCGCGAACCGCCTGTGCATGCCGGGTACGTCCGCGCCGGAGACCTCGATGACCTCGTACCCGTGGCCCTCGAACAGCGCGTGCACCTCCTGCGGGCTCTTGCGCCCGAGCACCGTCGGCCCGGCGATCTTCGCGCCGTTGAGGTGCAGGATCGGCAGCACGGCGCCGTCGTGCGCCGGGTTGATGAAGGAGATGCCCTTCCAGGAGCCCTCGAGCGGGCCGGTCTCCGCCTCGCCGTCGCCGACCACAGCGATCGACAGCAGGTCCGGGTTGTCCATCACCGAGCCGAACGCGTGCACGAGCACGTACCCCAGCTCACCGCCCTCGTGGATGGAGCCGGGCGTCGTGACGGAGACGTGGCTCGGGATGCCGCCCGGCGCGGAGAACTGGCGGAACAGCCGCAGCATGCCCGGCTCGTCGAGCGACACCTTCGGGTAGATCTCCGAGTAGGTGCCCTCCAGGTATCCGGCCGCGACAAGCGCGGGGCCGCCGTGGCCGGGCCCGGCCAGGTAGATCGCCTCCTGCCCGGTCCTCGCGATCAGCCGGGACACGTGCGCGTAGATGAACGACAGGCCGGGGCTGGTGCCCCAGTGCCCGAGCAGGCGCGGCTTGATGTGGCCGGCCGTGAGCGGCTCGCGTAGCAGCGGGTTCGCGCCCAGGTAGATCTGGCCGACGGTCAGGTAGTTGTTCGCCCGCCACCAGGCATCCAGGCTCGCGATCTCGTCGTCGCCGGGTTCGGCGAGTGTGTGCAGCAGGTTTTCGTCGACAGCGGTCACCGTCATCGCGTACCCCCTCGTGCGATCTCTATCCGTTGACGAGCGTGCCGGAAAACGCCCGAGCGCGCGGGGGGCTGCGGACCCGTCGACCCGGGCCGTCAGGCCCTCTTGCGCGACTCGAGGTGGCGCTTCCACTGGTCGCGGGCCTCCTGGGTGCAGCCCTGGAGCGCGTCGCCGGACACGGTGGCCGGGCCGAAGATCTTGTAGAGCTGCCGCCAGACCCAGCCGCCGTCTTCCGGGTTCTTCATCATCGCGAGGCCTCCCACGGTTGGTGTACAAATACTTTGTACACCAACTATCGGTAGGATGGCACCGTGACTGAGGACTCGCTGGCGCTCGAACGTCAGGTCTGCTTCGCGCTCTCCGTGGCGTCCCGCACCGTCGTCGGCGTCTACCGGCCGCTTCTCGAACCGATGGGGCTCACCCACCCGCAGTACCTGGTGATGCTCGCGCTCTGGCAGCACTCGCCGCTCTCTGTCAAAGAGCTGAGCGGCCTGCTGCTGCTCGACCCGGGCACGCTCTCCCCGCTGCTCAAACGCCTTGAGGCCGGCGGGCTGGTCCGCCGCGAGCGCGACCCGCACGACGAGCGCAGCCTCGCCGTCACGCTCACCGACGCCGGGCGCGCGCTCCGGGCCCAGGCGGAGAAGATCCCCGGCACCATCGTCGAGCGCCTCGGCCTGCCCCTCTCCCAACTGCAGGACCTGCACGCGGCGCTGACCACCGTGATCGCCGCGGCGGCAAAGATCTGAAACCGGCTTTCTCGCAACCGGGACACCGTTCACTGAGGGTCTCGCGCGAGGGAGGCCGATCATGCTCAACTATTCCACCGGACCCGGTGACCTGGACCGGATCGTCGCGGACGGGCACGCCGTCGTCGAACGCCAACTCCAGCACCTCGCCGCCGGCCGTGGCGACCGCCGCGTCCTCGCCGACCAGGTCACCTACGAGCTGTCCCGGCAGACCGACGCGGAAGAACGCGTGCTCTGCCCCGCACTCGCCAAGGCCGGCGCCGCCGCCGAGGCCCAGCACCTGCGCGACGAGAACAGGCGGCTCAAGGAACTCCTCGTCGTCATCCAGCAGAGCGAACCCGGCGACCCCGAGTTCGAGGACGCCGTCCAGGAACTCATCACCGACGTCCACACGCACGCGACCGAGGAGGAAGAGGAGTACCTCCCGCACCTGCGCAACCAACTCGGTGCGGAACGCATGCCCGCCCTCGGCCAGGACTGGCTGGCCGCGATGCGCGCCGCCCCCACCCGCCCGCACCCGCACGGGCCGACCGGCGCGCTCGCCCACCGGCTCACCGACCCCGCCACCGCGGCCGTCGACCGTTTCCGCGACCGCGTCTCCGGCCGCCGCGACGTACTCGCCACCGACCCGTCCGGCCTGCTCGAACCGCAGGCGCAACGAATCCTCGACGCGCTTGCCGTGCTGCACCCGGCGCCGCTCGAGACACTCACCGTGAACCGGGCCCGCCGCCGCCCCGGGCTGGCCGCCGCGGTCCGCGCCGTGCTGCCCCACTGGGCCCCCGAGCAGGTCGGCGACGTCCGCACCATGCTGCTGCACGGCGGCCTGCCGATCCGCGTCTACCACCCGTCCGGCGGCCAGGACGAGCCGCTGCCGGTCATCCTCTGGGCACACGGCGGCGGCTGGGTCCTCCGCACCACGGACGAGACGGACACGATCTGCCGGGCGCTCACCAACCGTACCGGCGCGATCGTCGTCTCACCCGAACACCGCCTGGCACCGGAACACCTGTTCCCCGCCGCGTTCGACGACGTGCTCGCCGCGTACCACTGGCTGGAGGACCACTCCCGCTTCCTCGGCGCGGACCCGTCCCGCATCGCGCTTGCCGGCGACTTCACCGGCGCCACCATGGCCGCCTCCGCCGCCTGCAGCCTGCGCCGCACCCTCCACACGCCACCGGCCGCGCTGGTCCTGGTCCACCCGCTCGCCACGCTCGACCCGTTCGGCTCGTCGATGACCTCCGAAGCCGACGCCAAGCCACTCTCCCTGACCGCGCTCTCCTGGCTGCTCTCCCACGCCGTCCCGCCCGGCGCCGCCACCGACCGCCGCCTCGACCTCCTCTCCATCCCGTCCACGTCCCTGTCCGGCCTCCCACCCACCCTGATCATCACCGCCGACCGCGACCCCCTCCGCGACCAGGCCGAAACGCTCGGCCACCACCTCGCCGCCGCAGGCATCCCGGTCACCACCACCCGCTACACCGGCGTCATGCACGGCTTCCTCGCCGCCGCCCCCGCCCTCGACACCGCCCAACGCGCCCTCGCCGAATCCGCCGCCCACCTCCGCCGCGCCTTCACCGCCCTCCCCACAAGACCCTGAACCACCCCATCTACCCACTCCCGCCGTGGCCCGGCCCGCACGCTCCCGCGGGCCCCAGCCCCGCGGTGGCCCGGCCCCCGTAGCCCGCGCTGAGCGATCAATCAGTGGAGCAAAAGATAGATCCACAGCGCTACTTGACCTACATTTCGCTCCACTGATTGATCACGTAGGCGGTTGTGCGGCATCGCGATGGCGCTGTTCTGGGGGCCGGTGCTGGTGAGCGTGTGGGTGATGGCCCGGCATCAGCTGGCCGAGCCGCACCGGATCGCGCACCCGCCGTGGGAGTGGCTGGGGCTGCCGGCGTTCGGGCTGCTGTTCGTGGTGGGCGCGGCGGCGGCGTTGTCCGGGCTGTCGATGGCTACGATTCCGGCTCGTGCAGAGATTCGGGTCCGTGCCTGAGGTGTACCGGGAGCAGGCGGCGAAGGCCGGCGGGCGCTGGCACGCGCTGATCACCCACGACGGCGTCACTGTCGTGGAGGACGATGCGGATGCGGTGCTGTACGGCTACAGCGTGCAGAAACTGGCGGTCGCGGTCGCGGTGCTGGACGCCGTCGACCGCGGCACCGTCGATCTCGCCGGCCTGGTGGACGTGCCCGCGGAGATCGTGCTGGCGGGCAGTGGCAGTTACGCGTTGCAGACCGTCTGGGGCGACCGCGTCACCGTGGCGAACGTGCTTACCGCGATGCTTCTGGTCTCCGACAACACTGCGGTCCGGCTCTGTGGCCGTCTCGTCCCGGCGCGGGAGATCAACGAGATCCTGGCCGCGAAGGGTTTCACGCATACCCGTGTCGAGCCGGTCGAGGACCCGCACCGTTTCTTCCTCGGCGTGACCACGCCGCGTGAGACGCACGACCTGCTGTCCCGGCTGGTCGCGGGCACGCTTCTGAAGCCGGGCAGCACCGCGTTCATGGTCGGGGTGCTGCGCGGGCTGAGCGGATATCACGACGGGATCCGGCGGGTGATGTCGTCGGAGGAGCGGTCCCGGGTGGCGAGCAAGTACGGCGCGGACTGGGAGGACGACTTCGCGTCCCGGCACGAGGCAGGCGTGGTCTTCGACCGTGCCGGCCGGCCCGCGCTTGTGTTCTCGGTTTTCGCGGACCGGCTCGGTGACCTGCTGAACTACGGCTCGACGCACCCGGCGGTGCAGGCGCACGCGGTGCTGGGGCGGGCGCTCATGGAGTGTGTAGACCGATCAGGTTGAAGAAGGCTCACTGATCGCGTCGACGAGGCGCTTGCACGGGCCGGCGAGGTTCCACCTGTCGGCGAGCGTCATCAGCGCGTCCGGGTCGACCGGCGAGGCGGGGAGCGCGAAGGAGGAGTCGGGCAGCGTCACATCTGTCGCCACCCGGCAGACCGGCCCGGCCGCCCGCAGGTAGTCGCGGGACGCCAGCAGCTTGGTGCGCACACCCGCGGCGAAGCCTGCCGACGGGTCGTCAAGCGCGGCCAGGATGTCGTCGAGCCCGCCGTAGCGTTCGACCAGCCGGGCCGCGGTCTTGTCGCCGACGCCTGCGACGCCGGGCAGCCCGTCGCTGGGGTCGCCGCGCAGTGCCGCGAAGTCCGCGTACCGCTGGGGTGCCACGCCGTACTTGGCCCGGACCAGCGCCTCGTCCGCGTCCTCAAGCTTGGCCACGCCGCGCCCGCAGTAGAGCAGCCGGGTGCCGCGCGCGTCGTCGACCAGCTGAAACAGGTCGCGGTCGCCGGACACCACCTCGACCGGTTTCTCTTGAGAAAAAGCAAGCGTGCCGAGCACGTCGTCCGCCTCGTAGCCGTCCACGCCGAACGCCGGGATGCCGACCGCGGCCAGCAGCTCCAGGATGATCGGCACCTGCGGCACCAGCGTGTCCGGCACCTCCTCGACCGCGGGTGCGACCGCGACCCGGTGCGCCTTGTAGGAGGGGATCAGCGCGACCCGCCACTCGGGCCGCCAGGACGCGTCGAGCGCGCAGACCACCCTGTCCGGCCGGCGGGTGCGGATCAGCGTGGCGAGCATGTCGGTGAAGCCGCGCACCGCGTTGACCGGGCTGCCGTCGGGCGCGCGGGCGGCCGACTCCGGGATGCCGAAGTAGGCGCGGAAGTACAGGCTGGGCGCGTCGATGGCGAGCAGCGGTCTCCGGTTCACACCCGTCACCCTAGCCCGCGTGCGAAGGTAATCCTCGAAGCAGTGCGCTAGCGACGGATGGTGAAAATGGGCGAAAGCTTCTCACACAAAGACCCCCCGGTCGCCGTTGCGCGGCGCCGCCGACCTATTGTCTGCGGGTGTCCCCGACTCCTTCCTCTCGGGCCGAGACTGTGACCGCAGACAGTGACGCCGCAGCCCGACGGCCGCTCCGCATCGGCATGATCGTGATCAGCCAGTACGAGTCCGACCCCCGGGTTCGCCGCCAGGCCGAGGCGCTTGTCGCCCGCGGCGACGAGGTGACGGTGCTCGCGCTGCACGCCGAGGGCCGCCCGCGTGAGGACGTGGTCGAGGGCGTCCGCGTGATCCACCTCCCGGTCAGGAAGTACCGGGGCTCGTCCGCGAAGTCCTACCTCGGCCTGTACGGCTCGTTCGGCGCGCGCGCCACCGCCTGGCTGACCCGCCACCCCCGGCGGTTCGACGTGCTGCAGGCGCACTCGATGCCGGAGGCGCTGGTCTTCGCCGGCGTGGCGCAGCGTCTGGCCGGCGTGCCGCTCCTGCTCGACGTGCACGACCTGACAAGCAAGCTGTTCGCGGCGAAGTTCGAGGGCAAGAGCGCGATCATGTCCGGCGTGCGGCTCTCCGAGCGGGCGGCGCTGCGGTTCGCGACAGAGGTGATGACGGTCCACGAGCCGTACGCCGACCTGGTGCGCGCGGACACGAACAAGCCGGTCTCGGTCGTGATGAACTGCCCCGACGAGCGCCTGTTCAAGCCGCGCGCGGAGCCGTTGCGCTGGGAGCCGGACGGCGAGATCGTCTTCAGCTACCACGGCCTCATAGCCCCCCGGCACGGCTTGGCGAACGTGACGAGGGCGCTTGCCGAGGTCCGCAAGGAGCTGCCCGGCGCGCGCGTGCAGATAAGGGGCGGCGGCGACGGCATCGACGAGGTCGCCGCGACCGCGCGCGAGCTCGGCATCGAGGACGCGGTGGACCTGCCGACCGGCCTCTTCACGATGACCGAGATCGTCGGCGAGCTGGAGAACGTGCACATCGGCCTGGTGCCGAGCATGCTCGACCAGTGGACCGAGGGCGTGCTGCCGACCAAGCTGCTTGAGTACTCCGCGCTCGGCGTCCCGTGCATCACGTTCCGTAACCCGGTGATCGAGCGGTACTTCCCTGACGACGCGGTCACCTACGTCGACCCGGCCACGCCGGAGACGCTGCGGGACGCGATGATCGCGCTGGCCAAGGACCCGGATCGCGCGCTTGAGCAGGCCGCCCGCGCCGCGAAGGTGATGGAGGGGCTGCGCTGGAGTGCGCAGAAGCAGATCTACTTCGACGTGATCGACCGGCTGGCGGCCCGGAAGAACCGTGGTTGACGGGAAGACCGCGCCGGCGCGGCTGGCCCGCAGCGGGGCCGCAAGTCTCGCCGCGCTTGTCGCGCTGGGACTGACCCGGGTCATCCACGGCACGCTTGTCGCCCGGGCGACCGACCCGGAGACCTACGGCCTGGTCGTCTCGCTTGTCGCGGTCAGCACGCTCGCCAGCCTGCTACTGCCGGCCGGGCTGGCAAGTGCCGCGTCCCGGTTCATCCCGTTCCAGCAGGGCCGCGGTGATCAGGAGGCGGTCGGCGGCGTCGACCGGCTGCTCTCCCGCCTCGGGCTCGTCTCGGCAGTGGTGCTCGGCGGCGGCGCGGGCGCGATCGCCGCGTTCGTCTATGACCTGGGCGCGCGCGACGTGGCCCAGGTCGTGCTGCTCTGCGTGACGTTCTGCGCGTACACGGTGCAGAAGGCCACGCTCTACGCGTTCGGCGAGGTCGCCCACTACGCGAAGCTGGAACTGGCCTCCTCGGTGATCGCCATCGGCGCCACGGTCGTCGTGGTCCTGGCCGGCGTCCCGTTCTACCTGCTGCCGCTGGCGCTTGGCTACGGCCTCTTCGGCCTGGCCGGCTGGTGGCGGCTGCGGAAGACCAGATCACAGACGCCTCGGGGGTACGTCCCGGACCGTCGCGAGATCGGGGTCTACGTCGCGCTCGCGGTCGTCGGCACGGTCTGCGCCAGCGGCTTCCTCCAGGGCACCCAGCTGCTTGCCGGCCTGTTCGCCTCGAAGACCGCTGTCGCCTACTTCGGCGCCTCGGTCGTGCTCGTCTCGCCGTTCTACTTCCTGCCCCGCGCGCTCGGCATGGTGCTCTTCCCGACGATGGCCCGCGCGCACGGGGCCGGCGACGTCGAGGGCGTGCGCAGGCAGGCGGACGTCTCCACCCGTGCGCTGCTGGCAGTGCTCGCGCCGCTCTTCGTGGGCGCGATCCTGCTGGCGCCGGAGGTACTGACCATCTTCGGCTCCGGCAGGTACGCGGACGGCGCCCCGATCCTGCGCCTGATGCTTGCCGGGACGTACCTCGCGGTCATCCCGGTCGCGGCCGTGAACTCGCTGTCCAGCGGCGCGCACGTCCGGGTGCCGGTGCTCTCCTCGGTCGCGGGCGCCACCACCGGCCTGATCTCGGTGGCCGTGCTCGCCCCGCTGTTCGGCGCGACGGGCGTCGCCGCCGGTTATGTGCTCGGAACCGCGATCACTGCCGGCGGACCGCTGATCATCGCGTGGCGGCTGCAGCGGATGTCCTGGCTCGGCCCGGTCCTTCGCGCACTCAGCGTAGTCGGTTCGGCACTTGCTTTCGCGACCCTCCTGGACCACCTCGAAACGGGCGTTCCAGTAGATGTCGCAGCGGCCCTGCTAGGGGCTTTGATAGGCGCATCGGTGCTGGCGGGAGACCTCTGCACGCTCTGGCGCGACGGCCGCGGCACGCCCGCCACCCCGGGTAGCGGTGACGCTGCGTGAAAGGTAGCCTTCTGGCGGATGCCGGTTCCGCGACGGCCTCCGTCAACCGAAAAGGTGGCCGGATCCCGATCCTGGCCACTGTCCCTGTCCGACGGCGCTCGGCCCCCGCGGGGCCGGCTAAGACCGCCACCGGCTCGGTGGCGGCGGGAAGAGTTCAGGTTGTCCTCGATGGTTCTCGCGCGTGACGCCGAGCGGGATGATGCGGCGCCCTCGGCGCGCGGTCGCATCACTCGCTTGCTGTCCGGAGTCCTGCTCGTCCTGCTGTCCTTCCTCCTCGTCGAGGTCGTGCTGGAAGCGTGGGTGCAGACCCTCTTCAGCACCACGACCGTCGACGTGGCCACGAACCGCACGATCGAAGACCTGCCGGCGTGGCCCAAGCAGATCAAGAACGCGGTCTACCTGATCCTCCTCGCCACCACCGCGCTGGTCGTGCTGATCAGCAACAGGTGGCGTGACTTCACCACCAAGGCCGACATCGCGGTCCTCGTGCTCGGCGTGGTGCTCGCGCTGGCCGGCCTGACCAACGGCTCGGACCTGTCGCTTACCGCCCAGGCCGGCTACGTCTACCTGCGCGGCGTGATCGTGTTCTACGCGTGGCGCGCGGCCCGGCCGGACAAGAAGCAGATCCGCTGGGTGCTCACCCCGGTCGCGGTCCTGGTCGTGCTGAACGCGGTGATCGCGCTGCTCCAGTTCCTGTTCGGCATGAATGCGTACCTCATTCTCGGCTGGAACAACATGACCTGGGCGAACATCAACCGGGCGCACGCGCTGATGGACCACCCGAACCACCTCGGTCACTTCCTCACGATCGCGCTGATGGGCCTGCTCTGCTGGTTCGTGGTGAAGGAGAGGATCGGCTGGAAGTGGTGGCTGGCCTTCGGCTTCCTCGCGCTGGCCATGTCCGCCTCGCAGTCCCGGGAGTCCGCGCTCGGCTTCCTGGGCGCCGCGATCGTCATCGCGTTCATCCGCCGCGGCCGGTACGCCGTGATCGCGTCCGCCACCGCGATGGTGCTTGTCTTCTCGGTCGGCCAGGTCGCGATCTCGGACGAGAACCGCGCCGAGCTGGAACGCCGCCTCGGCGGTGTGCTGAGCGCGCTCTGGCTGCCCAGCGGCGCGGAGGACGACGACTTCTGCGTCGAGACGAACGAGGGCTGCGACAAGGACAAGGGCATCCCGGAGCGCGAGGTCCGGGTGCTCTACGCACAGCAGGGCCTCAAGCTGTTCGTCAAGCGCCCGGTGCTCGGCTACGGCATCGGCCAGTTCGGTGGCATCGCGGCCTACACCGCTGACCCGAAGTGGTACGCGGACACCCGCTTCGGCCCGGAGGGCTTCCAGCTCTACGGGTCCAACGAGAAGCAGGTCGACTCGTTCTGGCTGCACCTGCTCGTGGAGACCGGTCTGCTCGGCGTACTCGCGTACCTCACCTGGATCTTCTTCCTGGCCTGGCCGCTGCTGCGCAACGCCTGGGGCGATCGCCGGGAACTGTGGAAGCAGGACCGGGCCGGCCCGACCACGCTCTGGGGCATCGCGGTGATCGTCTTCGGTGGCCTGGTCGCGGTGCTCTCACCGTCGCTTGAGGACCCGGTCTTCCCGGCCCTGTTCTTCACCGTGGTGGGCATCGCCTGGGTGATGCTGTCCCGGGTGGCGACGCCCGTGGCCGCTGTCGTGGAGACCACCGAGCCTGCCGACGAGCCGACCGCTCGCCGTACCGACGAAGAGAAGTAGGGGGCGACAATGAGTGAGCTTGCGAGCGAATCATTGACTCAGCGCCGGCCACGGCGATTCCGCGGCGAGCCGGGGAGCGCGGCATGAGTGGAGTCGCGCTTATCGGGTTCGGCTACTGGGGTCCGAACCTGGCCCGGAACCTGCAGAACCACGCCGGTCCGCGCTGGCGGTACCTGGTGGAGCTGTCGGAGGAGCGGGCCGCCCGCGCCCGTCAGCTCTACCCGCAGGTGCAGGTCGTGAGCGACCTCGACATCGTGCTCAACGACCCCGAGGTGACCGCCGCGATCGTGGCCACCCCGGCCGCCACGCACACGCCGCTGACCCGCCGTCTGCTTGACGCGGGCAAGCACGTGATGGTGGAGAAGCCGCTCGCGCTCACCACCGAGGACGCGGCCTCGCTCGCCACCCAGGCGGACGAGGCGGGCAAGGTGCTGATGGTCGGCCACGTCTTCGAGTACGTGCCCGCCGTGCTGGAGATGAAGAAGATCATCGAGGCCGGCGAGATCGGCGACCTGCTCTACCTGCACTCGCAGCGCCTCAACCTGGGCCGGATCCAGAGCGACGTCAACGCGTTCACCTCGATCGGCCCGCACGACGTCTCCATCGCGAACTTCCTGGTCGGCGGCGGCGCGGAGTGGGTCTCCGCTCGCGGCGCCCGCTACCTGAACGAGAACGTGGACGACGTGGTCTTCGTGACCGTCGGCTACCCGGGCGGCGTGCTGGCCCACATGCACGTCAGCTGGCTCGACCCGTCCAAGACCCGCAAGACCACTGTGGTCGGCTCGAAGCAGATGATGGTCTTCGACGACGTCGACTCCGAGACCAAGCTCCGGGTGTACGACAAGGGCGCCGACCGCCTCGACCCGGACGCGTACGGCGCCTGGCAGTACAAGCTGCGCGACGGTGCGATGCGGGTGCCGAGCCTGCCGATGGCCGAGCCGCTCGGCGCCGAGCTCAAGCACTTCCTGGAGTGCGTGGACACCGGCGCCCGCCCGCGTACCGACGGCTGGAACGGCGTCGAGGTGGTGGCCGTGCTTGAGGCCGTCGAGGAGTCGCTGCGCAAGGGTGGCGAGCAGATCGCGGTCAACACCCTCCGGAAGCGCGCATGATCAGCCCGCTCTCGGTGGTCGCGGACGGCGTCGAGCTGGGGGAGGGGAGCGTCGTCGAGGAGTTCTGCGTCATCGGCCGCTCCGGCCCCGCGGACGCCAAGACGGTGATCGGCCCGGGTGCCACGCTGCGCACCCACACCGTGCTCTACGCCGGCAACGTCATCGGCCCGAAGTTCGCGACCGGCCACCACGCGCTGGTCCGCGAGTCGAACACGATCGGCGAGAACGTCTCGATCGGCTCGCTCTCCGTCGTCGAGCACCACGTGACGCTCGGCGACCGGGTCCGGATCCACTCGCAGTGCTTCATCCCGGAGTTCTCGGTGATCGAGGAGGACGCGTGGATCGGCCCGCGCGTCACCCTCACCAACGCGCCGTTCCCGCGCTGCCCCTCCGTCTCGACCTGCATGAAGGGCGTGCACATCGAGAAGGGCGCCAAGATCGGGGCAAATGCCACGATCCTTCCCGGGGTACGCATCGGGGCGGGCGCGATCATCGGCTCCGGCACCGTCGTCACCCGTGACGTCGCGCCCGGCGCCGTGGTGGTCGGCAACCCCGGCCGCCAGACGAAGACCACCGACGAGCTCACCTGCCCGGCCGGTCTGGACCACCGCCCCTACCCACCCCTCGAGTCCATCGGAGCGAGCGCATGACGATTCCCCTCGTTGATCTCAAGGCGTCCTACCAGCGCCACAAGGCCGGCATCGACGCGGCCATGGCCGAGGTCATCACGAATACCCGGTTCATCGGTGGCAAGGAGCTTGTGGAGTTCGAGGCCGCGTTCGCCGAGTTCTGCGGCGCGCGCTTCGCGGTCGGCGTCGGCTCCGGCACCGCCGCGCTGCACCTGGCGATGGCCGCGCTCGAGATCGGCCCGGGCGACGTGGTGGCCGTTCCGGGTCACACGTTCATCGCCACCGCGGAACCGGTCGTCTGGCTCGGCGCCACCCCGCGCTTCGTGGACATCGAGCCGGAGACCGGCTGCATGGACCCGGCCGCGCTGAAGGCCGCGCTCGCCCCCGGCGACGTCAAGGCGATCATCCCGGTGCACATCCACGGCCAGCCGGTCGACCTCTCCGCGATCGGCGCGATCGCGGAGGAGGCGGGCATCCCGATCATCGAGGACGCGGCGCAGGCGCACGGCTCCTCGTTCACGCTCGCCGACGGCTCCACCGTGCGGGCCGGCGCGTTCGGCGCGATCTCCTGCTTCTCGTTCTACCCGGGCAAGAACCTGGGCGCGTTCGGTGACGCCGGCGCGATCACCACGAACGACCCGGAGCTGGCCGAGAAGGTCCGCAAGCTGCGCGACCACGGCCGGATCAGCAAGTACGCGCACGACATCATCGGGTACGCGCACCGCCTCGACACGCTGCAGGCCGCGATCCTCGGCGTGAAGCTGAAGACGCTCGACGCGGACAACGACCGCCGCCGTGAGATCGCCGCCGGGTACCGGGCCGGTCTCGAGGGCGTGGGCGACCTGACGTTCGTCGAGGAGGCCCCGGGCCGCCGTGGCGTCTACCACCACTTCGTGCTGCACACCGCGGACCGGGACGCGCTGCTCGCGCACCTGAAGACGGCCGGCATCGGCGCGGGCATCCACTTCCCGCTGCCGCTGCACCTGCAGCCGGCGTTCGCGTACCTCGGTGGCAAGACCGGCGACCTGCCGAACACCGAGAAGTTCGAGTCGACGTGCGCCTCCCTGCCGATCTACCCGGAGCTGACCGACGCGCAGCGCGACGAGGTCATCGCCGCGGTCCGTTCGTACTTCGACGGGAACTGATGTCCGAGTCGTTCGCGACGGCGGGTGGGTCTGCGGACCCCCCGCCGTCGCTTCGCATCCTGGCGGTCACCAACCTGTGGCCGTCCCCCGGCGGATTCCGCGGCGTCTTCGTCAAGGACCAGGTCGACTCGCTGCGCGCGGCCGGCCACCACGTCGACGTCGAGGTGGTCGCGCAGTCGCGCGGCAAGTCCGACTACCTGACCGCCGCGACGCGGGTGCGCGCCCGGGCCGCAGCAGGCGGATACGACGTGGTGCACGTCCACTACGGACTGACCGCGCTCGCCTCCCGGCTGGTCAAGGGCACACCCCGGGTCCTCTCGCTGTACGGCAGCGACGTCAACGAGCCGTGGCAGCGCCGGATCACCCGGGCCACCACCGGCACCGTTGCGGCCACGATCTACCCGTCCCGGCGGCTCGCGGTGGCGGCGGGCGATCCGGACGGCTTCGTCGTACCCAATGCGGTCGATTTCGATCTCTTCACGCCCCCGGCCACCGCGCCGGACCGCGAGAAGATCCGCGCCAGCTTCGGCATCGCCCCCGGTGACCAGGTCGTGCTCTTCGGAGCACTACCGGAGAACCAGGTGAAGGGGTACGACGTGTTCCGCGCGGTCGTCGACAGGCTCGCCTCGGACGGGCGTCCGGTGCGCGAGCTGGTGCTGGCCGAGGCCGGACAGGACCGCGATGCCGTGGTCCGCAAGTTCGCCGCCGCTGATGCGCTGCTGCTCACCTCGCGGCGCGGCACCGAGAGCGGCCCGCTTGTGGTCAAGGAGGCCGCGGTGATGGGCCTGCCAGTCGTCACGGTGGACGTCGGCGACACCCCGGAGATCCTGGACGGCGTCAGCCCGTCCACAGTGGTCCCGTTCCCGGACCCGTGGGGCACGGCCGAGGCGACTGACGCGCTCGTCGCGGACCTGGCCGCGGCGCTTGTGCCGGTCCTTGACGCGCGGCAGCGCGCGGACGGCCGCGAGCGGCTGCGCCGCCTGGAGCCGGACGCGGTCACCGCCACCCTGGTCGACGTGTACCGGACGGTGCTGTCATGACCGATCTCGCGCGTGCATCATCGACGCGGCACCGGCCACGGCGGGCCGGCGGCGCCGAACGGGCCCCGGCATGAGCGCGGCAGTGGAAACCCCGCCGGAGATCGGCAGCCCGGCGATACCCTGGCACCGGCGCGCGCTCCACGCGTTCGGCCCGGCCGTCCTGGCGTACCTCCTGCTGCGGCTCTTCTGCCTGGCCGTGCTCGTCGTCTTCGCGAAGATGGCCGGTGAGTCCGTCACCCACCTGCTCACCGACTTCGACGCGAAGTGGTACGCCGGCATCGCCACCGGCGGCTACGACGACGCGATCCCGCTCGGCCCCGACGGCGCGCCGAAGCCGACGAACCTGGCGTTCTTCCCGCTCTTCCCGGCGCTGATCCTGGTCGTCGACCTGCTCCTGCCGGGCGGCGCCGCGATCGCCGGCGTGGTCGTCGCCTGGCTGGCCGGCCTGGTCGCCGCCGCCGGCCTCGCCGCGATCGGCACGCACCTGCGGGACCGGCGCACCGGAATCATCCTGGCCGCGCTCTGGGCCGTGCTCCCGCACGCGCTGGCGCAGTCGATGGGCTACAGCGAGACGCTCTTCACCGCGCTGGCCGCCTGGTCACTCTGGGCGCTGCTGCGCCGCCACTGGCTCACCGCCGCGCTGCTGTGCGCGCTGGCCGGCCTCACCCGCCCGACCGGCGGCGCGCTCGCCGTGGCCGTCGGCCTGGCCGCGCTGCTCGCCGTGATCGGCAACCGCGGCCGCTTCACCGACGGCGGCTGGCGCCCCTGGCTGGCCGGCGCGCTCTCCCCGCTCGGCCTGCTTGCCTACATCGCCTGGGTCGGCGTCCGCCTCGGCCGGCCCGACGGCTACTTCCGCGTCCAGGACGAGGCCTGGGGCATGGCCTTCGACGGCGGCGTCTTCACCCTGAAGACCACAAAGGCCGTCCTCACCTCGCAGGCACCCCTGATGCTCTACATGAACATCGCGGTCCTGACCCTGGCCGTGCTGCTCCTCGCCCTGGCCATCACCGAACGCCTCCCGTGGCCCCTGCTGGTCTTCTCCGCAGTGGTACTCGCGCTCGCGCTCGGCGGCGAGGGCTACTTCCACTCCAAGGCCCGCCTCCTGATGCCCGCCTTCCCCCTGCTCCTCCCGGTCGCCTTCGCCCTCGCGAAGGCTCGCCTCCCCCAGCTCGTGGCAGTCCTGACCGCGCTGGCCGCCCTCTCCGCCTGGTTCGGCACCTACCTCGCCCTCATCTGGGAATACTCCCCCTGACCCTCATCCTCGACGAACGGCTCGGCTTCCCCGGGCCGTTCTCTTCCCCGTCCCGCCCACCTCCATGGCGTTGTCCTTGCGGGCGGGGCCCTGCCGTCGTGATTCGGTCCGCCGCTGAGGCGGCAGTGGCGTTGCCCGTGCGGCTGCGGTCTCGCTGCCGCGTTCCGATCAGCCGCTGAGACGGAAGTGGCGTCGATCTGCACGCGCCCCCCACGGGCGGAGAGCCCGCGGGAGCAGCGCTGCCGGACCACGGCGGAAGTGGGTAAATGAATCAATTCTCGAGAAGTGCCCGCCCGATCGCCGTGATCTGGTGGAGGACCAGGTTGGCGTGGCGCTGGCTGGTGATCAGGCCGGCTTCGCGGAGGACTGTGGCGTGGTGGCTGGCGGTGGCGGGGGAGATGCCGACGCGGCGGGCGATCTCGCCGGTGGTGGCGGCGGCCACGACCGCGCGGAGCACTGCCAGGCGGGTGCCGCCGATCAGCGGTCCGAGGCGGCGGCCGCCGTCGGGTGCGCCGACCGCGGCGGCGGGGCGCTGGCGGAGGGCGGGGTAGACGAGCATCGGCGGCAGTTCCGGGTTGGCCAGCGCGATCGGGTCCTGCCAGCAGAAGTAGGACGGGACCAGCAGCAGGCCGCGGCCGCCGAGGTGCATGTGCCGGTCCATCGGGTAGCCGTGGATGGAGAGGATCGGGGCTTTCCACTCGCAGCGCGGGCCGAGGTCGTCGAGCAGGTGGCCGGCGCCGCTGTCGAGCATCATAGTGCCGCGCAGTGCCCTGTCGTCGGCGACCACGCCGGAGATCTCGGTCCAGTAGGGGGCGACCGCGACCTCGAAGTACTTTCGCAGGGCGTCGCCGAGGGAGTGCATCGCCTCGGTGCGGCCGGCGGCGAGGTCGTCGAGGAAGACATCCGCGCCGGCCGGGTCCGGGATGAGGCGGATCTCCTCTTTCACGCGGACGGCCTCGGTGTGCTGGACCGCGTCGATGCCCTGGTCGAGGCCGGTGATGTCACCGGGAGTCAGGAAGTCGGGGAAGTACCGGCCGAGAGGGGAGATCGGCAGCAGCGTGCCGCGCAGCAGATCGTTCATGCCGGCGCGGCCGAGGTCCTGCCGGGCCTGCCGGTGCCAGCCCTCGTAGGCGGTGTATCCACGCTTGGTCTGCAGGCGGTGCAGGCTGCAGACGATCTCCCACAGCGGGTCCGGGCGCCGGGAGATGCGGGTGCGGGCCACGTCCTCGGCCGTGAAGTGGATCGACAGTGTGCCCATTTGACGTAGTGTCCGCCCGTGGTGGCAATAGTGCTGTCGATGACCCGACAGAATGGCGTGCTAAAGAGAGGACGGCGACCCCCCGTCTGCCGCCGTCCTCGGCACATAGAGTGCTGGGTTACGGATGTCTGTGCCACGGACCTTCGATCCTGCTCGAAATACGGACTTGATTTGCACGATCCTGATCGATTTGATGTGAGACATGTCGTTTCGGCTCCGGCGCTTCCGGTCCGTGCTGGCCGCCGCCGCCGGTGCTCTGCTGCTCACCCTGATCGCCTCCGCGGCGCCGCTGATCTCCGCGGTGTACGGCGCGGGCCCGCAGGACACCTTCGCCGACGACCTGGACGGGTACGGCATGCCGTACGGCATCGCGGGTGGTGTCTCCACTGTGCACTGGTTCGGCCTGGAGCCGGGGCTGGGACGTGACCTGTTCATCCAGGTCGTCTACGGACTGCGCACCTCACTCACGGTGGCCGGCCCGGCCGTGCTGCTGGCCACCGCGCTCGGCACCGTGATCGGGGCGCTCGCCGGGTTCCTCGGCGGCTGGATCGACGCGCTGCTCACCTGGCTCACCGACGTGGCGATCGCGCTGCCGATGCTGCTCTGCGCGATCGCGGTGATCCGCCCGCTGGAGCTGGCCTTCTACGGCCCCCGGGACGCGGTGCCCGGCTGGTTCCGGGTGGTCATGCTGATCGGCCTGTTCGCGGCGCTCGGCTGGACCGGCGTGGCGCGCCTGGTCCGCGGCCAGGTGCGGGCGTTGCGGGAGCGCGAGTTCGTGACCGCGGCGGTCGCGCTCGGCGCCCGGCCGGGCCGGGTGCTGGGCCGGGAGGTGCTGCCGCATCTGGGGCCGCCGATCACCGCGGGCGCGGCGCTGCTGCTGCCGACGTTCACGTCGGCGGGCGCGGCGTTGAGCTTCCTCGGGCTGGGCGTGCTGGAGCCGACGCCGGACCTGGGGCGGACAATTCAGCGGAGCCTCGGCTATCTGCAGACGGACCCGGCGTACGTGATCTTTCCCGGCCTGGCGCTGGTGCTGCTGGTGTTCGTGTTCACCGTGCTCGGCGAGTCGGTGCGGCGGGCGTTCGATCCGGGATCGGGCCGGTGATGAGGCGGCTGCTGAGCCGGCTCGTGGTCGGGGTGCTGACGTTGGTGGCGGTGAGCGTGCTGACGTTCCTGCTGTTCTTCGCGGTGCCGCGGGATCCGGCGGCCGCGATGTGCGCGAAGAGTTGCGACCCCGCGCGCCTGGAGCGGATCCGCGACGAGTGGGGGCTGTCCGAGCCGGTGCCGGTGCAGTACCTGTCCTTCGTCCGGAAGATCGTCACCGGCGCGGACGGCTGCCCGGTGCCGTGCCTGGGCCGGTCGTACGCGACAGGCGAGCCGGTAAGCACGGTGCTGGCGACCACGCTGCCGGTGACGGTGAGCGTGGTGGTGCCGGCCGCGGTGCTGTGGATGACCTGCGGCGTGCTGCTCGGCACGCTTGCGGCGGCCCGGCCCGGCTCGGTCACGGACCGGCTTGTCGGCGCGCTGTCACTGGCCGGGCTGGCGTTGCCGCTCTACCTGGTCGGCGCCGTGCTGCTGCTGATCCTGGTGTACGGCACCGGCACGCTGCCGCCGCCCGGGTGGACGCCGCCGGCCGAGGGCCCGGGCCGCTGGGCGTCCGGGCTGGTGCTGCCCTGGGTGACGCTTGCCGCGATGCTTGCGCCCGGCTACACCCGGCTGGCCCGCGCGCAGGTCGGTGACGTGCTCTCCGCCGACTTCGTGCGTACCGCGGCGGCGAAGGGCCTGACCGGGCGCGCGGTTATCGGCAGGCACGCGCTGCGCGCCTCGGCGGGCCCGCTCGCCACGCTTGCGGCGCTCGACGTCGGCGCCGCGCTCGGCGGCACGGTGATCACCGAGTCGACGTTCGGCCTCAACGGGCTGGGCCGGGCCGTGCTCGTGGCGGTCCGTGCCGACGACCTGCCGCTCATGCTCGGCGCCGTGCTGCTGGCCGCCGTGTTCGTGGTCGGCGCCAACGCGATCGCGGACGGACTGCAAGCCGTCATAGACCCACGACTGCGATAGATAGGAGATCGATGAGGAGAACGCTGACACTTGCATTGGTGCTGGTGGCCTGCGCGGCCTGCACCGACAACCCGCGGGGCGGCGTCGCGCCGTCCGAGGGGGCGATCCGGCAGCAGACCGGCGTGATCGCCACCGACCCGGCGGCGTCGCGCGGACCCGCGCCCGAGGTGCCCGGCGCCGCGACCGGCGGGACCGTGACCGTGTTCCGGGAGACCACGCTGGCCCGGCTGGACCCGCAGCGCGTCTACTCGTTCCTGGGCCTGAGCATCTCCCAGCTGTACGCGCGGCGGCTGACCACGTTCGCGGACGACGGCACCGGGAAGCTGACCCTTGTCGGTGACCTCGCGGAGACGCCCGGCACGGACGTGAACGGGGACTGCCGCACCTGGGAGTTCCGGCTCAAGGAGAACATCCGGTTCGAGACCGGCGCGCCGGTGACCGCGCGGGACATCGCCTACGGGATCGCGCGCTCGTTCGACCTGACGCTCGCGGGTGGGCCCACCTACCTGCAGGAGTGGTTGTCCGGGACGCCGCAGTATGACAAGGCCTTCGACTTCGCGCCCGCCACGACCGCGCTGCCGCCGGGCGTGGAGACGCCTGACGACCGCACGCTGCGACTTCGTTTCCCGAGGGCGCAGTGTGACCTGCCGTTCGCGGCCGCGCTGCCGGCGACCTCACCGGTGCCGGCCGCGGCGGACACCGGGCTGGACTACGACCGTTCGCCGGTGGCGACCGGGCCCTACAAGATCGAGGGGCGGACCGGCGACAGCGAGCTGCGGCTGGTGCGCAACCCGCAGTGGGACCCGGCTACCGATGCGGTCCGGCATCAGTACCCGGACCGGTTCGTGCTGTCCTTCGGCGCGGACCCGGTCGCCCAGACCAACCGGATCATGGCGGGGCAGGGGGCCGACGCCGCGTCCGTCTCGTTCGACGGGGTGCCTCCGTCACTGCTGGCCCGTGTCACCGGCGACCCGGCGCTGGAACCACGGATGCTCCGATCGCAGACGCCGCGGCTGACCATGATGAGCATCAACACCCGCCGGATCACCGACGTCTCGGTGCGGGCGGCGCTCAACCGGGCCGTCGACCGGGAGAGCCTGGTCAAGGCGATCGGCGGCGCCGCGGTGGCCCGGCCGCTGACCACGCTGCTGCCGCCGTCGACGATCGGGTGGCGACCCTACGACGCGTACCCGGCGGCGCCGGTCCAGGTGGGTGAGGTTCCGGAGCTGGTGCTCGCGCACGCGGACGACGCGGAGGGCCAGATCGTCGCCACCTCGCTCGCCACCGGCCTGCGCGCGGCCGGCTTCACAGTGACCACCAAGGCGGTGCCCGCGAACGAGTACCTGGTCGAGATCCAGAAGGCCGACAACCCGTGGGACCTCTACGTCGACTCGTGGGCGCCGGACTGGCCGAGCGGCGCGGCAGTGCTCCCCGCGCTGTTCGACGGCCGTGGCATCAAGGTGGACGGCGGCAACAACGGCACGTCCTACCTGGACGCCCGCCCGCTTGACGCGGAGTTCGACCGGATCACCGCGCTCCCGATCGACGAGCAGAGCGCGCAGTGGGCCGCGCTCGACGAGAAGATCATGCGGGAGTACGCCCCGGTGGTCCCGCTCTACATCGAGCTGACCTGCACGATCCGCGGGCCGTCGGCGGGTGGCCTGTTCGTGGACAGCGTCTTCGGCAGCCTGGCCTTCGTCAACGCGTTCGTGACGCCGTAGCGGGCGGTCCGGCGGGGACCCGGGTCTCCGGATCCCCGCCGGCCGGCCGCAGGGACGCCACCAGATCGCCCGGGGAGAGTGGCCGCGACAGCAGATAGCCCTGGCCCGTCGTATAGCCGAGTTCGCGAAGCCGGGCCGCCTGGGCCGGGTTCTCGATCCCCTCGGCCACGGTGTCCAGCCCGAGCGCGTCGGCCATCTGCCGGACCGCGCGCGCGACCGCGAGCCGGGCCTCGTCCGGGGCGCCGGCCGCGGTGTCGACCTCGATGCCTGTGACGAACGACCGGTCCAGCTTGAGGATCGCGACCGGGAACGCGAACAGCAGGCTTAGCGACGACTCGCCGGTGCCGAAGTCGTCGAGCGCCAGCCGGATGCCGAGTGTGTGCAGCTCGTGCAGGCCGGCCATGATGGCGCCACCGCGCAGCGCCGCGGACTCGGTTATCTCCAGGACCAGGCGGTCCGGTGCGAGCCCGGAGGCGGCCAGCGCGGCGGACACCTCCGCCGGGAACGACGGGTCCTGCAGCTGGTGGCCGGAGACGTTGACGCCCACCTTGTGGGGCGCGGCCTCGCCGAGCTCGGCGGTCCAGGCCACCAGCTGGCGGCAGGCCTCGTGCAGCGCCCAGCGGCCGAGCGGCACGATCAGCCCGGTGCGTTCCGCGGCCGGGATGAACTCGGCGGGCAGGATCAGCCCGCGTTCCGGATGCCGCCAGCGGACCAGCGCCTCGACCCCGATCGTGCGGAGCGTGGCCAGGTCCGCGATCGGCTGGTAGAACAGCGTCAACTCGCCCTCGTCAAGGGCCCGGCGCAGCTCGCCGCCGGTCTGCATCTGGCCGAGCACCGGCTCCTCCATGCCGCTGGCGTAGTGCACGAGCCGGGCCTTGCCGCGGGCCTTCGCGGCGTACATGGCGATGTCCGCGTTCCGCAGCACGTCCTCGGCGCGGTCGCCGGGGCGCGCGGTGGCGGCGCCGATGCTGACCCGGGCCAGCAGCGGGTGCGCACCGGCAAGCAGCGGGCGCTGCAGCGCGTCAAGCAGCCGCTCCGCCACCGCGTCGGCGCAGGCGGACTCGGGCACCAGCACCGCGAACTCGTCGCCGCCGAGCCGGGCCGGTAGACCGCGGTCGCCGGTGGCCTGGCGCAGCGCGGCCGCCACCGCCCTCAGCAGCTGGTCGCCGACCGCGTGGCCGAGCGTGTCGTTGACGGTCTTGAAGTCGTCCAGGTCGATCAGGAGCACTGTGGCGCCGTCCCCGGAGTGCAGGCGCGAGCTGAACAGCGCCCGGTTCGCCAGCCCGGTGAGCGCGTCGTGCGTCGCCTCGCGCTGCAACCGCATCTCCTGCGCGCGCAGGTGGGTGACAAGCCGCGAGTTGTCGCTGAGCACGGTGAGCTGGCGCAGCACCACAAGCATGGTGGTGGCGACCGCGGCGATCACCACGGTGCGCACGTGCCGGTCCGCGGCCTGCCCGTCGTTCGCGACGAGCAGCAGCAACCCGTTCACGGCCGCGACCGCCACGTAGGGGAAGACGACGAACGGGATCCGGCCGCCGGACCGGTCCGGCGGGGGGAGGTGCGGCGCGTACGCCTGCCGGACCGCCGCCCCGGTCATGGCCAGCGCCGCGACCGGGACCGCGAGCACTGCGGCGCCGAGCTTCCCCTGCTCGCCGTAGACGAGCGTGGCGAATCCGGACCCGGCCCCGAGCAGCTGGGCGCCGCACAGCAGGTACATCGCGGGCCGGTCCACCGGGCTATCGCGGCCGAACAGCAGCCGGGTCAGCACGACGCCGGCAAGCAGGCTCGCGACCGCGATCGCCAGCAGCGCGATCTCGCTGATCGGGGCGTCCTCCAGGAACAGCGGCTCGATCGCGAAGTGCCACAGGAACACGGACCCGGCGAGCACTGCGGTGGTGCCGTCAAGCGCGTACCGCAGGCGTTCGGCGTGGCTGCGGGTGCCGAGCGGGAGCAGCAGCACCACGGTCAGGAACGCCAGCACGCCGCAGACGATCGGCACGCTTGCGAGCGGGGACAGCCGCGGCGCGATGCCGGGCGCGGGCGGGTCCAGCATGATCGTGACGACCGCGATGCCCCAGCCGGCGGTGGTCAGCACCGCGGTGACACGCAGGCCGCGCCAGAAGCGCCGGGCGGCCGGGTTGAGCGTGGGCAGCGCTCCGGCGACGCCGACCGGGACGGAGACGATCGCGAGCGCGCACAGCCCGATCAGGTAGCCGGGCGCGACCGAGCCGCCGCTGTCGAACGCGAGGTGCAGCGCCAGCCACAGCGCCGCGACGAGCACAAGCGTGACATTCAGCCAGAGGTACGGCACGAGTGCGCGCCGACCCGGTTCCGTCACCTGCTCAACGCCCGGTACCGGCGCATCGCGAACAGCAGCGAGCCCACGCTGACCACGCTGAGCACCAGGTAGGCGAGCTCGTTGCCGATGCTGTCCCAGAGCGTGTGAAGCGTGATCGCGAACGCGAAGATGCCGAGGAACGTGCCGAGCCTGCGTCCGCCGGGACGGGCCGCGAGCGCCCACAGCGCGCCGGTGGTCAGCCCGGTCCAGGCGATGTGCCCGGCCGGCGCCATCACGCCGCGGATGAGCAGCGTCTGCTCGACCGCGCCGATGCTGCCCTTCGACGACAGCAGCGCGGTGAACGCGTACCCCATCGTCTCCAGCGCGGCGAAGCCGACACCGCTTGCCACGCCGATGACCAGGCCGTCGGCCGGCTCGCGGCGGCCGGCGCGGAGTGTGAGCGCGAGGATGACGACCGGGACCACGAGCTTTGCGGTCTCCTCGATGATCGCGACGAATAGCATGGGCAGCGCGCCGAGGCCGCGCAGCGCGTCCCACTCCAGCCAGCCGGCCACCACCACACCGATCACGCCGCCGAAGAACGCGGTGCAGATCAGCACGGCCGGCGACACCTGCCAGCGCCCGGTCCGGCCCTCCGCGAAGACCAGGAACGACACGGGTACGACAGTGGCGCCGAGCAGGATCACCGAGGGTACGAGATTGGGGTTCTCGGTCCGGACCAGCGTGGTCAGCACCAGCGCGTACAGCCCGCCGAGCACGATGAGCGTGCCCAGCCAGGCGTACCGCCGCCACAAGCGCGTTTGTGAGGGCATCAGCGTCATGGCAGACAGTGTGCCGGAAAGGTGACGCAAACGCGGTCCCGCGCGTTGTCCTCTCGGACCCCCGAGAAGATGTGGAGTGCAGCGATGTTCATGGTGACCGGCAACGCGGCGGAGGTGATCCGGCGGCTCGCGGAGCGGGAACGTGCGCCGGACGGTGCGGGGCTGCGGATCGCGGCCGATCCGCGGGCGGGCGAGCTGACCGTGGGCCTGGCGCCGCGGCCCCGTGCGGGCGACACGGTGTTGCAGGCGGGCGGCGCGTACCTGTTTCTCTGCCCGGCGGCGCTGCAGGCGCTTGACGACAAGGCGCTTGATGCCACGATGACCGAGGACGGCGACTTCGACTTCATCATGGCGCAGCAGCCGGGGTGAACGGAGCGGGGCCGGGCTGATCACAGCCCGGCCCCGCCCCCAGCCGCTCAGTGCCCGGACAGCGTGATCATGTCCTCGCGCGGCACGACCTTGATCCGCTTGCGGCCGTGCGGCTCGCCGAGCGAGATCTCGTGCTTGTCAAGCAGCTGCCAGCCGGCCCACGAGGTGTACCGCACCCCGCGCCGCTGCAGGTAGGTGAGGACCTCGGCCGGGTCGGTCCGGGTGGCGGCCGGCAGCGTGTCCGCGTCCGCGAGCAGGCTGGTGACGGTCTCGTTCGCGTCGCCCTTGGTGTGGCCGATCAGGCCGACCGGGCCGCGCTTGATCCAGCCGGTGACGTACACGCCCGGGATGTGGTTGCCGTCGATGTCAAGCACCCGCCCGGCCGCGTGCGGCACCGTGCCGGAGCCGGTGTCGAACGGCAGGTCGGAGAGGGGCTTGCTGAGGTAGCCGACCGCCCGGTAGACCGCCTGCACGTCCCAGTCGGTGAACTCGCCGGTGCCGCGCACGGTCCCGTCGCCGACCAGCTCCTGCGTCTCGGTCCGGAAACCCGTCACGCCGGACTCGGGGTCGCCGAGGATCGCGACGGGTGCCTGCAGGAAGTGCAGGTGCAGGCGGCGCTTGCGGTCCTCGCGCGGGTCGCGGACGGCCCAGTTCTGCAGGATGTCCACGCACATCTTCACGTGGCGCGTCTTGCGCATCTCCTCGAGGCTGCCCTCGTCGAACTCGATGCCCTCCGGGTGGACGATCACGTCCACGTTGGGGGAGTGGTCCAGCTCGCGCAGCTCCATCGGGGTGAACTTGACCTGCGCCGGGCCACGCCGGGAGAAAAGGTGCACGTCGGTGACCGGGCTGGCCAGCAGGCCCTGGTAGACGTTGTCCGGGATCTCGGTCTCGAGCAGCTCGTCCGCGGTCTTGGCGAGCACCCGGGCGACGTCGACTGCCACGTTGCCGGCGCCGATCACGGCAACCTGGGTGGCGGTCAGCGGCCACTCGCGGGAGACGTCCGGGTGACCGTCGTACCAGCTGACGAAGTCCGCGGCGCCGTAGCTGCCCGGCAGGTCGATGCCGGGGATGTCCAGCTCACGGTCCTTATCCGCGCCGGTCGCGAAGATCGTCGCGTCGTAGAACGGGCGCAGCTCCTCGAGCTTGACGTCGACGCCGTAGTCGATGTTGCCGATGAAGCGGATCCGCGGATTGTCAAGCACCTTGTGCAGGGCGTTGATGATCTCCTTGATCCGCGGGTGGTCGGGGGCGACACCGTAACGGATCAGGCCGTACGGGGTGGGCAGCCGGTCGAAGACGTCGACGGTCGCTGTCGGGTGGTTCTTCGACAGGATGTCGGCGGCGTAGATGCCGGCCGGACCGGCGCCGATGACGGCGACCCGCAGTGGGCGATGCTCCTCCATGGTGGCGTTTTCCCTCGCTCGCTCGCGCGTAAGTCTGACCGCCCAGGTTAGGTCAGCCTTAGTTAGAATCTCGCCACCGACAGGTGTGAGCCTGATCATGTGGGCGTGAAACCGCAGCTCAGCGGTCACCCGATGGGGTGGTTGCCGATGAGTTTCCGCTCAGTTCGCGGGACGGTGCGCCGACTCTGCGGCCATGAGGTTCGAGTCCATCGATGACGACTACCAGGTCGAGCACTGGACCCGGCAGATCAGGACCGGCGCCTGGATCGCCATCCTGATCGCGGCCGTGGGCGCGGTGCGGATCCTGCTGGACTGGCCGGAGCCGTCCCGGTGGCTTGTCTACGTGCTCATCCCGGCCGTGCTGGTCCAGGCCGGGCTGACCGCGTTGCCGTGGGCGCGGATCGTCCGCCGCCGGCACGCCCGGGAGCTGCTCTTCGTCTGGTGGCTGCTCGAACTCCCGCTGCTCTACCTGTTCGCCCGCGGGGACGAGGCCGCACTCGCGATCTACCCGGCCGGTGCCATGGTCGTCATGGTCACCGCGGCCGTGCTCTACCCGCCGGTCCTGGTCGCCGCGCTCGGCCTGCTCTGTATCGGCGGCTTCCTGGCGCTCGCCAACGGTCTGCCCGAGGCGGAGGCGACGATGATCGCCGGCCTGGTGGCAGTGCTTGTCGCGGTGGTCGGCACCTGCGTGCTCACCGCGCAGAACCGGCTGGCCCAGGACGCGCGCCGCAGTGCCGCGGAGGACCGGACCGAGGCGCTTCTGGAGAACGCCTCCGACCTGGTCCTGGCGGTCGGCCCGGACGGCGACGTCACCTTCGCCAGCCCGTCCGCCCGTGACCTGCTCGGCCGGGACCCGTCCTCGATCACCGGCGAGCGGCTGAGCACGATGGTCCACCCGGACGACCTGTCGAAGACGCGCGAGTTCATGACCACGCTGTTCGCGGCCACACCTGAGCACACCGCACGGCTGGAGATCCGGCTGCGGCGCGGCGACGGCAGCTGGGTCCACACCGAGGCGATCGGCGTCAACCGGCAGGCGAACCCGAACCTGCGCGCGGCGGTGCTCAGCATCCGCGACGTCGGCGCCCGCAAGCAGATGGAGGAGCAGCTGACCCGGCAGGCGTTCACCGACGCGCTGACCGGGCTGCCGAACCGCGCGCTCTTCCGCGACCGGGTCACCCACGCGGCGGCCCGCAACCAGCGCGAGGCCGGCCGGATCACGCTCATGCTTATCGACCTGGACGACTTCAAGCTTGTCAACGACGGTCTCGGGCACACCGCCGGCGACCAGCTGCTGCGGGTGATCGCCCAGCGGCTGACCGCGCAGCTGCGCCCGGCGGACACGCTGGCCCGGCTCGGCGGCGACGAGTTCGCGGTGCTTGTCGAGGACCTGACCGAGCTGGAGGCGGCGGAGCTGGCCGACCGGCTGGTCCGCGCGGTCCGCGAGCCGGTCACGCTCGGCATCCGGGACGTGATCTGCACGGCAAGCATCGGCATCTCGGTGATCAAGGCGGGCGTGCACGACCTCGGCGAGGCCGACGAGCTGCTGCGCGACGCGGACCTGGCGATGTACGCGGCGAAGGCGGCCGGCCGGGACGGCTACGCGGTCTTCGACCCGGCCCGGCACTCGGACGTGCTTGCCGAGGCGGAGCACCGGGCCGCCCTTGAGCGCGCGCTGCTCGAGGGCCAGTTCGTGGTGCACTACCAGCCGATCGTGGAGCTGCCGGACCGGGAACTGATCGGCTTCGAGGCGCTGGTCCGGTGGAACCATCCGGAGAAGGGCATGGTCGGCCCGCTCACGTTCATCCCGCTTGCGGAGGCGACCGGGCTGATCGTGCCGCTCGGCCGCTGGGTGCTGGACCAGGCCTGCCGCCAGCTCGCGGAGTGGATCGCGGACCACCCCGAGGCCGCGAAGCTGCGGATGAGCGTGAACCTGTCGCCGCGCCAGTTCCAGCACAGCGCGCTGGTCTCCGAGGTCGCGGCCATCATCGAGCGCACCGGCGTGCCGGCCGGCAAGCTGGTCCTGGAGATCACCGAGTCGCTGCTGATGAAGGACACCGAGGTCACCGTCCGTACCCTCGAAGCCCTTAAAGCTCTGGGGGTACGGATCGCGGTCGACGATTTCGGCACCGGCTACTCCTCGCTCAGCTACCTCAAGCGGTTCCCGGTCGACATCCTCAAGATCGACCGCTCGTTCGTGGAGGGGATCACCGCGGACTCCGGCGACGCCACGCTCGCGGAGGCGGTCGTGCAGCTGGGCCGCACGCTGCGCCTGCAGACCGTGGCCGAGGGCATCGAGACCGCCGACCAGTGGTCCACGCTCCGCGCGCTCGGCTGCGAGTACGGCCAGGGCTACCTGTTCGCCCGCCCGGTGGCGGCGGCGGAGATCGTGCCACTAATCCGCGCCAACCTCACTGGGACGCCCTGACCCCATAACGGAATAACGCCTCAGGTCGGGCCGTCAGCGGCCGATGGGGGACCCGATGGACCAGACCTTCCGCCCGCTGATGGACGCCCTGAAGGAGCGTGGAGTCGACCCGCAGATGGTCGACTACGCTGCAGAGGAGGCGGAACGCAGCGGGCGCTCGATCCGCGCGGTGCTGATCAACGATCAGATCGTCACCGAGCAGGAGCTCACCGCCGCCGCTGCCGAGGCGTACGGTGTCCAGACCGTGGATCTGGTCGGCTACCCGATCGAGCAGGCCGCGCTCGGCAAGATCCCGCTGCCGCTCGTGGTGCGGCACCGGGTGATCGGCATCGCGATCGACGGCAACGAGCTGATCGTCGGCGTCACCGACCCGGCCGACGTGGTCGCGCTTGACGACGTACGCGCCTCCACCGGCATGGTGGTCCGCCCGGTGGTGGTCGCGCGCACCGAGGTCCGCAAGATCATCGAGAAGTTGCAGCGCGAGGAGAACGACCTCGGCGACATGGCCGAGAGCCTGCGCGTCGAGCAGGCGCCCTCGATGTCGTCGTTCGCCCAGGGCGACGACGACGCGCCGATCGTCAGGTACGTCAACTCGCTGATCGAGCAGGCGATCCAGAACCGCGCCTCCGACCTGCACCTGGAGCCCTCCGAGACGGACCTGCGCGTCCGCTACCGGATCGACGGCGTGCTGCACGAGGTCGACACCGTGCCGCAGGCCGTGCAGAGCGCGCTCATCTCCCGCCTGAAGATCATGTCGAACGTCGACATCACCGAGCGCCGGATCCCGCAGAACGGCCGGATCACGATGCAGCTCAACAACCGCAAGGTCGACCTGCGCGCCGCCACGCTGCCCACGGTCTGGGGCGAGAAGATCGTGCTCCGCGTGCTCGACACCGGCGGCATCAACCTCGACCTGGCCGGGTTCGGCTTCACCGAGGACAACTACGAGCGCTTCTCCGCCTCGTTCGGCAAACCGCACGGCATGCTGCTGGTCACCGGCCCGACGGGCTCCGGCAAGTCGACCACGCTCTACGCCACACTGGCGAAGATCAGCAAGCCGACCGTCAACATCATCACCGTCGAGGACCCGGTCGAGTACCGGCTGGCCGGCATCAACCAGGTCCAGGTGAACGTCAAGGCCGGACTCACCTTCGCCGCCGTGCTGCCCGCAATCCTCCGATCCGACCCCGACGTGGTCCTGATCGGCGAGATCCGGGACCCCATCACCGCCCAGTTCGCGGTCGAGGCCGCGCTCACCGGCCACCTCGTGCTCACCACGCTGCACACCAACGACGCCCCCAGCGCAATCGTCCGCCTCACCGAGATGGGCATCGAGCCGTTCCTCGTCGGCAGCTCCGTTGACTGCGTCCTCGCCCAGCGCCTCGCCCGCCGCCTCTGCGACTGGTGCAAGACCGAATATGAGCCACCGGACGCCGAACTCGAGGCCGCCCGCTGGCCGTTCGACCAGTGGGACCCGCCGGCCAGCCTGTGGAAGCCGGTCGGCTGCCGCACCTGCGCCGGCACCGGCTACAAGGGCCGGCTCGCGGTGCACGAGGTCATGCCGGTCACCGAGGAGATCGAGAAGCTGGCGGTCAAGCGCGCGCCGGCCAGCGACATCCACGCCGTAGCCCAGGCCCAGGGCATGTTCGACCTGCGCATCGACGGCCTCCTCAAGGCCGCAAACGGCCAGACCTCAATCGCCGAAGTCCTCCGCGTCGCCATCTGACCCCCAATCAAAACCCAAACCTTGCTCTTCCCGCTCCCGCGGTGGTCCAGCCCGCATGCTCCCGCGGGCACCGGCCCCGCGCGGCCCGGGCCAATACCTGCTCGCGCCCGACCCGGAGGCGGCTAGACGATCACCAGACCCCATCTTGTTGATCGACTGACCACGTATGCGCCAGCAACGTTATGGGGCAGCCATAACGTTGCTGGCGCATACGTGGTCAACCTCATGATCAAGTTCTGGGCTATTTGTGACGATATTTCGGGCGAGGGAGTGCGGCAGGGGGCGGCGGCACGGCTGGCAGCACGGCTGGCGGCTGGGGCTGGCGGCAGGGGGTGGCGACGCGCCGGCGGCACGGGCTGGCGGCACGGGCTGGGGGCAGGGGGTGGCGACGCGGGCCGGCGGCACGGGCTGGCGGCACGGGCTGGGGGCAGGGGGTGGCGACACGGACTGGCGGCACGGGGTGGTGAGGCGGGGTGGCGACACGGGGTTGGGGTTGGGGTGAGGGTGACCGGGCGCGGGGCCGGAAGGGAGGCCCCTCGGGGCCGACCGGTGCCCGCGGGAGCGTGCGGGCCGGGGCACAGCGAGAGCGGGAAGATCGATGGCTTGATCTTGGGTCAACTCAGGCCGGATACTTTCGCCCGAAATTTCGGCGTATAGCGGGTTTCCAACGCCCCGCGCATTCCGCAGGCTCCCCCCACGCTCGGCCCCGACGACCGAGGAACACCTGCGTCGTCAGACCCGCCGCTTACTCGACCCGCTCGCTTTTAGTCTGCAGTTTCTCCGGACCCGTCGCTTGCGTGACCACGTCGTGAGGCGCGGACGACCGAGGAACGTCGGTGTCAGTCAGACACGCTTTTCGTCTGCCTGACACCGCCGTCCGCAGGCCGTGGCGTCGAGCCTGGAGGAGCGAAGCGACGACCAGCAGCAGAGTAGGGGGCGGTTCTAAGGTCCGCTGGGCTTCTGCCGAAATTACCGGTGCCCGCTGAGTAGAGCGGAACCCCCCGTGTGATCTCGAAGGAGCCGTGGTGATCGTAGAGCAGACGCTCGACGACCTGGTGCAAGGTGGTGACCGGAACGACAACCGGGCATCGCTGGACGCCATGCTCGTCGCGCTGATCAACGCGGGCGGCTCCGACCTGCATCTCACGGTCGGCGCCCCACCGACGATCCGGGTGCACGGCGAGCTTAGCTACCTCCCGGACTACGAGCGGATGAGCCAGATCGATGTGGCGATGCTTGCCCGCGCCGCCACCTCGGACGATCAGTGGACGCGGTTCCGGGACAGCAGCGAGCTGGACTTCGCGTACAGCGTGCCGCACGTGTCCCGCTACCGGGTCAACCTCTACCAGCAGCGCGGCTCCGTCGGCGCGGCGTTCCGGGCGATCTCCGAGCGGATCCGGCCGCTCGACGAGCTGGGCGTGCCGGAGTCAGTCGGCCGGTTCGCCTCGCTGCACCGCGGGCTGGTGCTTGTCACCGGGCCCACCGGCTCCGGGAAGACGACCACGCTTGCGGCGCTGCTGGACCTGGCCAACCGGACCCGGTCCGCGCACATCGTCACGATCGAGGATCCGATCGAGTTCCTGCACCCGCACAAGAAGAGCCTGGTCAACCAGCGCGAGGTAGGTGCGGACACGAAGGACTTCTCGACCGCGCTGAAGCACGCGCTGCGGCAGGATCCGGACATCATCCTGGTCGGCGAGCTCCGCGACCTGGAGACCACGCAGACCGCGCTGACCGCGGCCGAGACCGGTCACCTGGTGCTGGCGACGCTTCACACGCAGTCCGCCACCCAGACCATCGACCGGGTCATCGACATCTTCCCGCCGCACCAGCAGCAGCAGATCCGCGCGCAGCTGTCGATGGCGCTGCAGGGCGTCGTCACCCAGGCGTTGTGCGCCCGGGCGGACGGCACCGGCCGGACCATCATCACCGAGATCATGACGGCCACGCCGGCCATCCGGTCGCTGATCCGGGAGGGCAAGACCCACCAGATCCCGTCGTTCATGCAGGCCGGCGGCAACGACGGAATGCTCTCGTTCGACCAGCACCTGGCCGATCGGGTCAGGCACCAGATCATCACCATCGACCAGGCGCTCGACCTCTGCCATTCGCCGGAGGAACTGCGCCGCCTGACCGGACGGGTGTGACACGTGGCATCCACCAAGACCTTCGACTACAGCAGCGTCGACGCCACCGGCAAGCGCAGCAAGGGCAAGATCGACGCCTCGAACGAGGCGGCGGCGGCCCAGGCGCTGCGCCAGCGCGGCATCGTCCCACTCTCCATCGAGCAGGCCGGACAGGGCATGCAGAAGGAGATCAGCATCCCGGGGATGGGCTCGCGGGTGACGCTGAAGGACCTTTCGGTCTTCTCCCGCCAGTTCGCGACGCTCACCGCGTCCGGCATGTCGTTGCTGCGCTCATTGGCGGTGCTGGAGGACCAGACCGCGAAGGCGCCGCTGCGTAAGGCGCTGGGCGAGATCCGGTCGGACATCTCATCCGGCATCGCCCTCTCCACGGCGATGGGCAAGCACGACCGGATCTTCCCCACTCTCATGATCGCGATGATCAGGGCGGGCGAGGCCGGCGGCTTCATGGACGACGCGCTGGAACGCATTGCCGTCAACTTTGAGAAGGATGCGGCACTCCGCGGGAAGATCAAGAGCGCGCTCACGTACCCCGTGATCGTCCTTTCCTTCAGCTTCATCCTGATCGGCGGCGTGCTGCTTTTCATCGTGCCGGTCTTCGAGAACATGTTCGCCCAGCTCGGCGGCGCGTTGCCGTTGCCGACGCAGATCATCGTCACCGCAAGTCACAGCCTGGTCTGGTCCGGGCCGCTGACGATCGGCCTGATCGTCGCGATCGTGCTCGGCATCAAGTACGCGTTGCGCACCAGCCCCGGGTTCCGGCTGTGGTGGGACCGGATGAAATTGAGGCTGCCCGTCTTCGGCAGCCTGCTGCGGAAGATGGCCGTGAGCCGGTTCTCCCGCAACCTGGGCACATTGCTCGCCGCCGGCGTGCCCGTGCTCCAGGCGCTAGATGTCGTCGGTGCCACCACCGGCAACACCGTCGTGACCGAGGCCATGAAAGACCTTCAGGCCGCGATCCGTGACGGGCAGCCCATGTCCGGGCCGCTGTCCAAGCACAAGATCTTCCCGCAGATGGTCACACAGATGATCGAGGTCGGAGAAGAGAGCGGCCAAATCAGTCAGATGCTCGCCAAGATTGCCGACTTCTATGACCGCGAGGTTGATGACGCCGCAGAAGCTCTGACCGCCTCGATCGAACCGTTGATGGTGGTCTTCATGGGCCTCTCGGTCGGCTCGATGGTCGTCTGCCTGTACCTGCCGATGTTCACGGTCTACCAGAACATCGGCGGGACTTCCTGAGACACACCCCTGCAGTACCGATTGCCCGCACCGCCCGCTTCACCCCGGTCAGGGACGACCGGTTCCCCCTCCCCACGAGCGCCACAGGAGGCACTCATGCAGCACCTCATCGCCAAGTCGCAGCAGAAGCGCGCGGAGAGCGACAAGGGCTTCACCCTGATCGAGCTGCTGGTGGTCGTCGTGATCATCGGCATCCTGGTCGCCATCGCGGTCCCGGTCTACCTGAACTACCGCAAGGGTGCCTCGAACAAGTCGGCCCAGTCCGACGTGCGTGGCGCCGTCAGCGCGGTGGAGCAGTACTACACCGAGAACGGCAACACCTACCCGGCGACCAACGCGGCCAGCACGGCCGGTACCTCGCTGACGTTCGCGGCGACCACCACGACCGGTGGCACCACGACCACGACCGGCACGCCGCAGACCGCGACCGTCTCGGCCGGCAACGTCCTGCACTACACGCTGACCGCCGCGACCGCCACGGCAGCCGCGTTCTACGTCCTCTGCGGCCAGAACGCGGACGGCCTGAAGATCTACGTCTACAACAGCAAGAACGGCGGCTCGGTCAAGGAGTCGACCCAGACCACGCTGGCCGCCTGCGACACCAACGGCAACTGATCACCTGCACCACGCTTTGACGGCCGGCGGGTCATCCGACCCGCCGGCCTTTCACCGAAATTTCGTCCTATAACGCGAAAGGAGTGCAGACGTGCTTGCCCCGCTGCTCGTGCTCACCGCCGTTCTCGGCCTCGCCGTCGGCTCCTTCCTGAACGTCGTGATCTACCGGGTGCCGCGCGGCGAATCGCTGGTCCGCCCCGGCTCGCACTGCCCCAGCTGCGGCGACGCGGTCCGCCCCCGGCACAACGTGCCGGTGCTCGGCTGGCTCGCGCTGCGCGGGAAGTGCGCCACCTGCAAGGAACGGATCAGCGCCCGCTACCCGCTGGTCGAGGCCGGCACCGCGCTGCTCTTCGTCGCGATCACCGCCCGGTTCGGCTGGTCGCCGGAGCTGCCCGCCTACCTCTACCTGGCCTCGATCGCGGTCGCGCTCGCGCTTATCGACCTGGACGTGCAGCGCCTCCCGGACGCGATCGTCCTCCCCTCGTACCTTGTCGGCCTCGTTCTTCTGGCGCCCGCGGTCCTCGCGAGCGGCGACTGGGGACAGGCGCTCCGGGCGGTGGCCGCGATGGCCGCGCTCTGGCTCTTCTACAAGCTGCTCACGCTTGTGCACCCGCGCGGCATGGGCCGCGGTGACGTGAAGCTGGCCGGCGTGCTCGGCCTCTACCTCGGCTGGCTCGGCTGGGACGCCCTGCTGGTCGGCGCGTTCGCCGCGTTCCTGATCGGCGGCCTGGCCGGTGGCGCGCTGCTCGCCTCGCGCCGCGCCACCGGCAAGACCGCGGTGCCGTTCGGGCCGTACATGCTGATCGGCGCCTTCCTCGCGATCTTCGCGGCCGGCCCGCTCGCCGGCTGGTACCTCGCCCTTCTGCCTTCTGCCTGAAACCCAACCCACCCCGCCCGCGGTAAGGAAAGGACGCCCGATGGCTGCCACAAACCTCATCGGCCTGGACATCGGATCGATGTCTGTGCGCGCCGTCGAGACCTCACGCGGGAAGGAGGGGCTCGGCATCCTGAACTACGCGCAGGTCCCGCTGCCCGCCGGCGCGGTCGTCAGCGGCGTGATCCGGGACGATGCCGCGGTCACCGCCGCGATCAAGGAGCTGTGGGCCACCACGAAGTTCCGGAGCCGACACGTGGCGCTCGGGATCACCAACCCGCAGGCGGTCGTGCGTGAGATGTCGGTCGCGAAGCTGCCCAAGAACCAGCTGAAGAAGTCGCTGCCGTTCCAGGTCCGGGACATGCTCCCGCTGGCCGTGGAGCGCGCTCTGCTCGACTTCTACCCGCTCGAGGAGGCGTCCGGAGACACCATCCGCGGCCTGCTCATCGCGGCGCCGAAGGATGCGGTGCTCACCGCCGTACGCGCGGTCGAGCGGGCCGGCCTGCACGTCGAGCGCGTCGACCTGGCCACGTTCGCGCTGCTGCGCTCCACGGCCTGGCTGGACTCGACAGTGGAGGCGATCGTCGACATCGGCGCGCAGGCCTCAAGCGTGGTCGTGCACGCGGACGGCGAGCCGCTGATCGTGCGTACCGTCCCGCGCGGCGGCCAGGAGCTCACCGAGGTGCTGGCCAGCCGGCTCGGCATCGGCGCCACCGAGGCCGAGGCCGTGAAGTGCTGGGTCGGCCTGCGCCGCGAGGAGGGTCCGGAGGTGGCCGACATCCTGCGCGAAGCGCTCCGGCCGCTGATCAGCGAGATCCGCAGCTCGTTCACCTACCTCAGCTCCAGCGAGCGGCCCTCCCAGGTGCAGCGGCTGTCGCTGTCCGGCGGCGGCTCGCTGCTGCCCGGCCTGGCCGAGACGCTCGCGAACGAGCTGCACGTGCCCACCGTGATCGCGGACCCGATGAGCCGGCTGCGCGCGCTCGGCCGCGGCCAGACCGACAACCTGGAGCGGTTCCGCTCCTCCGCGGCCGTGTCCATCGGCCTCACCCTCGGAGCGGCCTGATGAGCACCGACATGTTCCCCCCGGAGTCCGGGTTCACCGCGCAGATGCCGGCGCAGCAGCTCGACCCGTTGCGCCTGGTGCGCATCTCGGCCAACCTGCTGCCGGACGAGATCACCGACGGGCGCCGTGTCCGGCGTACCCGGACCGGAGTCGTCAGCGGCCTCGGCGCAGTGGTGCTGCTGCTGGCCGGCTGGTACGGCAGCACGTTCGTGCAGGCAGGCGGTGCGGACGAGGAGAAGTCGCGCGCCGAGGCGCAGGTGGTGGCCGCTCAGCAGGAGCAGCGGCAGTACAGCGAGCTGACCGAGACGAAGCAGAAGCTGAGCGCGGTCAAGGAGCAGCTCAGCACGCTGATGGCCGAGGACTCGCAGTGGCAGAAGCTGCTCGTGGATGTCCGCGGCGCCGCACCCGACAAGGTCGAGCTGACGCAGATCAGCAGCAGTATCGGCGCCGAGGCCGTCGTCGGGGGCAGCCGGCTGCCGTCGCAGGTCACCGACCAGCTCATGGGCACCATGACGATCACCGGCTCGTCGGGGGACAAGGACCAGGTCGCGGCATTCGTCGACAACCTGCGCGCAGTGACCGGCCTGGCCAATCCGCTCCCGACCAGCATCACCACCACGGCCGGCACCGAGTCGTTCACCATCCAGCTCGACATCACCCAGGCCGCGCTCGGCGGCCGGTTCACCCCCGAGCAGTCGGAGACGCCGGCGCCCGGCGCCACCACGGGAGGCAAATGATGCGCGGCCAACACGCGGACAAGCTGTGGATCGCCGGCGGCGCGATCGCCGCGGCGCTGCTGTTCCTGCTCACCTGGACGTTGCTGGTGGCACCGAAGCACGAGCAGACCGAGGCCACCCGGCTGGCCGCCACTGAGGCGGCCGACAAGCTGGACATCCAGCGTCAGGCGCTGAAGCGGCTGGCGGAGGACAACGCGAACCTGCCGTCGTACAAGGCGGAGCTGGACACGTACGCCAACGCGCTCCCGGCCAAGGACGAGTACCCGGACCTGCTCCGCACGCTCCGAGCGACCGCGGCGAAGTACGACGTGCAGGTGACCGCGCTCACCGCCTCGAACGCCGCCAAGGTCGAGGGCGTCGGCACCAGCATCTACGACATGCCGCTCAGCATGACCGTCCAGGGCGCGCTCAACGACCTGCAGGCGTTCCTCGACGACCTGCAGCAGCACGAGAGCCGCGCGGTGCTGATCGACTCCGTCAACGTCACCAGCAACGGCGACAACATCGATGCCACACAGGGCGTCACCATCTCGCTCGCGCTGCACGTGTTCGTCTCCGGCGCCGCGCCGGTCGTCGAGGGCCAGCAGGTCGTCAGCTAGCAGTTTGGTTTCCATCGCCGGCGGGGTCTCATGACCCCGCCGGCGCCGCCGATCAGGACCAGGACCTTCCCCGGGGTACGAGAGGAGATGCGCGATGCGCGCTGTCATGCACCGACGCACCACACCGCACGCACCGGACGCGGGCTTCACGCTCGTCGAGACGATGGTCGCGATCGGCCTCATCGGCGTCGTGATGACCGCGCTCGGCACGTTCTTCGTGAGCGCCATGCGCACCACGACCAAACAGACCGGAACGCAGGCCGCGGTCCAGGTCGCGGACGACGCGATGGAGCGGGTGCGCTCGCTGCGCGCCTCCAAGCTCGGGGACGGGCGGGACCAGGCTAGCTCCACCGACCAGTGGGTGAGCCCGGTCGCCGGCGCCTCGCAGTGGCTGACCGGTATGACGATGGCCTACGACGCCAAGGCCGCGGTCGGGGACGGCGCGAACGCGCCGATGCCGACCTCCCCGCTCACGGTCACGCTGTCCGGTGTGCCGTACAAGCAGCACTTCTATCTCGGCCGGTGCTGGCAGGTCGGCCAGGGCAATGGCGGCAACTGCACGACGAGCAATCCGTCAGGTGCGGTCGAGTTCTACCGCGTGGTAGTGGCTGTTACTTGGCCGGACAGTGGATGCGCGACCGGAACCTGTTCCTACGTTACCGCGTCGCTGTTCAGTGACGCCGAACTGGAGCCGAAGTTCGACTCCAACGACCAGGCGATCCCGCCGCAGATCGCGCCGCCGGGCGACCAGGCCGACGACATCAACAGCACGGTCAGCCTGCAGTTGCTCGCGAACGGCGGCACCGCGCCGCTGAACTGGGTCTCGGCGACCGGACTCCCGGCCACGATGAGCATGAACTCGTCCGGCCTGATCAGCGGCAAGGCGCCGGCCACCACGGGCATCTACACGGTCACCGTCACGGTGCAGGACGACTACGACCTGATCAACACCGCCACGTTCGACTGGACCATGAACGCGCTGCCGGTCGCACAGGACCCGGGCGACCCGGTCACCCAGGGCGGCGTGGCGATCTCGCCGGTGACGCTCAAGGCGACCGCCGGTACCGGGCCGTTCACCTGGACCGCCACCGGCCTGCCGTCCGGCCTCACGCTGGCCGCGTCGACCGGCATCATCTCCGGCACGCCGAACAAGGTGGGCGCCGGCAACGTGGTCGCGACCGTGACGGACAAAAACGGCAACAAGTCGTCGGTGACGTTCGCCTGGACCGTGCCGCCGCTGACCATCACCACCACGCTCGTCAACCTGACGCTGACCAACAACACGACCATGGCGAACGTGACCGTGGCAGCGACCGGCGGTGTGCAGAACAGCAGCAAGCAGTACGGCTGGACCGCGAGCGGGCTGCCGCTCGGCATCTCGATCAACGCCGCCACCGGTGTGATCAGCGGTAAGCCGACCCTCAAGGGCACCTACACGGTCAACGTGACCGCCAAGGACTCGCAGAGCCCGCAGAACTCCGCCATCACCAACACCGTCACCTGGAAGGTCCAATGAGGGACAGCGACGAGCGGGACGCCGGCATCACGATGCTGGAGATGGTCATCGGCCTGTCGATCATGTCGGTGCTGATGGTGCTGGTCACCACCGCGGTCACGCAGATCTACAAGACTTACAACAAGGTGGACGCCACCAACCAGGCGCAGCAGCAGGTGAACACCGTGTTCCTGCGCCTGGACAAGGAGATCCGGTACGCCACCGGCATCACCGCAGGGCTGAACAACGGCGCCAGCAGCGTGATCGAGTACCAGCTTGTGCTGGAGGGCGCGAAGAACTGCGTGCAGTTGCGCGTCCGCACCGACACCGGCACGCTCGAGCGCCGAAGCTGGGCGGCGAAGGGCGGCACCGTGCCGACCACCTGGACCACGCTGCTCTCCGGCATCGGCCTGGTGCCGGCCGCGTCCGCGACGCCGACGCTTACCGGCGGCGCCACCGCGGCCCCGCCGCTGACCCGGCTGGCACCGACCGAGGCTCAGGACTACCAGCGTCTGCGTCTCTACTTCACCACCAAGGGTGGTGGTGCGGCCGCGTCGACCACCCGGCTTACGGACATCACGTTCACGGCGTTGAACACGTCCGGCAGCCTCAACAGCGACAACCTCTGCGTCGAGGGAAGGACCGGACTGTGACCCGACTGTGGCGCCTCCCGTCGCCGCGCGACGACCGGGGCTCGCTCCCGCTGGCGATGATGATCGTGGTGATCGGCACCATGATCGGCGCGCTGGTCGGCTCGCTCGTGCTGTCCCAGTTGCTCACCACCCGGGTCGATCTGCGACGCATCCACGCATTGCACGCGGCGCAGGCCGGTCTCGACGTGGCGGTCGGGCACATCCGCGCGATCGCGAACTCGTCCGGCTCGGACCGGACCAAGCTGCCGTGCGGCCCGCTCACCGGCGCGCTGGGCAACGGCAGCACTGCGGTCTACAAGGTCACGGTGCGCTATTACCTGAGCGACCCGCAGGGCCAGTCCGAGACCTGGATGAACACGAACAAGCTGCGGTGCAATGCCGGCAGCGGCGTGGGTGCGGTGCCGTCCTACGCGTACCTGCTCTCCTCCGGTGCGGACCAGCCGACCACGACGTTCACGGACGTGCCGTCGCGCGTCGTGAACGGCACCTACACGTTCAAGATCGACAACACGAACGTGACCGGCGGCCTGGTGCATGTGAAGAACGACGGTGGCACCGACCTGTGCCTCGACGCCGGCTCTGCTGCGCTGCTGAAGGAGTACCCCTGGACGCAGCTCAGCCTGCAGCGGTGTGAGCCCGGTCTGGCCTCGCAGTCGTGGGCGTACAACAGCAACCTGACGATCAGCCTGGTCTCGTCGCGGACCGGCACCGAGCCGCTCGGCATGTGCGCGGACATCGAGGCGTGGACGACCGGCACCCCTGTGGTCCTCAAGCCGTGCGCGTCGCCGACCGAGCAGTCACAGCGGTGGAGCTTCGACGACAGTTCGCAGTTCCGGGCCACGTACTCCAACGGCACATGGAACAGCAGCAGCCTGTGCATGTGGGCGAACGCGGCGCGGACGGTCGGTGCCACGATCCAGCTCAGCAAGTGCACGGGCGACGAGACGCAGCGGGTGTGGAAGCAGGACTCCGGCGTCGGCGCGGGTTCCGCGGGCACCTCGACCGGCCAGCTGGTCAACTACCGCCAGTTCGGCCGCTGCCTGGACATCACCAACCACGACGTCAGCAGTGCATCCCTGATCGCCTGGCCGTGCAAGACCTCGGCGAACGCGACCGACCTCAGCTGGAACCAGAAGTTCACGCTCCCGACCGTGCCGAACGGCGGCAAGTTCGAGACGAAGGACAACTTGTCCGCGGTGGGCGTGATCCGCAGCGGCTCCGGCAACAACAACTGCATGAGCAGCCCGGGCGCGACAACGGCCGGCGCGTACGTCCGCTACAACCTGACCTGCCCGGCCCTCGGCGTGGCCATCCCGAAGAACCAGCAGTGGACGCTGTACGGGAAGACTGACGACTACGGCACCAGCTATCAGATCAAGGACGGCTACGGGTACTGCCTGCAGCCGCAGGACCAGAACGCGGCAAAGCCGGACTTCTTCAACACGACGAACCGGGTCATGAAGATCTTCGTCGGCCCGTGCGACGGCTCCACGCTGCAGAAGTGGAACGCGCTCGCGAACGAGCTGGAGGCCGTCCGGCTCAAGGACGTCAACGAGAAGTGACGGATCACTACTCGGGGTAGAGCTCCTCGAGGATCCGCTCGAGGAACGTGATGGTGTCAGCGGGTTGGAGCGCCTCCACACAGAGGCGCTCCATCGCCGCTGCGTAGTGGTCCACGTCCTCGCGCTTGTCCAGGTAGAGCGCGCTTGTCAGCTGCTCCATGTAGACCACGTCCGGCAACTCCTGGTCCTGGAAGCGCAGGATGCTGAACGCGCCGCCGGCCGCGGCGTGGCCACCGGCCTCGAACGGGATGACCTGGAGCGTGATGTTCGGCAGTTTGGCGAGGTCGAGCAGCTCCAGGATCTGGGCGCGCATCACGCCGGGGCCGCCGATCGGGCGGCGTAGCGCGGCCTCGTCGAGCAGGCCCCAGAAGCGGGGCGCGTCCGGGCGCTTGAGCACGAGCCGCCGCGACATGCGGAGGTTGACCCGGCTTTCGATCTCGTCGCTGGGGGCCATGGTGTGGCCGAGCAGGATCACGCCGCGTGCGTACTCCGCGCTCTGCAGCAGGCCGGGGACGTACTGCACCTCGTAGTTGCGGATGATCGTGGCGGTCGTCTCCAGCCCCAGGTACGCCTGGAACCAGTTCGGCAGGACGTCGGTGTGCTTGTGCCACCAGCCGGGCGTGTTCGCCTCCCGTGCCAGGGCCAGCAGGCTGGCCCGCTCCTGCTCGTCGTCGACGCCGTAGAGCGTCAGCAGATCGGCGACGTCGCGTTCCTTGAAGCCGACCCGGCCGAGCTCCATCCGGCTGATCTTGGACTCGGAGGAGCGGATCTCCCAGCCGGCCTTCTCGCGCGTGACGCCCTTGGCCTCGCGGAGCTTCCGGAGTTGGGAACCGAGCAGCATCCGGAGGACGGTCGGGCTGCCCGCCGTACCGCCGTCTTTGTCTGCTGTGCTCACCGTCGTCAGCCTCCGCCTGCTGAACCGAGTCCCCGCCGAGTCTCGTTGGAAAATAGCCGCTGGGCGCGCTGAGTCAAGCGGCGCACCCCATGAGCCGCCGCTCAGCCTAGCGCCTCGAAGACCATTCTCTTCCAGGCCCTGGGGTCGGACTTTCGGCTGGACATGGGCCGGCCGGTGTGCGCCCGGTGGATTCAGGCGCACACCGGTTTTTTCAGACTTTCCAGCTTTTACAGAGCGAGGTGGTCGAACTCGCCGTCCCGGGCGCCGAGGATGAACGCCTCGATCTCCGCGGGGGTGTAGATGAGTGCGGGGCCTTCGGGGTCCCGGCTGTTCCGCATCGCCACGCCGCCGCCGGGAAGCGGCGCGAGCTCGACACAGTTGCCGCTCGGGTTGCTGAAGCTGCTCTTCTGCCAGGTGACCGGCAGCTGTGCGGCGGGTACGCCGTTGTATGTCGTCTGCTGCATCGAGGTTTCTCTCTACTGGTTGGGTTGGGGGACGTGACCGCTGCCGCCGACCGCCCCCAATGCGCCGGCGTGGACGCGGCTCAACCAAACCTCCGCAGCGTGCTTGTGCACGCCGTGGATGCACGTGCATCCGCTCTTGCGCCTGCACCGCATACCGAGGATGATAGCTCATGTGCATGAGCACATACTCGTTCACTCTCTGTGATCGGAAATCGGATTTCTGGTGGCGAATCAGACATTTTCCCACGTTGGCGTAGCCGTGACTGGCACACTGAGTGACCGGTCAGTCAGTGGCTCCGCCGGCTGCCGGCCGCCCGCGTGCGGGTCGGGCGGACGCGTACGGGACTGCTTCGCCACCGCTCCGGCTCTTGTGCGGGGGTCCGGCGGATGGATGTGACGCTGCCGCTCGCCTGCCTGCTCGCCGCGGGCTCGGCCGGGCTCGCCTGGCGGTCGCACCGCCGGGCACGACGTGCCGAGGCCGAGGCGGCCGGGCTGCGCGTCGCCCTCGATGCCGAGCGCCACACCGCGCTCCACGACCTTCTTACCGGCCTGCCGAACCGGCGGGCCTTCTACCGGCTCGGCGCCCAGCGGGTCGCCACCGGTGGCGGCAGTCGCTCGACTCTCGTCGCGGCTGTGATCGACCTCGACGACTTCAAACGCATCAACGATGAGTACGGCCATGCCGCGGGAGACACGGTGCTGAGCACTGTGGCCCGGCGGCTGGCCGACTACGCCGGCGACGACCTGGTGGCCCGGCTGGGCGGCGACGAGTTCGCCGCGCTGCTGACCGGAGCCGCGATCGACGTTGCCAACGGAAGCCCTGCCGACCGCATCTCCGCCGTGCTTGCCACACCGATCCCCATCAGGGGAACAGTGGAGGCCGTCACCGTCACCGCCTCGGTGGGACTGGTCCCGGTAACGCCGGGCATGTCCCTCGCCGAGGCGCTCGGCCGGGCGGACACGGAGATGTACGTGGCGAAGAGCCTCCGCTGCCGCGAGCCCCAGGCCGCGCCGGCCCCTAGACCGCCGGACACCCCGATGAATCCGGCGATTCCCAGGCAGCCGACCGAACTGGCGCGTTCCAAGGCAGGAGGGTCATGAACATGTCCGCCCCCAGTGTTGATCCCGATCGGCGCGACCCCGCCCAGGTGGCCTCGACCGACACCTACCACCCCGCGGACCGCGTGTGGGTCTACCGCGGTGGCGCCTGGCGGGCCGGGATCGTCGAGGTCGCATCGCGCGACGCGGCCACCGTGACCTACCGCCCGAGCAGCTCCCGGGGAACCGGCGTGGACACGCTCACCGCCCGCTACATGCAGGCCCGCTCAGAGATCGACCCGATGCTGGACAAGAAGATCGTCCTTCCGCAGTCCCGGACGGCCTGACCCTCCCGCGGTTCGCGGCCGCGGGGACATAGAGAGAGCGGTGGTGACCGGTACTCCCGGCCACCACCGCTCTCTTGCACCCGGCCGCCGTTCTACAGGTCGCGGACCACCACGTCCAGCGCGCCCGGCGACGGTTCCTCCACTGTGTACTTCAAGTCCCGGAGCGCGGCGGTGAGCGCGCGCACCGACCGCGGCGCGGCGCCGGCCAGCAGCAGGTCACGGACCAGGCGGCCCTTCGTGGCCTTGTTGAAGTGGCTCACCACGGACCGTTTCGTCTCGCCGCCGACGACCCGTTCGTGCAGCACCCGTACCGTGGCGAGGTCGTTGATCCGGCCGCCCGCGGGGCGCCACGCCGCGGCGTAGGACGAGGACCGCAGATCGAGGATCGGGCCGCCGAGCCCGGCCATGGTCGCCGGGAGCGCGCGCCGCCAGTGGCCCGCCACCGCGCCGAGGGGCGACAACGTCACATCCATGCCGCAGCGGTACGCCGGGAGGCGGTCGCCGAGCCGGGACACGCCGAACAGCCCGGAGAAGATCAGGATCTGCGCGTTCGCCCTGCGCTTCGCGGCCGGCGGCAGCGTGGCCAGGTCGAGCGCGTCGTAGAGCACGCCGGTGTAGAGCTTCGCGGCGGTGGTGGTGGGCGCGGTTCGCAGCAGCGCGTTCCGCCGGACCTCGTCGCGCTGCCCGGTGGAGAGCCCGAGCGTGGCCACGGCCGTGTCCTCGTCACCTGCGGACAGGGTGATCAGCGCGTCGAGCGCCGCCTCGCGGGCCGCGGTCAGCTCGGGGAACGCCAGCGACGCCAGGTCCAGGGCGGCGCCCCGGGCCGGATGGGCCTTCCCCTCGGACGGGGGCAGCAGGATCTGCACCTGTGGTTCTCCTTGTGACGTATAGGCCCTGCGAGGTTACCCGGGCCCTTCCGCGGGCGGGCCGCCACCTGCCAGAATGGCCACCGTGTCGTCAATCGTCGATGTGTCGGGCCTGTGGCGGGTGCTGCGCCGCAACGCCTGGTGGGCCGCGCCCGAGGTGATGGCCGCGGTCGTGCTTGTCGCGGCCGGTCTGTACTGGAACGCGGTCGCGCCCCGGCTTGCCGAGCCCGAGCTGCGGGCACGGGCCACCGCGCAGCTCGCCACCGAGATGGAGCAGGCCAGTGCGGACGAGCACGCGAAGCACGGCCACCAGCTCGGCCCGGACGACCGGATGCTCTGTACGGCCGAGGTGTTCGGCATCGACCCGCCCGGCGAGGGCCGTGAGCGGAATGTGCACACCGCGTACGGCTACTACCTGTGCGCCAGTGGCAGGCCGGGCACGCCGTTCCTGGCCGCGCTGATGAACGCGGGGCCGGTCGTGCTGCACCTGGACGCGGCGCGGGCGGGGGACCGGCTGCAGACCACCACGCTCGAGCAGGACCTCGACACCCAGCTGCAGGGCATGATGCCGGAGCAGTATCGGGTGCAGGCCAGGAAGGGGTTCACCACTGTTGATCAGATGCGCACGCTGAAGGAGCGGTTCGAGCGTGAGGTCACGGCCGCGACGTAGCCTTGATCCGTGGAAGACGGGATAGGGCGGTTGTCCGCGCTGGTCGCGGACGGGAATGTGGCGGTGCTGAGCGGTGCCGGGCTCTCCACCGAGTCGGGCATTCCGGACTACCGCGGGCCGAGCGGGCTGGCCCGGGTGCAGACGCCGATGACCTACCAGGCGTTCACTCGTGAGCCGGACGCGCGCCGCCGGTACTGGGCACGGAGTCACGTCGGCTGGCGGACGATCGCGCGCGCCGCGCCGAACCCCGGGCATGCCGCGGTCGCCGCGCTTGAGCAGGCCGGGCTGCTGAGCGGCGTCATCACACAGAACGTGGACGGGCTGCACCAGGCCGCCGGCGCGAAGCGGGTGGTCGAGCTGCACGGCGGCCTGGACCGGGTGATCTGCCTGGACTGTGGCGAGCGCAGTGCGCGGGAGGCGCTTGACGAGCGGCTGCGCGCGGCGAATCCGGCGTTCGCGGCCGAGGTGAAGACCGTCAATCCGGACGGGGACGTGGCTATTGACACGGCCCTGGAGGAGGAGTTCCGGGTCGTACCGTGTGGGTCGTGTGGTGATGGTCTTCTGAAACCGGACGTGGTGTTCTTCGGCGAGACCGTGCCGCGGGAGCGGGTGCAGGAGTGCTTCGGGCTCGTCGAGTCGTCGCGGGCGCTGTTGGTGCTCGGATCGTCGCTTACCGTGATGTCGGGTCGCCGGTTCGTGCTGCGCGCCGCGAAGCTCGGCCTCCCGGTGGCGATCGTCAACCGCGGTGTGACACGGGGGGACTCCTATGCCAGCCTGCGCCTGGACGCGCCGCTCGGCGACACGCTCACCGCGCTAGCGACACAGTTTCAGCCGTGACTTATATTTAGGCCTGCCGAACGAGGGGAGCAGGTCATGATCGATGTTGTGGCACAGGTGAACGCGGTCCGGCGGCAGGTCGGTGTGCGCACGCTTGAGGCGGGGGAGGCGCGCGTGGTCACGGCCACGCAGGTCTACGACGCGCCGCTTGAGGACGTCTGGGACGCGTGCACCACGGCGGAGCGGCTCGCCCGCTGGTTCACGCCGGTGACCGGCGACCTGACCCTGCACGGGCGGTACGAGCTGCAGGGCAACGCGTCCGGCACGGTCACCGCGTGCGACCCGCCGAAGGCCTTCGACGCCACCTGGGAGTTCGGCGGGGAGGTCTCCTGGATCGAGGTCCGGCTCACGCCGGAGACGCCGGAGCGCACCCGCTTCACGCTTGACCACATCGCGCACGTCGACGACGAGCGGTGGGCGCAGTTCGGCCCCGGCGCGGTCGGGCTCGGCTGGGATCTGTCGCTGATGGGCCTGGCCATGCACCTCGCGGCGCCGTCCGACGTCATCGACCCGGCCGCGATCGAGGCCTGGTCCGGTTCAGACGAGGGACGCACCTTCATCACGCTGGCAAGCCAGGACTGGCGGCGGGCCAGCGTGGCCGCCGGAACGCCGGAGGCCGAGGCCGCGACGGCCGCGCAGAACACCACGGACTTCTACGCGCCGCCCGCGTCCTGACCGCCGCACCGCCGGCGCCCGGTGCGGACACCGGACGCCGGCGGACTGTGCGGCGGTTGAGTGACAGGTCTTTGTGGACGATCCGGGACCGACGGTACCCGCACCGCCGGAATGAACGCTATGCCAACTTGCGAAGGCGCTGGTAGGCGGCGAATCCGTCCGGCACCCACTGCCACTCGGGCAGGCGCGCGTCCAGCTCGTCCTGGGTCAGGAACGCGTGCCAGGCCACCTCCTCCGGCTGCGGCGCGACCGGCGACGTGCAGCGCACCTCGTAGACCGCGGACCACCAGGTGTGCTGCGGCGTCTCGTAGAGGAACCTGAACAGCGGCGTCGGCTGCGGCAGGTCAGTGACGCCCAACTCCTCGGACGCCTCCCGGTGCGCGGCCAGGTCGTACGACTCGCCGGCGCCGACCACGCCGCCCACGAACATGTCGTAGTGCGACGGGAACACGAGCTTCTCCGCGGTCCGCCGGTGCACGAAGATCCGGTCCTCGGCGTCCCGCGCCAGGATGAAGGCCGCGCGGTGCCGCAGCCGCTTCGCATAGACTTCGCCGCGCGGTGCCTGCCCGACTACCTCGTCGTTTTCGTCGACGATGTCCAGAATCTCGTCCTCGTTCACGACACCATCCTCTGCTATCCGCAGAAAGTGTCGTGCGTGCGGGTGCCGCTCGGGAACGCTTGACAGGTGACGACGTTCTCGCTTCAGGCCACGCCCCGGGACGGCGCGGAGGCCTGGCTCGCGCTGGCCCGCCGCGCCGAGGAGGCCGGGTTCGACACGCTGCTGACCGCTGATCATCCGGGCGTGTGCGCGGACCCGTACCCCGTGCTCGCCGCGGCCGCGGCAGTCACCTCGCGCATCCGGCTCGGCGTCTACGTCTCCAACGCGGGCGTGCGCGACCCGATGCTGCTGGCCACCGCGGTCGCCACGCTCGACATGCTCTCCGCCGGGCGCGCCCGGTTCGGCATCGGCGCGGGTCACACGCCCGCCGAGTGGGCCGCCATCGGCCGCACCCGGCCCGGCGTCGCGGGGCGGGTCAGCCGCTGCATCGACGTCGCGTCCGCCGTGCGCCGGCTGCTCGACGGCGAGGAGGTGACGGTCTCCACCCCTTCGCTCACCATGACCGGCGCCCGGCTGGAGCATCCACTGCCGGTGCAGGACCGGATCCCGCTCACCTTCGGCGGCGGGAACACGGAGCTGCTGCGCTGGGCCGGGGAGAACGCGGACATCGTCGGGCTGAGCGGCCTCGGCAGGACGCTCCCGGACGGGCACCGGCACACGGCCCGCTGGGCGCTCGACGAGATCGACACACAGGTGTCGCTCACCGGCGGCGCCGTGACCGAGGCGCTTGTGCAGGCCGCGATCGTGACCGATGACGCGGAGTGCGCGCTCGCCGAGTTCACCGCGTCGTCGGGCCTCACCGCCGCGCAGCTGCTCGACACCCCGTTCGTGCTGGCCGGCACGCTTGACGAGATCGCCGCCGCGATCGCCCGGCACCGGGAGCGCTGGGGCATCGACAGGTTCGTCCTCCGGGCACCCGCGCTGGAATCGTTCGCGCCGCTCGTCGCCCGCCTGGCGTAGCGCCTAGGCTGTCCTGGTGCACCCGGAACTGATCTGGTCGTTCGTGCTTGTCGTCGGCCTGCTCACGATCACGCCCGGCCTGGACACCGCGCTCATTCTGCGTACCGCCGCGGTGGGGCACGTCCGCCGCGCCTGGGGCACCGCCGCCGGCATCCAGCTGGGCACGCTCACCTGGGGCGTGCTCACCTCCGCCGGCGTGACCGCGCTGCTCACCGCGTCCCAGTTGGCCTACGACGTGCTGCGGTGGGCGGGAGCGGCGTACCTGCTGTGGATGGGCCTGCGCATGATCTGGACCGCGCGCCGCGGACCGGCTCCGGAGGCCGAGGTCGTCCCCGGGGGATTCCTGTCCGGCGTCCGCCAGGGGATGCTCACCAACCTGCTCAACCCCAAGGTCGGCGTCTTCTACGTGGCGCTGCTGCCCCAGTTCATCCCCGCGTCCGCGCCGCACTTCGCGTGGGGCGTCATGCTCGCAGTCATCCACATCGTGCTCGGCACGGTCTGGTCCGGGCTGCTCATCGCCTTCGCCGCCCGGATCCGGGTGCTGCTGCGCCGCCCGGTCGCGACACGCATCCTGGACCGCGTCACCGGCACGGTGATCGCCGCCTTCGGCCTCCGCCTCGCCCTCTCCAGCAACTGAAACCCTTCACGATCTTTCCCACTCCGTGGTGGGTCGCGGCCCGCACGCTCCCGCGGGCTCCAGCCCCGCGCGGGGCCGGGAAAGACCGCATGTGGGCTGGGTCCGGAAGGGTCTGCCGCATGTCGGTGCGGGCTGTGCGTCGGCTCAGATCCAGCCGAAGGCCTGGGCGGTGCGGGCGGCCTCGTGGCGGTTGACGGCGTTGAGTTTGCCGGCCGCGGAGGAGAGGTAGTTGCGGACGGTGCCGGGGGACAGGGAGGCGCGGCGGGCGATGTCGTCGATCGGGGCGCCGGTGGCGGCCAGGGCGAGAACCGTGGCCTCGCGCGGGGTCAGCGGGCTGTCGCCGATGCTGATCGCCTCGGCGGCGAGCTGCGGGTCGACGTAGCGGCCGCCGCCGTGGACGGTGCGGACGACTGTGGCAAGGATGTCGGCGGAGACGGTCTTCGACAGGAAGCCGCGGACGCCCGCGGAGAGCGCGCGCTTGAGATGGCCGGGCAGGCCGTGGCTGGTGACGATCACGGTGCGGCAGATGGGATTGATCTGTTCGGCGACCGCGATGCCGTCGATGTCGGGAAGCTGCAGGTCGAGCAGGGCGACATCAGGTGTGAGCGCGCGGGCCATCTGCACCGCCTCACCACCGGTGGCGGCCTGGCCGGCGATGATCAGGTCGTCCTCGAGCGCGAGGAGCGCGGCCATGGCGCCCCTGATCAGGTGCTCGTCGTCCGCGAGCAGCACGCTGATCATGCGAGCGGGACCGTGGCGGTGAGCAGGAAACGGGCCGGTGCCGTGGACTCCGCGGTGAGCGTGCCGCCGAGCGCGGCGACGCGTTCGGTGAGGCCGAGCAGGCCGCCGCCGTAACGGATCTTTCCGGGGTCGCGGGCGCCGTCGTTGTCCATGGTGAGGGTAACCGTACCGGGCGTGCCGGACCGCAGCGTGACTGTGCAGGCGCGGGCGTCGCTGTGCCTGAGCACGTTTGTGACGCCCTCGCGCACCACCCAGCCGAGCGTGCCCTGGATCGTCTCCGGCAGACCGGCGGCGTCGCCGATCACCCGGCACTCGATGCCTGCGGAGGCGAGCAGCGAGCGCGCGCCGGCCAGCTCGTCCGCGAGGTCGGCGCTGCGGTAGCCGGACACGACCGCGCGGACGTCGGCGAGCGCGTCCTGAGCGATGCGGCGTACCTCGAGCATCTCGTCGACTGCCTGCTCCCGGCCGCGCTTGGCGAGCTGCGCGGCCAGCTCGGCCTTGAGCGCGATCACGGACAGGTTGCGGCCGAGGACGTCGTGCATGTCGCGGGCGAAGCGCAGGCGTTCCTCCGCGACCGCGAGACCGGCCTGGACGGCCCGCGCCCGGTCCAGCTCCCAGACGATGTTGAGCATCCAGAGCGACGACCGGTACGCGAGCAGCAGGGACAGCGCGGTGAACACCACTGTGATCACGGGTACGGCCGGTGTGGCCACGCCCCGGGCCACCGCGATCGCGACCAGTGCGGCACACCCGGCGGCGGTCGCGGCCAGCGACGGCAGGATGCTGCGCAGCGAGGCGAGGCCCACCACGTACGCGCAGGTGAGCGCGATGATGACGCCGATGGCCGGATCGCCGGAGTCGGGGAACGCGAACACCGCCGCGGCCGCACCGAGCACCGTGACCACGCCGACGGTGATCAGCAGCCGGTCCGGGCGGCCGCGCCGGCCCAGGTAGTGCTCGATGCCCGCGTGCATGAGCAGCACGATCAGCGCCAGGTACGCCACGGACAGCACCCCGGCGGTGATCGCGGCGCCCTCGCCGGCCTCCACGGCCACCGACGAGCCGATCAGCAGCGGCACGAACACCAGCGCCACGTAGAACGAGCCGCGGAACGAGATGTCGAACCGTTCTGCCTGGCTGCGGGCTTCCCACCACGTGATCGGGTTCATCGCGCCGACCCTACCGCCGCGGTTCCCAGCGGAACCACCGCTGGGTGATGAGTAGGCCCGCGGTCAGCCACGCGGCGAGCAGCAGCAGCGGCCGGCCCGCGTCGACGAGCGGTTCCGTGCCGGTCCATCCCATCGTGATCAGGTCGATCACCGGCGCGAGCGGGAGCAGCGCGAACACGGCCTGGACCGGCTCGGGCATGCTGTCCAGCGGGAAGATCGGCCCGGCGCCGAGGAAGCAGGCGACGAGCATCGGCATCGTGGTGATCTGGGCGAGCTCGACGGTGCGGGTGATGATCGCGGACGCGGCGGCCAGCGCCACGAACATCGCGACGCCGCCGAACAGGCCCACGGCCAGCAGCAGCGGGTTGGCCGGCAGCGGCAGGTCCAGCGCGACGGCCACGACCGCGACGGTGAGCACGGACTGGGCGAGCGCGATCGAGACGGCCGGGCTCGCGGTCCCGGCCAGGATCTCCGCGGCGTTGGCGGTGCCGGCGCGCAGGCGCTTGAGCGACAGCTCCTCGCGGCGGGCCACGTACGCGCTGACCAGGTTGTAGTAGACGACGACCGCCAGGATGAAGCCGACCAGGCCGGCGGCGATCGCGGCGCCACCTGCCGCGTCGACCCCGGACCCGGCCAGCTGCGGGCCGACCAGCAGCCCGAACGCGGGCGGGAGCGCCAGCGCGTTGAACAGGGCGAGGCGGTTCCGCCAGAGCAGCAGCAGCTCGGCGCCGCCGATCGCGGCCACGCGGTTCAACGGGTCCCTCCGGAGGCGATGGTCAGGAACGCCTCTTCGAGCGAGGCGGAGCGGGCGTCGAGGCGGTGCAGCATGACGTGCTGGTCGTCGGCCCAGCGGAGCAGCGTGCTGAGCGTGGCCTGGAGCGCGTCCGTCTTGATGACCACGTCGTCGCCGTCGCGTGCGACGGTCGGCCCACCCGGCAGGTCCGGGATCTCCGCCCGGGTGCTCAGGCCGAAGCTGATCCGCGCCGGGTACGCGCCGACCACCTGCGCCACGGTGCCGGACCGCACGATCGTCCCGTCGTGCATGATCGCCAACCGGTCCGCCAGCGTCTGCGCCTCGTCCAGGTAGTGCGTGGTCAGCAGCACGGTGGTGCCGACCACCAGCAGGTCCCGGATCACCCGCCAGGTGTTCTGCCGGCTCTCCGGGTCGAGGCCGGTCGTCGGCTCGTCCAGGAACAGCACCTCGGGCCGGCCCAGCACGGCCAACGCCAGGTCGAGCCGGCGGCGCTCGCCACCGGAGAGCTGCTTCACCCGGACCTTCGGCCGGTGGCCGATCCCGGCCAGCTCCAGCGCCTCCGGGACCGGGCGCGGAGACGGCAGCGTCCCGGCCCACATCCTGGCGGTCTCGGCCACTGTCAGGTCGGCCGGGAAGCCCGCGTCCTGCAGCATCACGCCGATCCGCGGGCGTACCGTGGCGCGATGCCGGTAGGGGTCCTGGTCGAGGAGCCGGACCGTGCCTCCGCTGGGCCGGTCCAGCCCCTCGACGAGTTCCATTGTGGATGTCTTGCCGGCGCCGTTCGTGCCGAGCAGCGCGAACAGCTCGCCGCGCGCGACGTCGAAGGAGATGCCCTTCACCGCCTCGAACCCGCCGGGCCCGCCGTAGCGGCGGCGCAGGTCCCGTACCTCGATCGCCTGTGTCATGGGAATGAGTGTTCCGGCGGCCGGGGCCCGGTTTCAGTACGCCCGGTCACCTGTTACCCGGGTGCTCTCACCGGTCGGGCATGACAGATGTCAGTCGGTCACGTCCCGGCGGGAGAGCAGGACCGCGACCGCGAGCGCGCCGGCGGTCCAGGCGCAGAACCAGCCGAGCTGCTCCGAGTCGCCGGTGATCGCCCTGAGGAACGTGGTGAGCGGCAACGGATAGTCAAGCTGGCCGATCACGCCCTCGCCGATGATCAGCCAGCCGACGAAGCCGAGGATCAGCCACAGCGGACGCCGGACCACTGTGGCGAGCGCGGCCGCGAAGATCGCGATCAGCGGCACCGCGACCAGGCCGTCCACGATCAGGTCCGGCTCGTTCCGGACGCCGATCGCGCTGGCAAGCGCGATGAACGCGCCGACAAGCGCGGACGCGACGATCTGGCCGGCCAGCACGACGAGCCGGTTCGGCCGGGCCAGGTAGGTGAGCACCACCGTGCGGTGCGAGAACTGCGAACCGACCACGTTCGCGGTGATCGCGAACGTGCCCATGCCGACCACCAGGCCCCAGAACGGCGCGCCGAAGAAGGAGACCGCGTAGGCGGCGACCATCACCACGATGACCGACACCCAGACGGAACGGATGGTGGCGAACCGGTACAACTCCGATGTGACGACGGCGATCACGACGCTGTCTCCTCGATCTCTGCTGCGGTGACCGCGGTGTCCGGTGCCGCATCTGCCTGCGGGGACACATCTGCCTGCGGGGACGAGACCAGGCCGAGGAAGACCTCCTCCAGGTCGGGCACGTGCGGTGTCAGCTCCCAGAGCGGGACCGCCGCCTCGAACGCCAACTCGCCGATCTGCTCGGCGCCCAGCCCGTACACGTCGAGCGCCTCGCCGTCCCTCGACTCCAGCGCGGCCCCGGCCGCCGCCAGCGCCTCCCACAGTGTCTGCGGGTCGCGGCTCCGGACGCGCACGTGCGCCTCCGCACCGGCCGTGAACTCCGCGAGCGGCCCGGCGCTGACGATCTTCCCGGCCGCGATCACCACTACGTCGTCGACCAGCTGAGCCAGCTCGGCAAGCAGGTGACTGGAGATCAGCACCGTGCCGCCGTTGTTCGCGTGCTTGCGCAGCAGCCCGCGCATCCAGGCGATGCCCTCGGGATCGAGACCGTTCGCCGGCTCGTCCAGGATCAGGATCGGCGGCTCGGTGAGCAGCGCGGTGGCGATCGCCAGGCGCTGCCGCATACCGAGCGAGAACCCGGCCGTGTGCTGCGACGCGTCGTCCGCGAGGCCCACCGTCTCCAGCACCTCGTCGATGCGGCGGGTGGAGCCGCCGGACAGGAGCGCCTGGGTGCGCAGGTGCGCGCGGGCGGTCTGACCCGGGTTCGCGATGCCCTGCTCGACGACCGCGCCGACGGTCTGCGCGGGGCGGGTCAACCTCCGGTACGGCACGCCGTTGATCAGCGCCTGCCCGCTCGACGGCCGGGCCAGCCCGAGCAGCATGCGCAGCGTGGTGGTCTTGCCGGACCCGTTCAACCCGAGAAAGCCGGTCACCCTGCCGGGTGCGGCCGTGAAGGTCGCGCCGTTGACGGCTGCTGACCCCCCGTACCACTTCGTCAGCTCTATGGCCTCGATCATCGCGCCATCATGCCGGTAAATCATGATTTGCTGGGGGCGGGGTCGACAAAGGAACATAATCCAGGGCCAGCCGCGGTGGTACGGTTCGCCCGCGCCGGACCGTACCCCCGTAAGCTCCTGATCGTGAATCTTGATCTTGTGGCGATCGTGGTGGACGACTATGACGAGGCGATCCGCTTCTTCGTCGAGGTGCTGGGCTTCGCGCTGACCGAGGACTCGCCGTCGACGACCAACGACGGGCGGCCGAAGCGGTGGGTCGTGGTGCGCCCGCCCACCGGCGGCACCGGGCTGCTGCTCGCGAAGGCGGACGGCGACACCCAGGCGGCCGTGGTCGGCAACCAGACCGGCGGGCGGGTCGGGTTCTTCCTGCGGGTCGACGACTTCGAGGCCGTATTCGCGCGTCTGCAGGCCTACGGCGCGGAGATCGTCGGGGCACCGCGGACCGAGGAGTACGGCACGGTGGTCGTCTTCAGGGATCTCGCCGGAAACCGCTGGGACCTGCTCGGCCCGCGTCCCTGACCTCCGCGATCGCGGGCCGCGCCGGTCAGCGGGTAGGCCGGCCTCCACAAACCATTCCCACACACCGCTGCATCAGATGGTGGGGCATGATGTGGTTTGCCGGACCAATGGTCTGACAAGTCGACGACTCCGATGGGCAGGATGCAGGATGAGCACAGACGCAGACAATGTGATCGCCGTGCTGCGGACCGGGCACGATGAGCTGACAGCGTTCGTGGGAAAGCTTGGCCCTGACGACCTGACCAGGACGTCCGCGGCCGACGAGTGGACCGTCGCGCAGGTGCTGAGCCACCTGGGCAGCGGCGCCGAGATCGCGCTGGGCCAGCTGGCGGCGGCGCGGGACAGCACGCCGGAGCCGGGCTCGGACGCCAACCCGGGCATCTGGGCGCGGTGGGACGCGATGACGCCGCAGGAGCAGGCGGCCGCGTTCCCCGAGGCGAACGAGCGGCTCGTCTCCGCGCTCGAGGCGCTGGACGCGTCGCAGCGTGCCGGCCTGCGGGTCGAGCTCGGCTGGATGCCCGCGCCGGTCGACGTGGCCACCGCCGCCCGCCTGCGGCTGAGCGAGTTCGCCTTCCACCGCTGGGACGTCGAGGCCACGTTCGACACCGGCGCGCAGATCATGGCCCCCGCCGTGCCGGAACTGATCGACCAGGTCGGCGGGATGGCGTCCTGGCTCAGCAAGCCCGAGTCGCTGAACGGCAAGGAGTACACGCTTGCCGTGCGACTCACCGACCTGGACCGCACGCTCGGCCTGCAGCTGGGCGAGCAGATCGCCAAGACCGACGCGCCGGAGACGCCGGACGGCACCCTCACGCTGACGTCCGAGTCGCTGATCCGGCTGATCTTCGGCCGGCTCAAGCCGCCCTACGGCGTGGACGCGGTCGAGATCACCGGCCCGCTGAGCCTGGACGATCTTCGCCGCGTCTTCCCGGGCTTCTGAGCATGGCCGATCTGCAGCGGTTCGTGGACGCCCAGGAGGACGTCCACGACCGCGCGCTCGCGGAGCTCCGGGCCGGCGAGAAGCGCAGCCACTGGATGTGGTTCGTCTTCCCGCAGCTCGCCGGCCTGGGCCGGAGCGAGATGGCGCAGCGGTACGCGATCTCCTCGCTGGACGAGGCGCGCGCCTACCTGGACCACCCGGTCCTCGGCGCCCGGCTGCGCGAGTGCACACGCGCGGTGCTCGACGCCGCGCCGCGCTCCGCCGAGCAGATCTTCGGCGGCATCGACGCGGTCAAGCTCCGCTCCTCGATGACGCTCTTCGCCCGCGCGGCCGGACCGGACGAGACGCTCTTCGCGGACGTCCTGGCCGCCTACTTCGACGGCGCGGCGGATCCGCTCACGACGCAGAAGCTGGGGTGAGCTCCGGGTGGTCGAGCACGCGCAGCCAGGATCCGTCCGGCTGCCGGCGGGCCACCTGGGCACGCGCCCCCTTCCCGTCCTTCGCCGCGGTCGCGGTCAACGCCAGATCGCCGGCGATCAGCGTGGGCAGCGGCTCCTCGAACGCGGGCGCTTGTCGGCACCGCAGGTCCGCCGCCAGCCGACCTCGGCCGCCACGAGCTGGTGCGCGAGCGGCTGATAGCGATCCCGCCGCCGGGCCACGCGCTCGCCGGCCGCGCCGAGGTGACGCTCGCCGAGCTGCTGACGTACCCCCTGATCTGCCTTCCGCCCGGCACCGGCATCCGCACGGTGCTCGACCGTGCCGCCGGAGATGCACCACCGCAGCCGATGCAGGCCACCGCGCCCGGCGCGATCCTCGACTTGGCCGCGCGCGGACTCGGCGTCGGCGTGCTCAGCGAATCCATGGCCGACGGCGTGATCATCACCGGAGTTCCGGAGGCGGTGGTGCTCGCCCTGGTGTGGCGATCACCTGAGACCGCCGCGGTCCGCGCCTTCCGCACGATCTTCACAAACCTTTAGAGGGGGTACGGATGCAGCTGTTTCCACTGGCCACGGCCGAGGTGACGGTCGGGGACCGGACGCTGCCGTTCGACGCGCTGCACGGGGCGGCGTCCGCCGTGGCCGCGCGGGTGCAGGGCGCGCCCGCGATCGCGGTCCGGGCGGAGGCCACCGCCGAGACGGTGGTCGCAGTGGTCGGCTGCCTGCTCGCCGGAGTCCCGGTCGTGCCACTGGCGCCGGACTCGGGCCCGAAGGAGTTGTCGCACGTGCTGGGAGACTCCGGGGCCACGCTGCTGGAACACGTCGACCTTGCCTCTCGTGGTGCCTGGACCGGCCCGGAGCCGGGCCCGGACGAGACCGCCCTGATCCTCTACACGTCAGGCACGACAGGTCTCCCGAAAGGGGTGCCGGTCAGCCGCCGGGCGATCGCCACCTGCCTGGACGGGCTGGCCGAGCGGTGGGCCTGGGACCCGGACGATGTGCTTGTCCACGGGCTGCCGCTGTATCACGTGCACGGCCTGGTGCTGGGCGTGCTCGGCCCGCTGCGGGTCGGCGGGCGCCTGATCCACACGGTCCGGCCACAACCCGCGCTATACGCCGCCGCGGCGGGAACGCTCTACTTCGGCGTCCCGACCGTGTGGTCGCGGGTGGCCGGCGATCCGGACTCGGCGAAGGCGCTGCGGTCGGCGCGGCTCCTCGTCTCCGGGAGCGCCGCGCTGCCCGGCGGAGTGGCACGCGACCTGGCCGCCCTGACCGGCCTGGTGCCGGTGGAGCGGTACGGCATGACGGAAACGCTTATCACGATCGCGGCCGACGCCCGTGCGGAGCGGCGGGTCGGCTGGGTGGGAACCCCGATCGCTGGGGTCTCGGCGCGGGTGAACGCGGACGCGGACGGCGAGACCCCCGGTGACCTGCAGGTTCGCGGGGAGACGGTGTTCACGGGGTATCTGGGGCGCGCGGGCGCCGGCTTCACTGACGACGGCTGGTTCGACACGGGAGACGTCGCGGTGGTGGACCGGGACGGATGGTTCAAGATCGTCGGCCGGAAGTCGACGGATCTGATCAAATCCGGCGGGTACCGGATCGGGGCCGGAGAGGTCGAAGCGGCACTGCTCGACCATCCGGGCGTTTCCGAGGCGGCCGTGATCGGGGCACCGGATGCGGATCTGGGGGAGCGGGTGGTGGCGTATGTGGTCGCGGAGGGAGTGTCGGCCGCGGAGCTGATCGACTTCGTTGCGCGGGTGCTGTCGGTGCACAAGAGGCCGAGGGAGGTCCGGTTCGTGGAGGGGCTGCCACGGAACCATATGGGGAAGGTGCAGAAGGCGCTTCTGGCCTGAGGTCGTGGCGGGTCTCCGAGGGAGCGGGGCAACCCGAAAGCACCGGGCGTGCGGTCACCGTACCCTCGGGGGATGCTGTTGATTGTGCCGGCGGATCCGATGCGGCCCCGGCGGGCCGATGAGCACTTTGCGGCGGAGGCGGCGGCCGCGCGGGAGGCCGGCGTGGAGGTCGCGGTGATCGACCACGATGCGCTGGCGGGTGGTGGGGATCCGGATCAGGCGGTGGCGCGGGTTCCGGCGAGCACTGACGCGGTCTACCGGGGGTGGATGTTGCCGGCTGCCGGGTACGGGGCGATGGCGGCCGCGCTGGGCCGGCGCGAGGTCAGCCTGCGCACCGGCGCGGACGACTATCGGACCGCGCATGAGCTTCCCGGGTGGTACGCGGCGTTGGAGAGCGTCACGCCGGAGACGGTGTGGACGGCCGGCGACGCGCGGGAGGACTTCGACCGGGCGTGCGAACGGCTCGGCGGCGGCGCGGCGGTACTGCGTGATTACACGAAGAGCGCGAAACACCACTGGCACGAGGCGGCGTATGTGCCGGATCTGACCGACGGTGAGGCGGCCTGGCGGGTCGCGAGCCGACTGCGGGAGCTGCGCGGCGGGGACTTCGCGGGTGGGTTCGTGGTGCGCCGGTTCGAGCGGCTGACCGGGACCGAGGTGCGGACCTGGTGGGTGGCGGGCGAGTGCCGGCTGACCGGGGCGCATCCGGACACGCCTGGAGCTGTCTGCGTGCCCGATCTGACCGCGGTGACCCCGCTTGTCGCGGCGTTGGGGCTGCCGTTCGTCACTGTCGATCTCGCGTTGCGGGAGGACGGGGAGTGGCGCGTGGTCGAGCTGGGCGACGGGCAGGTCAGCGATCGGCCAGCGGAGATCTCGGCGGAGACGTTGGTAGCGGCGTTGCTCGCGGGGTAAGACGGACGGGATGACGACGCTCCTGCCGGAACCCGGGCCGACCACAGATGTGCGCGAACTGTTCCTCACCTACCTCGACCACTACCGGGAGTCCGTCGCGGACACCGTGGAGGCGTTGGGGGAGGAGCGGGCGCGGGAGTTCCGGCTGCCGTCCGGCTGGGCGCCGATCGAACTGGTCAAGCATCTGACCTTCATGGAGCGCCGGTGGGTGGTCTGGGGCATCGCGGGCGCGGCGGTGACCGAACCGTGGGGGGACAGCGTGGACGAGCGCTGGACCGTCGGGCCGGACGAGTCGGTGGCGGAGCTGCTTGCGGCGTTGCGGGGGAGCGGGGCGGCCACGCGGCGGATCGTCGGGGCGCGGGCGCTCGATGCGGCGTCGGCGGCGGGCGGGCGTTTTCCGAAGGGCAGGGAGGAGCCGCCGAGCGTGGTGGCGGTGCTCTTCCACGTGCTGCAGGAGTACGCGCGGCACGCGGGGCACCTGGACATCGTGCGCGAGTTGATCGAGGACGGTCAGCGCACCCGGAATTCCAGCACCGAGTAGCCGTACTGGCCGTTGCGCTTGGTGCAGAACAGCCGCACGTAGCGGGCCGTCGCGGGTTTGCGGACGGTGACGGTCCCGCCGGCGCCCGCGGTCGTGCTGAAGATCGGTGACCATTTCTTCGCGTCGGTGGACGTCTCGACGCGGTAGGTGAGGGCGAACGCGTGCTCCCACACGATGTCGATCTCGCTGATCGCCCGGCTCTCGCCGAGGTCCACGATCAGCCAACCCGTGTCGGTGAACGCGCTGCTCCAGCGGGTGGTCACGTCGCCGTCGACCGCGTTCGACGCCTTCCACGGGTCGCCCTCCACGCCGGACACGCTTACCCGGCGGCCGAGCGCCAGGTTCGTCCCGCCCGGGTTCGGCTGGGCCTGCGGTGGTGCCGGCTCCGGCGCGCTCGCGCTGAGGGCCGGCGGGGCGGGGCTCGCGGAAGGAGACGGCGAGGGAGACGGCGAACGAGACGGCGTGGGGGTCGGCTCGGCGGGCGGGGTCAACGCCGGCACCACCACGCCGGCCTGCTGCTCCTCCCGGTCGGCCGGCTCCGGCGCCGCCGTCGCGGTGAGGAGAACCGCCGCTGACGCGGCCAGAATCAGCGCCACACCGGCCCCGACGATCACCCACGCCCGCTTCCTTGACAAACGCGGCGGGGGTACGAAAGGTGCTTCCCCGGCCGCTGCCGTGTCCTCAGCCGGGGCCGGCGGCGTTTCCGGGCTCAGCGGCGGCTCCTCGACCGCGGCCACCCGCCGGGGGAACATCGTGCGCAGCGCATGCGCCCGGTCCGCCGCGTAATCGGCGCGCTCGGCATCGCCGGCCGGTGTCGTCCCGTGCTCCGCTGAAATCCCGGCCACGTCGTTGTGCCTCCGGTTGTGCCGCTCTGTGTGAACGTTCCCATACGCCGTGTGGGTACGCCCCGGCATGCTCGTCGCGTGCCGGGCCGCCGCGAGCGTAGGTCCGCCGGTGGTCCGCCTCCCAGTTCACCAGGTGTTCACAGCTGTTCATCGACGCGGTTCAGAGCGTGACCACCAGCTTGGCGGCCGAGACGCCCTTGCGCTGCAGGTCCATCGCGTGCTGGATGTCCGAGAGGGAGCTGCCGACGACTGACGCGGCCGGCAGTGCGCGGTAGCGGCCCTCGGCAAGCGCGGCCGGCAGGAAGTCGCGGAAGATCGCGGGGCCGACCTCGTTCTTCTTCAGGTCCGACCCGATGACGAACTTGACGCGCACGCCGTGGCGCAGCGCGGCCGCGACCATCCCGGCGCCGCCGCCGAGCATCCCGGCCACGGTGCGTGGCAGGGAGAAGCCGTTCTCGAACGTGACGGGCGCGGTGGCGGCCGAGACGACACGGTTGCCACGTGACGCGCCGGCGATCCGGATGCACGCCCGCGCCGAGCCGGGACCGATCGCGAGCGCGCCGGCGAGCGTACGGCCGCGGAGGATCTCGATCATGTCCTTCTCCGCTGTGGGGCTGCGGTAGTCGAGCACGTGGGACGCGCCGAGCTCGGTGAGCCAGCCGGCGTTGTGCGGCGACGCGGTGGTGACCACCTCGTAGCCGGCGGCCACGGCGAGCTGCACCGCGTTGCTGCCGACGCTCGTGGCGCCGCCCCAGACCAGCACGGTCTCGCCGGTCGGCGCGCTGTCGGCGGCCGGATGCCGCAGCCCGAGATGGCCGGTCTGGAACAGCGCGCACGCGGCGGTGGAGAGGCCGAGCGGAAGCACTGCCGCGTCCGTGTACGGCAGGTCCGCCGGAATCGGGCTGGCCAGCCGCTCAAGCGCGACCGTGTACTGCTGGAACGCGCCCTGGGCGGCGCTGTTCGCGTCCCGGTCGGTGCCGGCGGACAGGGCGAGCACCCGGTCGCCGGGCCTGAAGCGGGTCACTGCCGTGCCGACCTCGACCACCTCGCCGGCCAGGTCCGCACCGAGCACGAAAGGGTAGGCGAGCCAGGAGTAGGCGACCCGGCCGGCAACCTGGATCACCCAGTCCAGCGGGTTGATGGCGACGGCGTGGGTGCGGACGACGATCTCGTCCGGGCCGGGGGCGGTGTACGGCGCGGGGCCGACCTCCAGCGGGCGGTTGCGGGCGGGGATCCAGGCGGCGGTGTTCGTGGGCATTGCGGCACACTCTCCTCGTGATTGCACTCGGTGCAGTCCGAAGCATGGCACGTGAATGCACCGAGTGCAATCGCGGGTAGGATCTGCGCATGGCACGGTGGGAACCGGACGCGCGCGGGCGTCTGCAGCAGGCGGCCATGGAGCTGTTCCGCGACCGGGGGTACGCCGACGTGACGGTGGCCGAGATAGCCGAGCGGGCCGGGCTGACCAAACGGACGTTCTTCAACCACTTCGCGGACAAGCGCGAGGTGTTCTTCGCGAACGCGCAGATGTTCGAGGAGGACGTGCTCGCCGAGCTGGCCGGCGCGGACCCGGCGCTGAGGCCGATCGACGCGGCCGTACGTGCGGTCACCCGGGCCGGGCTCAAGCTGGCGCCCTACTACGAATACGCCAAGGCGCGGAACGCGGTCCTCGCGGTAACCCCCGAGCTGCGCGAACGCGACCTGGTCAAGTCGGACCGGCTGGCCCGCGCGATGGCAGGCGAGCTGGTCCGGCGCGGCGCCTCGGAGCGCACCGCCGGGTTCGCCGCCGAGGCCGCGCTTGCCGTCTTCGCGCTCGCCGCCGCGGACTGGATCGCCACCCCGGCCGCGGACCTGGCCGGCTTCATGGAGCGCGCGCTCACCGACCTCCGCGACGCCGTCGGGTGAACACCGCTTGAGGTATCGGTCCGCGGACCGGCAGATTCTTCCCAGGCAACCGGGGTAAGAGAGGTGGATGCCTCTCCTCACCGAAGCACCTCGGACCTGGTGGGCGCGGCGGCTCGACCCGCAGAGCTCGCTGGGCCTCCGGCTCACGCTCGCGGCCTCGGCGGCGGCCCTGATCCTCATCCCGTTCTCGGTGATCGCCATGCTGGTGATCTCCGCCTGGTGGCCGCTGCGAAGCGTCGACGAGCGCCTCGCGCACTCGCTTCACTCGTTCGCGGTGAGCCGTCCCGGCTGGGTGGACGCGGTGCAGACGTGGACCGACGTGTTCGGCCCCGGCCCGCTGCGCATCGCGGTCGTGGTGGCCGCCGTGCTGCTGTTCCTGCGCGGCTCACGGCGGGTGGCGCTCTGGGCGGTCACCACGATCACCGCGGGCGGCCTGCTCGGCTTCCTGCTCAAGCTGCTGTTCGGGCGCGACCGGCCGGACTTCCTGGACCCGGTGTCGTCCGCCCCGGGCTACTCGTTCCCGTCCGGGCACTCGATGACCGCGATCGTTGCCGCCGCGGTGCTGCTGCTCATGCTGCTGCCGCTGACGGACGGGCTGCCGTACCGTGGCGTGTTCCGTGGCCTGATGTGGGCGCTTGCGCTCGCGATCGCGGTCGGTACCGGGCTGAGCCGGATCGCGCTCGGCGTGCACTGGATGAGCGACGTGCTTGGCGGCTGGATCATCGGCATCGCGGTGGTGGCGGCGACCACTGCCGCGTTCGAGACCTGGCGCGGCGCCTCGCACCGGCCGGTCACCGAGGGCCTCGACGAGGCCTGACGCTCAGCGCACCGAACGCTCAGCGCACCGGCGGGAGCCGGTGTGCGCCCGGGCCCTGGCCGCCGAGCACGTCGCGTGGGTTGGTCAGGTGGCAGGACTTGAGCGACAGGCAGCCGCAGCCGATGCAGTCGGTGAGGTCGTCGCGCAGCGCCTGGAGCTGGGTGATCCGCGCGTCCAGATCGGTACGCCAGGTGGCGGAGAGCTCGGCCCAGTCGTCCCGGGTCGGCGTGCGCTCGCTGGGCAGCCGGTCAAGCGCGGCCCGGATGGTGGCGAGCGGGATGCCGACGTACTGCGACGCCCTGATGAACGCGACCCGGCGCAGCGTGTCCCGGCTGAACCGGCGCTGGTTGCTCGACGTCCGGGTGCTGCGGATCAGCCCGCTGCGCTCGTAGAAGTGCAGCGCCGACACCGCGACCCCGCTGCGCTCGGCCACCTGCCCGACCGTCATCTCGTGGAATGTGGTGCGTGCTCTCGGCATGGCCGGCATCCTACCTACACCTCTACCAAGGTTTAGAGGTGAGGAACTGTCACGTGGGGTTTGGTCGCGCGCAACGGCAGGGTATGGACTTCGCCATGTCTCTCGCCGGAACCTGGGCCGTGATACGGCAGGCCGCCATACGTCTGGTGCTGCCACTTGTTCTCCTGTACGCCTTCATGGTCGGGCTCGGCCTGCTCATCACGCGCGTGCTCAATGACGTCTGGCCGCTCACGCTTGAGGACGAGGTCAACCGTCAGCTGGAGCGGGAGCGCGGCGGCACGCCGGACGTGATCTCGCTTGTCTACAGCACGATCGCCAGCACGTCTGTGGTCATCGGTGTGACCGCCGTGGTCGCGCTGGGGCTGTACCTGTGGCTGCGCAGTTGGCGGGAGCCGGCGTTCGTGATCGGCGCCGTGCTGGCCCAGTCGATCATCTTCGTGCTGACCACGCTTGCGATCGACAGGTCGCGCCCGGCGGTCGTGCACATGGACGCGTCGCCGCCGACGTCGAGCTTCCCGTCCGGGCACACCTCCGCAGCGACCGCGCTCTACGTCGCGCTCGGCTTGGTGCTGGCGTTCCACGCGGTGCGCAGGCGGACGAAGTGGGCGTGGCTGGCGCTGCTGATCTCGATCCCGCTCGGCGTCGCGCTGACCCGGATGTACCGCGGCATGCACCACCCGAGCGACGTGGTCGGCTCGTTCATCAACGCGGGTGTCTGCCTGTGGGTGATGAGCCGCGCGTTCCTCGATCGCAGCGTGGAGTGGGGCCGGTCGAAGGTCGGGGCGATCCGGGAGAGGGTCTCGGCGTAGAAAGACGACGGTCCATTCCTCCGCGTACGTACTAGCGTGGGTCCTGAACGCTGGTTTATTGTGCACTGAAGGTGCAAAAACTGCGGAGGAGTGGGCCGAATGGCGGAGCAGCAGCGCGTGGCGATCGTGACCGGGGCAGCACGCGGGATCGGGGCGGCCACGGCCGTGCGCCTGGCCGCGGACGGGTTCGCCGTCGCGGTCCTGGACCTGGCCGAGACGGATGCGAAGATCACCGCGGACGCGATCGCGGCCGCCGGCGGGCGCTCGCTCGCGGTCGGCGCGGACGTCGCGGACGCCGCACAGGTCACCGCCGCGGTGGACCGGATCGCTGCGGAGCTTGGCCCGCCGGTGGTGCTCGTCAACAACGCCGGCGTCATCCGCGACAACCTGCTCTTCAAGATGACCGAGAGCGACTGGGACACCGTGCTCACCGTCCACCTGCGCGGCGCGTTCCTGATGAGCCGGGCCGCGCAGGCACACATGACGGCCGCGAAGTGGGGCCGGATCGTCAACCTGTCGAGCACGTCCGCGCTCGGCAACCGGGGCCAGGCGAACTACGCGGCCGCGAAGGCCGGCATGCAGGGCCTCACCAAGACGCTTGCGTTCGAGCTCGGCCCGTTCGGCGTGACGGCGAACGCGGTCGCGCCCGGCTTCATCGTCACCGACATGACGGCCGCGACCGCCGCGCGCGTCAACGTGCCGTTCGACGTCTACCAGGAGAAGGCCGCGGAGCAGATCCCGGTACGCCGGGTCGGCCGCCCGGACGACGTCGCGCACACCATCTCGTTCCTCGTCTCCGAGGGCGCCGGATTCGTCTCCGGGCAGGTCATCTACGTGGCAGGTGGGCCGCGTGCCTGATGTCCGGGCGTTGGCACGGGCATTCCGATCCTCGACGGCGACCGACGACCCCCAGGCGTTCCTGCGCGCCCGGTTCGACGCGGGCCTGGCCTGGGTGCACTACCCGGAAGGGCTCGGCGGGCTCGGCGCGCCCCGCGACCAGCAGGCGATCGTCGACGAGGAACTGGCCGGCACGCCGTCGAACGATCCGCGCCGGATCGGCATCGGCCTCGGCATGGCCGCGCCCACCCTCCTCAAGCACGGCACGCCCGCGCAGCGAGAGCGGTTCCTGCGCCCGCTGTGGACCGGCGAGGAGCTGTGGTGCCAGCTGTTCAGCGAGCCCGGCGCCGGCTCCGACCTGGCCGGGCTCGCCACCCGCGCGGTCCGCGACGGCGACGGCTGGCGGATCACCGGGCAGAAGGTCTGGACCTCGCTGGCACACCGGGCACGCTGGGCGATCCTGCTCGCCCGTACCGACCCCGGCCTGCCGAAACACCGGGGCCTGACGTACTTCGTCTGCGACATGACCGCGCCCGGCGTCGAGGTGCGGCCGCTGCGCCAGCTCACCGGCGAGGCCGAGTTCAACGAGGTCTTCCTGACCGATGTGTTCCTCCCGGACGACCTGAGGCTCGGCGAGGTCGGCGAGGGCTGGTCGGTCGCGCGCACCACGCTGATGAACGAGCGCGTCTCGATCGGCGGCGGCGCCCTGCCGCGCGGCGGTGGCCTGATCGGCATCCTGACAGACCTCTGGAAGAGCGATCCGGGGGTACGGTCCGCAGCCGCGCAGGACGAGATGATCCGGCTGTGGGTGGCGGCCGAGGCGGCACGGCTCACCGGCGCGCGCGTCCGGCAGCAGCTCGCCGCCGGGGAACCGGGTCCGGAGGGGTCCGCGGTCAAGCTGGCGTTCGCGGAACTCGCCCAGCGGATCACCGGGCTGGAGCTGGAGCTGCGCGGCGCCGACGGGCTGCGGCACGACGACTGGACCATGCGGCGCGGCGAGCTCGTCGACTTCGAGGGGCGGTCGCCGACGTACCGGTGGCTGCGCGCCAAGGGCACCTCGATCGAGGGCGGCACCTCCGAGATCCTGCACAACATCATCGCCGAACGCGTGCTCGGCCTGCCCGCCGAGCCGCGCACCGACACCACCGTCCCCTGGCGGGAGCTGCCCCGATGAACCTGCTCTACAGCGCGGACGAGGAATCGCTTCGGGACTCGCTGCGCGGCCTGCTCCGTTCCCGATCCTGGTCGGCGGACGACGGCTTCGACGCGGACGTGTGGCGGCTGCTGACCACGGAGGTGGGCGTGACAGGGCTTGTCGTGCCGGAGAAGCTTGGCGGCGCGGGCGCGTCACTGCGGGAGACGGCGCTGGTCCTGGAGGAGCTGGGCCGCTTCCTGGTCCCGGTGCCGTACCTCGGGTGCGCGGTCCTGGCTCCTGTCGCGCTCCGGGTCGCGGGTGACACGTCGGTCCTGCCCCGGATCGCGGACGGCTCCGCGTGTGTGGCGCTTGCGGTGCCGTTCGCCGGTCCGCTGCCGTCGATCACGGTGGCCGGCGGTGAGCTGACCGGCCGGGTGGAGTCGGTGGCGGACGCGCTGGTCGCGGACGTGCTGCTGGTGCCGGCCGACGGTGGGCTGTACGAGGTGGCGGCGGACGGGCCCGGCGTCAGCCGTACCCCCGTGGTGTCCTTGGATGTGACCCGGCCGCTTGTGGACCTGGAGCTGACCGGCGCGCCCGGGCGGTTGATCGGGCCGGCGGGACCGGCGGTCGCGGCCGCGTTCACGGCCGGTGCGGCGGTGCTCGCCTCCGAGCAGCTCGGCGTGGCCGAGTGGTGCCTCGACACCACTGTGGAGTACGCGAAGACGCGACTGCAGTTCGGACGCCCGATCGGCTCGTTCCAGGCGGTCAAGCACCGGCTGGCGGACGTGTGGGTGTCGGTCACACAGTCCCGGGCGGTGGCGCGCTACGCCGCCGGCACGGTCTCCGACGAGGACGATCTCGGGGGTACGGAACCACGGCTGGCGGCGGCGCTTGCGCAGGCGCACTGCGGGCCGGCGGCGGTGCGGGCGGCGGAGGAGTGCGTCCAGCTGCACGGCGGCATCGGCTTCACCTGGGAGCATCCGGCCCACCTCTACCTGAAGCGGGCGAAGACGACGTCGATCGCGCTGGGAGCGGCGCCAGCGCATCGGCGGGAGCTGGCGTCGCTGCTCGACCTCGACGCGGCCTACTGAACCTCCGGCGTCGAGCACCGGGTGTCAACGCCGCCGGGCGCTGACCGCGATGGCGGTGAACTGCATGGTGAACGCGCCGCCGGCCTCGTCGACCGCCGCGCCGTTCGCCTCCAGGATCGGCTGCAGGCGCTCGGCCGGGAGGCGCGTGTGAAAGCCGAACGTAGGCAGCTGGTCCAGCCACTCGTCGCGCGTGTAGCGGCGCTCCCACGCGAACTGCCACGTCTCGGGCTCGTCGAAGCCACCTGCTGTGATCATGCCGGAGGCCGCGGTGCCGCTCATGGTCTCGTAGGCGCCGGCCGCGCTCGACAGGACCGGCGCCTCCGGTAGCAGGCGCGCGGTGATCGCCGCGAACGCCTCGGCGAGCGCGGGCTCGGGCTGCATCCCGTTCCAGAACACGGCGAGGCGGCCGTGCGGGCGCAGGACCTCGGCGGCGCGGCGGGCGCCCACGACCGGGTCCACCCAGTGCCAGGTCTGACCGGCCACGACCAGGTCGAACGTGCGTCCGCCCGGATCCCACGCCTCGAACGTTGACTCCTCCACCTCGACGCCCCTCAGGCGGGCGACGCCGGCCATCCGCGGGTCGGGCTCGACGCCCAGCACGGCGCAGCCGGCGTCCAGGAACGGCTGGGACGAGATGCCGGTGCCGCAACCGACGTCGAGCACGTCGCGGTGCGGAGTGGTGGCCGCCAGGATGGTCCGGATCATCTCGTCCGGATAGCGCGGGCGGGTCCGGTCGTAGCGTGCCGCGTCCACGCCGAACGACTCGGCAACTTGACGATACGTGTGCGTTTCCGGGTTAGTGGGCATGTGCCCACTCTAGTGGGCGCGTGCCCACTTAGCGACCGGCTAGAGTTCGCACCGAGCAGAGGAGCGCACACGTGCCGACCGGGGTGGCCATCCGCGACGTCCGCGAGCACCTGTTCGGCGCCGCCGAGCGGGTCCTGCTCCGCGACGGCGCACAGGGGTTGACAAGCCGCGCCGTCACCACCGAGGCGGGCGTGGCCAAGGGCGTGCTGCACCGGCACTTCGCCGACTTCGACGGTTTCCTCGCCGCGCTGATCGACGACCGCATCGCCCGGCTCGCGGACCGCGCCGCAGTTCTCCGCGCCGACGCCGGTTCCGGCACCGTCATCGGCAACCTGACCGACGTGCTCCTCGACCTCTTCGGCTCGGTCGCGACCGCCCTGATCGGGCTCATGATCTTCAGGGACGATCTGCGGGTACGCCTTCGCACCGCCTACCCCGGCGGCGTACCGCTGCTGTCCGACGCAGCCGCGATGGTCGCCGACTACCTCACGCTGGAACGCGACGCCGGCCGCCTGCTTCCCGACGCCGACCCGCAGATGCTGGCCCTCACCCTCCTCGGCTCCAGCCACCTCCTCGCCGCCGGCCGCCGCGACACCGCCCCCCAAGACGTCACCCGCCTCGTCACCTCAGTAGTCGGCCCCGCCCTCCCCTGACCCCCGCCCTCCGGCGCCGCCGCCCGTGCTGCGCCGCCGCCCGTGCTGCGGCTGCGGCCCGTGCTGCGGCGGCGGCCCGTGCTGTGCTCGCGTGTGTGCTGCGGTGTGTGTGGCTGCGTTAGCGGTGAGCTGTGCCGGCATGAGGGGACGCGCTGCGAGCCGTCCCGAGTCGCGTAAAGAGGATATGGATCAGCCTCCTAGGCTGCTTTCGGCGGCGGTTCGCTCCAACTCGCCTTCCGCACCACCTTGCCCCGCATCGTCGGTCTGAGCTGGGCCTGTGTGATCAATCAGTGGAGCGAAAAGTAGATCAAATAGCGAAGATGACCTATCTTTTGCTCCACTGATTGATCACACAGGCTCGCAGGTCACCTCGGGAGCGAATAGAGCTAGCCTCCTAGGAAGCCCAAGGCGGTGTGCGCGGGTTGCGGCGGCGCGGAGGGCTGCGGCGGTTCGGAGGGCAGCGGCGCGGGGTGTGGAGGGCTGCGGCATGGGGTGTGAGGGCTGTGGCGCGGCGGTGGGAGGGCTGGTCTTTGTGGCCGGCTGGGGGGAAGGCCGCGGGGTGTCCAGGGTGGAATGTCTGGGCGGGGTGCGGGTGAGATGGGAAGATATCGATGATTCGTCGTTATGTCGTTGGTATTGACGTGGCGTTTCTTGAATATACACTCCCAGTGTAATTACCTGAGACGGGGCGATCGCGCAGCCGCCGGGTGATGGGCGAGGTGACCATGGGCGCACCACTACCGCACGGAGAATCAAACGACAAAGGCCTCACGCTGGACGGGATCGGCGTGCGGTTCGGCGGGCTGACCGCGCTTGACGACGTGTCGCTGCGGGTGCCGCCGGGGCGGATCGTCGGCGTGATCGGGCCGAACGGGGCCGGTAAGACCACGGTCTTCAACGTGGTCTGCGGGTTTGTGGCGCCGCATACCGGCACGATCGCGCTTGACGGCGAGCCACTGCGGCCGAAGCCGCATCGCCTGGTGCGGAGGGGGATCGCCCGGACGTTGCAGGGGGTCGGGCTGTTCGCCGGGCTCACGCTCGCGGAGAACGTGATGGCCGGCGCAACAGTGACCGCCAGGGCGGGGTTTCTCTCCTCGCTGCTCGCGCTGCCGAGGTCCACCCGGGAGGAGACGCGGTTGCGGGACGAGGCGGTCCGGCAGCTGGACGCGCTCGGCATCGGGAAGCATGCGGATGCGCTGCCGGCCACGTTGCCCTACGCGATCCAGAAGAAGGCGGGGCTTGCCCGCGCGCTCGCGGCCGGGCCCCGGCTGCTGCTGCTCGACGAGCCGGCGGGCGGGCTGGGCGCCGAGGAGATCGAGGAGCTGGCGGTGCTGATCCGGGAGCTGCCGGAGACCGCGGGCACGGCGGTGCTGCTTGTCGAGCACCACATGGACCTGGTGATGTCGGTCTGCGACGAGATCGTGGTGCTGGACTTCGGAAAGGTCGTCGCCACCGGCACGCCGGACCAGGTGCGCGGCGACCCCGCGGTCGCAGCCGCCTACCTGGGCACGGACGCGATCACCGACGCCCACCCGGCGGCGGACCCGGGCGTGCCCCGCAGGCCGGCGGCGGACGCCGATGTGGCCGCCCGCCCGGCGGCGGATGCGGATGTGCGCCGCGGCCCGGCGGAAGCCGACGGTACCGGCGGTTCGGCGGCGGACCCGGGCGTGCCCCGCGGCCCGGCGGCGGACGCCGATGTGGCCGCCCACCCGGCGGCCGACGCGGATGTGCGCCGCGGCCCAGAGGAAGCCGACGGTACCGGCGGCCCGGCGGCGGACGCGGATGTGACCGCCCACCCGGCGGCGGACCCGGATGTGACCCGCGGACCGGCGTCGGAGTTGCCGCCGGGCGGGGTGGGGACGGTGGCCCGGTGAGCGTGCCGTTGCTGGCGATCAACAGCATCACCGCGGGGTACGGGGCCGCGCCGGTCCTGCACGAGGTCACGTTCAGCGTGCTGGAGCGGACCATCGTGGCGGTCCTCGGCGCGAACGGCGCCGGCAAGACCACGTTGCTGCGTACCGTTTCCGGCCTGCTCCGGCCGTCCGGTGGCGGGGTGCTGCTTGCGGGTGAGGAGCTCGCGCGGGTTCCGGTCGAGCATCGGGTGCGCCGCGGTATGGCGCACGTTCCGGAGGGGCGGGGCGTGGTCGCGGAGCTGACCGTGGACGAGAATCTGCGGCTGGGCGGCCTGTTCCGCACCGACCGGCGGGACGCGCGGCGCGCGCTGAACGAGGTGTACGAGCTCTTCGCACCGCTGGCAAGACGTCGTGGGCACGCCGGCCACCAGTTGTCCGGCGGTGAGCGGCAGATGCTTGCGATCGGCCGCGCGCTTGTCGGCCGCCCGCGTCTGCTGCTTCTCGACGAGCCGTCGCTCGGGCTCGCGCCCCGGGTCACCGCGCAGCTGATGGGCCTGCTGGCGCGGTTGCGTGACGACACCGGCCTGGCCGTGCTGCTTGTCGAGCAGAACGTGCGCAGTGCGCTCTCGGTCGCGGACCGGGGCGTGGTCATGTCGCTGGGCCGGGTGGTGCGTGAGGCGGAGGCCGCGCTGCTCCGGGACGACGACGCTCTCCGGCACGCCTACCTGGGGTTCTGATGGATCGAATCGCATTCCTCACTGTGGACGGGCTGTCCCGGGGCGCGGTCTACGCCGCGATGGCGCTCGCGCTGGTGCTGATCTGGCGCGGCGCCCGGATCGTCAACTTTGCGCAGGGCGCGATGGCGGTCGCGGCGGCCTATGCCGGGCACAGCGTCACGGCCGCGACCGGCTCGTTCTGGCTCGGGTTCGTGGCCGCGCTGGCCGGTGGGCTGGCGCTGGGCTGGCTGGTGGAGCGGCTGGTCATGCGGCACGTCGGGCATGACCGGCCGCTGAACGCGGTGATTGTGGCGCTCGGCCTGGTGCTGCTGATCACGGCGGTGCTGGGCATCGTGTACGGCAACGAGTTCCGGCCGGCGCCGCCCGCGTTCGACAGGACGGCGGGGTTCGCGGGGCTCTCGCCCTATGACGTCTTCGTCTTCGCGGCGGTCGGGGTCACGGTCGGTGCGCTGGCGTTGTTGTTCACCCGGACGAAGGCGGGGCTGCGGTTGCGGGCGTCCGCGTTCGCGCCTGAGGTGTCCCGGCTGCTGGGCGTGAACGTGAGCGGCATGCTGCTGCTCGGCTGGGTGCTCGCGGCCGGCGTCGGCGCGCTGGCCGGGATGTTGATCATCCCGACCGAGTTCGGCCTGCACCCGAACGCGATGGACCGGTCGTTCGTGGTCGCGTTCACCGCGGCCGTGGTCGGCGGCCTGGATAGCCCGGCCGGCGCGGTGATCGGCGGGCTCGCGGTCGGGCTGGTGCTGTCGTTCGTGGGCGGATATCTGGGCGATCAGGTCACGCCGCTGGCGATCATCGTGTTGTTGCTCGCGGTGCTGCTGATCCGCCCGGACGGTTTGTTCGCGAAGCAGGCGGCGAGGCGGATATGAAGCGATATATCTGGACGATCGTGTCCGCGGTGGCGCTGCTCGGTCTCACCTATCTGCTGCCGAGCTTTCAGAATTATCAACTTGCCACGGTCGCGGCCTACCTGTGCGCGACCGCGGGCCTGACCGTCCTCACCGGACTGTGCGGGCAGCTGTCGCTCGGCCACGGCGCGCTGATGGCGACCGGGGCGTACACCGTGGCGCTCATGCAGGAGGCTTTTGGCAGTCTGCCGTTGTCGCTTGCCGCGGGGGTGTTGACCACCACGCTCGCCGGCGCGGTCATCGGGCTTGCGGCGGCCCGGTTGCGCGGTCCCTACCTGGCCGGGGTCACGCTCGCGGTCGCGGTGGTGGTGCCCGGCATCGCCACCATGTTCCACGACGTGCTCGGTGGCGATCAGGGGCTCACGTTCTATCTGGCGCCGCCGCCGTTCGGCTACGACTTCCCGTTCGAGCGCTGGCAGGCGTGGATCGCGCTGGCCGCGGCGCTTCTCACCATGCTGCTGCTCGGGAACCTGGCCGCCAGCCGGTACGGCCGGGCGTTCCGCGCGGTCCGCGACGACGAGATCGCGGCCCAGCTCTCCGGTCTCCACGTGGCCCGCACCCAGATCCTGGCGTTCGTGGTCAGCGCGGCCGGGGCCGGACTCGGTGGTGGCGTGCTCGCGGTGCTCGCGTTGAGCGTGTCGCCGGGCGCGTTCTCGCTGACGCTGTCGCTGTTCCTGGTGATGGCGATCGTGGTCGGCGGGCTCGGCAGCCTGGCCGGCGCGGTCTGGGGCGCGATCCTGCTTGTCGCGCTTCCGGACCTGACCGCCCGGATCACCGAGGTGGTGCCGCTGTCGCCCGGTCTGGCGCAGCGGCTTGAGGGAAATCTGCCGCTCGCGATCTTCGGCATCACGCTCATCGTGGTGATGATCGCGGCACCGGGCGGCATTCAAGGATTGGCACGACGGGTGGCGCCGCGGCGTACCCGCTGATGATTCTCTTCTCTTGAATCGAGGTCGATAATGCGCAAAGCCGTGCTGTCGCTCGCCCTGCTCCTGGTCGTCGCCGGTTGCTCCTCCGGGTCCGATTCGGGTTCCGGCGCCTCGGTGCCCGGGGTGTCCGACTCCGAGATCGTCGTCGGCACCCACATGCCGCTCACCGGACCGGCCTCGGCCGGGTACTCGCAGATCGCGCCCGCCACCAAGGCCTACTTCGACTATGTCAACGCGGCCGGTGGGGTGAACGGGCGAAAGATCACGCTCAAGGTCAAGGACGACGGCTACAACCCCGCCAACACCCAGCAGGTGGTACGTGAGCTGGTGTTGCAGGACAAGGTCTTCGCGATCCTGAACGGGCTCGGCACGCCCACCCACACCGGCGTGCTCGACTTCCTCAACAGCCAGCGTGTCCCGGACCTGTTCGTGGCGTCCGGCAGCCGCAGCTGGGACCAGCCGGCGAAGTATCCGGGCACGTTCGGCTTCAACCCGGACTACACGGTCGAGGGGAAGATCCTGGCTACCTACGCGCAGAAGAACTTCGCGGGTAAGAAGCTCTGCTTCCTCGGGCAGGACGACGACTTCGGCCGGGACAGCCTGCTCGGCGTGACCGGCGTGGTCGGGGATGCCGGCGTGACGGTCAAACAGACCTACACGACGAGTGTCACAAACGTGGGCCCGCAGGTGGACGCGTTCAAGGCCGGCGGCTGCGAGGTCGTGGTGCTGGCCACCGTGCCGGGCTTCACGGCGCTGACCATCGGCGCGGCCGCGCGGCAGGGCTTCCGGCCGCAGTGGCTGGTCTCGAACGTCGGCGGCGACTACAACACGCTCGCCAAGTCGCTCGGCGATGCGAAGCCGCTGCTGGAGGGCCTGGTCGGGGCGAATTACCTGCCCGCCGCGTCGGCCGCGTCCGACCCGTGGGTGCAGCTGTTCCAGAAGATCAATACGCAGTACAACGCGGGCGCGCCGTTCGACGGGAACACGATCTACGGCATGTCGGTCGGGTACCTGTTCGTGCAGGTGCTGCAGGCGGCAGGGAAGGACCTGACGCGTGAGTCGCTGCTGGACGCGGTGCAGAAGGGCGGATTCACCGGACCGGGGCTCGCCCCGCTGCGCTTCTCCAAGGACGACCACTCCGGGTACGGCGGGCTGCGGATGACCAGGGTGACCGGCACGACGCAGGACTACTTCGGCCCGGCCTACGAGACGGACTCGGAGAGCGGCCCGGTCACCGAGTATCAGGTCGCCCCGCCGGCCCCACCGGCGAACGGGATTCCCGCGGCTTGACGTTCCGGCCTCGGCACGGTGTGTCCGCCGTTAGAATCTGCAGGTCATGGCGCGTTTCCTCTGGTGTGTGGCGCTGACTCTGCTGATCCTGACGGCGGCCTCGCCGGCCGGGGCCGCCCCGCCCAACTCGTTCGGCGGGGCCGGCACCTACCGGGTGGGCCGCGACTTCCAGCCCGGCGTCTACCGCGCGACCGGCGCGACCGCCTGCTACTGGCACCGGGCGCGGAACGCGAGCGGCCGGCCGGCAAGCATCCTCGCGAACGACATCGGCAGCGGGCAGCGCATCGTCTACATCCGCCCGTCCGACCGGGTGTTCCGGACCAGCGGGTGCAGCCGGTGGCGGCGCATCTTCGACTCGGGGCTGCAGAGGGTCTCCACCCGCACCACGCTGCCCGGCGACGGCGTCTACCTGGTCGGGGCGGATTTCGTGCCCGGCACCTACCGCACCGTCGGCAACACGTCGGCCTGTTACTGGCAGCGGTCCAGCTCGGCCGACGGCGCCATCGACACGATCATCACCAACGGCATCGCCAAGGGCGCGCCGACAGTCACTGTCGACGCGTCCGACGCGATCTTCAGTACCAGCCGCTGCAACCCGTGGGTCCGCGTCGGGCCGTGAGTCAGGGGTACACCCTGGACAGCGTCTGGGCGACGCAGACAGGCTTCTCGCCGCCCTCGCGTTCGAGCGTGACCTCGGCCGCGATCTGGAGCGCGTCGCCGGCGGCCGGGGTGACGGAGAGCAGCAGCACGCCGGCCCGGACGCGGGAGCCGGACACCAGCGGCGCGGGGAAGCGGACGCGGTCGAGGCCGTAGTTGATGCCCATCCGTACCCCCTCGATCCTGTAGACCTGCCAGGAGAGCGCGGGGATCAGCGAAAGCGTCAGGAAACCGTGCGCGATCGTGGCGCCGAACGGGCCGGCGGCCGCGCGCGCCGGGTCCACGTGGATCCACTGGTCGTCGCCGGTCGCGGTGGCGAACGCGTCGATCCGGGCCTGATCGACTGTGGTCCAGTCGCTGTAGCCGAGATGTTCGCCGGCGGCGGCCGCCAGCTTCGCCGGGTCATCGAAGACTCTCATTGCGCGGGTACCTCCGAGGGGCGTCGTGATGGGGCAGAATCCATCCTAAGGACGGTTAAGTTTATGCACTAGAAATGTATAAAGCCATCGCCTAATATCTGCATCGGCGGTGCACAAATCTGGAGGCGTGGTGCACAAATCTGGAGGCGCAGTGACCGGAGACAAGCGAAGCCTCAGTGGACGGACGGCGGTCGTGACCGGTGCGTCCCGCGGCATCGGGCTCGGCATCGCCCGCCGCCTGATCGACCAGGGCGCGAACGTGGTGATCACCGCCCGCAAGGCGGAGACGCTGCGGGAGGCGGTGGAGGAGCTCGGCCCGCAGGCACGCGGCGTGGCCGGCAAGGCGGACGACGACGAGCACCGCGCCGAGACGATCGCCGCGGCCGTGGCGGCGTTCGGCGGCGTCGACATCCTGGTCAACAACGCGGGCATCAACCCGGTCGCCGGGCCGCTCGCCGACCTGGACCTGGGCGCGGCCCGCAAGATCCTGGAGGTCAACCTGCTGGGCGCGCTCGGCTGGACCCAGCGCGCGATCAAGGACGGCGGCCTGACCACCGGCTCAGTGATCAACATTTGCTCGGTCGCGGGCGTCACGCCGTCGCCGGGCATCGCGTTCTACGGCGTCAGCAAGGCCGCGCTCAGCCACCTCACCGCGTGCCTCGCGGTCGAGCTGGGGCCGGGCATCCGGGTGAACGCGGTCGCCCCCGCGGTGGTCAAGACGCGCTTCGCCACGCCGCTCTACCAGGGGCGCGAGGAGGCGGTCGCGGCGTCGTACCCGCTGAAGAGACTTGGTGTGCCGGAGGACGTGGCCGGCGCGGTCGCGTTCCTCGCCTCCGACGACGCCGCCTGGCTGACCGGCCAGACGCTTGTGCTCGACGGCGGCCTGTCGCTGATGGGCGGGAGCGTCGCATGAGGGCCTGGCAGGTGCACCGGACGGGCGCGCCGGAGACGGCGCTGCAACTCGGCACAGACCTGGAAAAGCCGATCCCCCACGACCATCAAACCCTGCTGAGGGTACGCGCGTGCGCGCTCAACTTCCCGGACGCGCTGCTCGTCCAGGGTCTCTACCAGGAGCGTCCGCCGCTGCCGTTCACGCCCGGCATCGAGCTGTGCGGCGAGGTCGTGGACCCCGGCACCACCGGCCTGCGCGCCGGGGACCGGGTGATCGGCGGCGCCGCGCTCCCACACGGCGCGCTCGCCGACTACGCACTCGCGGACGCCCGCTTCCTCTACCCGGCCCCACCGGAACTTGACGACACCAAGGCCGCCGCGTTCTTCGTCGGCTACCAGACCGGCTGGGTCGGCCTGCACACCCGCGCCCACCTGCGACCCGGCGAGACGCTGCTCGTGCACGCGGCGGCCGGCGGCGTCGGCTCGGCCGCGATCCAGCTCGGCAAGGCCGCGGGCGCCCGCGTGGTCGGCGTGGCCGGCGGTGCGGAGAAGGCCCGCATCGCGCGTGAGCTGGGCGCGGACGAGGTGGTGGACCGGGTCGCGGCCGGGGACGACCTGGTCGGCGCGCTCAAGGAGGCGTGCGGCCCGGGCGGCGCTGACGTGATCTACGACCCGGTCGGCGGCAGCGCGTTCGCGGCGTCCACGAAGGTCGTCGCGTTCGAGGGGCGGATCGTGATCGTCGGTTTCGCGTCCGGCGACATCCCGAAGGCGGCCACGAACCACGCGCTCGTGAAGAACTACAGCGTGGTCGGCCTGCACTGGGGGCTCTACCGCAGCCGCCGCCCCGCGGTGGTGCACGAGGCCGCTGCCGCGCTCGCGGAGCTTGCCGCGAAGGGCGCGATCGACCCCTACGTCTCGCGGGTGCTGCCGCTGGACCGGGCGGTGGAAGGGCTGACCGCGCTTGCGGCAGGCGACACGACCGGACGGGTGGTGATCGTGCCGTGAGCGGTTTCGAATCGACAGCTCGGCCGATCCACCGGCGTGCGAACGCCCCCGAGCGCCAGGGTCGCAGCAGGGTGGGGAGGCCGGCATGACCGCGATGGAGTTGACCGGCGCCGTGGTCGTGGTGACCGGCGGGGGCTCCGGGATCGGGGCGGCCATGGCCCGCCGGTTCGCGGCCGGCGGCGCCGTGGTCGTGGTCAACGACCTGGACCCGGTCGCGGCGCACCACGTCGCGCACGAGGTGGGCGGCCGCGCGTTCGCCGGGGACGCCGCAGATCCGGAGTTCGTGGAGCGGCTTGTGGCGTTCGCCTGGGCGTCGCTCGGCGGGCTGGACCTGTTCTGTGCGAACGCGGGTGTGCCCACGACCGGCACCGAGGCCGCGCCGGCCGAGGACTGGGACCTGGCCTGGCGGGTGAACGTGCTGGCCCACGTGCACGCGGCCAAGGCGGCGCTGCCGCGCTGGCTGGAACGGGGGAGCGGGCGGTTCCTGGTGACCGCGTCCGCGGCCGGGCTGCTCACCATGCTCGGCTCCGCGCCGTACTCGGTGACGAAGCATGCGGCGGTCGGGTTCGCGGAGTGGATGCGCGCCACCTACGCACACCGCGGCATAGTGGTCCAGGCGCTCTGCCCGCAGGGGGTGCGCACGCCGATGCTTGCCGGCACCGGGCCGGTCGGCGACCTGCTCCTCGGTCCCGGCGCGATAGGCGCGGACGAGGTCGCGGAACGGGTGTGTGAGGCGCTCACCGACGACCGCTTCCTGATCCTGCCGCACCCGGAGGTCGCGGAGTTCTACGCCCGCCGCGCGGCCGAGCCGGAACGCTGGCTGGGCTCGATGAACCGGCTGCAGCAGAAGGCGGAGGCGGCCTCGTGAGCGCTGCCGAAACGGCGCCGCGGCCAGCCGGCGGGGCGGGAGCACGCGGCGGCGACACCGTGCCGAGTCCGCCGGGCCTCGATCTGGAGGCGCTTCGCACACACCTCGACGCGGCGCTGCCGGGGCTGGTCACCGGGCCGCTGGACGGGGCGGTGATCGCGGGTGGGCGGTCCAACCTGACCTACACGGTCACCGACGGCGCGACCACCTGGGTGGTACGGCGGCCGCCGCTCGGGCACGTGCTTGCCACCGCGCACGACATGGGCCGCGAGCACCGGGTGATGGCGGCGCTGCGGGGGACGGCCGTGCCCGTACCCGCGATGCTTCACTTCTGTGCCGATCCGGACGTGATCGGTGCGCCGTTCTACCTGATGGAGCACGTCGAGGGCGCGGTGCTGCGGGACCCGGCGTCACTTGCCGCGCTCGGGCCGGACCGGGTCCGGGCGCTGACGTTCCGCCTGGCCGACACGCTCGCGGACCTGCACGCCATCGACCCGGAGCAGGCCGGGCTGGCCGACTTCGGGCGGCCGGACGGGTTCAACGCGCGGCAGGTGTCCCGGTGGAAACGGCAGCTCGACGGCTCGCGCAGCCGCGACCTGCCGGGCATCGACGCGCTGCACGAGCGACTGGCCGCGGCCGCACCCGGGCTGTCCGCCGCGACAGTCGTGCACGGCGACTTCCGGCTTGACAACACGGTCGTGGATACCGGCCGGGGTGACCGGATCGCTGCGGTGCTCGACTGGGAGATGTCCACGCTCGGCGACCCGCTCGCGGACGTCGGCCTGTTCGCGGTCTACCTGGCCACGCCGATGCCGGCCGCGCACGGCGCGCTCGACGTGATCACCACGGTGCCCGGCCACCCCGCTGTGGACGAAGTGATCCACAGATATGCCGAAAAATCCGGGCGGGACGTTGGGAATCTGCGCTGGTACACGGCGATGTCCGCGTTCAAGCTCGCCGTGATCCTCGAGGGCGTCCACTTCCGCTACACCCAGGGCAAGACGGTCGGGGCGGGCTTCGACACGATCGGCGCGCGCGTCCTGCCGCTTGTCGACGCCGGGCTCGCCGCGCTGGAGAAGGGCTGACCATGGACTTCGCGTACGACGAGACGACCCGGGACTACCAGGCCCGGCTGACGGACTTCCTGGACTCGCACGTCTACCCGGCCGAGGCCTCGCTCGCGCACCACGAGCCCGGGAACTGGGGGCCGCCGGCGGTGCTCGCCGGGTTGCAGGCCGAGGCCCGGGCGCGCGGGCTGTGGAACCTGTTCCTCCCCGGGGAACGCGGCGCCGGCCTGACGAACCTGCAGTACGCACCGCTGGCCGAGCTGACCGGGCGAAGTCCCGCGCTCGCGCCGGCCGCGCTGAACTGCGCCGCCCCGGACACCGGAAACATGGAGCTGCTCGCCGAGTTCGGCACCGCGGCGCAGCAGAAGGAGTGGCTGGAACCGCTGCTCGACGGCCGGATCAGGTCCGCGTTCGCGATGACCGAGCCGGACGTGGCCTCGTCGGACGCCACGAACATCACCACGAGCATCGTGCGCGACGGCGACGACTACGTGATCAACGGGCGGAAGTGGTTCATCACCGGCGCGATGAACCCGGCCTGCGCGATCCTGATCGTGATGGGCAAGACCGACCCCGCAGCGGAACGGCACCGCCAGCAGAGCCAGATCCTGGTGCCCCGCGACACGCCCGGCGTGACGATCGTGCGCGGCATGCGGACGTTCGGCTACGACGACGCGGACCACGGTGGGCACGCGGAGATCAATTTCGACGGGGTACGCGTACCCGCGGAGAATCTGATCGGCGCCGAAGGCGATGGTTTCGCTATCTCGCAGGCGCGCCTCGGCCCGGGGCGGATCCACCACTGCATGCGGCTGATCGGGATGGCCGAGCGGGCGATCGAGCTGATGTGCCGCAGGGTCACGTCCCGCGTCGCGTTCGGCAGGCCGCTCGCGGACCAGGGCGTCGTCCAGGACTGGATCGCGGAGTCGCGGATCCGGATCGAGCAACTGCGCCTGCTGGTGCTGAAGACCGCCTGGCTGATGGACACGGTCGGCAACCGCGGCGCGCACACCGAGATCCAGGCCATCAAGATCGCCGTACCGTCCACCGTGGAGTGGATTCTGGACAAGGCGGTGCAGGCGCACGGCGCGGGCGGCGTCAGCCAGGACACGCCACTGGCCCAGCTGTGGGTAGGTGCGCGGTCCCTGCGCCTCGCCGACGGCCCCGACGAGGTCCATCGCCGCGGCCTGGCCCGCCGAGAACTGGCCCGTTGGTCACAGTGAGTGCGGTCACGAACCAAGGAGACAGGATGAACCTCGCGCGCCTCTTCGAGAACGCCCGTGAGAAGCACGGGGATTACCCGGCCGTCTGTGCGGAGGGCGTCTGGCACTCGTCCGGGGAGCTGTTCGACCGGGCCGTGCGGTTCAGCGCCGGGCTGCGGTCGATAGGCGTCAAGCCCGGCGACCGAGTCGTGGTCTTCATGGCGAACTGTCCCGAGGTCGTGATCAGCTATCACGCGATCTGGCGCGCCGGGGCGGTGGTGACGCCTATCGTCTTCCTGGTCACGCCGGCCGAGCTGCGCCACATGATCGACGACTCCGGTGCGGTCGCCGTGCTCACCACGGCCGAGCTGGTGCCGAAGGTGCAGGCCGCGGTGGCCGGGCTGAACATCCCGGTGATCGTGGACTTCGCGCCGCTGGAGATCGAGCCCGGCACGCTCGTCGACCGTGGTGAGGACGCGCTGGCCGCGTTGCTCTACACCGGCGGGACGACCGGGCGCAGCAAGGGCGTGGCGCTCACCCACGCGAACATCGACGCGGCGTCGAGCGCGTCCCGGCAGGTCAGCTTCGTGCCGGGCATCTCGCGGTCGGTCACCGCGCTGCCGCTGTCCCACTCCTACGGGATGCTTGTGACGGTCGGGACGCAGCAGATCCCGGAGCCGGAATCGACCGCGCTGCTGCGCTTCTTCGACGCGCCGACCTGGTTGCGGCTGGCGGAGGAGCATCGGGTGCAGCAGGCGGCGGTCGTACCCTCGATGCTCTCGATGTTGTTGGCCCAGCCGCTTGAGGACTTCGACCTGTCGTCACTGCGGAACGTGTTCTCCGGTGCGGCCGCGCTGCCGCGTGCGGTGGCGGAGGAGTTCCAGCGGCGGGTGCCGTCGGTGCAGATCCTGGAGGGGTACGGCTGCACCGAGACGGCCGGGATCCTGACGTCGACGCCGCCGGGGAAGAGCCGTCCCGGGACTGTGGGGCGGCCGGTGCCGGGCGTGTCGCTGCGGTTGGTCGGCTTCGACGACGAGCCGGTGGCCGTGGGGGAGGCCGGGGAGGTGGTCGCGTCCGGGCCGAACGTCATGTCCGCCTACTGGGACGGGACGCGTGACTTCACCGCCGACGGGTGGATGCGCACCGGCGATATCGGCATTTTTGATGATGAGGGCTATTTGTCCATCGTCGACCGGAAGAAGGATGTGATCATCCGGGGCGGGTACAACGTCTATCCGCGCGACGTGGAGGAGGCGCTGATCCGGCATCCGGCGGTGACCGGGTGCGCCGTGGTCGGGCGGCCGGACAACCGGCTCGGCGAGGAGGTCGTCGCGATGGTCACGGTCAATGCGCCAGACTGCACCTCGGAGGAGCTGATCGCCTACACGAAGACGGTGCTGTCCGCGAACAAGTACCCGAGAGAGATACGTATCGTCGAGGCGATCCCGCTGACCTCGGTCGGTAAGGTGGACCGCAAGCGCCTGCGGGCGAAACTCGCCTCCTGACGCTGTTCCGTTGACGGTGCGTGACTGCGGTGGTGCGTGACTGTGGTGGTGCGTGACTGTGGTGGTGCGTGACTGTGGTGGTGCGTGACTGTGGTGGTGCGTGACTGTGATGGCGCCGGGATCCGTTCCGGCAACGACACCCGGTGCCCGGCGCCGGCGACATGGGGCGGTAAAGGACATGGCTGAGGCACGCACCGCCATAGCCAATGGCGGGAATGCCACCCCGGGCAGAGTCGACGGCCGTACCGCCCGTGCCGAACGCACCCGCCGCGCCATCGTCGTCGCGCACTACTCGCTGATCTCCGAGGGCGACCTCAAACCCACAGGCGAACGCATCGCGGAACGGGCCGGCGTCTCCCTCCGCGCGCTGTGGACCAACTTCAAGGACCTGGAGACGCTGTTCGCCGCCACCGACCAGCTGCTCGTCGCCCGGCAGGAAGCGGCCTGGACCGAGATCGACCCGGCGCTGCCGTTCACCACCCGGGTCGACGAGTTCTGCCGCCAGCGCGCCCGCATGCTCGAGATCGTCGCGCCGCTCGCCCGCGCCGCGACGATCAAGCAGCCGTTCTCCGCCCAACTCCAGGACAACCGGCGCCGCCACATCGCCCGCGTCCGCACCGAGATCGAGGCCCTCTTCGCCCACGAACTGCTCGCCGCCGGGCCGGGCCGGGGCCAGCTCCTCGACGCACTGAGCATCTCCACCACCTGGGCCGGCTGGTCACTCCTCCGCGACGAACTGTCCCTCAGCATCGACGACGCCCGCGCCGCCATGTCGCGCACGGTGACCGCCCTGCTGGTCACGGCGATGGCGTCATCGTTCTAGAACGCAGCCCTTCCAGAGCGCGGACTTTGTAGAGCGTCGTCGTTCCAGAGCGCAGGTCAAGGGCCGGATCTACCCGCTTCCGCCGGGCTTGCGACCGTTCGCTCCCGCGGGCACCGGTCGTCGCCGAGGGCTCCTCTCTGCGCGATCCGCGGTCGCACGATCACACCCATCACCCCGTCGGGTGACATGGAATCGTTGCGCCGCGCGGGGTTCCCGTACCCGTCAAGATCTCGGTGATTGTTATTCGGATCGTCGACGGGGGAATGTCGTCATGTCACGCACACTGAGGAACACGCTGTTCACGACGCTTGCCGCACCGCTGCTGCTGCTCGCGGCTCCGCTCTCGCAGCCCGCCACGGCCGCGCCGGCCGGAGCCTTCGCGAGCCCGGTCGTGGCCACCGCGGATCTGGCCGCCGTGGCCGCCAAGCCGGTGGAGCCGACCGCGACGTCCTTCGCCAACTGCACGGAACTGCGCGAGGTCTACCCGCACGGAGTCGCCAAGCGCTACGCCGTCGACAAGGTCAAGGGCAACACCAAGCCGGTCCACAACTTCACTGTCGCCCCCAAGGTCTACGCCCTCAACAAGCGCCTCGACCGCGACCAGGACAAGATCGCCTGCGAGAAGCGCTGACAGGTCCGGCTCGGCGCCTAGCGTCGGGTGAGGCCTGTACACCTTGTTCAGGTGCGCCTCGACCGGCCCGCGGTGGGCCGGGCCGTCAGGGAATCTCAGCGGGGGTCGCGAGCGGGGACCCGTGCCGGGCGTTGAGAAAGTCCACGATGGCCCGGCTGAAGGCGGGGTCGCGGACCGCGCCGAGGTGGTCGCCGGGGATCAGGTGCTGGCGGGCCCGTGGGATTGCCGCGGCGAGCGCCTCCGGCCGGGCCGCGAACAGGTCGTCGCGGCCGCACAGGATCAAGGTTTCGGCCGTGATGGTGTCAAGCGGGATCGGGGTGTGGTGGGCGGCGGTGACCTGGGCGGCCAGCGCACGGCGGTCCGCGCCGGTGGCGTCGGCAAGCGTGCGGAACGGGAGCGCGGGCGAGGCGGCGATCGTGGTGGGGTCGTCGGCCAGGAGGACCGCGATGACCTCGGCGCGGGGGAGGACGCGGGAGTCGACGCCGCCGGACTCGGCCAGGCTCGCGGCCACGCCACCGATGATCAGACGGCGGATGCGGCGGTCGATGGTGGCGGCGATCGCGGCGACGACGCCGCCCATCGAGTAGCCGACCAGGTCGACCTCGGCCTCGCCCAAGCGGTCGATCAGGACGGAGAGGTCACGGGCCATGGTGTCCTCGCCGTAGCGGGCGGGGTCGGTGGGCTTGCCGGAGGCGCCGTGGCCGCGGGCGTCGAGCGCGATGACCCGGCGGCCGGAGGACGCGATCGCGTCGACGATGCCAGGCAGGATCCAGTTGGTACGGGCGTCGACCGCAAAACCGTGATGAAGAATCACCGGGGGTACGCCGGAGGGCTGGCCCCAGTCGTGATAGCTGATCTCGATCCCGTCGAACGACACGAATCTGTGCGGCATCCGGTCAGTGTCCGCCCCGGCCGCCTGTTTTCGCATCGGCAGAATCGCCGGGGTCTTCCCTTCTGCGTAACCTCGGGGTAACACTGTCCGGGTGGATGATGCATTGTCGGTGCAGATATCCCGAGTGTCCGGCCCGGAGCTGCGTGACGCCCTCGCCGCCCTGATAGCGACCGCCCTCGATCGCTCCCACCGCGACCCGCTGGCTGTCTCCGCCCTCGCGGCTCGCCTCGGCGAGGCTCCGCCCGGCGACGCCCCGCCCGGCGACGCCCCGCCCGGCGACGCCGTACCCGATGACACCCCGCCCGCGGACCGCGTCGGCGTTGCTCCGCGCGACGCCCCGCCCGCGGACCGCGTGTGGGACGCGCGGCGTGGGCTGGCGGAGGCGACTCGGGCGTGGGCGTCCGGCGACGCGGCACGGGCTTCGGCACTCCTGCGGCGGCTCGACCCGGCGACGCTGTCCGCGGAGACCGCCGCCGCGGCGCGTCTGCTGACCGGCGAGATCACGCTGCGCACAGGCGGGCCGGGCGACGCTGTGACAAGCATGTTCGAGGCCGCGGACCTGCTCGCCGCCCGCCCGCGGGCCGAGACACCGGGCGCGGGCGCCGGCAGAGCTGCGGATTCACGCTGGCCCGAGGCGGACGCGCTGGTCAGGGTCGGTGAGGCGATCTGTTTCCTGGGTGACCACCTCCGCTACGACGGGGTGACCCGCCGCGCCGTTCGGCTCGGTCTCGTCCGGGGCGGAAACCCGCCCGGTGAGGCCACCGCGGACCCGGCCGACGACCGGCGGCGTGGCGGCCCGGTCGGCGCTTGTGGCGAGACGGGGGCGCTGACCGCGCAGATCGAAGGGTTCGGTGCGCTCTTCGAGGGGCGGTATCCGCGGGCCGTGTCCACGCTCCGCCGCGTCGTCACGGCGGCGGAGAGCGGCAGGCCGCAGCCGGACCTGCTTGAGGTGAGCAGGCGGGCCGCCGGTGGGCTGGACCCGGGCAGGCCCGCGATGCGCGACCTCGGGCCTCCCGGCCCGGAGCTGGCCAGGTCCGAGGCGAACAGGCTGGTCAGGGGGAGTGCGGCGGCGCTGGCCTGCGGGGATGACGGTGCGGCGTTGCGGCTGGCGGCCCGGGCGGAGGCGGTGGCGCGGGCGGCCGGGGAGGCTTCGGTCGTACCCCGGGCGCTGGAGTTGAAAAGCTCTGCCGAGCTGTGGCGTGGGGCGCATGACGCGGCCGAGAGCACCGCGCTGGCCGGGGCACGGGCGGCCGTCGAGGCGGGCCAGCCGAATGAGGCGGACAACCACCTGGCCATGGTGGCGCTGCTGGCCGCGTTGCGCGGGGATCGGGCCGCGTGCCGGTGGCGGCTGGCGCAGTTGAGCGGCGGGTACGGGCGGCCGCGGGCGTTGGGGCGGTGGGCGCTGGCGCTGCTCGATCTGCAGGCCGGCCGGCCGTTGGAGGCGGCGGCGCGGATCGGCGGGATCGCGGACGTCCTGGCCGGCCGCGGACACGCGCTTGTGCAGGTGATGGCCGCGCCGGACCTGGTGGAGGCGGCGGTGCTGGCGGGGGAGCCGGGGATGGCGGGGACGGTGCTGACCGCGTTCGACAGGTGGGCGGCGAGCACCGGGGAGCCGTTGCGCCTGGCGCTTTCCGCACGGTGTCACGCGCTGCTGGCACGACGGGGGAGCGCGGCGGCGGAGGCGGGGTTCCGGGAGGCGGTGCGCCTGCATCTGGCGGGGGAGAGCGAGTTCGAGCGGGCGCGTACCCAGCTGCTGTTCGGTCGTGATCTTCGGCGTCGGAGGCGGCCGGGGCAGGCGCGGGAGCAGGTCGGGGCGGCGCTTGACGCGTTCGAGCGGTGCGGCGCGCGGCCGTGGGCGGAGCAGGCGCGCGCCGAGCTGCGGGTGTGCGGTGGTGACCCGCGGGCGGTCCCGGCGCCGCTCACCGCGCAGCAGTTGCAGATCGCCCGGCTGGTGGCGGACGGCGCGACGAACCGGGAGGTCGCGGCGCGCCTGTTCCTCAGCACCCGGACCGTCGACCATCACATGCGCAACATCTTCCACCGGCTCGGGATCAGCTCGCGGACCGCGCTCGCCAAGATGATCACGTGAGGTTGGCAGACTTGCCGCATGGACGAGGAACTTGGCAGGACGCTCGACGCGGTCGGGCCCCGGCTGCGCGCGCTGCGCAAACAGCGGAAGGTGACGCTCGCGGCGCTCGCGGCCGCCACCGGCATCTCGGTGAGCACGCTGTCCCGCCTCGAGTCCGGCGACCGCCGTCCCGCGCTCGAACAGCTGCTGCCGCTGGCCCGCGCGCACGGCGTCACGCTCGACGACCTGGTCGGCGCGCCGCAGACAGGCGATCCGCGGGTGCATCTGCGGCCGGTGAGCCACCACGGCATGACTGTGCTGCCGCTGAGCCGGCGGGCGGGCGGCATCCAGGCGTTCAAGATGGTCATCCCGGCCGGCGGAAGCCGGCGCACCCCAGACCTGAAGACCCACGAGGGGTACGAGTGGCTCTACGTCCTCGACGGCCGCCTCCGTGCCGTCCTCGGCGAGCATGATCTGATCCTGGCAGCCGGCGAGGCCGCCGAGTTCGACACGCGCGTCCCGCACTGGTTCGGCGCGGCAGACGCCGACCCGGTGGAGTTCCTGAGCCTCTTCGGCAGCCAGGGCGAACGCGCCCACCTCCGCGCCCGCCCGAAGTCCGGCTGACCTTCCGCTCAGCTCTCCCGCAGTCCTGCTGATAACCCCAAGATCGGCGAGGGGGTACGGCCTTCTGGCGAGGTCGCTGCTGGTGCTGCGCGTGGGCCTCTAACCTGGTGCTGCGCGTGGGCCTCTAACCGCCGCCCGTCGCGACCGTCGGCTGGCGCCGGGGGACGAAGCGCCACAGCGTGCCGACTGCGGCCACCCCCACGCCGGCCATGGTCAGCACCGCGACCGGCAGTGAGAAGCCGGCGATGAGCGCGCTGATCAGCAGCGGCCCGCCGCCGTTGCCGAGGTCTGCGACCAGCCGCCAGGCGCCGAGGAACTGGGCGCGGCCGGTGTCCGGGGAGGCGTCGGCGCCCAGGGTCATGACGATGCCGGCGGAGAGGCCGTTGCCGAGGCCCATCAGCATCGCGACAAGCGTGAGCGTCCAGGCACCGGACGCGAGCGGGAGCAGCGCGTGCGCGACGGTAAGCGTGGACATGGACGGGAGGGCGACGGCGCGTCGGCCGAAGCGGTCCATGATCGCGCCGCCGGGGTAGAAGAGGAGCATGTCGACGCCGCCGGAGATGCCGACGATCAGGGCCAGCGTGGTGGGGGACAGGCCGAGGTGGGTGCCCCAGAGAGGGATTGCGGTCTGCCGGGAGGCGCGCATCACGGAGATCATCAGCGCGCCCGTGCCGACCGTGCCGAGCGCGCGCCGGTGCTGCCGGACCACGTCGAAGAGGCGGGCTGGCGGGCCGGCGGCGGCCCGGTCGTGGGAGGTGGGCGGGAGCAGGAAGAGCAGGCCGGCCGCGGCGAGGACGGCGACGACGTAGACCCAGTACGCGCCGGCCGTACCCAGGAAGATCATGGCTCCGGCTCCGGCTCCGGCGAACGGGCCGATGAACGCGCCGATGCGGCTCACCCCGCCGAGCGTGGAGAGTGCGCGGGCGCGCATCGCGACCGGGACCGCGTCCGTGACGTAGGCCTGGCGTGCGACGCCCCAGAGCGCGGCCGCGAGTCCGATGACGAAGACGGCGGCGCCGAGCGCCCAGACCGTGTGCGCGTAGATCGCGACGAGCAGCGCGGGAACGATGACGGCGGTGGCGAGCAGCATGGCGGCGCGTTCGCCGAAGCGGGCGATCAGCGAGCCGGCCGGGAGTGCGCCGGTCACCTGGCCGAGTCCGATCAGGCCCATCATCAGGCCGCCGACGCTCAGTGAGGCGCCGAGTTCGACCGCGCGGACCGCGACGACGGGCAGGATGGACGCGTGCCCAAGTGTGTACACGGTAGCCGGAAGGTAGACGGTGAGCCCGAGTTTCCGCAGGACTGAGGCGGCGCTGGCGCCGGATTGTCCAAGATCACCCATGTCTTTAACCTATCCGTCCCCCGAACCGCATTCACATTGGGAAGACTTGAACCGGATGCGCCCCGGTACACGTGACAACGGGGGTGTCAGTGATCATGCCCGGCTCGGTCCGGCCTCAGGCCGGCCCGACACAATGTCGTGTGTACCGCATCAACCGTGGAGGTCTTGATGACTGACGAACTGCCGGCCCCGGAAACCGTGTTCCCCGAGGATCATCGCCGCGCGCCCGCCGGCGTGCTGGTGATCTTCGGTGCCTCCGGTGACCTGACCGCCCGCAAGCTCGGCCCCGCGGTCGAGAACCTGGCCCGCCACAAGCGCCTCCCGTCGCAGTTCGCGGTGGTCGGCGTGGCCCGCTCGCCGATGTCCGACGAGGATTTCCGCAGCCGGATGACCGGCGGGCAGTCGGTCTTCCCGGATCTTAACGACGGCTTCCGGTACGTGTCCGGGCCCTACGACGACCCGGAGACGTACCGGCGGCTCCGTGAGCTTCTGGACACGCTCGACGCGGAGCGCGGCACCTCCGGGAACCGCCTGTTCTACCTGGCCACACCGCCGGAGGCGTTCCCGCTTGTGGTCAACGGGCTCAAGGACGCCGGGCTCAACGAGCCGCGGCCGGGCTCGTTCTCCCGCATCATGATCGAGAAGCCGTACGGGAACGACCTCGAATCGGCCCGCGAGCTCGACGGCACCGTCCACAACGCGTTCGACGAGTCGCAGGTCTTCCGGATCGACCACTACCTCGGCAAGGACACAGTCCAGAACCTGCTCGCGCTCCGGTTCGCCAACGCGATCTTCGAGCCGATCTGGAACCGCACCTGGGTCGACCACGTGCAGATCACCGTTGCGGAGACGCTCGGCGTCGGCACCCGCGGCAGCTTCTACGAGACGGCCGGCGCCACCCGCGACATCCTGCAGAACCACGTGCTGCAGGTGCTCGCGCTCGCGCTGATGGAGCCGCCGGCCTCGTTCGACGCGGAGAACGTGCGCAACGAGAAGGTCAAGCTGCTGCAGGCGATCCGGCTGCCCACCAACCGGGACATCTCCCGGATCGCGGTGCGCGGCCAGTACACGCGCGGCGGCACCGAGGCGGACCTGATGCCCGGCTACCGGGACGAGAAGGGCGTCAACCCGCTCAGCCGGACCGAGACGTTCGCGGCGCTGCGGCTCGACGTCGACAACTGGCGGTGGGCGGGCGTGCCGTTCTACATCCGCACCGGCAAGCGCCTTCCGAAGCGCGTCACCGAGGTGATGCTGCAGTTCCAGCGGCCGCCGCACCTGCCGATCCCGGTCGGCCAGGCCAAGGATCTCGCGCCTGACGCGCTGATCCTGCGCATCCAGCCGGACGAGGGCATCACGCTCCGGTTCGGCGCCAAGGTGCCGGGTCACGACTTCCGGGTCCGGTCCGCCACCATGGACTTCTCCTACGGCAGCTCGTTCAAGGAGGAGTCGCCGGAGGCCTACGAGCGGCTGCTGCTTGATGCGCTGAAGGGCGACCCGACGCTGTTCATCCGCTCCGACGAGGTCGAGCAGTGCTGGCGGATCGTCGACCCGATCCTGCAGACCTGGGCAGACGACCGCAGCCCGGTGCCGCTCTACGAGGCCGCGTCCTGGGGCCCGACCGAGGCGGACCGGCTGCTGGAGCGGGATGGGCGTTCCTGGCACCACAGCTGACCGTTCCGCACGAGAGAACCCCCGGCGCCCTGAGGGCCGGGGGTTTTTCGCGTCGAGTGACCACCGTGGTGGGATGTGCGCGACATCCATCCCGGACATCTCGGAGGGAACGACATGTGGTTCGAGAACCTGCGGCGCAACCCGGTCCTGCTCGACTTCGCCGAGCGCGCCGGCTGGTCCGCCGGTCAGGTCTTCTTCGCGACGCTGCTTGCCGGCGGCACGTCCGCGTCGGTGGCGAACCTGCCCTGGAAGTACGCGGTCACCGTCTCGTTCAGCGCCGCGCTCGCGTCGATCCTGCTCACGGCGTTGCAGTACTTGACGCGTACCACGAATCTCTCGTTCTGGCCCGACGTGTTCGTGCGCCTGGGCAAGACGTTCCTCGCCTCGCTGCTGGCCTCGATAGCGGCGGCCGGTGTGTTCAACGTGGTCGAGTTCGACTGGACGACCGCGCTGAACGTGGCGTTCGTGACCACGCTCACCGCGCTCGGCAAGGGGCTGCTGGCCCGCGGCAACGAGCCGGCGCCGGTGGCCGGCGGCCCGGAGTCGACAGCCGCCCCGGCGGAGGCCTCCAGCCCGTCGACGCTGTCCGCGAAGGTCTACCGGCGCGCGACCAGGCGCCGGTAGACCCGGTGCTACCCGGCCGCGGCGGTGGACACCGCCGCGGCCAGGTACGGTCCAAGCGTCCTGCTGTACGTCCCGGTGATGTGCCCGACCGTGTCCCGGTAGGTGATCACGTTGCCGATGACGGCCGGGCAGACCGTGTCGTCGCAGAAGTGTGCCCGCAGGTCCACCACCTCGACGCCCGGCACAAGCGTGGCCGCCTTGAGCATCGCGTCCGTCTCCTTGTACGCCTCCGCGACAGGCGTCCCGCAGTCGTTGTCGAGCACGGAGAACGTCACCCGCCGCACGCAGTCGAGCGTCTTCTGCGGCACGCCCGGGTTGTCCGCCACCACGATGATCTTCGTGCCGCGCGCGGCGACCGGGCGCCAGGCGGCGGCGTACATGTCCGACACCCAGTCCTTGTCCGGCGCGGTCTTCTGCCGGGCGGCCGTGACGATCACGAAGTCGTACTTCGGCCCGGTCTCCAGCCGCTGCTGGATGTCGTGCATCGTCGCGTCGCAGGTGCTGCCGGTGCCGGTCCGCATCCACTGGCAGCCCCAGCCGACGTAGCTGTCCAGCTTCCAGTCGTGGGCCGCCAGCTGGGGCTGCAGGCCGGGGAGCAGCATCGCGGCGTGGCTGTCGCCGAGTAGCGCGACCGAGGTGCCGCCGGTGCCGAACGAGCAGGACTTCAGCGGCTGGCCCTCAGCGATCCAGCAGTCGAACGCGCCGGCGGTGTCGTTCGCCATGTCGGCGACCGCGGGCAGCACGAAGTCGCCCTGCACCGGCGCGCAGCCGGTCGCCGCGTCCCGTACCGCCGCGCCGAGGCACCTGTTGTCGACCGCGGACGGCGTGGCCTCCGCGGGCGTGCTGTCCCGCCCCGGCGCGAACACCGCCACCGGCACGGTCAGCCCGAGCAGGATCACGGCCATCACCAGCACCGGCCGGTACGAGCCGGCGCGGGGCCGCCGCCACGACATGCGCCGCAGCGGGTCCTCCACGCCGTGGTAGCCGAGCACGGACAGGCCCAGGATCAGCACGGCCGCGACCGCGTAGTAGGCCGGGCCGTCCGTGGGCAGCACCGTGGCCAGCAGCACGATGACCGGGAAGTGCCACAGGTAGAGCGAGTAGGAGATGTCGCCGACGTAGGTACTGACCCGGTTGGTCAGCGGCCACAGGTGACGCTGCTCGCCGCCCGCACCCGCGGCCAGCACAAGCGCGGTGGCAAGCACCGGAAGCAGCGCCCAGGGGGCCGGGAAGCCGGGCGACTGCGGCACCACGAAGAGCGCGACGGCGATGCCGCCCAGACCCAGCCAGGCCAGGGTGGTACGCCACGCGGCCGACCTGATCGCAAGCGTGTTGCCGAGCACCGCGATCAGCGCGCCGATGCCCAGTTCCCACGCCCGGGAGAAGGTGGAGAAGTACGCCATCGCGGGCGAGTGCGCGGTCTCCCAGAGCGCCCAGCCCAGCGACGTCAGCGTGATCACGCCGATCGCCGCGCCGGCAGCGGTGCGGGCCAGCCGCGCGTTGCGGCGCAGGAGCAGCAGCAGGCCGAGCATCAGCCACGGCCAGGCGACGTAGAACTGCTCCTCGACCGCGAGCGACCAGAAGTGCTGCACCGCGGACGGCGGCAGGCCCTCCTGGAAGTAGTCGGTGCCCTCGGCCGCGAACCGCCAGTTCGCCGCGAAGACAAGCGAGGCGCCGACGTCAGTGGTCAGCCGGCCGAACCGGTCCGCGTCGAGGAGTGGGTACGCCACCGCCACGGTCGCGGCCAGCACCAGCACGGACGCCGGGATGATGCGCTTGATGCGGCGCACGTAGAAGTCGCGGAAGGAGATGGTCCCGGTGCGTGTGTACTCACGTAGCAGCAGCCCGGTGATCAGGTAGCCCGAGATGACGAAGAAGACGTCGACGCCGACGAACCCGCCGGTCGGCCAGTGTGCCAGGTGATCCGCGATGACCGCGAGCACGGCGACGGCCCTCAGGCCCTGCACGTCCGGCCGGAAGCCGGACCGCTGTCCGTTCACTTGTTCTCTCCCCGTGTGTGACAGGCGATTATGCCAGCGCCCGGTGTGGCGCGCGACGCCCCACCGGTGATGCGGCTCCCACCGGCTTCAGATCGCGGACGGTCATCCGGATGATGGAGTTCGGTGGCCCGTGCCGGGCCGGAGACTCGGGGGTGGATGTGATGACGGCCGTGCTGTCGCGACGCGGTGAGGCGGTGGCGACGGTGGCGCTGGCCGCGATCGCGTTCATCGTGGTCACCGGCGAGACGCTGCCGATCGGGCTGATCGCGGAGGTGGCGGACGGCATCGGCGCCTCGGAGAGCCGGGTCGGGCTGACCGTCAGCTGGTACGCGCTGATCGCCGCCGCGTCCGCGGTGCCGCTGACCCGCTGGACGTCCCGGATCGACCGCCGGCAGGTGCTTCTCGCCAGCGCGGCCGTGTTCGGCGCCGGGCACCTGGTGGCCGCGTTCGCGCAGGACGTGGCAGTGCTTGGCGTCGGTCGTGGGCTGGCCGCGCTCGGGCACGGCGTCTACTTCGCGGTGGCCGCGCCCGCGGCGATGCGCCTGGCCAGGCCGGAGGCGCGGGGCCGGGCCGGCGCGCGGGTGATGGTCGGCGGCTCGATGGCGCTCGTGGTCGGCACCCCACTGGCCACGCTGCTCGGCCAGCTGACCAGCTGGCGGGTGGCGATGCTCGCCGTGGGCGTGGTGGCGGTCGCGCTCGGCGTGCTCGTCGCGCGGCTGCTGCCCCCGCTGAGCGGTGCGGAGGTGCGGGGCGGCGGCGGCAGCGTGCTCTCCACCGTGCGGCTGCCCGGCGTACTGCCGATCCTCGGTGTGGTGCTCTTCGCCGTCACCGGACACTTCACGCTTTATACGTACATCGCGCCCTATGTCGGGGAGCGGTTCGGCGTCAGCGGCACCGGCCTGACCGTCCTGCTGCTTGTCTACGGCGCGGCCGCGGTGGTCGGCAGCACGCTCGCCGGCGGCGTCGCGGACAGGAATCCGATCGCAGGGGTACGGGTGGCGGCCGCCGCGTTCACTGTCTCGCTCGCCGGTCTGTGGGTCGCCGGTACGCGTGAGTTCGCTGTCGCCGGTCTCCCGCTGATCGTGCTCTGGGGCGGCGCGTTCTCCGTGCTCAACGTGTGTGTCGCGCTGGCCGTGCTGCGCCGCGCGCTCGGCCCGCGCGCCGAGACCGCGAACGCGATCACCGGCATCGTCTTCCAGATCGGCATCGTGACCGGCTCCGCGCTCGGCGCCGCCGCCAACTCGGCAGGCCTGCTCGCCGCCGTGCCGCTGCTCACGGCCGTGGGTGGGGTGCTGGTCCTGGTCGTCGTCAGCCTCCGCGGCACCGCGTTCGCGCCTGCGGAGGTCACGCCGATCGCGCACCTGGACAGCGCGCGGGTAGGGGTAGACCTACCCCGGGTGTAGCCGCAGGACTGTTCTGCGGCGCGGCGCGGGCGCATAGCGTTTCCGCCATGACCGAGAACGCGCTGTCCGTGATGCGGCGGCGGAACTACCTGCTCACAGCGTGGCCCTGGCGGTCGCTGCTGTACCTTCTCACCACGCTGGTGACCGCCACGCTGGCGTCTCCGCTTGCCGTCCCGCTGATCCCGGTGGTCGCGCTGATCGCGATGCTTACCGGTGACCGGACCGCGCAGCCCGGCGTGCTGATCGTCGTGCTCGGCTTCCTGCTCTGCTGCTACGCGGCCGGGGCGCCCTTGCTGGCGCTGCCGCTCGCGGCCGTGGAGCGTCACCGGCTGCGGCTGATCCGCACCGGGCCGGTCCGGTCGGGGCACCGGAGCCCGCCGGCTACCGGGCCGTGGTCGTGGCTGACCACCCGCTACACCGAGGTCGCGACCTGGCGGGAGGCGCTCTACGGCACGCTGCTCGCCGCGGTCGGGTCGTTCGCAAGCCTGGTCGGGCTCCTCTGGGTGGGGCTCGCGGTAGGGATGGTGGCAGCCCCGCTCGTGGTCTCCGAGGAGGAGCCGATCACGATCGTCTTCGGTGAGGTGAGCACGAGCGGCGGCGCGGTGCCGTACGCGCTTGTGGGCCTGGTCCTGCTGGTCGGCTCCCCGTACGTGGTAGGTGTGATCGCCGGTCTGCACGGGCTGGCCGCGGCCGCGCTGCTGCACGATCCGCCCGCCGACGCCCGCCTGCACACCGAGCTTGTGGAGGTGTCCCGGTCCCGGGCCCGGCTGGTCGACGGCTTCGAGGCGGAGCGGCGGCGGATCGAGCGCGACCTGCACGACGGCGCCCAGCAGCGGCTGGTCAGCCTGACGCTTCAACTCGGGCTCGCGAAGCTCGACGTGCCGGCCGACTCGCCGGCCGCGGGCTCGGTGGCGAAGGCGCACGAGGAGGCGAAACGGCTGATGGCGGAGCTGCGCGACCTGATCGCCGGCATCCACCCGCAGGTGCTCACGGACCTGGGCCTGCCCGCCGCGCTTCGCGAGCTCGCGGACCGGACCGGGCTGCCGGTGACGGTACGCAGCGATCTGGGCGAGCGGCCGGCCGCGCACGTGGAGAGCACCGCGTACTTCGTAGTCGCGGAGGCGCTCACCAACGCGGTCCGGCACGGCAACGCCACCGCGGTCTGGGTGACCGCGATCCGGGAGAACGGGCTGCTGGTGATCGAGGTGACGGACGACGGGCAGGGTGGCGCGAATCCGGACAAGGGTTCCGGCCTGACCGGGCTCGCGGACCGGGCCGCGGTGGCGAGCGGCAGAATGCTGCTGTCCAGCCCGGCCGGTGGCCCGACCGTGGTCCGCGTCGAGCTGCCCTGGGTGCGTGCGTCATGACGGTACGGGTGGTGCTCGCCGAGGACGGCGTGCTGCTCAGGGAAGGGCTCACCGGGCTGCTGGACCGCTTCGGGCTGCCTGTGGTCGCGTCCGTCGGGGACGCGCCCGCGCTCATCGACGCGGTCGCGGAGCACGCGCCGGACCTGGTGGTGACCGACATCCGGATGCCGCCGCAGATGTCCGACGACGGTCTCCGTGCCGCGCTGGAACTGCGGCGGATCACGCCGGGCCTGCCGGTGGTGGCGCTGAGCCAGTACGTGGAGCGCTCCTACGCGTCCGCGCTTCTCGACTCGGACGGCGGGCGCGGCGTCGGATACCTGCTCAAGGACCGGGTCGCGGACGTGGAGGAGTTCGTAAGCGTGCTGCGGGGGGTAGCGGCCGGCGACACCGTGATCGACCCGAGCGTGGTGAAGCAGCTGCTCAGACGCCCGCCCGCGGACCCGGTGGCGAAGCTGTCCGCCCGCGAACGGGAGGTGCTGGCGTCGATGGCCACCGGGCTGTCAAACGCGGCGATCGCGCGGGCGCTGCACGTCTCGGAGGCCGCGGTCGGCAAGCACGTCGGCAACATCCTGGCCAAGCTGGGACTCCCGCCGGACGACGAGTCGAACCGCCGGGTGCTCGCGGTGCTTGCCTATCTGCGAAGGCCATCGACGAGCTTGACTTAAACCGTGTGAGCGCTAACACTGTCTCCCACATGCCTCGCCGACACATCGAAGCAACACGCCGGACACGTGCGTGTCAGCTGCCATGGAGGCTCACCGTGAGACGTACCCTCGCAGGGTTTGTGGTTGTGGTCTGTGCTCTTCTCGGTCTTTCCGCCCCTGCTCAGGCGGCCGCGCCACCGGCCGGTTCGTGGACGCGGTACACGATGACCGCGTTCACCAACAGCAGCGAGTCCAACATGTACGTGTACGAGTCGCCGGACGCGACCGGGTTCCGGCTGCTGCGCGGGCCGGCCTTCACGCCGCCGACCGGGCTGATCCGCGATCCCAGCATCATCAAGCACTCGGACGGGAAGTACTGGGTCGTCTACACCACGAACTGGACGGGCAACACGATCGGGCTCGCCAGCAGCACCGACCGTCTCAACTGGACGTTCGTGCGGAACGTGACGATCCCGCTGACCGTGCAGAACACCTGGGCGCCGGAGTTCTTCATCGACTCCAACGGCAGCGTGAACGTGATCGTCTCCCTGTCGACGAACGGGGCGGACTTCAAGCCCTACAAGCTCACCGCGTCGAACGCGGCGCTCAGCGCGTGGTCGGCGCCGCAGGTGCTCAGCGGCATCGGGCCGAACAACATCGACACGTACGTGGTGAAGGTCGGCGCGACCTACCACGCGTTCACCAAGAACGAGACCACCAAATACATCGAGTACGCCACGGCGTCGTCGCTCACCGGGCCGTACACCATCTCCCGCACCGGAAACTGGGCCGGCTGGGGCAACCCGCGCGAGGGCCAGGCGCTGGTGCCGCTCGACAACGGCGGCTGGCGGATCTACTTCGACGGGTACACGGTCGGGCAGTACTACTTCAGTGACTCCTACGACGGGTTTCTGTCGTGGAGCGCGCCGCAGACGCTGCCCGGCCTGTCCGGGTTCGCCCGGCACTTCACGGTGCTCAAGGAGGTCGTGTCCGGGGGTGCGTCGCTGCCGGTGAACGTGACCCGGTCGTTCCAGTCGGTCAACTACACCGACAGGTACGTGCGGCACCGCGACTACCTCGGATATGTGGACCAGGTGACATCCGCGTCCGCGGCCACTGTCAAGCAGGACGCGACGTTCACAATCGTGCCCGGTCTGGCGGACGCGAACTGCTACTCGCTGCGCGCGGCGAACGGGTACTTCCTGCGGCACTGGGACTACCGGCTGCGGCTGGACGCGAACGACGGGACTTCCACCTACGCGAAGGACGCCACGTTCTGCGCGCGCGTCGGATCGGCGTCGGGAACCGTGGCGCTGGAGTCGTACAACTACCCGGGCCGCTACCTCCGGCACTACAACTATGAGCTGCGGCTCGACCTCTACCAGGACTCGGACACGTTCCGGGCGGACAGCTCATTCCGCCCGGTGACCGCCTGGGCTTAACCGCTTCTCGATGCGCGCGGCGAGCTCCGTGTGGGCTCGCCGCGCCTGGCCGAACGCGTAGCCGAACAGCGGCGTGGGCGCGGTAAGCGTGACGTGGCAGGCGATGCGCGTCGAATCGCCGTCCGGGCTGACAGTGGTCAGGTTGCGGACCGTGACGTTCGGCGACTGGCGGGCGACAGTCTCAAGCGTCGAATCGTCCTGACGCAGGATGTCGGCCTGATAGGTGATCCGGAACCGCAGCGGCCCCAAGCGCATCGCGTCCGTGATCGTGTAGCTGCGGAGCGCGCCGGGCCGGGCCGTCTCCCGCACCACCGCGATGATCAGCGGATGCAGCTCGCCCTGCCGGGTCAGATCGGCGAGCAGCGCCATCGCCTCCACCGGAGTGCACTGTGGACTCGCGGTGTAGTGGAAGTCGCCCGTCCGCACCGGGTCATGCTAGCTGAGTGCGGACGGGCTCTGTCGCTAGCGGCCCGACGTGGTGAGCGCCTGGATCAGCTCGCCGACCGGACGGTCGGACATCGACCGGGCCACGTCGGCCAGCGCGATCATCCCGACCAGGTGGTTGTCGTCGATCACCGGCAGGCGGCGCACCTGGTGCTGCGACATGGTGGCCAGGATCGCGCGGGCATCGTCGTTCGCGTCGATCGTGACCGTTTCGCCCTGCGCCAGCGCGCCCGCGGTGATCGTCGCCGGATCCTTCCCCTTGCCAAGAACCTTCAGCACGATGTCATGATCCGTGATGATGCCCTTGATCTTGTTGTCGACGCCGCAGATCGGCAGCGACCCGACGTCCAGGTCGGCCATCTTCTTGGCGGCCGCCGACAGATACTCGTTCTCACCGACACATGTCACATCGGTCGTCATGATCTCGCGAGCGGTCGTCATGCTGAGCCCCACCTCCGGTTTCGGCACACCTGCCATCCCTTGATACCGCGCCCAGCCCACGATTTCCGGACTTTTCGTATCTTAGGGCGATCGGCGACGGACGCTGGTATTCCCGCCGCCGCATGCCACCATCGCCGCGACCCGCCCATCATCGAGATGGCCGGCCAATTCAAGATCCAGAATTTCCTTTCCCACTCTGCGGGTGGTGCTGCCCGCACGCTCCCGCGGGCTCCCCGCCCATGGGCGGTCCCGCATAGAACAAAACCCCTGCCGGTCCCCCATGCGGCCGACCCGACTGGGCGGAGGTTTTCCGGACCGAGCCAGGGCAACGTCAAAGCGACGTGCGGAGCGCCCGGGTGGGCTTTGTGGTGGTGGCCGGGCCGGGAGCGAGACCGGTCGTGAGCAGTGGCGTCGCCCCGATGCGGGGGCGCGTGCCGTGCACTTCTAGGCGGCCAGGATGTCCGGCGCGTCGTCGTTGGCCTGCGGGGGTGTTGCGGCGGCGGAGACCGTGTCCAGGGAGAGGCCGAGCGCGCCGGCAAGTGCCGCGACCGTGAAGAACGCGGGCGTGGGGATGCGGCCGGTCTCGATCTTCCGAAGCGTCTCCGGGGAGATTCCGGCCGCGGCCGCGACCGCCACGATGCTGCGCACGCCGCGGGCGTCCCGCAGCACGCGTCCCAGCCGCTCGCCGCGCTCCCGCTCTTCCTCGCTCAACGGCACCCGTACCATGCCCACGATAGTAATACCGGTATAGTTATCGTGAGGTCGCACCTGAGGAGAACGACATGATCGCGCTGAAATCACCTTCCGAGATCGCGGCACTTCGTGAGGCCGGCCGCGTCGTCGCGAACGCGCTGGCTGCTGTGCGCGCGCACGCGGCCGTCGGCGTCAGCCTCCTCGAACTGGACAGGATCGCGGCGACGGTGATCGCGGACGCGGGCGCGGTACCGTCGTTTCTGCACTACCAGCCGCGGTCCGCACGGACGCCGTATCCCGCGGTCATCTGCGCCAGCATCAACGACGCGGTCGTGCACGGCATCCCCACCGACTACCGGCTCGCGGACGGCGACCTGGTCAGCATCGACGCCGGCGCCCACCTCGACGGCTGGTGCGGCGACTCCGCGATCAGCTTCACGGTCGGCACGCCACGTCCCGCCGACCTGGCGCTGATCGCCGCCACCGACCGCGCGCTCGCCGCCGGCATCGCGGCGGCCCGCCCCGGCGCGCGGATAGGAGACGTGGCGGACGCGATCGGCACCGTGGCCCGTCTCGAGGGCTACGGAATCATGGCCGACCACGGCGGCCACGGCGTCGGGCGCGCCATGCACGAGGACCCCTCCGTGCCGAACGAGGGCCGTCCCGGCCGGGGCATCGCCCTGGAGCCCGGCCTGGTCATCGCGATCGAGCCCATGCTCATCGCCAGCGGCCGCGACGACTACCGCACCGACCGCGACGGCTGGACGCTCCGTACCCGCGACGGCTCCCGCGCCGCCCACGCCGAACACACCATCGCGGTCACCGCCTCCGGCCCCCTCATCCTCACCGCGGCCTGACTCGCCCCGATCCACCCCGACCCGCCGCGAGGGTGTGGTTCTGGGCCCGGCCGCCCACGGGCCGGCGGCCCGCGGGAGCGTGCGGGCCGGACCACCGCGGAAGCGGGAAGATGGCTTGTCGGATCTTCATGCTTGTCGCCGAAGGAGTTCAGGGTGCTCGACCTGCGGATCGAGAACGGCACGATTCTGACAATGGATCCGGGCCTGCCGGTGGTGCGGGCGCTCGGGGTCTGGCGGGGCCGTGTGTTCGCGGTGGGAGATGCGGCGGCGGCGATGCCCGCGCGTGACGTGCTTGATCTGCGCGGTGCCACTGTGATTCCCGGTTTTGTGGATGCGCACGTGCATCTGGCCTGGACCGGGTTGAAGGCACGGGCCGCGAGCGTGGCGCCGTCCCGGGACGCGGAGGCGATGCTGCGGGTGATCGCGGAGGCGGCGCTGCGGACGCCCGAGGGCGGCTGGGTGGACGTCGGCGGATATGACCAGCGGCCGCTCGGCCGGCACCTGACCGCGGCGGAGCTGGACTCGGTAAGCGCGGGCCGGAAGGTGTTCGTCACGCATGATTCCGGGCATGCGTGCCTGGTAAACAGCGCGGTGCTCGCGATGCTGCCGGACGGCGTGCGGCACGAGGACGCGCTGTTGACCGAGGGGGACATGGCGGCGGTGCGGCGGCTGCGCTGGCCGTACGCGATCGCTGAGCTGGTCGGTGCGATCGAGCACGCGGGCCGGGAGTGCCGGGCGCAGGGCGTGACCGCGGTGTCGGAGGCCGGGATCGCGGGCGGGCTGGTCGGGCACACGCCTGTGGAGCTGGCGGCGTATCAGGCGGCGCGGGAGGCGGGCCGGCTGCCGGTCAGGGCGCGGCTGATGGTGGCGGCGGACGTGCTGCACTCGGTCGCCGCGCATCCGGACGATGACATTCCCAGAGCATTGGATCTGGGGGTACGGACCGGCTTCGGCGACGAGTGGCTGTCGATCGGCGCGCTGAAGGTGTTCACCGACGGTGGCATGATGGCGCGCACGGCCGCGCTGACCGAGCCCTACGCGGGCACTGACGACGGCGGTGTGCTTGCGGACGATCCGGCCGCGCTGACCGAGACGATCGTGGCAGGTCACCGCGCCGGCTGGCAGCTGGCCGTGCACGCGATCGGCGATCGTGCGGTGGATCTGGCGCTGGACGCGATCGCGCTCGCGCAGAAGCTCAAGCCGGCGGTGGCCAGGCACCGGATCGAGCACGCCGGGCTGGTGCGGCCGGATCAGCTGGCCCGGTTCGCGGAGCTGGGCGTGACGGCTGTGGTGCAGCCGGACTTCCTCTGGTGTTTCGGCGACGACTATGCGCAGATCATGGGCCCGGGTCGCGCGGACTGGCTTTACCGCGGCGCGGGATTCCTGCGCAGCGGGGTGCGGCTGGCCGCCAGCTCGGACCGGCCGGTGACCGAAGGGCCGCCGCTGCGCGCGATCCAGTTCATGGCCGCCCGTCTCACGTCGGGTGGGCGCCTGGTCGGTGCGGACGAGCGGCTCAGCGTGGCGGAGGCGCTGCGGGCCTACACGACCGGCGCGGCTGCGGCCTGCGGCTGGGAGGACGACCTGGGCGCGCTGACACCGGGCCGGCTCGCGGACTTCGTGGTGCTCGAGGAGAACCCGCTGGAGACGGAGGTGTCCCGGATCGCGGAGATCACGATCCGGGACACCTACCTCGGCGGAAGTCCTCAGTAGACGAAGGGCCAGCCGGCCGAGTCGTACCCGATGAGGTTGATGCCGAGCTGCGACGCGCCGCTGTTCGTGTAGTAGTGGTAGACGAGCACCTCGGCGTCGGTGTCCGCGAAAACCGCCTGGTGCCCCGGCCCGTGGATGCTGCCGTGGCTCGCCAGCACCTGGGTGCCGCCGCCGTTTGTCATAGCGGTCCCGTTCCGGTCGACGAACGGCCCGGTGGAGCTTGTGGACCGGCCGACCAAGATCCGGTACGTGCTTGACGCGCCCTGGCAGCACCTGTCGAACGACACCCACAGGTAGTAGTAGTTGCCGTGCTTGAACACGACTGGCGCCTCGATCGCGCCGCCGCCTCGCCCGGCCAGGCTGCGCACGGTGCTGTCCGCCCGCTTGCCGGTGCTCGCGTTCAGTTTCACAGTCTTGATCCCGGACCAGAACGAGCCGAAGCTCAGCCACCAGGCGCCGGACGCGTCGACCACCACGTTCGGATCGATGGCGTTGTAGTCGTTGCTCGTCGAGCTCTCGATCACCAGCCCTTGGTGCGTCCAACTGCCGGACGCGCCTGTGGTGGACGTGGCCAGGAAGATCGCCGACTTGTTCGACCCGAAGGTGGAGGCGGAGTAGTAGAGGTAGTACTGCCCGTTGCGGTACGACAGGTCCGGCGCCCACAGGTTGCGGCTGCCGCCGGTGTAGGCAGTGGTCCAGGACGCGCCGTTCGGGAACACGGTCCCCGCGTTACGGAACGCGGTCCGGTCCGCTGACGTCTTGAGCGCGATGTTGTCCCCGGTGTGCGCGACCAGGTAGGTGCCGGCCGGCGTCTTCACGATCGTCGGATCGTGCACCCCGATGTCGCCGCTGACCACCCCCGGCCCGGGGTACGCCGCGGGCGGCACGGTCGGTGTGGCGAGGATCCGCGGCGCCTCCGCCGCGTGGGCTTGCAGGGTGGCGAGGCCGCCGGTGAGCAGTGCCGCAGCGGTGGCGGTCGCGAGCAGTGCCCGGCGGGCGATCCGGGACGTGGGCATGGGGCGTCCCCCTTCGGGGGTCGGCTGACCCGCGCGCCGCCCGGGTGGAGACCGGCCCGGCACGCAATCAGGGTCATCGATGGATTTAGGGCATGTTAGCGCTCACTCTCGGCGTACTGTCAAGGTTTCGGGTTCAGTGCGCGCGGCCGTGCGGGTCAGCCCGGGAACCGCCACCGGTACGCGCTGGGCCGGCACGGCCGGGACGGACTGCTCGGTCACGGCCGGGCGATCACTCCACAGCCACAGCGCCGCGAGCGCGAGCACGGCCAGACCGGCGTAGACATAGAGCTGCAGGCCGAGGTGGTAGCCGAGCCCGCCGTGCCGGTGGGCGACCCAGATGATGCCGTGCGCCTTGAGCGGGCCGTCGTCAGTCATTTGGGTCGGCCAGACGGCGAACGCGGCCGCGAGCAGCGCGGGCACGGCGGCGGCGAGCGTCTGGACCGGGCCGCGGAGCCGGAGCACCGCATCCGCGAGGACCATCAGGAACGGGAGGACCCACACCCAGTGGTGGGTCCAGGAGACAGGTGACACCAGCAGCGCGGTCAGCGCGACCAGGCACATCGCGGCCGCGTCCTCCCCCCGGCGCTCCGCGCGCACCGCCAGGGCCAGGCCGAGCACGCCGACCACCACGACGGATATGACCCAGAGCGCGAGCGACGCGGTGGACGACGGCTCGTCGAGGAGGCGGGCGAAGAAGCCGCGCAGCGACTGGTTGCCCGAGGAGTCGGGACCGTTGCCGCCGGTCACCCGGTCACCTCTGATGAAGAGGCCGGACAGCCAGAACTCCGCCGAGTGCGGGACGGCCGCCACGCCTGCGACGCTGATCACGAGAAACGTGCCGACGGCGGTGGCCGCGGCCCGGAACCGGCGGGAGAGCAGCAGGTAGAGCACGAAGACGGCCGGCACCAACTTGATCGCGGCCGCGACGCCGATGCCCGCCCCGGCGAAGCGGGTGCGCCGCAGCAGCGCCAGGTCCACCACCACAAGGCCGAGCAGGATCGCGTTGATCTGCCCGAAGTCGGCGCTTCGCTGGAACGGCTCCAGCCACAGCGCGAGCCCGGTGAACGCGGCGGCGATGCCGATCCGGCCGGCCGTGCCCCGGTAGCCGAGCATCCCGGTCACCGCCCAGGCCACCAGGTACGTCGCGGCGAATCCGAGCGCGGTCAGCGTGACCTGGGTGGCCGTGAGGCTCGCCAGCCCCAGCGGGTAGAACAGCACGAGCGCGGCGGGCGGGTACGTGAACGGCATGTGGATCTGGCCGTAGTCGGCCCGGTAGACCGCGGCACCGTCCCGGTACGCCGCAAGGCCGCCCCGGTACACCTCCAGGTCGAGCGGGACAGCCGGAAAGTGCCGCTGGTACTGGTAGTAGACGGCGAGCGAGGCTGCGAGGAACAACAGTCCGGGCAGGAGCGGCCAGGCCGGTACGGGCAGGGCCGGGCGCTCGCGCCGCCGCGTCGGGTCCGCGTGACGTGCCGACGCGAGCGTGGCGAGGGGGCGCATCGTTACAGTCCTCGATCGTCGGAGGGGTACGGAACCGTGCGGAGCCGGTGCTCGGCGGGCGACACAGTATCGGTGATCGCCGCGATCGGAAAGACGCGCAGGCCGTTCGAGGCGCCGCCCGGGTACGGCCGACGCCTCGAACGGGACTGGAGATCGGTCAGGGCAGCGTGTCGAGGTGCGGTCCGACAGTGTTCGCGAACGCGTTGCCGTTGGTGACGTCCCAGTTGACGGACCAGGTCATCGCGCCGCGGATGCCCGGGTAGGTGCGCGGCGGCTTGAACGTGCCGCAGTTGACGGCGCGGGCCAGGCAGTCGAGCGCGGCGTTGACCACGCTCGGCGAGACGACGCCGCCGCCGGCCGCTCCGGTGCCGGCCGGGAGACCGAGCGCCACCTGGTCGGGGCGGAGGCCGTTCTCCAGCTGGATGCAGGCGAGCGCGGTGAGGAAGTTGACCGAGCCCTGGCTGTACGCCCCCACCTGGTCACACCCGAGCATCGCGCCCGAGTTGTAGAACTGGGTGTGCACCACGGTCAGGATGTCCTTGATGGCCAGCGCGAGCGCGAAGTACGACCCGCCGGTGGACTGCATGTCGATCGTCTGCGGCGCCATCGTGATGATCATGTTGGTGCCGGCCTTGGACCGCAGCGACCGGAGCGCCTGCGCCATGTACGTCGGGTTCAGGCCGTTCTCCAGGTCGATGTCGACGCCGTCGAACCCGTACTGCTGCATGATCGTGAACATCGTGGTGGAGAACGCGGTCGCGCTTGTCGCGTCCGACACCGCGACCCGGCCGGCCTCGCCGCCGACCGAGAGGATCACCTTGGTGCCGCGTGCCTGGAGTGTGCGGACGTCGGCGCGGAAGTCCGCGTCCGAGTAGCCGCCGAGTGCGGTGGACAGCTGCGGGTCGAGGCCGAACGAGACCGCGCCCGGCGTGCTCGTCGCCTCCGCGAACGAGACGGCGACCAGGTCGTACTGCGCGGGGGTGTCCCGCAGCCGCAGCTCGACCGCGTTATTGACGAAGTTGTGCCAGTAGCCGGTGAGGAAGTGCTTCGGCAGCGTTCCCGTGTTCGGCGGAGGCGTCGTGGGTGGAGGTGTCGTGGGCGGGGGAGTGGTCGGCGACGGGGACGTGGTCGTCGGCGGGGGCGTTGTGGGGGTGACCCCGCCGCCGCAGGCCACGGCGTTGAGCGTGCAGTTCGACGGGCTGCCCGAGCCCGTGCCGATCATCCCGAACGACAGCGACGCCCCGCCCGCGATCGTCCCGTTGTACGACTTGTTCCGGAACGTGTACCGCGACCCGGAGACCGTCAGGTCCGCCTCCCAGGCCGAGCTGACCGCGCTGCCCGCCGGCAGGTCGAACGCCACGGTCCACGAGGTGATCGGTGACCCGCCGCCGTTCGTGACTGTGACGCGGCCCTCCCACCCGGAACCCCAGTCGGACGTCTTCGTGAACGTCGCGGTGTTCGCCGCGGCCGCAGCGGGCCCGGCGGCCCACACCACCGCCCCGCCCATCAGTATCAGCGCGGACGCGCTCACCAGCGCCGCTAGCCGGGACCGTCGCATGACAGCCTCCCATGGTCATGGCGGTTGGGGGTCGACCGCCGTCACCGGAATTATTAGGACTGTTAACAGTGCAGCGGAAGACTGTTATGGATGAATTAGGGTTCGGGCATGAAGTTCGCGGTCAGTTACGGCAGGTCGGTCAACGGCGTCGATCCGGATCACCTGGTCGGCTACGCCCAGCACGCGGAGGCGGCCGGCTTCGAGGGCCTCTACCTGCCGGAGCACATGGCGCTCTCGCCCAGCATGCGGTTCGGCGAGTACGAGCTTCCGGTCGACAGGCAGTTCCCGGACCCGCTGGTCTGCCTCACGTTCGTCGCGGCCGCGACCACCCGGCTGCTGCTCGGCACCGGCGTGCTGCTGCTGCCGTACCACCACCCTGTCGCGCTTGCGAAGCGCCTGGCCACGCTCGACGTGCTGGCCAAAGGCAGGCTGCGGCTGCTCACCGTCGGCGTCGGCGCGTTCCCGCAGGAGGCGGCGGTCAGCGGCGTCGCGTTCGAGACCCGTGGGCGGCGCGCGGACGAGGCGCTCGAGGTGCTGAATCTGCTGTGGACCAAGGACTCGGTCACCTTCGACGGCGAGTTCTTCCAGCTCGACCGGGTGACAAGCATGCCGCAGCCGGTCGGCGGCGCGCTGCCGATCCACGTGGGCGGCTCCTCGATGGCGGCGGCCCGGCGCGCCGCCCGGTTCGGCGCGGGCTGGTTCCCCGGCGGCATGCTGGGACCGGCCGAGCGCATCGCGCAGCTCGAGACGGCCCGCTCGTCCGGCCGCCCGATCGAGCACACCCGCTGGGGCTCCACCTCCACCACGCCGGAGAGCGTGGAGAGCTTCGCGCGGCAGGGCGTGGACCGCCTCGTGATCAACACGGCCGGCGAGACGCTTGCGGAGCAGCGTGACGAGCTGTCCGCGTTCGCGGCGCTGCACGGGCTGACCCCGGCATGACCGGGTCCGTCGTGGTGACCGGCGGCGGCCGCGGTATCGGCCGGGCCATCGTGGAACGCCTGCGCGACGACGGCCACCCGGTGGTGGTGATCGAGCGGGACGCGGTCGCGCTGCCGGACGGCGCGATCCCGGTCCTCGGTGACGCGTCGGACGACGAGGTCACCGAGCACGCGGCACAGTTGGCCGCGGAGCGCGCGCCGCTCACCGGCTGGGTCAACAACGCGGCCGCGTTCCGGGACGCGTCGCTGCACGACGCGACCACATCGGACCTGCTCGCGCTTGTCACGCTTAACCTGGGTGTGGTGGTCTCCGGCGCGCGGGCGGCCGTGCGGCACTTCCTGGCCGCGGGCACCGGTGGCAGCATCGTCAACCTCTCCTCGCACCAGGCCCGCATGCCGGTGCCGGGATGTCTGCCGTACGCGACCGCCAAGGGTGCGATCGAGGCGCTCACCCGGGCGCTCGCCGTGGACTACGGCCCGCACGGCATCCGCGCGAACGTGGTGGCGCCCGGTTCGGTGGACACCGCCCGCTACCGCGAACTCGGGGGCGCGCACGACGACGAGATGGCCCGCCTGCACCCGCTCGGGCGGATCGCCGAGGCCGGGGAGATCGCGGACGCGGTCGCCTACCTGCTCTCCCCGCGGGCCTCGTTCATCACCGGGGTGACGCTTCCGGTCGACGGCGGCCGGACGGTGCGCGGCCACGATCCGGAGCCGCCCCGCCGTACCCCCTGAATGTGAATCTTCTGCCACACTGTGCCGCATGGCGATCTTGGTGCGGCAGGCGGCGGCCGCGGACTGCGAGCGGCTCGCGGAGCTACTCGGCCAGCTCGGCTACCCGACCGATGAGGCCTCGGTCGCGGAGCGCCTTGACTATTTCGGCGACGAACCGGCCGCGGCGGTGTTCGTGGCCGTGTCGGACGGCGTGGTGGTCGGCGTGGCGGCCGTGCACGTGAGCCCGCTGCTCGAGGTGAGCGGCCACTTCGCCCGGCTGATCGCACTCGTGGTGGACGAGAACGCGCGCGGTGGCGGCATCGGCCGGGCGCTGATGGCCGCGGTCGAGGCGTATGCGCGCGCGTTCCGCTGCCTGTTCGTCGAGGTCACCAGCGGGCGGCGGCCGGAACGCGAGGCGGCGCACCGGTTCTACCGGGGGCTCGGCTTCAAGGACGCGAACGACGAGTCCTTCCGGTTCAAGAAGCGGCTACCCCAGTAACTCCTCGGCCGCGTCTTCCGCCTCACGCAGCACGCGGAGTACGTTGTGGCCGGTCAGCGCGGCCAGATCCGGCTCGGACCAGCCCCGGCCGGCGAGTTCCTCAAGCAGCCGGGGGTACGCCCCGACGTCCTCAAGCCCGGCCGGCAGCGTCCCGGTGCCGTCGAAGTCGCCGCCGAGCCCGATGTGCGCGACGCCCGCCACCTCCCGCGCGTGCTCGACGTGGTCAGCGACCTGCGCGACAGTGGCCTTCGGCGCCGGGTTCGCGTCAAGCCAGTCGCGCATCGGTGAATCGTCCGGCGCGACATGGCCGATCGTCGCCTCCTCGTGGGCCCTCGGCGCCGGCGGCCAGGCCACCGTGTCGCCGGGCAGCCCACGACGCCGCGCCTCCTCGGCGGCCGCCTTCTCCCAGGCCCACACCTCCTCGGACACGAACGCCGGCACGAACGTCACCTGCACCACACCGCCGTTGTCCCGCAGCCGGGCGAGCACCCGGTCCGGCACGTTGCGGCCGTGGCCGGTGAGCGCGCGGCACGACGAGTGGCTGAAGATCACCGGCGCGGTCGCGACGTCGAGCGCCGCGTCCATCGTGACCTCCGCGACGTGCGCGAGGTCGACAAGCACGCCGATCCGCTGCATCTCGCGCACGATCGCGCGGCCCTCACCGGTCAGGCCGCCGTGCACAGGGGGCAGCGCCGCACTGTCCGCCCACGGCGTGTGGTGGTTGTGGGTGAGCGTGACGTACCGGACGCCCAGCCGGGCCAGGCAGCGCAGCACCGCGGGGGAGGAGGCGAGGCTGTGCCCGCCCTCCACCCCGATCAGCGACGCGATCCTGCCGTCCTTCATCGCCGCGAGCGTCGCCGCGGCCGTGGTGGTGAGCGCCAGATCGGCGGGGTAGGCCGCGGCCAGCCGGTGCACCGCGTCGATCTGCTCCATCGTGGCCACCACCGCCTCCGGCTCCGGCAGGCTGGACGGCACGTAGACGGACCAGAACTGCGCGCCCACACCACCGGCCCGCAGCCGGGGCAGATCGGTGTGCAGCTCGGGAATCCCGGCGTCGAGGCCCCCGACCGTGCAGCCACGATGCACCCGCAGCTGCCAGGGCAGGTCGTTGTGGCCGTCGACGACCGGCGAGTCGCGCAGCACCCGGGCGATGTCGGCGCTCATGCCGCCTCCCCCGCTGCGCTCCTCCGCCGGCCTGAGGCGGCGCGCCGGGCCCTTGATTCGCTCGCACGCTCGCTCATGCCGCGTCCACAAGCGTCGCGAGCCGCTCGGCGATCGTGGTGAGGCCGTCGTGCGGTGGGCCGCCCGGCTCGGTCATGTAGGTGTCGCGGCGGATCTCCACCATCAGCGCGGTCACGGCAGCCTCCTTGCGGTAGTGGCGCAGCGGCACGTACGTACCCGCGAAGGGGGAATTGATGCCCGTGTCCGTCCCGAACGCGCTGCGCGCCGCGTCGAGCAGCCACGGCGGCGTGTGGAAGTCGTCCACGCCCAGGCAGATCGCCGGGCGCGGGCCGTCCCCGTGCAGCTCGTAGGGGAGCCTGTCGGTCTGGTAGGAGTGCACGTCCAGGATCACCGCGCGGCCGGTCGCCTGGAGTCGCCTGTCGACCAGGTCGGCGATGCCCTCGGCGTAGGGCCGGAAGTGCGTGGCGAGCAGCTCTTCGTCACGGCTGGGATTGTCGTCGCGCAGGATCTCGCCGTGCGCGGTGCGCGTGTAGACCGCGCCCATGCCGACCCGCGCCATCTCCTCGGTGTCGTCAGGAAAACGCTCCGGGTCGACCACCAGCCGGGAGAACGCGTTTGCGAACGTCCACGGCCGGCGCGCGGCCCGCCCGGCGGCCCCGGCCGCGATCTCCCGCGTGTGCGCGTCGGTAAGCAGGTCCAGCTCGCGCTCAAGCAGTGCGCCGGTGAGCCGGAGCCCGTCACGCGCGAGGTCCGTCATCTCCCGCGCGCCGTGCGGCACATGCAGCACGACGGGTGACGCGGGGTCGCCGTCCAGAAGATCGAAAACCGCCGGGGGTACGCCGTGCGCGGCGCCGGAGATCATTCCGAGACGCTATCGCACCGGTGGGCTCCGGGTAAGGAGCTAGCCTCCTAGGACGGGCGACCGCGCTTCCGCGGTGGTGAGTGAATGTGACCGAACGAGCGGGAATCCTTGCCTCATATGTGAGTGCGGCGCGACAGTGGACGGGTCGCCACCTCCGAGGGAGAAGCCGATGATCTCACCCACCATGGATCTCACCGACCGGGTCAAGCGCGTGCTCGGCCTCGCCCACGCCGAGGCCACAGACGTCGACAACGTCGTCATCGCCCCGATCCACCTCATCCTGGGCGTGCTCGGCGCCCGCGGCCCCGGCGCGCAGATCCTGCGCGACCTGGCCGGTGGCAAGGCCGTCGTCGGCGAGGCGGTCCGCCCGCTGCTCACGCCCGGCGACGACCGTTCACCCGCCAACCTGCCGTTCACGAGCACCGCCGAGGCCGCGTTGTTGCGCGCGATCGAGGAGTCCCGCCGGCTCGGTGAGCCCCGCACCGGCACCGAGCACCTGCTGCTCGGCCTGCTCCGGGCGATCGCCGACCCGGTCACCGCCACCCCGGCGGACGCGGTGCTGGCCGAGGCGCTGGCCGCGGTCGGCGTCGACTACCTCAGCGCGGCCCGGATGGCCGAGGACCGGCGGGGATAGGTCACCCGAGCAGGGGAAACGTCGCGATCGGATCCCAGCGGTACTCGGTGCGCATCGCGTCCTGCTCGACCTCCACCAGGTGGATCTCGTCCACGGTGAACACGGCCCGGCTCGGCCGCACCTTCCGGCGCAGCAGACTCTGCACCCGCCCGGAGTCGCCGCTGCTGTTCGCGTAGCCGAGCGTGATGTGCGGCGGCATCGCGTCGAACTCGACAGCCTCCACGCCGATGGTGTCCTCCACCGCGGCCCGGATCCGCGTGTACACCTCGTGGAACGGGTCGCCCGGCAGGTCCCCGTCCACGTCAAGCACCACCGCGTTGCGGGTGGCGAGCGCGGGCCCGGCCGTCAACGTCAGCGGCCCGAGCCCTTCCAGATACGTCCCGACCGTCCGGATCAGCCCGCGCCGCTGCCGGTCACCGACCTCCTCCGCCGCCACGCCGGTCACCATGTGCAGCGTCACGTGCAGCCACTCGTCCTGCACAAGCGAGACGAACGGGAACTCCTCCACCACGTCGCGGTAGTCGGTGATCAGCGCGTCGAGCTCGGCGTTCAGATCGAGGGACGGCAGCAGGTAGAAGTGCAGGCGTGTCTGCTCGTCCGGCCAGATCCGACTGCCCGACATGAACTTCTCCACCAGACGCTCCTTCCAGGCAGTTTCCGGCCGGCAGACAGGGGGGACCGCACCATTCTGCGGGGTGCGGGAGGCCCGGCTGCGGGCCCTGCACAAGAATGCCGTACCGGTCACGTCCGTGCGGGGACCTGGAAGCGCATTTGTCCGTTTAAAGGCGGATCTTTATCTGTCAACGATCACCCGATCCACCGTATCGGGCATCCACCGGGCTCGCTGTGTGCGACGACGGCGTACCCCAGTGGTCAGGAAGGTCTGGATCTGAGGCGGCGGAGCATGCGCGCGTCCGCGAAGCCGGTGGCGTGCGCGGCGGACTCGACAGTGGCGCCCTGGCCGATCAGATGCTCCGCGCGCTCCACCCGCAACAGCTGCTGATAGCGCAGCGGCGTCAGGCCGGTGGCGGCGCGGAACAGCCGGGTCAGCGTGCGCTCCGCGACGCCTGTGGACGTGGCGAGCGCGGCCAGCGGCAGCGGATCGGCGAACCGGGCGTCGATCACGTCCTGGGCGCGGTGCACGACGTCGCTGAGGTGGGCGCGGTGCCGCAGCATGGCGCTGTGCTGCTGCTCGTCGCCGTTGCGGCGGGCGTAGACGACCATCGCGCGGGCCACCCGGGCGGCCGCGGCGGGCCCCTGCGCGGCCGCGATCAGGTGCAACGACAGGTCGATGCCGCTGGCGATGCCGGCCGAGGTCACCACCCGGCCGTCGACAGTGAAGAGCACGTCGCGGACCACAGTCGCGCGCGGATAGCGGGCGGCCAACTCGTCCTGAAGCTCGTGGTGGGTGGTGCAGCGGCGGCCGTCGAGCAGTCCGGCCCGGCCGAGCGCGTCCGCACCGGCGCAGACGCTTGCCACGGTGCCACCACGGTCGTGGTGGGCGCGCAGCCGGTCGAGGGTGCGGCCGGTCAGAAAGCCGGCGCCGGGGGAGACGCGCCAGCCCGGTACAACGATCAGATCCGCGTCCGGCCAGTCCAGGCGGGCGCGCATCGTCAGGCCCTGCGCGGAACGGACGTCCTCCTGCTCGGCCACGTAGTGCAGGTCGTAGCCGGCCGTCCCGAAGACCTGCGCAGGACCGGCCAGATCCAGCAGGTGCAGACCCGGCACGAGCAGAAAGACGACAGAGGTCACCGGCTCAAGACCTCGTCGAGGGTACGGATGGTGGCGAACCGGCCGGCCAGCGCGTACTCGGTCCGCTCCGCGATCGCGTCCGTGCCGAGCGTGCGCGGGTCGGCAAGCACCTCGTCCCAGGACCGGCCCGCCGGCGCGTCCCGGTGCGGGATCGGGAACGTGGCGGTCGCCTCGGTCACGAACTCCACGTCGTAGCCGAAGTCGCCCGCGACCCGGGCCGTGGTCTCGCAGCACTGCTCGGTCTGGATCCCGCAGATGGTCAACTCACGGATCCCGGCCTGGGTGAGCAGCTGCTGCAGGTTTGTCGAGGTGAACGCGTTCCGGGTGGTCTTGGTCAGGACCGCCTCGCCGGGCAGCGGCTCCAGGCCGTCGATCATGCGGACGAACTCGGACGACGGGTCGAACGCGCCGCCGCCGGGCTCGGTGTGCAGCACCCAGATCACCGTCTCGTCCCGGTCGCGCGCGGCAGTCACCAGGCGGCCCACCCGCTCCGCGATGTCCGGGACCGAGACGGACGCCCAGCGGGCACCCTGCCGGAACGACTCCTGCACGTCAATGACGATAAGCGCTCGTGTCATGTCCCCATCGTGCCAACGCCTGAGCTGCGCGGACAGGCACGATCCCGTCCCGGGGCGGACCGATCCGGTCAACCTGCCGGAAGTCGTCCGCGGACCCTGAGAAAGCACCGGGATCGATCCCCGATGTGCCCTCCGCTGCGGCCCGGAAGAGTGGCAGGCATGACGATGCGCAGACTGATGACCGTGTTCGCCGCGGCCGCACTGCTGGTCACGGCGCCGGCCGCGGCCGTACAGGCGGATCCGGGGCTTGATCTTGAGCTGCTCGCACCGAGCGGGCCGCTTCCGGTCGGCACCCGCGACCTGCACCTGGTCGACCGGGACCGGGCCGACCCGTGGGTGCCGGAACGCCGCCGAGAACTGATGCTCACGCTGTGGTACCCGGCCGTGAACGACCGCGGCCCCATCGACCCCTACGCGACGGAGGAGGAATCGCGCCTGATCCTCACCCAGATCGGTGCGCCGGGCGTGCCGCTCGACGCGCTGACCAGGGTCGGCGCGCACGCCCACACGAACGGGACGGCCCGCCGGGGCCACTGGCCGGTCGTGGTGCTGTCACCAGGTTTCTCGTTCCCGCGCGGGTCGCTGACCGGGCTCGCGGAGGACCTGGCCAGCCGTGGCTACCTGGTGGTGGGCGTGGACCACACGTACGAGGCGGCCGCGATCACGTTCCCGGACGGCCGGATCACCACCTGCACGGTCTGCGCGCTGTTCGAGAACGACACCGTGCGGCCGGAGCAGGTCACGGCGGGCCGGGCGGCGGACGTGTCGTTCGTGCTCGACACGCTGTCGAAGCGCCCTGACATGCAGGCAGACTGGGACCGGGTGGCGATGGCCGGGCACTCGATCGGCGGTTCCTCAGCGGCCGAGACCATGCTCCGCGACAGGCGCATCGATGCCGGCGTGAACATCGACGGCACCTTCTTCCCGCCCGTCACCCGGCCGATCGACAGGCCGTTCCTGATGCTGGGCGCGGAGAACCACGGCGAGCCCGGCAACGACGCGAGCTGGGACGCGACCTATCCGAACCTGACCGGCTGGAAGCGGTGGCTCACCGTCGCGGGCACCACGCACAGCTCGCTCACCGACTACGGCATCCTCAGCGACCAGGTCGGCGTGCCGCTGCAGACGCTTGACGGCGAACGGTGCGCGGAGATCGCGGCGGACTATGTGGGGCAGTTCGTGGGACGCCATCTGAAGGGCCAGCCGGCACCGCTGCTGCGCGGGCCGGACGCCGGTCACCCGGAGGTGCTGTTCTGGCCGTGACCCATCTCCCGTGACCCGAGGGCGGGCGACCGTGGCCGCGCTGAGCCGCGCGGCCACGGTCGAGACTCGCACCATGGATCCGGACACCCGTCGCCTGCTGCGGGGCGTGGAGGTGGGACGCCTGGATCACCAGCGAGAGGGGCTCAGCTCGGCGACTCGGAGCGGTCACCTGACCACGACGTGTGGTACGTGCCCGCCCGGTCCACCCGCCGGTAGCCGTGCGCGCCGAAGTAGTCGCGCTGGCCCTGGATCAGCGCGGCCGGCAGCCGGGGCGAGCGCAGCCCGTCGTAGTAGGCGAGCGCGGAACTGAAGCCCGGCACCGGAATGCCGAGCCAGGTCGCGGTGGAGACAACCCGCCGCCACGCCTTCTGCGCGTCCGTCAGCGCCTCGCGGAAGTATTCGTCGGTCAACAGCGTCGGCAGTTCCGGGTTCGCGTTGTAGGCGGACCAGATCCGGTCCAGGAACCGGGCGCGGATGATGCAGCCACCCCGCCAGATCCGGGCCATCGCGCCGAGGTCGATGTCCCAGCCGAACTCGGCGGACGCGGTCGCGATCTGGTGGAAGCCCTGCGCGTAGGCGACGATCTTGGACGCGTAGAGCGCCTTCTCGATGTCGTCGACGAGCGCGCGGGACGCCTCGCGCGCGCCGGGCGGCGGGCCGGGCAGCTCCAGTGCGGCGGCCCGCAGCTCGGCCTGGCCGGAGAGGGTACGGGCGAAGACCGCCTCCGCGATGCCCGGGACCGGCGTGCCCAGGTCAAGCGCGGCCTGCACGGTCCAGCGGCCGGTGCCCTTCTGCTCCGCGCGGTCGAGCACCACGTCGACGAACGGGCGGCCGGTCTCCGCGTCGACCTGGCCGAGCACCTCAGAGGTGATCTCGACGAGGTAGGAGGCGAGCCGGCCCTCGTTCCAGCCCGCGAAGACCTCGGCGATGTCGTCCGGCACCAGGTTCGTGGCCTTGCGGAGCAGGTCGTACGCCTCCGCGATGAGCTGCATGTCCGCGTACTCGATGCCGTTGTGCACCATCTTGACGAAGTGCCCGGCGCCGTCCGGCCCGACGTGCGTGCAGCAGGGGCGGCCGTCGACGCGCGCGGCGATGCCCTCCAGGATCGGGCCGACCGCCGCGTAGGCCTCGTCGGAACCGCCCGGCATGATGCTCGGCCCGTGCAGCGCGCCCTCCTCGCCGCCCGAGATGCCCGCGCCCACGAAGAGCAGGCCCTTCTCGCGCAGCGCCTCCTCGCGGCGGATGGTCTCGGAGAAGTTCGCGTTGCCGCCGTCGATGATCATGTCGCCCGGCGCCAGCAGCGGCGTGAGCTCGTCGATCACCCGGTCCGTCGGGTCACCGGCCTTCACCATGACGATGATCTTCCGGGGGCGGGCGATCGACTCGACGAACTCGGCAGTGTTGTGCGCGGGCAGGAACGCGCCCTCGTGCCCGAACTCCTCGATCAGCTCCTTCGTGCGGATCTCCGTGCGGTTGTGCACCGCGACGACGTGGCCGTGCCGAGCGAGGTTACGGGCGAGGTTGCGGCCCATGACCGCCAGACCGGTGACACCGATCTGTGCCAGCTCCGTCATGTGTGTAATCCTCCGGGTCCTGGTGACTCTGCAGCGGGTGACCTGGTTGCCGACTCATACGGGTTTGCTGCACGAGACAGTTCAACTTCGCCCGGAATATTCCTCGATGGGTTACTCGTTCGGGTGTTCCTCCTGGGCGAGACGCCGATAGGCGTCTATCTTGCCGTCGATCACGCCGAGCGCGCGGCGCTGCTCCTCCATCTCCCGCAACACATCCGCCCGGTGTTCCGCGAGGATTCGCAGCCGCACGCTCGCCGCCCCTCGCCCGGCCGAGTCCACGAAGCGCTGGATCTGCCGGATCGGCATCCCGGTACGCCGCAGGCAGACCAGCACGTCGATCCACCCGAGGTGCGCCTCCGTGTAGACGCGGCGCCCACCGGACGTCCGCTCCACGTCGTTGAGCAGCCCGGACCGCTCGTAGTACCGCAGCGTGTCGAGCGTCAGCCCGGTCTTCTCGGCCGCCTCGGCCGGCGTGTAGGTCATAAGATCCATGACAATGCATTCTTCCGGGGTACGGGGAGGGTGTGGGCCTGGGTGGCACGCGTGGCCGCGGATCGCGTGGAGCGCGGGCCGCGGCCACAGCCGTCAGACGTGAAGCGCCGCGATCGCGGTCATCTCCTCCTCCGAGAGCGGCCCGCGATCCTCAGCTGCCACACACTCGGCCAGCTCCTCACGGTTCTTCACGCCGAGCACCACCGTCGCCACGCCCGGCGCGGTAAGTGCCCACCGGTGCGCCAGCCCGGCCGGGGACTCACCCAGCTCCGCCGCGAGCGCCCGGAACGGCGCGGCCCGCGCGAAGTCCACCGCCGCGGGGTAGTCCGGCGCCATCGGCCGGTCCAGCGACGACGCGAGCGACCCGGCCGCCACCGCGCGGATGGCGATCACCGCCACGCCTGCCGCGTTCGCCGCATCGACGATCTCCCGGCTGCGCGGAGCCACGCCGTCGAAGATCCACATGTCGCCGTTCATGTCCAGCGCGTTCACGATGACCTGCGCGTAGTCCGGCCGGTGTGCGGCGTGCCCGATCGCCGCGATGATGCTGTCCGGGTGGCCGACCGCGGTCAGGCCCCAGGAGCGGATCTTGCCCTCGGTACGCAGCCTGTCGAACGCGGGCGCCACGTCATTCGCGTACCGCTCGTAGTCGAGCGTGCCGGCCGGCCCGTCGGTGCCGGCCGGGCGCAGCTGCGTGTGCAGCAGGAACATGTCCACCGAGTCCCGGCCGAGCCGCCGCAGGCTCTCCTCGAGGCTCTCGGTCAGTCGCGCCACCGGGTCGCCGAACTCGCTGTCGTGCACCTGCGCCTTCGTGGCGAGCAGCACGTCGCGGCCCTTGAGCGCGTCGGCGGCCACCCGCTCCGCCTCGAAGTCCGGCCCGTAGCTCGGTGCCACGTCCACAAGCGTGATGCCGGCGTCAAGCGCGGCGTGCACCGTCGCGACCGCCTCCGCACGGCTGGTCTCGCCCCACACCGCGCCGATCCCGCCACCGCCCAGCGTGAGCGCGCTTACCTGACCGAGCCGCCCGAAATCCCTGGTCCGCATGGATTTTCCTCCCCGTTGATGTGGTCTGGCGAGTCACGACGTTAGGACCTGGAGCGCGCTCCAGGTCAAGCCACGTCGTACGGTCGATATTGGACACTCACGCGTGGCCCGACCGCCCGTGCGGTCTTCGGCACCGCGTGCTCCCAGGTGCGCTGGCAGGAGCCGCCCATCACGATCAGGTCGCCGTGGCCCAGCGGGAAGCGCAGGCTGTCGCCGCCACCGCGCGGCCGCAGCGTCAGCACCCGCGGCGAGCCGAACGACACGATCGCCACCATCGTGTCCGAGGCCGCGGACCGGCCCTTGGTGTCACCGTGCCAGGCCACGCTGTCCCGGCCGTCGCGGTACAGGCACATGCCGGCCGTGGTGAACGGCTCGCCCAGCTCCGGCGCATAGTGCGCGGACAGCCGCTCGCGCGCCTCGGTCAGCAGCGCGTGCGGAAGCGTCTCACCCTCGCCGAACCAGCGGAGCAGGCGGGGCACGTCGACATCCCGCTCATACATCCGCACCCGGTCCGCCCGCCAGCCGATGTCGCCGAGCAGGGTCTGGAACACCTCGTCGGAGGAGGAGACCCAGCCGGGCAGGTGGTCCACCCAGGCGCCGCGGCTCAGCGGAGTGCGGACGGCGTCGGCCAGCGCGCCGAGCGCGGGCGGGGCGCCGAACGCCATGTCCAGCAGGGAAGGCTGGTGAGCTGCGGTCATGCGCTCGATCCTAGGCACACTCGAACGCGTGTTTCAACGATCATGGGCGCCGGAGGTGGGAGGCCTGTGCAATCGGTCACGACGTGGCGCCGAACGCGGCCGCCACCGCCTCAGTCGCCTCCTCGAAGCTCGGCGCCGCGAGCCCACGCGCCTCCGCCATCCGGCGCAGCGAGGTCATCTCCACGTCCGCGAGCCCGCACACCACGAACGTGTCGAACGCGGACAGATCCGGATCGATGTTTATGGCGAATCCGTGCGTGGTCACGCCGCCCCGGATGCGCATGCCGATCGACGCGAGCTTGCGGTGCTCAGGCGTCCACACGCCGACCAGGCTGCTCGCGCCCTTCGGCGTGTCCCGGCGCACCGCGTCCAGGCCGAGCGTGCCGACCGCCTCGATCAGCGCGTTCTCCACCCAGCGCACCACGTCCACCGGGCCGCTCTGCCGCTCCCGCACGTTCACGATCAGGTAGCCGACCAGCTGACCCGGCCCGTGATAGGTCGCGTAGCCGCCCCGGTCCACCGGCACGGTCGGGATCGCGTCCAGCCCCGGCAGCTCGCCCGGCGGCGTCAACCGCCCGTAGGTGATCACCGGGGGATGGCTGAGCAGGAACAACCGGTCCGGCGCGCGTCCCTCGCGGCGCTCGTCCGCCCAGCCGGTCATCGCGGTGTTCGCCTCGTCGTAGGCGACCTCGCCGAGATCCACCCGCAGTAGCCCGCTCATCACGCCCGCCCGCCGAAGTTCGTCATTGCGGCTGCCCACCGAAGTAGTCACGCAGCCGCACGATCGCCCCGTCCCGTACCCGGAAGATCTGCGCCATTGAGGTCATCTCGTCGCTGCCGGGATAGGCCGTGTCGATCTCCACGAAGAAGGTGTCCGGATCCGCGGACGCGTGCAACTCGTAGCGAGAACGCTCGGGATCGGCCTCTAGCAGGGGCTGCAGCGCGTAGAACTCGCTCAGCGCCGCCCGGATCTCGTCCCGGCCCGCGAAGCGCACCCGCTGCAGCGGCCACTCAAGCACGCCGTCCTCCGCGAAGAGCGCGGCCACCGCCTCCGCATCCCGCAACATCGCGCCGGCGACCACGTACTCCTCGAACACCTGCTGCGCCTCTGCACTCACGTCGCGACGCTACCAGCGCCAACGTCAACAAACCATTGACAATCAGCGGGGTACGACGAGAGCATCGCCACCATGCGCGCCTTCGACGAGGTCCACGCCGCCCTCGCCGCTCCCACCCCCGACGCGGCCTCGGCGCTGGCCGCCCTCACCCGCCTCCCGCAGGCGCGCGCCGAGCTCGACGCCGCCGAGGCCGCGCTGATCGAGGCGGCCCGCGATGACGGCGCCGGCTGGTCCGCGATCGCCACCGCGCTCGGCCTGAGCTCCCGTCAGGCCGGCGAGCAGCGCCTCGCCCGCCTCCGCCGCCGCGCCCCTCGTCAACAGGTTGTTGACAAGTCAGTGGCGCTAAGCGACGCGGTGAGCGCCCTGTCCGCGGCCGTGGCCGACGACCCTCAGTGGGACGGGCGCACCCCGCGGGCCGCACTCGCCCGGCAATGTCTGGAGATCGCGGCCTCGCTGAATCCCGATGATCCGCCCGGCGGCCTCTACAGCCTGGTCAACGACGTCCTCAGTGATCTCGCGGAGGTGCCCCGGGCCGCGCTGCCGCAGGCGCAGCGCCTCGCGCTCGCGGCGATGGAGTCGGCGGTGCGCGAGACCGGCATTGACAGTGATCGGCGCAGCAGCCAGAGTTGAGCCGGTGGAACTCAACATTGCGCGACGCAACACCGTGCTGTTCGTGACCGTCTCGCTTGTCGCCGGCTTCGGCGGCACCGCGATGATCCTCACCTCCGGCATCTGGGTCATGGACCTGACCGGCGACCCCGGCCTGGCCGCACTGGCCCCCGCCTGCGTCTACCTCCCGTCGCTGGCCGGCCCGCTGCTCGGTGCGCTCGCGGACCGTTTCTCCCGGCGTTCCCTGCTCGTCCACACCTGTCTGATCACCGCGGCCGCGCTGCTCACGCTGCTCGCGGTGCGGGGCCCCGGCCACCTCTGGCTGATCTGCGCCGTCATGCTCGGCTACGGCGCCGCACTCACCATCGTCGACGCCGCCGAGGCCGCCCTGCTCCCCGCCGCCCTGCCCGCCGCCACGCTCGGCACGGTCAACGGCCTGCGGATGAGCGCCCAGGAGGGCGTCAAACTCCTCGCCCCCTTGGCCGGCGCCACCCTCTTCACTCTGGCCGGCGCACCCCCGGTCATCGCCCTGTCCGCCACCCTCCTCGCCACCTCCGCCCTCCTCTACGCCTCCCTCCACCTGCCGAAAAGCGGACACGCACCCCCGGCGGCGCAGGCCTCCCCGGCGGCGCAGATCGCTCCGGCGGCGCAGATCGTTCCAGCGGCGGGGGCCTCCACGGCCGCGCAGGTCGCTCCGGCCGCGCAGGCCTCGTCGGGGGCGCGGACCCTGCCGGCCGATTGGCCCCGTGGCGCGCGGCCGGTCGGCGATCGGGTTGGGCTGGGGGCCGAGCCGGCGAGCGGTGGGGCGTCTCCGGGAGGTGACCGGGTAGCTGCGGGGTCGACGCGGAGCGGTCAGGCGGCTGGCTGGTGGTCGTCGTGGGCCGTGGGTGCCGGGCATCTGCGCAGGCAGCCGGGACTGGGCGCGATCGTGCTTGTCGCGGCCGTGGGGATGGGTGCGGCCGGGCTGGCGTCAGGCGTCCTCTACGCGATGATCGACAACGGTCTGGGCCGGTCGCCCGCGTTCGCCGGCGTGCTCAGTGCCGCGCAGGGCGGAGGTGCGATCGCCGGCGGGCTCGCGGCCGGCCGGATCATGGCGTCGACCGGCCGGCGGATGACCGGCGAGATGCTGCTTGCCGCCGTGGGCGCGATCGTGCTCGCGGCCGGGCTGGTGCTGCGCGCCGTACCGTGGCTCCCGGCCGTGCTTGCCGGCAGCCTACTGACCGGGATCGGCCTGCCCTGGGCGGTGGTGGCCGCGTTCACCGCGATTCAGCGCGCCACCCCGGAGTCCTCCCTCGGCCGCGTCTCCGCCACTGCGAATTCGCTGATCTTCGCCGCGCCAGCGGTCGCCACCCCGGCCGGCGCCGTCCTGCTGCAGGTGAGCGGCTACCGGCCGGTCCTGCTTGGCGCCGCGGCACTCTCGCTGACCGCGGGCCTCGCGCTGACCCGCGCCCAATGCCACTCAGCTTGATCATGGTTTCCGACCTGGGCTTTTGCTACTGACCTTTCGGGGGCGGGATGAGCGCCGCCGCAGCCCGCTGGATCACGGAACGTTCGGGCGCGACGCACCCGGCGGTACGTGGGACCGGACCTGGACCGCAAAGGGTCAGTAGGGGCCCGCCTGGCTCGGCGATGCTCACCGTGAATCCGGAAGGTCCGTCTGTCCCGCAGGTTGGATCAGGAGCGGCAGGCTTCGCGCGTAAGGACGAAGCCTCCTGCATCGGAAATGTCGTCTTATGAGCACGTGGCCGGGGATGGTCAAGATCCTTGTTTTGCTCACGGTCCTTTCCCAGCGGTGCAAAGGACCGTGAGCAAAACAAGGATCTTGATTCCCGCATAGCGGAAGATCCTTTTCCGGCCGGCGGGCTGGACGGTCTCGCCGGGCATGGGCCCTGAACCCGAAAGCTCAGTTACGCCCACCTGCGTCTGCGCCTTACCCGCCGGATCGGGCAGGAGGGCATCCGCACTGGCCAGAAGCCCGCGACCGGACCGGGCCCATTTCTCGGCTCGGCTCGATCCACCAATATGGCCAAGATCAGCGTTGGGTGTCCGGGGTGGTGGCGAGGAAGTGTTCGGCCTGGGCGAGGGATTCGAGGACGAGGCGGCGGACGTGCGGGCCGGTCAGGCGGTAGAGGACGCGCCGGCCGTCGCGGCGGGTGGTGACCAGGCCGGCCAGGCGGAGTTTCGCGAGGTGCTGGGAGACGGCGGGGCGGGCGGCGGTGGTGAGGGCGGCGGTCAGGGCGGTCACGTCCTGTTCGTCGTCGCGCAGGTGCCAGAGGAGGCGGAGACGGGTCTCGTCGCCGAGCATGCGCAGTGCGGCGACGGCGGCGGTGAACACCGGCCCGGTTGCGTGGCCGTGACCGTTGTGAGCTGCGGGTTCCTGCACAGGAGCGGCAGTTGACGGGTAGTCGCGTGCGTACATGAGCACATATGATGCCATCCGGCAGGCGGGGACGACCACTGGGGGCAGTCAATGAGTCACGCACACGGTCAGCGGCTGAGGCACGCGCTCACACCGCACTCCCACGACGCGGCGGACCGGGTCGATGCGCGCCTGGCGGACAGCCGTACCGGCATGCGTGTGCTCTGGTGGTCCTTTGCGGTGCTGGCGGTGACGGCGGCGATCCAGGGTGCCGTCGTCGCGTGGACCGGCTCGGTCGCGCTGCTCGGGGATGCCGTGCACAACGTCGGTGACGCGCTCACGGCCGTACCCCTCGGGATCGCCTTTGTTCTTGGGCGCCGTCGGGCGAGTCGCCGTTTCACCTATGGACTGGGGCGGGCGGAGGATCTCGCCGGAATGGTGATTCTGCTTGTCATCGCCGCGTCGGCGGTGTTCGCGGCGACGGAGGCGGCCGACCGGCTGCTGCATCCGCGGGACCTGACCCACGCCGGCGCGGTCGCGATCGCGGCGTTGATCGGCTTCGCCGGGAACGAGGCGGTCGCGCGCTGGCGGATCACCGTGGGGCGGCGGATCGGCTCGGCGGCGCTTGTCGCGGACGGTCTGCACGCCCGCGCGGACGGCTTCACCTCGCTCGCGGTGCTGCTCGCGGCCGGTGGTGCGGCGCTGGGCTGGCGGTGGGCGGATCCGGTGGCGGGGCTGGGCATCGCGGCCAGGATCGCGATTGTGCTGGCGGTGGCCGCGAAGGAGGTGTGCGGCCGGATGCTTGACGCGGTGGACCCTGCGCTTGTGGATCGGGCGCATGCGGCACTGCGGGCGACGCCGCAGGTCACCGGCGTGGACCGGGTACGCCTGCGCTGGCTCGGACACAGCCTGCACGCGGAGGCGGAGATCGCGGTGCCGGGCGCGCTGCGGGTCGACGAGGCACACCTGATCGCGCACGAGGCGGAGCACGCGTTGATCCACGCGCTGCCCAGGTTGACCGCCGCGACCATCCACACACACCCGGCGGATTCCGCTAAGGGCGGAAGGCATTCACCTGACAGCGGAAGTGGTCCGTTTTGAGCCGTTCCCGCACTGTGAAAGATCTTCACTGCGGTAGGGTGAGCTATGCGGCAGAGCGCCTGCCCGAGCCCTGCATGGCGGTCCCGAGCGTGACGACGGGGCACAGCGAGAGCCCATGCGATCGCGGCCAAGAGGCTTTCCTCAGCGCAACCCTGGGGATAAATCGGGCGCCCTGTCGTTGTGGTGCTGGTGTTTCGACAGTGCTGCACTGGTGGCGCTGTGGTTGAAGTGCTGCTTGTGCCGTACGTTTCAGCGGGAGTGCGTGGGATTCCGCAGTGAGGACGTGATGGGCATGTTTGAGCGGTTCACCGACCGAGCGCGTCGGGTTGTCGTCCTGGCTCAGGAAGAAGCCCGGATGCTCAACCACAACTACATCGGCACCGAGCACATCCTGCTCGGTCTCATCCACGAGGGTGAGGGCGTCGCCGCGAAGGCCCTGGAGAGCCTCGGGGTCTCGCTGGAGGGCGTTCGCCAGCAGGTTGAGGAGATCATCGGTCAGGGGCAGCAGGCCCCGAGCGGACACATCCCCTTCACGCCCCGGGCCAAGAAGGTGCTGGAGCTGTCGCTCCGCGAGGCTCTTCAGCTGGGGCACAACTACATCGGTACGGAGCACATCCTGCTCGGCCTGATCCGCGAGGGTGAGGGCGTCGCCGCGCAGGTCCTGGTCAAGCTCGGCGCCGACCTGAACCGGGTGCGTCAGCAGGTCATCCAGCTCCTCTCCGGTTACTCCGAGGGCAAGGGCGGGGCGGCCACGGCCGGTACCGCGCCGGGCGAGTCCGCGCCGTCGACGAGCCTGGTGCTCGACCAGTTCGGCCGGAACCTGACCCAGGCAGCCCAGGAGGGCAAGCTCGACCCGGTCATCGGGCGCGAGAAGGAGATCGAGCGGGTCATGCAGGTGCTGTCCCGCCGCACCAAGAACAACCCGGTGCTCATCGGCGAGCCCGGCGTCGGCAAGACCGCCGTCGTGGAGGGTCTGGCCCAGAAGATCATCAAGGGCGAGGTCCCGGAGACGCTCAAGGACAAGCAGCTCTACACGCTTGACCTGGGTGCGCTGGTCGCGGGCAGCCGCTACCGCGGTGATTTCGAGGAGCGCCTGAAGAAGGTGCTCAAAGAGATCCGCACGCGCGGCGACATCATCCTGTTCATCGACGAGATCCACACCCTGGTCGGCGCGGGCGCGGCCGAGGGCGCGATCGACGCGGCGAACATCCTGAAGCCGATGCTGGCCCGGGGTGAGCTGCAGACGATCGGCGCGACCACCAACGACGAGTACCGCAAGTACATCGAGAAGGACGCCGCGCTCGAGCGCCGCTTCCAGCCGGTGCAGGTCGGTGAGCCGTCGCTGGCGCACACCATCGAGATCCTCAAGGGTCTGCGCGACCGTTACGAGGCCCACCACCGGGTGAGCTTCACGGACGCCGCGCTGGTGGCCGCCGCGACGCTTGCCGACCGGTACATCTCCGACCGCTACCTGCCGGACAAGGCGATCGACCTGATCGACGAGGCCGGCGCACGGATGCGCATCCGCCGGATGACCGCGCCGCCGGACCTCCGCGACTTCGACGAGAAGACCGCGGACGTGCGCCGGGCCAAGGAGTCCGCGATCGACGCGCAGGACTTCGAGCGTGCCGCCCAGCTCCGCGACCAGGAGAAGCAGCTCCTGTCGCAGAAGGCGCAGCGCGAGAAGGAGTGGAAGGCCGGCGACCTCGACGTCGTGTCCGAGGTCGACGACGAGCAGATCGCCGAGGTGCTGGGCAACTGGACCGGCATCCCGGTCTACAAGCTCACCGAGGAGGAGACCTCCCGGCTGCTGCGCATGGAGGACGAGCTGCACAAGCGGGTCGTCGGTCAGCTCGACGCGGTCAAGGCCGTGTCGAAGGCGATCCGGCGTACGCGTGCGGGCCTCAAGGACCCGAAGCGCCCGTCCGGCTCGTTCATCTTCGCCGGCCCGTCCGGCGTGGGTAAGACCGAGCTGACCAAGGCGCTTGCCGAGTTCCTGTTCGGCTCGGAAGATGCGCTGATCCAGCTGGACATGTCGGAGTTCCACGACAGGTACACGGTGTCGCGTCTG
>NZ_JBITDX010000021.1:0-155635 GCF_044454585.1 Catenuloplanes sp. NPDC051500
CAGCCCACGCAGAATCGGCGACATCGTCGCCGCCGCACTCCACCTGACCCACTTCGAATACAAACACCTACCCGAATCTTGCTGAGATCACCTCATTGAGCATGGCGTATTAAACGGGTGAATTCGCACTCTTCGTTACCGCATGCCCGACGATCGTAGTCGGTGCCGACATGACACCGGCCGTCACTGCCAACACCCAATTCAACCCGGCACCACCACCGCGCCGTTCACGCCGTTCCGCTGGGCAACGCCAGGCCCAATCATCCCAGCCATCTAAGCAACGCCATCCCGTGGCGCCACTCGCGGAAGCGATTCAACCCGAAGTACGCGGCACGACAACAGCGCATCTCGGCCCCCTACCACGCGCCCACAACCCGCCCCGGCGGATAAGACATCTCAGATGATCACCTGGCTCGCTCTAGCCACTCATCCACTACAACCCGACGACGCGACAGGCTTGAAGAAGATTGCCGATAAAGCACATCGGCTGCGGCAGTCGCGGTCCGGCCAGAAAGCTGAACACGATACTGCAACTTGATCGGCCGTGGCTGCGCGAAGACCATGACGCCATTCCGCTTCAAGAAATAGATCAATCCGTTGACCAGCTTCAGCGAGCCGATGACCTGCAACCGTGGAGCCCCGTTAACCAGACCGGCCCATCCCGCTCCATCGACTACCCCGCGCCAGAAGTGGCGATCGTCCATCAGCCGACCCCCGGTCGAAAGTTCCAGATCGTCAGCCATCCGGGCGGAGGAGATCGTCAATCGCAGCAACCTCCCGAAACCACGCACCCCCACGTAGCCAGCGGCTGGATCATTAGGAGAAACCAGCCCGGCGAAAACGTTGAAGCGTGCCAGGTGACCGCGGTCGCGCTCAGCGAACTCCACCGTCACCCGGGACGCATCCCACCTTCCGGCGACAGCGAACCAGCCACACCAATACGCCGCCTCCTCTGTACCAGTCGCGAACGCACCATGCGACGGCTCCCGCCGCACCGGAATGACAACCGGCACCGCCTCCTCCACCGAGACAACCCTCGAGCTGTCACCACCCATCGCTACCGTGATCGCAGACACCGCAGCCTCCTCGACACTCGGCATCAAACCGCCATAGATCTCGCTCGTCGTCTGCAACGATGCGTGCCCCAGCCGCCGCGATACTGCCAGCGGTGCCACGCCTGGATCCGCGAACAGCCACGCGGCGTGCGTGTGCCTCAAATCGTGAGGCGTCGGCCGACCGGTCAGCACACCGCGGCAGCCACGCCGCGAAACCGCACACAACGCCGGCCCGGGTGGTCACCCTTGGTCGTGTTCGAACGGTATTGAGCAGGGAGAACATGCCAAAGCCCAGGTCGCGGCGCACTGCGCCAGCTGACTCATAATCCCTCGGTCGCGGGTTCGAGTCCCGCCCGCCCCACCACCCTGACCAGCGAAAACGTCATTTTCCCAATCGACGTCGGTCACCAGCGAATCGGTCTTGGACGTCAGTCCTGTCCGATTTGCTCCCATTTGCGATCTTCGAAGTCGGAGATCCACCGGACGTGCGAAGCGGCGGCGAGGGTCCACCCTCGCCGCCGCTCCGCGTTTCGTGATCGAGATCTCAGCCGGTCAGCGAAGCACACCCGGCGCCGCGTCGCCGCCGCCCCACACGTCGTCGTCCTCCTGCAGCCAGGTGCTGCGCTCCTCCTCATTGCCGAAGCCCGCGCCCTGACCACCACCCAGGCCGCCCGCACCAGGACGACCGGCGCCGCCCTTGCCCGCGCCGCCCGCGACGCCGCCGGAGAGGCTCGGCTTGCCGCCCTTGCCCGCGCCGCCCTTACCGGCACCCTTGCCCGCGCCCGCTCCGGCGCCAGCACCCATGCCGGCCAGGCCGCCCGCGCCCGCGGACACACCCTTCCCGAGCGAGCCGCCGCCCGGGATGCCGCCGGCGCCGATCCCGCCGCCCGAACCCAGGCCACTCGCACCCCCGCCCGCACCGAGACCGCCGGTGCCGATGCCACCGGCCGAGCCGAGGCCACCGCCGGAACCGAGGCCACCGACCCCACCGCCGGAGCCGATGCCACCGCCGGCGCCGGCCAGGCCGGTACCGCGGCGGTCGGCCGGGTCGATGCTGCCCGTGCCCGGTGGAGAGCCGGAGCCGATCTCCGGGTCGAAGCCGCCGGTACCCGTATCGATGGACGGGGTCTTGGCGATCGGCGGCATGTCGTCGCCGATGCCGGGCGGGCTGCCGACACCCGGCGGGGAGACGGAGCCGACGCCGGGCGGGTTCATGCTCGGGGTCTTGGCGCCGCCACCAGCGCCACCACCACCGGCCACGCCACTGGCGCCGCCACCGGGGGAACTCGTGTCGTACGCCCCGTCCTCACTGACCTTCGACGGAGTGGGGTTGGCGTAGATCCCCTGTGGCGTGTTGTTCGACTCGGTGCGGACGTTTCCGTCGAGTGCCTTCCAGATGCGCTCGGCATCCTCGCTCTCGCGGGTGAAGACATCCCGGACGGAGTCGCCGATGCTGTTGATGAACTCGACCGGGCCGGACTCGAAGAATCCGGCCTCGAGCTTCAGCTTGTAGTCGAAGAAGCCGGAAGGGACGTCCACGTGACCGTTCCGCGCCTCAAGGATGTCGCCCAGCGCGGCATTCGGAATCGGGAAGTTACGTTGCGCGTCCTCGATCAGCCGGGCGGACTCGTTGAGGCTGCCGACGATGGTTCCCTGGCGGTTTGCCTCATCGTTCAGATCCTGGATCTTCTGGGAGATCTGCGCGATGTGCGTCTTGAACGCGTCGTACGCGTCACCCTTCCAGGACTCGCCGAGGTCCGTGACATTCGTGTCGAGACTGGTCTTGACGGAGTTCAGGTTGCGCAGCAACGCCTCCCAGCCGAGCGCCGCGCTCTTCAGGTCACCGGGCCGGCCGTGCGCCACGACCTGGATCGCCATCTCTTCCCAGGACGGACTCATACCTGCTGCCCTCCATAGCCACCGCTGCTGTCACTGCCACTGCTGCCGTACGGGGCAGGCGCCGTTGTGTAAGTGTCCGACGACGTGGAGGACGATGGCGGCGTGTAATCCCCCTGGTCCTGGTATTGCGCGGTGGTGTCGTATTCTGCCGCGCCGCGGCCGTCGCCGTACCGGCCCGCGGCCGACTCGCCCGCGAAAACCTGCTCGAACGCTGCTGCGGACATCTCGTTCGCGCCCTCTGCGCTCTCGTACTGCTCCTTGACCTGGCGGAGCGTCTGCGCGGCCTGCCAGAGCGCCTCCGCGATGGAGCGCACGGACTGCTCGGCCATGTCGAAGTGCGTCAGGTGCTTCCGGGCCATCTCACCGGCGGCCGGATAGCTGCCGAACGAGGTTCTGCCGTTGTCGTTGAACGGACCCATCAGCCGGTCCTTGATGTCCATCGGCATGGCCGGCAGGAGGCGGTCGCCGAGGTACTTCGAGTGGTCCTCCAGCCAGCTGATCGCACCGTCGAGGCTTGCCGCATCCCACTCGGTCTTGGTGCCCGAAGTGCCGGACGCCGAGTTGATCGAGGTCGGCTGGTGGGTGTTCCACACGTTGTCCTGGGTCACCCCGCCTTCCTGCGGAATCGGCAATACCGGCACCAGCGGGAACAACGGCACGACCGGCGGCATGTAGACCGGCACCGAGTACTGGTCGTCGTCGCCCCCATATCCACTCATCTAGCTGTCCTCCCCGTGATTACTGAACTCATCGTGCATCGCCCTCCGTCACCGGTTCCCCGGGTAGGGCGGCTGTCCGCCTGGCGGTGGCGGGTACTGCGGGCCGGGCGCGGGCGGATATCCACCCTGCGGCGGCGGGAATCCCTGCTGCTGCGGATATCCCTGCTGCGGCGGCGGTCCGTAGCCCTGCTGCTGTGGCGGGTAGCCCTGCTGCGGATAGCCCTGTTGTGCGAACGCGGGCGAGGGTGTCTTCTTCCGGCCGGAACGGACCGCGACCATCACCACGACGAAGATTACGAGCACCACGAGGAGACCGCCGACGATGTACAGCGGCATCGGGTCACCCTCGAGCGAAACCCCGAGTCCGCCGTCCTCTTTATCGGCCGGCTGACCCTGCGCCGGCGCCTGGCTCGCGGCCGCGCCACCGTCTCCCTTGGGAAGCAGCGGGTTGCGGTCAACGGTCGGGACGTCCGCGGTCAGGGCGGCTACCGGGTCGACGATGCCGTCACCGTACTGACCGTCCCAGCCCTTCGCGCCCTTGTCATCGGCCGTCTTGATCAGCCGGTTGATCACGTTGTTCGCGTCCATGTCCGGGTACTTCGCCCGGACCAGCGCCGCGATGCCGGAAACGATCGCGGCGGACGAACTGGTGCCGTCGGTCGTGATGTAGGGCGTCTTTCCCGCCGAAGGAGCGCCTGCGGAAATGACCTTCTGCCCCGGTGCGGACAGCACGGCGCCACGACCCTGCACGGATCCTGCGGCCCAGAAGTTGCCGTCAGTTCCGATGCCGGTCACGCCGACCACACCACGGATCTTGGCCGGTGAGATGACTTCGGTGTCACCGGCACTGATGTTGCCAGCCCCCGCGATCACCACGACGTCCTTGCCCAGCGCGTAGTTGATCGCCTCGACCTCGGCCGCTGTGGGCTCGCCGGCCGCGCCGTAGGAAAGGTTCAAAACCTTGACACCCTTGTCAGCCGCCCACCGGATGCCGTCAACGGATCCGGTTCCGACTGCCTTGCCCGACGCGTCAAGCGCGGCGTAAGGCAAGATTTTGGCGCCGGGCGCGATGCCGAGTACGTGGTTGGCCCCGCCGCCCTTTCCGGCGATGATGGCCGCGATGCCGGTGCCGTGACCATCGAGATCAGAGAGACCATCGCTCGCCAGGCCAGACGTACCGGCCCCCGCCAGCACCTGCCCCGCCAGATCCGGGTGAGACGCGTCCACCCCTGAGTCGACCACCCCGACCGTCACACCCTTGCCGGTGGAGATCTTGTGGGCCTCGGAGATCTTCAGCAGGTCGAGGTACCACTTCTGGCCCTGCGCGACCGTATCCGCATACGCCGCCGTCGGCGCGACGAACAGCGCGCCGCCGCCGGCCAGCGTCATGGCCAGCGTGGCCGCCGCGAACCGCAACGCCCCGCCGGCTCGGCGCCGGCCCCTCGTGGGCTTCACCGCTGGTTCCCCCTGTCGGATCTCGCTCGGCGACCGCCCGGAGCGGCCGTGATTGTCCATATCTGCTGCCGAGAATACGGCCATCATCGCGCGCCGAGGCAACCTCGCCCACCGCGTAGACCGGCCCGTCCGCCGATCAACGCATCCACGTCCGTCAACTCTGCACCCATTGCCGGATTTGCGACTTGTTTCGAGCGCACCGAGTCGGCTCTCCGACCGTAGCCCTCGTGCGCGAGCACCACCGCCGTGACCTCGGAGCCGCCATGATCATTCCCGGCGCCGCGACCGCAACGTGTCGTAAGATCACGGGCCTATGGCTGCCTACCGTTCCCGGGTCCGCGGTTCCCTGCTCGGTGGTGCGGTCGGTGATGCCCTCGGCAATCCGGTCGAGTTCCACCGCGAACCGGCGGTCGCCGACCTGATGCTCGCCCGCGACGGGCTCGCGCTGATCACCGACGACACCCAGATGACGCTCTTCACGGCGGAGGGCCTGCTCCACGCCGGCGACGACCTTCCGGCCTCGGTCTACCGCGCCCACCTGCGCTGGCTCGACACCCAGCGCCTGCCCGGCCCACCTGATCATGCGGAGGGGCTCGCCGCGCAGCAGTTCCTCTACGCGCAGCGCGCGCCGGGCAATGCCTGCCTGAGCGGCCTGGCCCTGGGCCGGATGGGCACGTTCCAGAATCCTGCGAACCCGGACTCCAAGGGCTGCGGCTCGGTCATGCGGTCCGCGCCGTTCGGCCTGTGGACCCACCTCGGCGCGGAGGAGGCGTTCGCGCTGGCCGCCGAGTGTGCGGTGCAGACGCACGGGCATCCGACGGGTTTCCTGGCCGCGGGCACGTTCGCCGCTGTCGTCAGGTACCTGCTGGACGGCGACGACGTCCGGGAGGCTGCCGAGCGCGCGATCGCGATCCTGGTCCGCCACGGTGAGCACGAGGAGACGCTTACCGCGCTCCGGCGGGCGCTTGACACGCCGTTCGCGCCGGGCAACACCGGCATCGAGCGGATCGGCCTAGGCTGGATCGCGGAGGAGGCCCTGGCCATGGCCGTCTACGCGGCGCTCGCGGCCGAGACCCCGGACCGGCTCCGGAACGCACTGCTCATCTCCGTCAACCATGCCGGCGACAGCGACTCGACCGGCGCGATCTGCGGGAACCTGCTCGGCGCGCGGTACGGCGAGGAGGCGCTCCCCGCGGACTGGGTCGCCCGCCTGGAGGGCCTGGACACCATCGGCGCGATCGCCGACGACTTCGTGAGGGCGGACGCGTGACCATCACCAACTGGGCCGGGAACGTCACCTTCGGCACGGATCGCCTGCACACGCCCGGCACGCTCGACGCGCTCCGCGAGATCGTTGCCGCGAGCCCCCGGCTGCGCCCGCTCGGCACCGCGCACTCGTTCAACCGGATCGCGGACACGGACGGCGACCTGGTCTCCGCGGCCGGGCTGCCCACCCAGGTGCACATCGACTCGGTGGCGAGCGAGGTCACGGTCTCGGCCGGCGTCCGGTACGGCGAGCTCGCCTCCCGGCTGCACGCGGCCGGTTACGCACTGCACAACCTGGCGTCGCTGCCGCACATCTCGGTGGCCGGAGCGGTCGCCACCGGCACGCACGGCTCCGGCGTCTTCAACCCGAGCCTGTCGTCGGCGGTCACCGCGCTGCGCCTGGTCACCGCGGACGGCGAGCTGCTCGACCTGCGCCGCGGCGACCCGCGCTTCCTCGGCGCGGTCGTCAACCTGGGCGCGCTCGGCGTGGTCGTCGAGGTGAGCCTGCGCATCCGGCCCACGTTCGACATCGCCCAGTCCGTCTACGAACGTCTGCCCTGGTCCCGCCTGTCCACCGGCTTCCGGGAGATCACCGCCGCCGGCTACTCGGTCAGCCTGTTCACCGACTGGACCGGCCCGGAGATCAACCAGATCTGGGTGAAACGCGCCCCGCTCGACCCGGCGCTGCCCGACCGGTGGCTCGGTGCGACGCTCGCCACCACACCGCTGCATCCGGTCCCGGCCATGTCCGCGGTCAACTGCACCCCGCAGGGCGGCGAACCAGGCCCGTGGCACGAGCGGCTCCCTCACTTCCGCCTCGACTTCACGCCGAGCAGCGGCGACGAGATCCAGACGGAGTACCTGGTCCCGGCCACGAACGCGCTCGACGCACTCGACGCCGTGGACGCGATCCGCGACCGTGTCTCACCGGTCCTGCAGATCTCCGAGATCCGTACCATCGCCGCCGATGACCTCTGGCTCAGCCCCAGCCACGGCCGGGACAGCGTCGCGATCCACTTCACCTGGAAGCCGGACGCCGAGGCGGTCGCGCCGGTCGTCGCCGCGCTTGAGGAGCGCCTGGCCCCGTTCGACGCACGCCCGCACTGGGGCAAGGTCTTCGCCACCGACCCGGCCGCGATTCGCGCCCGCTACCCCCGCTTCGACGACTTCCTCGCCCTCCGCGCCGACCTCGACCCCACAGGCAAGTTCCTCAACCCTTTCCTCACAAGCCTTTTCAACCTGTAATTCCTTTCCCGCTCCCGCGATGGTGCAGCCCGCACGCTCCCGCGGGCGCTCGAACTCACCTGGGAACGACCCCAGACCCCGACCCAGATCTTCCCGCTCACGCGGTGGTGCGGCCCGCATGCTCCCGCGGGCCAACCTCGCGGCGGGCAAAGACTCCGCTGGCGCTCCGCTTTCCCCGCCGCTCGGAGCCGGTTCCGCCGTGGCCGGGCACGGGCCGCAAGTCACGCGGTGGGTCACGAACCGGCCGCGCCGCACGACGGCGGCGGGCGGCGGGGGCGGGGTGTCCTACCGGCGCAGCAGGCGGCCCATCCGGCGGGATGCGGCCCAGAGGCAGAGGGCGAGCATGGCCAGCAGGTAGGCGACGTCGAGCGCCTGGACCCAGCCCAGGCCGCCGGTGGTCAGCGCGCGGATCAGGTCGACCGCGCGGTAGAGCGGGGTGATCTCGATGAGCCAGCGGACGGCGTCGGGGTACGCGGTGGCCGGGACGAACGTGCCGGAGAAGAGGAACAGCGCGAACTGGATGGTGCCGATCAGGTCGAAGTCCTGCCAGCCGCGCAGATAGGTGGCCACGAGCATGCCTGTCGCCCCGAACGCGAAGCCGATCAGGACGGTGGCGGGCAGCGCCGCGAGCGCGCCGAGCGAGCTGGTGAGATCCATGCCGACCATCACGGCGAGGAAGGACGCGGAGTAGAGCGCGCCGCGGGTCATCGCCCAGCACAGCTCGCCGAACGCGATCTCCATCGGGCTGACCGGGGTGGCGAGCACGCTGTCGTACAGCTTCCAGAATTTCATCTTGCCGAAGAAGTTGAACGTGGTCTCGGTGAGCGCGCCGGTCATCGCGGACGCGGCGAGCATGGCCGGCGCGACGAACGCGGCGTAGGACACGACGGTGCCGTCCGCGAGCGTCATGTCGCCGACGAGCGTGCCGACGCCGATGCCGATGGAGAAGAGGTAGAGGAACGGCTCAAGCGCGCCGGAGACGAACGCGAGCCAGCCGACGCTGCGCAGCGCGACCACGTTGCGGCCGGCGACGGCCACCACGCGGCTCCCGGAGGAGGCGATGCGGGGTACGGCAAGTGCGGCGAGCATCGTGTCAGACCCCCAGCCGCTTGTGGAACCGGTGCAGCGCGAGTGCGAGGCCGGCGACCACCCAGAGCGCGAGGTAGAGCAGGTGGCCGGCGGGCGACCAGTCCGGCGCGCGGCCGAGCGTGGCGGCGCGGCAGAGGTCGACCGCGTGCCAGAGCGGTGCGGCGTACGCGATCCAGCGAAGCACCACCGGCAGCGTCTCGACCGGGAAGAACACGCCGGAGAAGAGCGACATCGGGAGCACCGCGAAGCGCATCAGCAGGCTCAGGTAGATCTCATTTGTCACGGACGCGCTGAACGCGAAGACCGGCGCCGCGATCGCGAGCCCAAGCAGCGCGCCGATCGGCAGGCAGGCCAGCGCCCACGGTGAACGCAGCCCGTCGAAGAGCGCGGCGACAAGCAGGAACGCGGTGGCGCCCGCTGTCACCCGGAGCAGCGCGTAGAGCAGGTGTCCGCCGAGGATGTCCGCGGCCCGCAGCGGCGAGGAGGCCTGTGAGCTGTACATCTTCGTCCACTCCATGTGGGCGAGCACCGGCCAGAGCGACTCGCCGAGCGCGATCTGCAGCGCGGTCGACGCGAGCAGGCCAGGCACCAGGTATTGCAGGTAGGAGACGCCGTCGACGCCGCCCTGCACATAACCGCCGACGCCGAGACCGAAGCCGACCATGGTGAGCAGCGGGATGACGAACGAGCCGAAGACCGTGCCTCGCCAACTGCGGCTGAACCCGACCAGGTGGAACTCCAGAGCGGCGATCATCAGTCGACCAGCGTCCGGCCGGTGAGGTGCAGGAACACGTCCTCAAGCGAGCTGCGGCGGACCAGCGCGCCAGACGGGGTGAGCCCGCGCGCGTGCACCTCGGCGAGCGCGGCGTCGCCGTCTGCCGCGTACAGCAGGATGCGGTCGGGCAGTTCCTCGGCGCGCTCGCCGATGCCGTCCAGCTTCGCGGCGAACCCGGACTGCGACTCGGCCTGGAAGCGCAGCTCGACGACCTCGCGGGTGGAATAGCGCTCGATCAGCGCGCGCGGGGACCCCTCGGCCACGATCTTCCCCGCGTCCATCACGACGAGCCGGTCGCAGAGCTGCTCGGCCTCGTCCATGTAGTGGGTGGTGAGCACGAGCGTGACGCCGCGCTGCTTCAGCCGGAACAACCGCTCCCACACCAGGTGGCGGGCCTGTGGGTCGAGGCCGGTGGTCGGCTCGTCGAGCAGCACCAGGTCGGGCTCGTTGATCAGCGCGCGGGCGATGGTGAGCCGTCGCTTCATGCCGCCGGAGAGCGGATCGACCTCCGCGCCGGCCCGCTCGCTGAGCTGCACGAACTCAAGCAACTCGGTGGCCCGGCGGCGTGCCTCGCGGCGCGGGATGCCGAAATAGCGCGCATAGGTCGTCAGGTTCTGCAGGACGGTCAGGTCGGGGGCGAGGTTGTCGAGCTGCGGGCAGACGCCGAGCCGGGCGCGGATCGCCGGGCCCTGCCGGACCGGGTCCATGCCGAGGATGCGCAACAGGCCGTCGGTGGGCGGCGACACGCACCCGATCATGCGCATGGTGGAACTCTTGCCGGCGCCGTTCGGCCCGAGGAAGCCGAACGCCTCGCCGGGCTGCACGGTGACGTCGATGCCGTCGACCGCGGTGAAGTCGCCGAAACGTTTGACCAGCCCCGCGGCCTCGATCATCGGAGTCATCCCCCGACCCTAATCCGGGGGTACGACAGAATCCGACTGGTTTTAGCGGGGCGCGGCCGCGTCGGCGTCCCGGCGGGCGTGGGCCACCAGCTCGTCCGTCCAGGCGCGCACCGCGTCCTCCTCGACCGGCGTGTTCTCGTCGTACCGCACGGTCCAGCGCAGACCGTCCACACCACTCACCCGGCGGGCCACCACGCGCGCGCCACCGCCGTCCGGCAGCGGATGGTGGGTGGTGACCGCCACCGACTTCAGCACCCGGACCTGCACCTGGTGCGGTACGTGGCCGGGCGTGAGCAGCAGCGTGGAGACCGCGGGCTCGTCGGCCACCACTGTGTAGCCGTCACGCTCCTCGACAACCCGCCCGGCCGTGACCGTCAGCTCCCGGCCGGACCAGACCGCCTTGATGATCTCGTGCCAGCCGAGTCGCTCGCGGCCGGGCAGCCAGAGCCCCCGATTGGTGACCACAACGACCGCCTCGGTGGACGTGCCCGCCCAGGTGAGGATGCGTTCGTCACGCTCCAGCTCCGGGCGCAGCGCGACCGGCGGCTTCGACCTACGCAGGAAATCGAACACGTCTCACAACCCTCCGACGGCCTGTTCGCGCAGCGCGCGCGCGTGCTGTTCCAGCGAGAGCAGCTCGCCGAAGAGCGCGAAGTACTCGTCCTTGTTCGCCACCGGGTTGATCCGCTGCACCTTGGACTTCAGGTCGGCTATCCGCGCGGTCACCGTCGCGGACTGCAGCCGGGCCAGCGTGACCGCGACGTACTGCGGGTCGGGGTCCCGGTCGACGCGCAGCGGCTCCACGGCCAGCTCGCTGACAAGTGCCTTCGCGCCGAGGTCGTCGCAGAGGTCGCGGACCTTCTCGATCCAGACCACGCCGCCGCCGGCCGCGGACCCGGTGCCGCCGGCCGCGCCGACCGCGTTGCGCAGCACCGCGTGCACCTGGTCGGTGAAGTGGGTGGCGTCGAGCGCGTCGAACATCGGGCCGGCCAGCACCGGCTCCTGCAGCGCCAGCTTCAGTGCCTCGCGCTCGACCTGCAGCTGCGGCGCGGACGTGGGCTGGACCGGCCGGCGCCGGTTCTCGTCCGGCGCGCTGCCACCGGCGCGGCGAACCGCGGCCTCCACCTCCGGCATCTCCAGGCCCAGGTCGTCGGCGAGCTTGCGGGTATAACCGGGGCGCATCGACCGGTCCTTGATCTGCGCGACGAGCGGCGCGGTGGCGCGGAGCGCGGCCACCCGGCCCTCCACCGTGTCCAGGTCGTACTGCCGCATGATCGAACGGAGCGCGTACGCGATCATCGGTTCGCGCGCGCCCACCAGGTCACGGACGGCCAGGTCGCCCCGGTTGAGGCGCAGGTCGCAGGGGTCCATGCCGTTCGGGCTGACCGCGATGAACGTCTGGGCCACGAAGCGCTGGTCGTCGGAGAACGCGCGCATCGCCGCCTTCTGCCCGGCCGCGTCGCCGTCGAACGTGAAGATGATCTCCCCGCCGAGGTCGCGCGCGTCAAGCAGCAGGCGGCGCAGCACCTTGATGTGGTCCTCGCCGAACGCGGTGCCACAGGTCGCCACCGCGGTCGGCACGCCGGCCAGGTGACAGGCCATCACGTCGGTGTAGCCCTCGACGATCACGGCGCGGCTCTCCCGCGCGATGTCCCGTTTGGCGTGGTCGATGCCGTAGAGGACGTGCGACTTCTTGTAGAGCGGCGTCTCCGGCGTGTTCAGATATTTCGGGCCGTCATCGTCGTCGAACAGCTTGCGCGCGCCGAAACCGATCACGTCGCCGCTGATGTCCTTGATCGGCCAGAGCAGCCGCCGCCGGAACCTATCGATCAGCGAGCCGGACCGCGCCGGTCGGGACAGACCGGCGGTGACCAGCTCCTCCGCGGTGTAGCCCTTCTGCCGCAGGTGCCGGGTCAGCACGTCCCACCCGTCCGGCGCGAACCCGCAGCCGTACGCCTCCGCGTGCTCGCGCCCGAACCCGCGCTGGGCCAGGAACTCGCGTGCCGCGCGGGCACCCGGCGTGACCAGCTGTGACAGGTAGAAGTCGGCCGCGTCGTTGTGCGCCGCCACCAGCCGCTGCCGCTGGCCGGGCTGCTGCCGCGGCCCGGACGGTCGCCCGCCGGCGGCCGGCTCCTCGTAGCGCAGCTGGATGCCGGCCCGCCCGGCCAGCCGCTCCACCGACTCGACGAACGTCAGGTGGTCCGCGTCGATCAGGAACTTGATCGCGTCGCCGCCCTGACCGCAGCCGTGACAGAAATACACGTTCCGCGCCGGTGAGACGGTGAACGACGCCGTCTTCTCGTCGTGGAACGGGCACAACCCCTTCAGGTTGCCGCCGCCGGCCGACTTCAGGGTCACGGTCTCCGAGATGACGTCGGCGATCGCCGTCCGCTCACGCACAAGCGCGATGTCCTCGTCCCGAATCCTGCCGGCCATCCGCGCCGCCACCTCCCGCTCGTCGCCGCCCGCGAACACTCGACCGCGGAACCCCACCCGCGGAAAAGTCACCCCCGCGGAAAGCCACCGCGAATACCCAACCACAAGGGCGATCCAAGGGTACGGCGGGAGCCGCGCGCCACGGAGGGGCCAGCCCTCGGCCGTGCTCAGGTGAGCGCGCGGTGCCAGGAGATCGCGGCCGGATCGGTGAGCGACGCCACCTGGTCGATCACCACGCGCAGCCGGGCCGCGTCGTCCGGCGCCGCCCGCCAGATCGGCGCGAAGACCGGGTCCAGGCCGTCCGGCGCGCGTACCGCAAGCACGTGCACCAGCCGGGTGAGCACGTCGCGCTGCCGTTCCTGCTGTGCCTCCGCGCCGGCCCGCCGCATCACGTACCGCAGCGCCATGCCCTTGAGCAGTGCGCACCGGATCCGCACGTCGCGCGGGACGATCAGGTCCGCGGCGTACCGGCGGAGGGATCTGGATCCGAACGCCTCGACAGTGGCCTCGACCGGCGCGGCGACCAGCCGGCCGGTGAGCACGCTTGTCATCCGCTTGACCGCGATCTGCGCGCGGTGGCTGCCGTCGTAGGCGAGCGCCGGGGCCAGCATCGGGCCGGCCAGCATCACGGCCAGCTCCGCACCGAGCACGTCCACCGGCTCGGTGGAGTAGACGCCTGACACGTCGGCGCAGAGCGCGGCCCGCTCGTCCGCGTCCGCGGTCAGCCGCTCCAGGTCGATGTAGCCGCCGTGGATGCCGTCCTCCAGGTCATGCACGGAGTACGCCACGTCGTCCGCCCAGTCCATGACCTGCGCTTCCAGGCTCTGCCGCTCGGGCTCGGGCGCGTCCCGGCGCAGCCACTCGAAGACCGGCAGGTCGTCGGCGTACACGCCGAACTTGCGGCGCACGCCGTCCCGCCGCCACGGATATTTGCATGTCGCATCAAGCGAGGCGCGGGTCAGGTTGAGCCCGGCGCCGTCGACCTTCGCCTCCAGCCTGGTCAGCACCCGCAGCGTCTGCGCGTTGCCCTCGAAGCCGCCACAGCCGCCCGCGACCGCGTCCAGCGCGGTCTCGCCGTTGTGCCCGAACGGCGGGTGGCCGAGGTCGTGGGCCAGGCCGGCCACGTCCACCACGTCCGGGTCGCAGCCGAGCCGCTCACCCATCTCGCGGGCGATCTGCGCGACCTCGAGCGAGTGGGTCAGCCGGGTCCGGAGGAAGTCGTCCGAGCCGGCCACGTGCACCTGCGTCTTGGTCGCCAGCCGCCGGAACCCGGCCGAGTGCAGCACCCGGGCCCGGTCCCGCTGGTACGGCGTCCGGGCGTACCCGGTGTCCTTCGACTGCTCGGACGCCCACCGCTCCGCGTCGCCGTCCTCGCCGATCATGAGCCGAGCCTAAACCGGCTCACCCCGCCCCGGTCCGGCCGACGCCGGGATTTCCGCAGGCGTTCAACGGATCTCGATCTCGCGCGCCCGCTCGCGCACGTCCGGATCAGGATGCGCGGCCAGCTTCCGCAGCTCGTCCGGCCAGGGCGCGTCCCACCCGGTCCGCTCACCGGCCCACTCGATCACGGTGAGCGCCACCATCGCGGCCGCGGGGTCGTCGCCCGCGGTGAGCCGGTCCAGCACCGGCGTGATCGACGAGGTCCGCACGGGAGCCTCGTCCGGCATCGGCAACCGTCTGCCCGACCCCCGCCAGCGGGCCGGGCGGCGGTCGAGCGCCGTCACCAGCTCGTCCCACTGCCGCAGATCCGCCTCCGGCTCGGCCAGCCCCGGGGCCGCCAGCCGGGAGAGCAGGGCGACCTCGTCCGTGTGCCGCCCGGCCGTCCGGCAGGCCTCGATCATCGGGCGCAGCGCCTCGGGCGCGGCCATCCGGTACCGCAGGCCGGCGACAAGCCTGCCCAGCCGACGCCAGGCGGCGTCAGGCGTGAGCCGGTCGGTCCGCACGGCTTCACGCCCGTCTGCGGGCAGCGCGGCCGCTACGTCATCGGCGGTTCGTGCTGCCGCTGCATCGTCAGCCGCCCGTGCCGCCGCTCCATCGTCAGCCGCCCGCGCTGCCGCTGCATCGTCAGCCACCCGCGCTGCATCTGAGTCGTCGGCCGGCCGCGCGGCCCTGAGGTCATCCGACTGCTGCGCGGCCCTGAGGTCATCGGCCGGCCGCGTGGACAACCGGGCCAGGTCAGCGGCGACCCGGCCGATGACCGCCTGCCCGGCCGGAATCTCGGAGATGTCTGTGGCGAACCTGAGCGCCGACCATTCGACGTCGTCCGGCAGGGCCGTGACCAGCAGCTCCGAGAGGCGGGAGACCACCTCGGGGTCGTGCGGCCCCCAGATCTCGTAGGCGGAGAGCAGCTCCGCACCGGGCTTCTCGCTCACCGCCTCGCCGAACAACACGGCCGGTCCCACGCGCGCGGAGGCCGGGACCGACGTCGGCGTCAGACCGGCGATCACCGCGTCGCGCAGTGCCTCCGGGCCGCGCAGCGCGTCTGCAAGCACGGTCGGCACGCGCGGGTCCGCGAACCGGCCGCTCAGCCCGCCGGCCGCGGCGGCCCGCACGTCCCGGTGGCGGTCCACATCAGCGAGCGTCGCCAGCAACAGCTCTGTCACCTCGGGCAGCGGCAGCCCGGCCAGCGCGCGTACCGCCTCCTTGGCCGCGCCGACCGCCCCGCCCGGCGTGGTCACCAGCGGTGCCAGCAGGTCGAACGCGGTCCGCTCCGGCAGCACGTCCACCATCCGCCGCAGCCCGGACGCGGCACCACGTGTCACCGGGCCCGCGGCTCCGGCAGCGCGGTCCGCAAGGAACGAGACGGTCTCCGGCCGCGGCCTGCCGCCACCGAGCGCGACAAGCGACACGCCGGCGATCGGCGCCGGGGCCTCGGCGGCGATCCGCGTCAGCACGGCCGGGTCACGCACCAGCCGCACCGCGGCCGCCGCGGCGCGCGGATCGGCCTCCGGGTCGACGGCGCGCGGGGCCGCCCACTCCCCCACCGCTCTGACCTGCGACGACGTCCAGGTGTCGGGCGCGAGCGGCCGGACCGGCGGCAGCGCCACCGCGCCGGCCAGCACCGTCTCCAGCAGGTCGGCGCGGCGTTCCGTGACCACGCGCCACAGCACCGGCGCGGCACCGAGCACGGGTGCCGCCTTGACCAGCTCGACCGTCCGCGCGACCGGGTCCCCGGCCTGTACCCACAGCTCCGCCGCCTGAGCCGACGGACCGGAGTCCACCCGGCCGAGAATCACCGCCTGACCGGGCACCGCCTGACCGGGCACCGCCGCCGGGCCGGCGATCGACTCCGATCCGGCGCCTACCTTCACGTCTCGCCCCGCCGCCTGTTCCGTGGGCCCCGCCGCGCCGGGCTCACCCAGCGCGAGCGCGCGCAGCAGGTCGTCCAACTCTGGAACCGCCGCCACCCCGGCCGGCCCGAGCAGGCGTGCGGCCTCCAGCAGCGCGTCCGGCCCGCCGCGCAGCGCCCGGTCGCGAAGGCCGGACCAGGCCGCCGCCGCGACGGAAACGGGCACTCGGGGCTGGTCCCGGATCGCCAGGTCGAACGTGCCGGCCCAGCGGCTGAATCTGGTCGTGCCGGCCCGGCGGCGGCCGACAGCCCTGGCCAGCAGCGGTACCAGCGTCGTGACCCGGTCGGGCAGTCCGTACGCGGCAGCGATGCCGATGCTCCGGTCCAGCCAGTGGATCACCATGTCGAGGCTGCCGGTGGAGGTGTCCCGGGCGGCCAGCACAAGCAGGGTGGAGTCCCGCAGCAGGTCGTCCGGCACCGCGGCCAGCAGCCGGGCCGGCGCGGTGACGATGCCGGTCAACGCGGTCGCGCGTACCCGGTCCTCGTCCTGCAACGCGCGCCGCGCCTCCACGACCGCGGCCACGAAGACCGCCGGGTCCGGCTCGCGCCGCGCGCAGGGGATCAGGTTCCGCCAGCCGGCCTGGCGGAGGGAGACCCGATGGTCCGCGACCGCGGCCCGCAGCCTGGGCAGCGCGCGGTTCCACGAGCGCAGCGCCACCCGGTCGACGGTGTCCCCGCGGGTGTCGTCGCTCCAGGCCCGGTCCGTCGCCTCCAGGCGGTCGAGCACCTGGTCGAGGTCTCCCGGCGGGAGCGTGCCCAGTTCCTCGGCGGTCAGCCGGTCGTCGGGGAGCGCGGCCTCGAGCACGGGCCGGCGGCGTCCGGGCGGCAGCGCGCCGAGCAGCGTCGCGTGCATGGACGCGGGCCTGTACCGCCACTCCGCGGCGATCAGCGCGACCACGTCCGCGTCCGGGAGCGCCGCTACGCCCCGGCGCGCACGGCGCGACAGCCGCCCGACGTCGCGGGGGTGCGGTGCCTCCGCGGCCCGGATCAGCCGGATCACCCGGCCGGGGCGGGCCATCAGGCGGCCCATCGCGTCCTCGCTGACCAGGTCCCACAGTTCGGGGTCGCGGGCTAGCGCGTCCGCGAGCGCCTGGGGAGCGCGTTCCGAGATCACGTCGATGACGTCGCCGGCCCGGCCGCCGCTCCTGCCGCCGGGCGTCGCGACGAGCAGGTCAAGCACCTGTTCCGGCGCGACGCGGGCCAGCGCGGACAGCAGGCCGGGGCGTGGAGCAAGCCGGGGCAGCCACTCGCCGATCGCGGCCGGGGAGCAGGCCGGGAGCAGCCGGGCCACGTCGCTCTCGCCGTACCGCCGCATGATCTTCTCGATCTGGGAATCGGCCAGCCGGCGGCGGCGTGACCAGCGCAACGTGCGATAAAGCGCGGCCCGGTCCCGCGGCGCGGAGTCGTCAAGAACAGACAGCAGATCCGCATCGGGTACGGGTAGGCGCGCGGCCGCCGTGATCGCATGCGGCCGCAGGTCAGGGTCGGCAAGCGCGGCGCGGACCGCGTCCAGGTCCCGGCGGATCACCGCAAGGTGCAGGCCCCAGCGCCGCTCGGCCGGGTCACCGGCGTCGAGGGCGGCACGGAGGGTGCGATAGTCCAATTCGGACAGCCGCCGCCCGTCGTCGGCGAGGACGCGCATCCGGTCGGCGTGGGGCAGGGCGGCGAGCTGGTCGCGGGTGAGGGTCAGGGAGACCTCCGGGTCGGCGGAACTAGTGATCAACCGCTCGATGGTCTCACCGGCCGCAACGGAATATCGGCGCCGGGCGGAATTCAGGGGCCGGCGGTGTGTCAGGGGCGCGGTGCCAGCACGCAGAACTCGTTGCCCTCCGGGTCGGCCAGCACCACCCAGCCGTCAACTGTGCCCTGGCCCACGTCGACGTGGCGGGCGCCCATGTCGACCAGGCGCTCGACCTCGGCTTCCTGATCGTCCGGGCGCAGGTCGATGTGCAGGCGGTTCTTGACGGTCTTGAGGTCGGGGACCGCGATGAAGATGAGGCCGGGCAGTTCGTCGGCCTTGCGGCGGATCTCGACTTCGCCGGGACGCTCGAACGTGATCTGGTAGTGCAGCGCCTCGGCCCACCACCGGGCCAGCCGGCCGGGGTCCTCGGCGTCGACGACCACGTTCTCCCAGTCGCTGCCCATGGTGCTCCTCATCGTCCGGCCGTTGGCGGCAAGGTGACGAACACGTTACGCCCGGAAGGCGTTCCGGGCATCTCGTGTTTCCGCTGCGCGCCATGAATCACCAAACGTCGATGTTCGCTGTCACTCCACGAAGGGGTGGGTGGCCGGGGGTGTCACCCGTCGCCCACCGTCGTGGGATGGAGAATTTCCACGTCCGGTAGTAGCGTGCCGGATGCACAACGTCACTGGCCGGCCACCGCCGGTCCCACACCATTGCCCGGAGTCTGTTCGCCGCCCGCTGGCCGGTGCGGAGGCGAAGCAACCGCTCCGGGTGGAGGAGAGCGTGTGTCCGGCATCGACGACTGCCTCCGGCAGGCGATGACAATTCCCGGCGCGATCGGCGCGAGCCTGGTCGACTACACCACAGGTTTCGCACTGGGGTCGGCAGGCGCGGCGCCCGGCGACGACGCGGACGGCACCGCCACCGGTACCGCCGACATCGTGCACGCCGCGGTCAGCCGTTCGCCGTTCGCGTCCACCCGGCCGGGCGACGGCGTGGAGGACCTCATCATCACCACCGCCGGCGGATATCACCTGATCAGGTTGCTGCCGACCGGGTTCGACAGCCGGCTCGCCCTCTACCTGTGGCTGGACCGGGACCGCGGCAACCTCGCGGTGGGGCGCCGGCGCCTGCAGATGCTCGCCGAAGGCCTGGTCACGGCCTGAGTGCCGGGCGTGACGACGCACGAGACCGAGAGATCGGTGAGGAGTTCAACGTGAAGGCCGCCCGTGCCGCGAAGGCAACCCTCCCCCGTCGGGCGCTGAGTCAGCTCGTCACCGCCGGCGAAACCGGCGCGCTTCACGTCGACGGCGATCCCGGCGGCGTCATCTATCTGACCGAAGGTCAAGTCTCCTACGTGGAGTCGGCGGCAGCACCGGGCGTCGGCGAACTGCTCACCACCTCGGGCCGGTTGTCGGCACCGACGTGGGATTCCGCGGTGTCCGCCGGAAAAGACGCACACCGTGTCGGTCGTCTGCTCATCGAACAGGGGCACCTTACGGAAGGCGAGCTTGAGCTCTGTGTCCTTGGGGTGATCTATGACGCGGCGTACTTCGTACTGCAACCGGCGGCCGTGCCCGTCCGCTTCGCAGCAGGTGAACAGCACTGGATCGGCCCGGTCTGCCGGGTGGACGCTGATGTGCTGTCCAAGGAGACGACCCGGCGGCGACGACTCCTCGACGAGGTCTTCGACTCGTCCACACTGGACACGGCGGCGGTTCGGCCGGCACCCCGGCCGCCCGTCGAGCGCGTCGTGCTGAGTGCGCTGCAGTACGAACTGCTGCTCGCCGCGGACGGTGAGCGCACCCCGGCGGCGCTGGCCCGGATCCTCGGCCGCGCCGGGTTCGTCACGTTGCAGCAGGTGCGGGCGTTGGCGGCGGCCGGGCTGATCGTGGTGGCGCCGGAGGAGAGGATCGGGGAGTCCGGCGACACGGAGGCGCCGGGCGGCGGCACGGACGGCGGCCGGGCGGGTGGCAGCGCGCTCAGAGCCGCCGTGCCGGCGCGGGTCACCACGCCGGGCCGCGGCACGACCAAGGCGGCCGTGGACGCCCCGGCCACGCCCGGCCCACAGGCCACGCCGGTGGAACCGCCGATCAGGTCGGCCGAGCCGCCGGTCAAGGCCACTGCACTTCCGGTCGGGGCCACTGCGCTTCCGGTCGGGGCCGCGGGTCCGGACGACACCATGGTGATCCCCGCGGCGAAGAACGAGGAGCCGGAACCGGCCCGGCCCGGGCGCAAGGCCACCGGCGGCCGGCGGCGGGCGGGAAACCGCGCCGGCGCCGCGATCCTGACCGAGACCATGCCGCGCCGCATCCCCGGCGAGCAGATGCCGGCCGGCTCCGGCGAGGCCGGGTCCGCGCCGGACGCCGACGCGCCGGACGAGGCGCTGCTCACCCGCATCCGCAGCGCGCTGAAGGCCCTGCGGTGAGCGCGTCGCCGCCGGTCCGCGCGCCCCCGGCGGCACCGCCGGCACGCCACACCCCCACCCCGCACCCCCGCCTCACCCCTGCCCTCGCGAAGGAGAACTGCCGTGGAAACCGACCGGGCGGTGCTGGCCGAGCTGGCCAGGCTTCGCAGCCGGCTGCCCGACCTGTCGGCCACCGTGATCGCCGGCGTCGACGGGATGCTGCTCGCGTACGACGCCCCGGGCCTGCAGCCGGAGACGATCGCTGCCCTGTCCGCGGCGAACCTCGGCCTGACCCAGCGCTTCGCCCACACGGTGGGCCACGGAGAACTGCGCGAGACCATCATCGAGTCGGCCGGCGGGTACGTGGCCATCTACGCGGCCGGGCTCCGCACGCTGCTCGCCGTGCTCGCCAGGCCGAGCGCGAACGTGGCACGCATCCACCACGAGGCGAGGCGCACCGCACGCCGCCTCGGTGAGCTGCTCGACCCGGTGGAGGTGCGACCACTCGCACCGATGCAGGAGGCCCGGGTGATCCCGGTCGAAGGTCAGATGCCGCTTGCCAAGCGGACTCCGATGGCCGCACTGCAGTCGAGCGTTCCCGGTCAGCGCGCCGGCTGACAGGACGTCCCAGCCCCTTTCATTACACACGGAGGAAAGGCACATGCCCGACATGGACCTCGCGCTCAAGGAAGCGATGAACATCGACGGCGCGATCGGCGTGGCGCTGGTGGACTACACCAGCGGCATGGCGCTCGGCGTCGCCGGCGGCACCAAGGAACTGGACCTGACGGTGGCAGCCGCCGGGAACACGGACGTGGTCCGCGCCAAGCTGCGCACCATGGAGATGCTGAACCTGAAGGACGGCATCGAGGACATCCTGATCACGCTCGGCAGCCAGTACCACCTGATCCGGCCGCTGACCGGACGCTCCGGCAAGGGGCTCTTCCTCTACCTGGCGCTGCTGAAGAACCGGGCCAACCTGGCCATGGCGCGCCACCAGCTGAAGAAGATCGAGGAAGACCTCGACATGTGACGGTTCGCGGGCCCGCCTCATCAGAAGCGGGCCCGCAGTCGTTCACACCGCGGCGCGCCCTGCCTCAAGCCGCGCGATCGGCACCCGGAACGGCGAGCAGGACACGTAATCCAGACCCACCTCGTGGAAGAAGTGCACGGAATCCGGGTCGCCGCCGTGCTCGCCGCAGACGCCGAGCTTCAGGCCGGGCCGGGCCGCACGCCCCTCCTCGGACGCGATCCGGACCAGCCGGCCCACGCCGTCCCGGTCCAGCGACTCGAACGGGGAGATGCCGAAGATGCCCAGCTCCAGGTAGCGCCAGAAGAACGCGCCCTCCACGTCGTCGCGGGAGAAGCCCCAGCCCATCTGGGTGAGATCGTTGGTGCCGAACGAGAAGAACTCGGCCGCCTCCGCGATCTGCCCGGCGGTGAGCGCGGCGCGCGGCACCTCGATCATCGTGCCGATCAGCACCTCGACGCCGCTGTCGCCGATTACCTCGGCCAGGATCTTCTCGGCCTCCGCGCGCACGGTCTCCAGCTCCTGCACCGCGCCGACAAGCGGGACCATGATCTCCGGCCGCGCGGTGCCGCCCGCGCGTGCGACCTCGACCGCGGCCTCCGCGATCGCCCGCACCTGCATCGCGAACAGACCCGGGATGACCAGGCCGAGACGGACGCCGCGCAGGCCGAGCATCGGGTTCTGCTCGTGCATGCGGGACACGGCCGTGAGCAGCCGCTCGTCGTGCCGGGCATCCTCGCCACGCTCCCCCGCCACCGCGACCCGTACCGCGAGGTCGGTAAGCGACGGCAGGAACTCGTGCAGCGGCGGGTCGATCAGCCGGACCGTGACCGGCAGCCCGTCCATCTCGTGGAACAGCTCGACGAAGTCCGCGCGCTGCAACGGGAGCAGCGCGTCGAGCGCGGCCGACCGTTCCGGCTGCCGGTCCGCCAGGATCAGCGTCTCCACAAGCTCGCGGCGGTCACCGAGGAACATGTGCTCGGTCCGGCACAGGCCGATGCCCTCCGCGCCGAAGCGCCGGGCGCGGGCCGCGTCCTCGCCGGTGTCCGCATTGGACCTGATCCGCAGCCGCCGCCGGGTGTCGGCGTGCCGCATCAGCCGGTCCACGGCCGCGACAAGCGGATCCTGCAGATCGGCGTCGCCCTCGAAGTACCGCACCACTGACGACGGCTCGACCGGGACCTCGCCCAGGTAGACGCGCCCGGTCGTACCGTCGATGGAGAGCAGGTCGCCCTCCGCGACCCGGGTGCCGTGCACTGTGAACTCGTTCCGGCCCACCTCCAGGTCGTCCGCGCCGCAGACGCAGGTCTTGCCCATCCCGCGCGCCACAACTGCCGCGTGACTTGTCTTGCCGCCGCGCGACGTGAGGATGCCCTGCGCCGCGATCATGCCGCCCAGGTCGTCCGGATTCGTCTCGCGGCGGACCAGGATCACCGCCTCGCCCTGCCCGGCCAGCTCGATGGCGTGTTCCGCGGTGAACACCGCCCTGCCGACCGCCGCGCCCGGCGACGCGCCGACCGCGCTGGTCAGCACCTCGGGCGCGCCGGACAGGTCGAACCTGGGGAACATCAGCTGGCCGAGCTGCGCGCCGGTGACCCGGCGGATCGCCTCGTCCAGGTCGATCACGCCCTCGTCCACGAGCTGCGCCGCGATCGTGAAAGCGGCCGCGGCGGTGCGCTTGCCGACCCGGGTCTGCAGCATCCAGAGTTTCCCGCGCTCGATTGTGAACTCGATGTCGCACAGGTCGCGGTAGTGCTCCTCAAGCAACGTCATGATCCGCAGCAGCTCGTCGTAGGAGGTCTTGTCCAGCCGCTCCAGCTCCTGCAGCGGCACGGTGTTGCGGATGCCGGCCACCACGTCCTCACCCTGCGCGTTCGCCAGGTAGTCGCCGTAAACGCCCGGCGCGCCGGTGCCGGGATCACGGGTGAACGCCACGCCGGTGCCGGAGTCCGGGCCGAGGTTGCCGAAGACCATCGCGACCACGTTGACAGCGGTGCCCAGGTCGGCCGGGATGCGCTCCTGCCGCCGGTAGAGCACGGCCCGGTCCGCGTTCCACGAGTCGAAGACCGCGCGGATCGCCAGGTCCAGCTGCTCGCGCGGCTCCTGCGGGAAGTCCCGGCCGACGTGCTTCGCGAAGATCTTCTTGTAGGTGCCGACGAGCGCGCGGAGATCGTCCGCGTCCAGGTCGAGGTCGTTGCGCGTGCCCTTGTGGCGTTTCGCCTCGTCCAGCGCGTGGCTGAAGTCCTCGGCCGGCACCTCGCAGACCGTGGCGCCGAACATCGCGATCAGCCGGCGGTAGGAATCCCAGGCGAATCGCTCGCCACCCTGCGCCGCAAGCCCGTTCACGCTCTCATCGTTGAGTCCGACATTCAGGACGGTCTCCATCATGCCCGGCATGGAGAACTTCGCACCGGACCGGACGGAGACGAGCAGCGGATCCGCGGCATCGCCCAGCCGCCGGCCGATCCGCTCTTCGAGCGCGGTCAGCCGCGCCTCGATCTGCCCGGTGAGCCCGTCCGGCAGCCGCTTGTCGTGCAGGTAGGCCCGGCAGGCCTCGGTGGTGATCGTGAACCCGGGCGGGACCGGCAGCCCCAGATTCGTCATCTCGGCGAGGTTCGCACCCTTGCCGCCGAGCAGGTCCTTGAGATCCTTGTTGCCCTCTTCGAAGGCGAAGACGTACTTCATGAAGGTCTCCCGTCCGTTCCGCGCTGAACGTGGGTACCGGTCGATGCCGGTCAGTGGGCGAAATCTAAGCGAGAACGTCGCCGAGGGCGAGGGAAGGGTGACTATTCGCACATCACACCGCCCCGACCTGCGGCGTTGCCATGGAGACATGGAAGCGCTTCCATCCGCCCGCCCGACACTGCTCACCGATATCAATTCCCACAATTCACAACCGTCAGCGGGTACGACGAGAGCCCGGCGACATCACATCGCCGGGCCCGTCTGTGTTCGGTCTATTCGGTCAGGATCCGTAGGGCGCGCCGTAGGGCGGCTGAGGCGGTGGCGGCGGGTAGGGCGGCCCACTCTGCGGGAACGGCGGACCACTCTGCGGGACCTGGGACGGGGGCGCCTGCGGCGGGTAGCCCTGCTGCGGGAAGCCCTGCTGGTAGCTCTGCTGGTAGCTCTGCTGCGCGGGCGGCCCTTGCTGCACGAACGGTCCCTGCGGTGTCGGATGTCCCTGTGCCGGATACGGCTGCGGGGGTGCCGACTGCGGCGGATGCGGCGGCTGCGGGGACACCGGATACGCCTGCTGCTGCGGATATGGCTGCTGCTGCGGCGCCTGCTGCTGCGGATACGGCGCCTGCTGCGCGAAACCCTGTTGCGGGGATGCCTGCGGCGGGAACCCCTGTTGCGGGAAGCCCTGCTGCGCGAAACCCTGCTGCGGATAACCGGGCTGCGGGTAACCGGGCGGCCCGTACCCCGGCGGCTGCCCTTGAGACATGTTCAGCGGCACGAACGGCTTCTGCGGCGCGCCGGTCACCATTGCGTCCAGGAATACGAAGAACGCGCCCGCGGCGAGCATCACCAACGCCCACTCGGCGCCCCCGCCCATCGACGCGTCCGGGAAGATTTTGCTCGCGTCCGAGTCCTCGACCGCACCCTTGATCGCATCCGTCGACCACACAAGTGCGACGCCGGACGACACCGCGAGCAGCGCCGACAACGCACCCAGTCCTCGCCCGGTCCGGAACGCGGCCAGCGCCGTCGCCCCCAGCGTGAGCAGCAGCGCGACGACCGCGGTGACGCGCGCCTCGCTGCCGTCAGTGAGCGCGGCCGGCGAGTTCGGCGCGTTCGCCGCCGCCTCCGCGAGGCCCGGGATGGACGAGTCGCCGCTACGCTCGTCGCCCTCGGTCCGAATGCTCGGCGTCGTCCCCAGGATCAGGTTGAAGCCGGAGATGCTGATCGTGGTGTGCCGCTGGCCCCAGGTCGACTCGGCCGTGTCGAGCACCACGAACGGGCCGGCGAACGCCACCGCCGCGACCAGGAAGATCAGCGCGCTGATCACGCGTCTAGCCACCATAACGGGCAAGCACCTCTCGACCGGCGCGGTGTGACCCCGTGCCACCGCGTGCCAAACGAATGTAGTGGTAGATCAGGAAATTCGTGAGCCCGGCCGGATTCCTGTTATCCCCGCCGTACCCCCGCGTCTCCTGGTGGGTCACAATCGGCCCGCACCGCGCAGAAGGAGACGACGCATGGCCGGTCAGCCGCTGATCGCGCTCCCCGGGCGCCACCGCCGGCATTTCTCGCACACCACCCGGGCCGCCCTGGTCTCGCTGATCTGGCTGGCCGTGGTGGTGGTCGCGCCGCGCGTGGCCCCGCCGCCCGAGATCCGGGCCGTCGCGCTCCTCGCCCACCTGATCTCGCTGCTGATCGGCTTCGGCGCGGTGCTCTTCGTCGACTGGTCCGGTCTGCTGTTCCTGGCCGGGCGCCGTTCGTTCACCGACGTGCTGCGTACCGCCGAGAGCGCGATGACCCCGACCTGGATCGGCTTCATCGGCCTGCTCGGCTCCGGTGCGCTGCTCAACCCCGCAAGCACGCACCTGACGACCGTCAAACTGCTCGCCGTGCTTGTGGTCGGCCTCAACGGCATCTACGCCGGTTCGCTCGCCACCCGGCTGGCCCGATACGCCGGCCAGCGCCCGCCGACGTCGCTGCTGCTCCGTGCCGGCCTGGCCACCGCTCTCTCCCAGCTGGCCTGGTGGACCGCCTTCATCATCGGCTACCTCAACAGCCAAAACTGATCGGCGTAGCACGTCGTAGCACCACGGTTTACCATCAGCTTATGTCTGATCCCATTCCGCGAGAGATTACGCAGCGCGAACTGCGGAACGACTCCGGCGCGATCATGCGCGGGGTCGAGCAGGGCGAGTCGTACACGATTACCCGTAACGGGACGCCGATCGCCCGGCTCATTCCCCTCCGTCGCCGGACCTTCGTCCCCCGTGAAGAGGTCAAGGCGATCTTCGCGTCCACCCCGCCCATGGATCTCGAGCGCTTCCGCCGCGATCAGGAGGCCACCGTCGACCAGGACTTCTTCGATCGTGAACGGTAGACACGACCTCGGACTGGTCGACACGAACATCGTCATCCTGTTCGACGCTCTCGATGAACGCGATCTACCCGACGAAATCGCGGTCAGCACCATCACGCTCGCGGAGCTCTCGGCGGGCCCCCATCAGACTGACGATCCCATCGAGCGTGCGCTCCGCATCCGGCGCCTCCAGGACACCGAAGCGGCATTCGAGTCGCTTCCGTTCGACATCCGGGCCGCGCGCACGTTCGGGCAGATGGTCGCCGCGGTGATAGCGGTGGGCCGGAAGCCCCGCGGCCGCACCGCCGATCTGATGATCGCTTCGATCGCCGCGGCGAACCGCCTACCGCTCTACACGACGAATCCCGCGGGCTTCGCCGGCCTTGATCGCCTCCTTGAGGTGGTGGCGGTCACGCATCCCGACAACCGCTGAGGTCAGCCGCCGGAGTTGTCGAGTTCGGCGCCCTCGGGGACGGCGTCGTCCTCGCGGTCGTTGAGCCAGCCCGGGGAGTTGGTGCGGCCGCGGGGCTGGCCGAGCGCCTCGACCGGGAACGGGGCCGTGGGGTCGGGCTTGCCGAAACGGCATCTACGCAGGTTCGCTCGCCACCCGGCTGGCCCGATACGCCGGCCAGCGCCCGCCGACGTCGCTGCTGCTCCGTGCCGGCCTGGCCACCGCTCTCTCCCAGCTGGCCTGGTGGACCGCCTTCATCATCGGCTACCTCAACAGCCAGGCCTGACGACCGAGATCCGCTAGATCGAGCCCCTCGGGGCGACCCATTCGGTGGGCTGGCCCGTGATCGCCGCGATGCGGTCGTAGTCGACGTCGTAGTGCAGGACCGTCGCGCCGTGCACCTCGGCGGTGGCGGCGATGATCAGGTCAGGGAGCCGGAAGTGCCGATGCTGGCTGCCGGCCGCCATCGCGCGGTGGATTTCCAGGGCTCTGGCCATCGCCTCCGCCGTTACCTTCAGCCAGCGCTGCGACTGGAGCGCACCCCACAAAGTCTCGTAAATCGCAGGGTTCGGCGCGTTGTTGAGGTACTCCATGGCCGTCATTTCGCATACCGCGAGCCGCCCTGCCATCAGGTGTGAATCGAACGTTCGTTGGACCGCCGGGTGTCTGGCCTGCAACACATAAACCGACGTGTCCGCGAGATAGATCGGCGCGGCCATCAGGCAGCGCGCTCACCGCGCGCATCCTCTGCCAGCCGACTCAGATCGCGCCCGCCCCCGTATCCCCAGGACTCCTCCGAACCGGAGAAATCCATCTCCGCGTTACGGAACACCGCGATGGCCTCGGCCGCCTGACGGCGAACCGCGAAGGTGCGCAACGCCTCGTTGATGGTGGCGACCTTCGTATCGGTGCCCAACGCCTCCTTGGCGGCGTCAAGCCATTCTTCATTCACGTCCACGGTGATGCGCGTCATGACCTCAACGGTACACCGGATCGGTCTCCTAAAGAGCACCACGAAGGGAGGACAGGTGGTGCGCCAAGACGCCACACCGCAGCACCAGGTCAGCCGCCGGAGTTGTCGAGTTCGGCGCCCTCGGGGACGGCGTCGTCCTCGCGGTCGTTGAGCCAGCCCGGGGGGAGGAAGACGTGGCCCGGGGAGTTGGTGCGGCCGCGGGGCTGGCCGAGCGCCTCGACCGGGAACGGGGCCGTGGGGTCGAGCTTGCCGAGCAGGTCGTCCATCTCCATCAGGGAGGACGACATGGCGAGCGCGCGGCGGATCTCGGTGCCGACCGGGAAGCCCTTGAGGTACCAGGCGACGTGCTTGCGGAAGTCGGTGACGCCGTCGCGCTCGGTGCCGTACCAGTCGGAGAGCAGTTCGGCGTGGCGGCGCATGACCTGGGCGACCTCGCCGAGCGTGGGCATCAGGCGCTCGGGGCGGCCGGCGAACGCGGCGGCCAGGTCGGCGAAGAGCCATGGGCGGCCGAGGCAGCCGCGGCCGACCACGACGCCGTCGCAGCCGGTCTCGCGGACCATCCGGAGCGCGTCGTCGGCCTCCCAGATGTCGCCGTTGCCGAGCACCGGCACGTCGAGGCTCTCCTTGAGGCGGGCGATCGCCTCCCAGTCCGCGGTGCCGGAGTAGCGCTGGGCGGCGGTACGCGCGTGCAGCGCCACCCACTTGACGCCGGCGTCCTGCGCGACCTGCCCGGCTTCGAGGTAGGTCAGGGTGTCGTCGTCGATGCCCTTGCGCATCTTGATGGTGACCGGAAGCCCGTCGGCGGCGTCCACCGCGGCCTTCACGATCGCGCCGAAGAGACGGCGCTTGACCGGGATCGCCGCGCCGCCGCCCTTGCTGGTGATCTTGCGGACGCTGCAGCCGAAGTTCAGGTCGATGTGGTCCGCGAGGTTCTCGTCGACGATCCGCCGGACCGCGCGCGCGGTGATCACCGGGTCGACGCCGTAGAGCTGCATGCTCCGCGGGTTCTCCTCCGGGCCGAACTCGATCATCCGCTCGGTCTTCGGGTTCCGGTGTGCAAGCGCGATCGTCGTGATCATCTCGCACACGTAGATGCCGGCGCCCTGCTCACGGCAGAGACGGCGGAAGGCCACGTTCGTGATCCCGGCCATCGGCGCGAGCACGACGGGCGGGTCGACGGGGTAGCGGCCCAGCGTAAGCGTCACCCGTCGAGAATCCCACAGCGCCGTGGCCGGACCCAAAACAAGGTTGTAACGGGCACCCCCGTTGACAGGGGACGATCTTCTCGGATCGGATAGCCACGTGCGTCGATTCCAAGCGTTGTCAGCGATCCTGGCCGCCGCGATCCTCCTGACCCCGGGGGTCGCCCACGCGGCGGCCCCACCACCGGTCTTCGGGTCGGACTGGGATGATCCGGTCACCGCGTCCCCGCCGGTCGAGCGTCCGTCCGGCCGGTCCTGCACTACCCGGATCGTGGATGCGGAGTTCCGTGACTTCACGCCGTTCACCGGCACGTTCACGCCGCCGGCGGCCTGTCGCGGACCGTGGCAGAAGGTGGTGCTGACGCTGCGCGGCGCGGTCGCCGGGCGCCAGTACGACCGGCTCGGCTACCTGCGCGTCGGCGGCATCACCATCTTCAAGACGTCCACGCCGGAGCCGAGCGTGGACGGCATCGCATGGACCGTGGACAAGGACGTGACCGGTTACGCACCGCTGCTGCGGGCGGCCCAGCCGGTCGAGATGCTGATCGGCAACGTGGTCGACGACACGTACACAGGCATCCTGGACGTGACGGTGGACCTGACGTTCTACCCCGGGCGCGCGCCGGCCGGGGACGCGGACCTGGTGATCGGCCTGGCGGACCAGCACAGCGAGGGGACCAGCCTGGTCGGTGACCTGACCGTGCCGCGCAACACGGAGCGGCTGGTGGCCGAGGTCTACGCGACGGGTTCCGGCGGCGGCTGCGAGGAGTACTGGTACCTGTCGACGCCGCCCGCGGCCGGCTACTCCTGCGCGGCGGACGCGGGCCCGTACCGGGAGGTCCAGGTCCGGATCGACGGCGTGCTCGCGGGCGTCGCCGCGCCGTACCCGCACGTCTACACGGGCGGCTGGTCGAACCCGTTCCTGTGGTACACGATTCCCGCGCCGCGCGCGTTCGACATCCAGCCGATCCGCTACGACGTGACACCGTTCGCCGGCACGCTCACCGACGGCCGGGCGCACCGCGTCGAGGTGTCGGTGCTCGGCGTGCCGCCGGGCCAGTCCGGCTGGGACGTACCCACAGCGGTTTTGGCCTGGCAGGACCCACACCGGCGGCAGGTCACCGGCGCGCTCGTCACGGCCGCGGAGGGCGCGCTGACGAACACCTCGGTCCTGGACGGCCGCACCGTCACCACGACCGGCCGGCACAGCCTCACCACGAGCGGATACGTCGACACGTCACACGGCCGCGTCAGCACCACCGTCAGCCGCGCGGTCACCAACGACTCCACCCACACCTGGGCCGAGGGCGAGACGTCCGACGCGCTCGACGCGGCCTGGACGGACACGGACAGCATCACCACCCGGGCCGGCCACGGGAAACCCACCACGATCAACACCTCTCGGCGGTACGTGATGGACGGCGCGACAAGCGACGCCCCGGACGGACGCCGGACCACCTCGATCACGCTCACCGACGCGGCCGTGATCACCGGTGCGCCCGGCGGCCCGGCACGGCTCACCGACACGTACACGGGTGAGGCCTCGTTCCTCACCACCGTGCCCCGCCCGGAGCGACAGGCCCGCGGCACCTCCCGCGAGCGCTACCTGCTGATCAGCCCGCACGGCAGGTACGACCGGACGATCGCCACCGAGCAGGGTTACCTGGTCCGGCCCTGACGCGCTGAGCATCCTCCGCTCCGGCTCGGCCGGAGCGCGGTGGCCGCCGTCCCCCGTCGGCACGGCGGCCACCGGCCTCACGCCGCCGGGACCGGGTCGGAGCGGAAGTCGGCCAGGTCGCGGAGGTGCCAGACCGGGGAGCGGACCAGGGAGAGCGGCATGCAGACCGCGGCGGCCACGAAGAGGAACAGCGTGGCGCGGGCGCCGATCGCACCGGCCAGCGCGCCGGCGAGCAGGCCGCCGAGCGGGATCGCGCCCCAGGAGACGAAGCGGACCGTGGCCATCACCCGGGAGAGCAGTTCCGGCGGGCTGGTGATCTGGCGGTAGGTGCGGGTGATCACGCTGAGCACGACCACCCCGGCGGCGAAGACGGCGTTGCCGAGCGCGAACGCGGCGTACCCCCGGAGGCCGCTGCCGAACGGGATCACGATCGCGCCGGCGACCGCCACGAAACCGGCAAGGACAAGCGCACGGGCGGTGCCGATCGCGGTGGCGAGCCGGGTGGTGAGCGCGGCGCCGATAAGCGTGCCGACGCCGTCCGCGGCCAGCAGCACGCCGACCAGGCCGGGCGGCGCGTGCAGCTCACGGACCAGGTAGAGCGCGAAGAGCGCGTGCTGGGCGCCGCAGACGGTGTTGGCCGCGGTCGCGGTCCACATGCAGGGGCCGATGATCGGGTGGCCGGTCACGTACCGCCAGCCCTCCCGGATCTGCGCGACGACCTCGACGCGGCCGGTCCCGGCGTCCGCGGGACGGTACGGCAGCGTGCGCAGCAGCGCCGCCGACGCCAGGTAGCTGACCGCGTCGATCAGCAGCGTGGGCACCGCGCCGAGCACCGCGACGATCACGCCGCCGATGGACGGGCCGCCGAGCAGCGTGGCCGCGTGCGTGCCGGAGGTGAGGCTGTTGCGGGACTGCAGCTGCTCCGGCGGGACGATCGAGGTCAGGAACGTGGAGTTAGCCACGTCGAAGATCACGTTGGCGAAGCTCGTGACAAGCGCGACCGCGATCAGCTGGCCGACCGAGAGCACCCCGGCCCACCAGGCGAGAGGAACGGAGAGCACCGCGGCGAACCGGGCCAGGTCCGCGCCGATCTGGGCGCTGCGCAGCGGCAGGCGCCGGACCAGCACACCTGCGGGGAGGCCGATCACGATCCAGGCGACGTACTGCGCGGCGGCGATCAGGCCCATCTCGAACGGCGTGGCGTTGAGCGTAACAAGCGCGGTGAGCGGCAGCGCCACCGCGCCGACAGCGGTCCCGGCCTGGCTGGTGGCCATCGCGGCGTACCAGCGGGCGAAAACTCCCATGGCGATCCCCGTTTCGCTAGTGAGTTCCAGATTGGAACTCACTATAGTGGAGACGTGAAGCGGGAGGAACTGTCGGACGCGGACTGCGGGATCGCGCAGGCCATGGGCGTGCTCGGCGACTGGTGGACGTTTCTGCTCGTCAGGGACGTGGCCGGCGGCGTCACCCGGTTCGACGCGCTGCAGCGGGAGCTGGGCATGAGCCGCCGCGCGCTGACCGAGCGGCTGGCCACGCTCGTCGACCACGGCGTGCTTGAGAAGCGGGCGTACTCGGCGCACCCACCACGCCACGACTACCTGCTCACCCGCAAGGGCGAGGCGCTGCTGCCCACGCTGATCGCGCTGCAGGACTGGGGCACCCGGCACGTGATGGGCGACGGCACGCTCACCGCGACCGGCGGCGACGCGGAGGTGCGCCGGGTGGAGAGCCTGGTCGGCCGCCGGTTGCCGGACCTGACGATCAAGGACCAGAACGATTCGCCGGTACGCCCCGCGGAGCCCGGCGAGTGGACCGTGCTGTTCCTCTTCCCGGGCGCGTTCGCCCCGGCCGACGCGCACGCCTACCCGCCCGGCTGGGGCGAGATCCCCGGTGCGGCCGGCTGCACGCTCGAGACGCGCACCTACGCGGACCGGCATCCGGCGTTCGCCGGCGCGGGCGTCACCGTACGTGGCGTCAGCACCCAGCGACCGGACCAGCTGGCCGCCTACTCCGCCTGGGCCGGGCTGCCGTACCCGCTGCTGTCCGATCAGGACGCACGGCTCGCGGCCGGGCTGCTGCTGCCCACGTTCCGGGCCGCCGGGGTGGACCGGTTCAAGCGGCTGACGCTGCTGACCGACCCGGAACTGACCGTCCGCGCAGTGCAGTTCCCGGTGAGCGATCCGGCCGGATCCGTCGATGACATGCTGGAACGCGTCGCACGGCGTACCCGCTGATGGTCTTTTGTGGACTGCACGGGACCACGCACTATGCTGGCCGGGCCCCACCACCGAACTCCCCAGGGATGTGCACGTGGACACCTCGGTACCCCGGACGGCCAGGATCTGGAACCACCTGCCCGATGGCCTGGACTTCGTCGAACCCGGCGTCGTCTCCGTGACGGGGGGGAAGCCCGGGACGGACGTGCCCGAGATCGACAGGTACGGCACGGTCGGGCGCAAGCCATAACCATGACCAGCTCACCGTCCGTCACCGGCGGGCCCGCAAACGCCGGCCCGACCGTGAGCCGCATGCAGCTCGGCGCACGCCTGCGCGGCCACCGGATCGCCGCGGATCTGACCCGGGAGGCCGCCGGATACTCGATTCGCGCGTCCGAGTCGAAGATCAGCCGGATGGAGCTCGGCCGGGTCGGCTTCAAGGAACGCGACGTCACCGACCTGCTCACGCTCTACGGCGTCGAGGACCAGGACGAGATGCTGGCCCTGGCCCGCGAGGCGAACCGTCCGGGCTGGTGGCAGGCCTACTCGGACGTGCTGCCCACCTGGTTCCTCAACTACCTCGACCTGGAGCAGGCCGCGGAGCTGATCCGCACCTACGAGATCCAGTTCGTGCCCGGCCTGCTGCAGACCGAGGACTACGCGCGCGCGGTCATCTCGATCGGTCACGGCCGCGGCTCCAAACGCGAACTCGACCGCCGCGTCGAGCTGCGGATGGCCCGCCAGACCATGCTCGCCCGCGCCGACTCACCCCGGCTCTGGGCCGTGATCGACGAGGCCGTGCTGCTGCGCCCGATGGGCAGCCGCGCCACCCACCGCGCGCAACTGGAGTCGCTGCTCACGCTTACCGACTCCCGCGTGGTGCGCCTCCAGGTGGTCCCGTTCAGCGCGGGCGGCCACGCCGCGGCCGGTGGCGCGTTCAGCATCCTGCGCTTCGCCCTCGAGGAGGTCCCTGACCTGGTCTTCCTCGAACAGCTCACCGGCAGCCTCTACCTGGACCGCCAGGAGGACGTCGACCAGTACGCGGCCGCCGCCAGCCGCCTCATCATCGAGGCCACCACCCCTGAACGCACCGCCGACGTCATCCACCGCGCCCTCCGCAACCTCTAGCCGAAAGCGGCAGCCCGGCCGGTCACCAACCAGCGCTTCCGGCCGGACTGGTCGCCGTCAGGGCAGGGGTGACCGGGCCGGGTCCGAGGTGGCGTCGCGCTGTCCGGGTGGCGTGGCCGCACTGACCGGCTCCACCGCCTTCGGGTCCTTGTGAGTCCCCGCCTCCGCGCCGTCCTGGAGGATCGGCTTCGTGGTGTCCGCGTCGCCGGCGTCCGGGCCGCCGGGCAGGTCGACCTCGGCGGGTTCGGTGCCGGGCGCCTCGCGGTCCGGGGTCGGCTCTCCGTCCGGGTGCGCAAAGAGGTAGCGGAGCCCGGTGTTCAGCACGGCGAGCAGCGGCACCGACACCAGGCCGCCCACCACGCCGGCCAGCACGATGCCGGCCGCGATCGCCAGGATCACGGCCAGTGGGTGCAGCGACACCGCGCGGCCCATGATCAGTGGCTGGAGCACGTGGCCCTCCAGCTGCTGGACCAGGATCACCACGGCCAGCACGACAAGCGCGGCGAACGGGCCCTGGGCGACCAGCGCCACCAGCACCGCTACCGCGCCGGTCACCGTCGCGCCGATCACCGGGATGAACGCGCCCAGGAACACCAGCGCGATCAGCGGCACCGCGAGCGGGATGCCCATCACGACCAGGCCGATCCCGATGCCGACCGCGTCGACGAACGCCACGAAGACTGTGGCGCGTACGTAGGACACCAGCGTGTGCCAGGAGTAGTGCCCGGCGCGGGCCATCGGCAGCCGGGCGTTGTGCGGCAGCAGGCGGCAGAGGAAGTTCCACATCGCGCCGCCGTCGCGGAGCATGAAGAAGAGCGTAAACAGCACCAGGAAGAAGCCGGTGACCACTTCGCCGACCGTGCCGGCAGTGCTCAGCGCACCAGTGGTGAGCGCGCCCTGGTTGCCTGCGACCTGCTGCTGCATCGCTTCGACGTAGCCGTTGAGCTGGCCCTGAGACAGGTGCAGCGGGCCCTCGGTGAGCCAGGCCTGCACCTCGTCGATGCCGCTGCCGACCTGGGTGGCGAGGTCGTCGTACTGCGCGATGAACGTCTGGACGATCAGCCCGAGGCCGCCGAAGACCAGCACCAGCGCGGCCACCAGCACAAGCGCGGCGGCCACCGAGCGGTTCACGCCGTGCCTGCGCATCCGGGCCGCGACCGGCTCGAAGAGCGCGGCCAGCAACAGCGCGACAGCGACCGGGATGACCACCACGCGCAGGATGCCGACCACCTTGATCAGCAGGTACGTGGCGGCGACAAGCAGGATCACCCGCCAGGCCCAGGAGGCGGCGAGCCGGACCCCGCGCGGCACCAGGTCATCAGTGGTCGGCGCGGGCCGCATCACCACCACCTGCGGCTCCACGGCGTCGGCGACCTTGGGAACCGGTGCGAACGGTGAGGGCGGTGTGAACGGCGGCGGTGCGGTGTTCCGCCCGGCGAGCGCATGCCGGGCACGCGTGCGGGCGGTGGCGATCCAGGTCATGACGTGCTCCTCGGCGAACGTTCCGCGCTGCGGCGGTGGGATCTCCGCACGGCGGCGCGGTCACTACCGCGATACCCCCGCCCTGACCGGCGGAAACGGAGCGTTACCGGCCAAACGCGCCGCAGCACCCAGAAACGAAAGCTGTTGCACTCAGGCGCGAAAGCACCGCGGCGCTCAGGACCCGGATTCCATGGCGCGCTCCCGGCGGAGATAGTCGGCGGCGCGGCGAGCCAGATCGCCGCCCTCGGCCTCCAGCGCGGCGAACATCGGCGCGATCGTCTCGTCGTCCTGGAGCGGCGGCAGCAATGGAACGGCCGCGTCGGTCAGCACGTCGATCACCACCGGGCGGTCGGCGGAGAGCGCGTCGTCCCAGGCCGCGTCAAGCGCGCCGGCGTCCTCCACCCGGATGCCGCGCAGGCCGAGCAGTCCGGCCCAGGCCGCGTACGGGACGTCCGGCAGGTTCTGCGAGTCGGGGAAACGTGGTTCGCCCTCGGTTTCCCGCTGCTCCCAGCTCACCTCCGCGAGGTCCCGGTTGTTGAGCACGCAGACGACGAAGCGCGGGTCCGCCCAGTCCCGCCAGCGGGCCGCGACCGTGATCAGCTCGGCCAGGCCGCTCATCTGCATCGCGCCGTCGCCGGCCAGCGCGATAAGCGGGCGGTCCGGGCGGGCGAGCTTGGCGGCGAGGCCGTACGGCAGCGCGGAGCCCATCGAGGCGAGCGTGCTGGACAGGTGCGCGGGCACGCCCACCGGCAGGCGCAGGTGGCGGGCGTACCAGTAGACGATCGAGCCGACGTCCACCGACACCTGGGCGTTCGCGGGCAGCCGCGCGGAGAGGGAGCGGACCACGCGCTGCGGGTTGACCGGCTCGGCCGGGGCGCCGGCCCGAACGGCCGCGATCTCGTGCCAGCGGCGTACCCACGCATGCACCTGGTCCTGAAATGGTTTCCCGGCCCGGTCCGGCAGCGCGGCAAGCAGCGCGCGCAGCGTCTCGGCCGCGTCGCCGAGCAGCGGCACCTCGACCGGGTAGCGCACGCCCAGCCGCCGCCCGTCGATGTCGATCTGGACGGCCCGCGCCTGGCCCGGTTTCGGGTAGAACTCGGTCCACGGGTCGTTCGTGCCGATCAGCAGCAGCGTGTCGCAGGCGCGCATCAGCTCCGCGCTCGCGGTCGTGCCGAGGTGCCCCATCACGCCTGTGTGGTAGGGCAGCGACTCGTCAAGCACCGGCTTGCCGAGAAGCGACGCGGCCACGCCGGCGCCGAGCCGTTCGGCAAGCTCCGCCACCTCCGGCGCGGCACCTGCCGCACCCTGGCCGACAAGGATCGCCACCCGCTCGCCCGCTGCCAGCACCGCAGCCGCCGCCTCGATGTCCTCCTGGTAGGGGAGGACGCGGGCCGGGCGCAGGCCGGGGCTGGTCACCAGCACGCCGTGCGACTGCTCGTGCGGGTCCGGCGCGGGCGCGGACTGCACGTCGTGCGGCAACACCACGCAGGTGGGGCTGCGGGTGGCGAGCGCGGTCCGGAACGCCTTGTCGATGAGCATCGGCACCTGTTCCGGCGTGTAGGCCGCCTGGACGAACTGCGCGCACACGTCGCCGAAGAGCCGAACCAGATCGATTTCCTGCTGGTACGCGCTGCCGAGCACGGTCGTGGTCTGCTGCCCGACGATCGCCACCACCGGCTTGCCGTCAAGCTTCGCGTCGTAGAGCCCGTTGAGCAGGTGCACCGCCCCCGGCCCCTGGGTGGAGAGGCAGACGCCCACCTCGCCTGTGTACTTGGCGTGCCCGGACGCCATGAACGCGGCGGTCTCCTCGTGCCGGGCCTGCACGAACTCGGGCCGGCCCGCGCGCCGCAACGCACCGAGCACCGGGTCGATCCCGTCCCCGGAGTACCCGAAGACGCGGCTCACCCCCCAGGCCTCAAGCCGTTCGACCAGGACATCGGAGACGGTCTTGTCGCTCATGGTCCCCGCATACCCCGCGCACGGCCGTCCATGTGAGCGAACGCCCGCCGGAACCGGCTCCGAGCGACGTGCGGAGCGCCAGCGGAGCCCGGCGCGAGGTTTGCCCGCGGGAGCATGCGGGCCGGACCACCGCGGGAGCGGGAAAAGGAAGTAGATCTTGAACTTAGAACGTCGCCTGGTCCGCCGCCGCGCGGCCCTCGCGCCAGCCCTCGTCACTGTCGACGCGGGCGCCTCGGGCGCGTTCGGTGCGGGGGAAGACGCGGTTCATCGTCTCCTGGACCTGGACGTCGCGGGATCGGAGCACCGGCAGCAGATTGCCGTCCTCGGCCGGGAGCGCGGCCTTTGCCGCCTGGGCGAGGCGCTCGCCGATCCGGTGGGCGAACGCGACAAGGAACGACGCGCGGAACGCCTTCATCCTGGCCTTGCCGGCCTTGCCGCGCGGTTCGGTGCGGGACATCGCGCGCTGCGCCTGGACCAGCAGCGACGCGTGCAGCAGGTCGACCGCGTCGATGTCGGCGTCGAAGCCGAAGACTGTGGCGAAGCCGAGGTCGGGCGTCCAGACCGCGTGGCAGCGGTTGGCGCGGGCGACCGCGTGCAGCAGCGCGGCCTTCTCGCTTTCGTAGGGCGCGTCGACCGGGATGCGCCGGGTCAGCGGGACGACCTCGGCGCGGTCCGCGGTGAGGAGTGCCTCGTCCAGGCTGTGACGGGTGATCATCTCCTGGGCCTTGGCCGTGTAGGTCTCGGCCTCGGCCGGGAAGTCGGTGGACTCGGCCTTGGCCAGCAGCGCACGGACCCGGTCCAGCACCCGGTTGTCCGATTTTTCGACATTCATGGTCTTTGATGGTGCCGCGCCGGGTGGCGGGATCAAGATCTCGATCGACGGGAGGGTACGCAGCAGCGCGAGCGCGGACACGATCAGGTCCAACACCGTCACCCGGTCCGCGCGCACCCGCCTGGCCAGCTCCGACGGGTACTCAGCGTCCGAGAACCACCAGCGTTCCGCGCCGATCTCCGCGGCCTGCGCGGCCCACCGGGGGTCAGCGGTCTGGGTGCGGTCAAGCATGGCGGCGGCCACATCCGCGACCAGGCGCGCCGCCTCCGGCCCGACCCGGCGCGTCACCAGCCGGTGCAGCTCGACCGGCTGCCACCCGGCCTTGAACAGCCGCTCGCCGGACTCGCGCAGCGCGGTGGACAACGCCGGGTCGACAGTCTCCGGCGGCAGCACGGTCAGCTGGTCCAGGCCCTGCTCATAGCCGGTCGCGCCGCTCAGCATCGCCCGGATCGTCGCCGTCGCCGTTGAAGTCACGCCGCACAGGCTACGTGGCGGTCACCGTCGCGGACCCGAGGGCGTGGGTGGTCGGGTTCAGGCTCAGCGTCTGCGTGCCGGTGGCGGTGAGCGTGACCGGCCCGAGCGTCACGGTCGCGGCCGATGTGCCGGAGCGGCTGGTCAGCAGCGCGCCGTCCGGGCCGCGCAGCTGGTAGGTGACGGCGCCGAGCCCGGCGTTCGCGACGGTGAGCGTGACGGCCTGCCCGGCCGCGCCGTCGAACGTGACCGACGCGTTCTGGCCGGGCACCCTGATCGACACGGACGCCGGGTCGCCACCGATCTTCACGGTCGCGGACGCGTCCGCCGGGACCAGGTGGATCTGCAGCGTCGCCGTGCCGGCCGCGGCCCCGGACGGGTTGACGAGCACGCTGTAGACGCCGTCCGCGGGCAGCAGCACCGCGTCCGCGAAACAGGTCGTGCCGCAGGAGCCGGCCGAGATCAGCGTGGCCCCGTCCGGCCCGCGCAGCGCGATGCCGGCCGCGCCGAACGTGCCGGCGGTCAGCCGGACCGAGACGCGCAGGCCCTTGCCGCCACGGAACGACACCACCGCGTTCTGGCCCGGGGTGACCGTCGTGATCCCGGCCGGGTCGCCGCCGGCCGTCGCGTCGTAGGCCGCGTCGGTCACGTCGAAGACCTCCGCCGTGATCGTGCCGGTCGCCGCGCCGGACGGGTCGACGACGAGCGTGTACGTGCCGGCGCCGTCCGCCGTGACCGTGTCGAGGAAACAGGCCGCGGCGCAGGTCACCGGCGTGACCAGCCAGCTGCCGTCCGGGCGTCGCAGTCCGGCCTGGGCGGCACCGAACGTGCCGCCACCGAGCCGGGCGGAGACGCGCTGCCCGGCCACCGCCTCGAACGCGATCAGCGCGGACTGGCCCGGCGTGCCGGTGGCGGCAGTGACCGCTCCCCCGCCGGGCGCGGTGCGGACCAGCGAGTCGGCCGGGACCGCGTAGACAGTGACCTTGATGGCCCCGACCTCCGCACCCTGCGGATCGAGGGCGATCCGGTGTACGCCTCCGGCCGTGGCCGCGCCGCTGTCGAACACACAGCCGCTCGCACACGGCTGCGTGCCCAGGACGGCGCCGGCCGGGTCGCGCAGCTGGGCGGTCGCGCTGCCGTACGTGCCGCTCCCGAGCTGCACGAACGTCCGCTCGCCCGGCTTGAGAGCGAACTCCACCACGCCGTTCTGCCCTGGGACGTCCGTGGTGAGCAGCACCGACTCGCCGCCCGGGACCGCGCGCACCGCCGCGTCCGCTGGTACGTCGTACAGGCGGACCACTATGGACCCGGTGTGCGAGCCGTCCGGGTCGACGTAGATCGTGTAGCGCCCGTCCGCGGGCAGCGCCGGCACGTCGAGGAAACAGGAGACCTGGCAGGCTGCGGAGGCGAGCACCGTGCCGTCCGGCGCGCGCAGCGACGCGGTCGCGCCGGTAAGCGTGCCCTTGCTGAACACCGCGGACATGTGCCGGCCGGCGAGGCCGTCGAACAACGCCGCCGCGTTCTGCCCGGCCTCGGAGATCCTCAGGGTGACCGCGGGCCCGCCCGGTATGACCTCGGTGATCACGTCGGGCGCGCTCACCGTGATGGTGACGACCGCGGCGCCGGTCTGCGCGCCGGACGGGTCGAGCAGCACGGTGTGCGTACCGGACGAGGTCAGCGGCACGCCGGTCAGCGCGCAGTTGCGGGTGCAGTCGCCGGTCGCGAGCGTCTCGCCCTTCGGCGCGTACAGCGTGATCCGCCCGGTGGTGAAGCCGCTCTCCGAGACCGCGACCGTGACCTTGTCACCCGCGTTCGCCTCGAAGAACACGCGCGCGTTCTGGCCGGCGGCCGTGGTGGTGACAGCGGCCGGCTCGCCGAGCTTCGCGATCGCGGCGATGTCCTCCGGCACGTCCAGGACCTGCACGGTCAGTGAGCCGGCCCGGACGCCGCCCGGGCTGAGCAGCAGCCGGTACTCGCCGTCCTCGGGCAGCGCGACCACGTCGATGTCACAGGGCACGTCGCAGACGCCACCGCCGAGCGCGGCACCCCTCGGGTCCAGCAGGTACGCCGCCATCGTGCCGACCGTGCCCGCGCTGACCCGGGTGAAGACCCGCTGCCCGGCCCGGCCCTTGAAGACCAGGTACGCGTCCTGCCCCGGCGCCTCGGTGGTGAGCGTGGTGGCCGGGTCGCCGATCGTGTACGCGGCGCGCAGGTCCGGCGGCACGTCATGCACCCGGACCGTGGCAAGTCCGAAGGAGAGCGGCGACGCGTCCAGATAGATCGTGTACCTGCCGCTCACGGTCAGGTCGGCGGTGTCGAGCACGCACTCGAGGCCGTCGGCGCAGGAGACCGCGCGAAGCGTGGCGCCTGTGGTGTCGCGCAGGTAGAGCCACATGCTGCCGAACCGGATGTCGGTCAGCTCGACGAGCGCGCGCCGGCCGGCCTCGCCCTGGAATGTGACGACCGCATCCTGGCCCGGCTCGGACGTGCGGACGGTGACCGGGTCGCCGCCGAGCTTCGCGGTGACCTCGACCGGGGCGACCGCGGCGGACGCGGCGGTGGCGCCCAGGCCGGTGAGGATGAGCGTGGCCGCCGCCAGCACGGCGATGTGTGTACGCACGCCCCGGAAAGTAGTGGCAGGCGCCGGATTTGCACATGCCGATGCGGGCAACTGTGCCGGAACGGCCGCCGGGTCGAAACGAACGGCCGGGCCGACCTCACGATCAGCCCGGCCGTACCCGAAGATCAGCAGCCGGGCAGGCGCTCGATCAGGTAGGTCTCGATCTGGTCAAGCGACACCCGCTCCTGCTGCATGGTGTCCCGGTTCCGGACGGTCACCGCGTTGTCCTGAAGCGTGTCGAAGTCGACTGTGACGCAGAACGGCGTGCCGATCTCGTCCTGCCGGCGGTAGCGGCGGCCGATCGCCTGCGAGTCGTCGAACTCGACGACCCAGCGCTTGCGCAGCGCAGCGGACAGCTCCTTGGCCTTCGGCGACAGCTCCGGGTTGCGGGACAGCGGCAGCACCGCGACCTTGACCGGCGCGAGGCGCGGGTCGAAGCGCATGACGGTACGGGTGTCCATGCCGCCCTTGGTGTTCGGCGCCTGGTCCTCGTCGTACGCCTCGAGCAGGAACGCCAGCACGGCCCGGGTGAGGCCGGCGGCGGGCTCGATCACGTACGGCGTCCAGCGCTCCTTCTTCTCCTGGTCGAAGTAGGAGAGGTCCACACCGGAGTGCTTGCTGTGCGTGGTCAGGTCGAAGTCGGTCCGGTTCGCCACGCCCTCCAGCTCGGAGAACTCGGTGCCGCCGAACTGGAAGCGGTACTCGATGTCGACCGTGCGCTTCGAGTAGTGGGAGAGCTTCTCCTTCGGGTGCTCGAACCGGCGCAGGTTCGACTCCGAGAGGCCGAGGTCGAGGTACCAGTTCCAGCGCTCGTTGAGCCAGTACTCGTGCCACTGCTCGTCCTCGCCCGGCTGGCAGAAGAACTCCATCTCCATCTGCTCGAACTCGCGGGTCCGGAAGATGAAGTTACCGGGCGTGATCTCGTTGCGGAACGACTTGCCGACCTGCGCGATGCCGAACGGCGGCTTCTTGCGCGCGGCGGTCGCCACGTTCGCGAAGTTCACGAAGATGCCCTGCGCGGTCTCCGGGCGGAGGTAGTGCAGGCCCTCCTCGGACTCGACCGGGCCGAGGTAGGTCTTCATCAGGCCGTTGAACATGCGCGGCGCGCTGAACGTGCCCTTGTTGCCACAGTTCGGGCAGTTCAGCTCGCTGAGGTCGGTGGGCGTCCGGCCGTGCTTGGCCTCGAACGCCTCCTCCAGGTGATCGGCGCGGAAGCGCTTGTGGCAGGACTGACACTCGGTGAGCGGGTCGACGAACGCGTCGAGGTGGCCGGAGGCGGCCCACACGTCCTTGGAGAGGATCACGGCCGAGTCGAGGCCGACGATGTCGTCCCGCTGCTGGACCATGGTCTTCCACCACTGGCGGCGGACGTTGTCCTTCAGCTCGACGCCGAGCGGACCGTAGTCCCAGGCCGACTTCGTGCCGCCGTAGATCTCGCTGGACGGGAAGACGAAGCCGCGGCGCTTGGCCAGGCTGACAACGGAGTCAATGCGATCGGCGGGCATGATTTCCTTCTACGCCGGCTGGCGGTCGGCGCTTTGTGTGGGTTCTGTGGTCGTGCGGAACCGTTAGAGGCTACCCCTGGGTACCGCAGACTTCGAGCTGAGCCGAGCTCGTGTCCTGTACAAGGATGAACTCCACCTGCACCTGCTGACCACCGGAATACGTCAACTCGGCAGGCATCAGCAGCTCCGTGGAGTACGCGTTGAGCTCCCCCAGCCGGTACGAGTCGAGCACCGGCTGCTCCGCCAGGTCGTCGATGAACTCCCGCCGGGTGGTGCTGCTCTGCTCCTGGTCGCAAATGTAGCTGTAGGCGAGCGAGTAGTCCTCGTCCCGCAACGCGTCCAGGTACTGCCCGACCTGGGTCTCGGCCTGCTCGGTGAGCGCCTGCGTGGTGGTCAGGCCGATGCCGAGCACCGCGACCGCACCACCGCCGCAGCAGAGCAGCGCCACGGCCGCGGCGATGCCGACGCTCAGCCAGATCCGGCCGGCACGGCCCTCGGACGGCGGCGCCGGAAACGGCGGCGCCACACCGGGACCGGGCGGAGGCGGGGTGGCCGTCACGCCGTGGCCGGGCGGGGTTGCCGTCGCGCCGTGGCCGGGCGGGGTGGCCGCCTCGCCGGGCTCTGGGATCGGCGCGGCGGTCTCTCCGGCGAGGGTCATGGACCCACGATAATCGCTTGATCTAGCGGTGCGGGTGCCTGGCCCGATCACTGTCCACGACGTGCACCTCGCCGCCGGGCTCCGCGGTCGCCAACTCCTCGAACGCGGACGGCTCGTCGGCCGACTCGGCCATCAGCGGAATCGCGGCGATCTTGACGTCGAAGTCGCTCAGCGCACGCCGGTAGGCGCCCACCGACTCCCAGTCCGTGACCAGGCCCCAGTGGGTGGGGTCGTCGAGCGCGCGGGTCAGCCGGCCGGAGACGTACCCGGGCCGGGCCGCCAGCGCCGCGAGCGCCGCACGTCCCCGTTCCTCAAAGTCCGCTGTCGCGTCCTCGGCCACCACGAAGCGGTTGATGACTAGCACCGGCGATCCCTTCAACCAATAATTGAAACTCCCATACGGTACGACGAAAGCGAGGCACAGGTGACGGTCGCGCGGCTGTCCCGGCTGAACCCGACCGGAGTGTTCCTCGCCACGCTGCTTGTGGTGCTGCTCGGCCTGCTGATCCCCGGCCCGGCCGGTGGCGTGATCCTGCTGCTGCTCGCGGCCGGGGTGACCGCGCTGGCCGTGTCGTCCTGGCGGGTGACCGCGGCCTCGCTGCGCCCGGTGCGGATCGTGATGATCGCGCTGCTCGTCGCGGCCGCGGTCTGGAAACTGCTCTGAGCGGCTCTCACATGCACCCATGCGTCTTTGACAATGATTTCCGAAGTCCGGAAAGTGGAAATCATGTCAAGCAGCAACACCCCCGGCTTCCGGACCTCTAAGATATTCCGCCCGCGCCTGGCCGCCGTCGCCGCCACCGCACTGCTCGGCGTCACCGCGCTCACGGCCTGCGGCGACGACGGCGGCGCCGCGGCCGCACCGGGGACAGTCGGCGTGGTCGCCGCGTTCTACCCGCTGCAGTTCGTCGCGGAGCAGGTCGGCGGCGACGCGGTCACCGTCACCAGTCTCGCCAAGCCCGGCGCGGAGCCGCACGACCTGGAGCTGAACCCGCAGCAGGTCGGCCAGCTCACGGACGCGACCGTGGTGCTCTACCTGAAGGGCTTCCAGCCGGCCGTCGACGAGGCCGTCTCGCAGAACAACGCGGACCGGGCGTTCGACGCCGGCACGTCCGTGACGCTGCTCTCCGGGACGGCTTCCCACTCGCACGACGAGTCGTCCCATGAGGGCGAGGAGTCGTCCCATGAGGGCGAGGAGGAAGAGGGCGGCACCGACCCGCACATCTGGCTGGACCCGACGCGGCTCGCCACAGTCGCGGACGCGGTCGCCGCCAAGCTGGGTGCGGCCGACCCGGACCACGCCGCCGACTACACCGCCCGCGCCGCCGCGCTGCGCACCTCGCTTACCACGCTCGACGCCGAGTACACGGCAGGCCTGCAGACCTGCGCGCGCCGGGAGATCGTGACCAGCCACACCGCGTTCGCGTACCTGGCCGAGCGCTACAAGCTGGAGCAGATCGGCATCTCCGGCCTCTCCCCCGAGGACGAGCCGTCGCCGCAGCGCCTGGCCGAGGTCGCCACCGAGGCGAAGGAGCACGGCGCCACCACAATCTTCTTCGAGACGCTGGTCAGCCCCAAGATCGCCGAGACGATCGCGCAGGAGGTCGGCGCGAAGGCCGCGGTCCTCGACCCGATCGAGGGCATCGCGGACGGCGGCGACTACTTCAGCGTGATGAGGACGAATCTGGCGGCTCTGAAGACGGCACTAAGCTGCTCTTGATGAACGAAATTGTCTCGGTCTCGCACGGGGTGGTCGGCTACGACGGCCGTCCCGTGCTCCGCGACGTCTCGCTGACGGTCTCCGCCGGCGAGGTCGTCGCGATCCTCGGCGCCAACGGCTCCGGCAAGTCCACGCTGATCCGCACGATCCTGGGCCTGGTCCCGCTCTCCGGCGGCACCGTGTCACTGTTCGGGACGCCGCAGCGGCGCTTCAGGCAGTGGCACCGGGTCGGCTACGTGCCACAGCGCCTGGACGCCGGCGGCGGCGTACCCGCGACCGTGGGTGAGGTCGTCGCGTCCGGGCGGCTGGCCCGCCGGGGCGTGTTCCGGCCCCCGGGCTCGGCCGACCGGGCGGCGGTCGCGGCCGCGCTCGCGTCCGTCGGGCTCACCGAACGGGTGAAGGATCCGGTCGCCACGCTCTCCGGCGGCCAACAGCAGCGCACGCTTATCGCCCGCGCGCTGGCCGGCGAGCCGGAGCTGCTGGTGCTCGACGAGCCCACGGCCGGCGTCGACTCCACGAGCCAGGTCGCGTTCGCGGCCGCGCTCGGCGGCTTCCTGGGCACCGGCGGCACCGTGCTGCTCGTCGCGCACGAGCTCGGCCCGCTGCAGCCGCTCATCCAGCGCGCGGTAGTGGTGCACGACGGGCGGATCGCGTACGACGGCCCGGAGATCCCGGAGCCGGCCGGCCACCACGCCGACGCCGGGCACGACCACCAGCACCAGCACTGCGCCGAGGACCCGAGCCTGGCGATCGTCCGAGGAGCTGTGGACAGGTGAGCCTGTTCCAGTACGACTTCATGATCCGGGCGCTGGTCGGCGCGTTGATCATCGGCCTCACCGCGCCCGCGCTCGGCATCTACCTGGTGCAGCGCAAGCTTTCGCTGATCGGCGACGGCATCGGGCACGTGGCGCTCACCGGCGTCGGCGTCGGCCTGCTGACCAACCAGTCGCCGGTGTTCACCGCGGTGATCGTGGCCGCGCTCGGCGCGATCGGCGTGGAACTGGTCCGCGAGCGCGGGCGTACCTCCGGCGACCTCGCACTGGCCGTGCTCTTCTACGGCGGCATCGCGGGCGGCGTGGTGCTTGTCGGGCTCTCACCAAAGGGCGGCGCCGGGAACAGCCTCACCGCGTACCTGTTCGGCAGCCTGACCACCACCTCGCCGAGCGACCTCACCGTGATCGTGGTGCTCGGCCTCACCGTGCTGATCGCCATGGTCGCGCTGCGCCCCGCACTGTTCGCCATCTGCCACGACGAGGAGTACGCGCGCGTCTCCGGCCTGCCCGTGCGCGCGCTCAACCTGCTGCTCGCGGTCACCACCGCGGTCACCGTCACGATCGCGATGCGCGCGGTCGGCCTGCTCCTGGTCAGCGCGCTGATGGTGGTCCCGGTCGCGGCCGCCCAGCAGGTGACCCGCGGTTTCCGGGCCACGATGGCGCTGGCCATGGTGATCGGCCTCGTCTCGGCCGGCGCCGGTGTCACCCTCGCGGGGGAGGCGAACACCGCGCTCGGCGCCACGATCGTGCTGCTGACCATCGCGGTCTTCCTCGGCCTGGCGGTCGGCGCGGCCGTCTGGCGCCTGGTCCGCCGCCGGTTGATCCCCGAGTCGCCGGTCTCCGCCGCCGAGCCGCCGGACGTGGTGCTCAATCCATAGCCCCTTCGCCACGGTTGTACGGTTGCCAGGTGACAGGCGCGACGGGGTACGGGGCCTACGAGGCCGCCAGTGAGCTTCTGCGTGCCCTCTCCGCACCGATCCGCGTCGCGATCGTCACCGAGCTGGCCAAGGGCGAGCAGTGCGTGCACGACCTGGTGGAGACGCTCGGCGCCCCCCAGCCGCTGGTCTCCCAGCACCTGCGCGTGCTGCGCGGGGCAGGCGTGGTGCGCGGCTCCCGGCGCGGTCGGGAGATCGCCTACACCCTGGTCGACGAGCACATCGCGCATATCGTCGCGGACGCGGTGAGTCACGCCGGCGAGTCCGGCGCCACCGTGGTCACGGCCGCGCTGCCGCCCCGGCCAGCCGCCCCCGCGCCCACGCACGCCGGAGATGCCCGATGATCGCTCAGAACCCGGCCCAGGCCGATGCCCAGTCCGCCGCCGTCCGCAACACCCGCCAGCGCACCGCGGTCAGCTCACTGCTGGCCGAGGTCGAGGGCTTCCACAGCGCCCAGGACCTCCATGCGATGCTCCGCGACCGCGGCGAGCGCGTCGGCCTGACCACTGTCTACCGCACACTCCAGGGCCTCGCCGACGGCGGGGAGATCGACGTGATGCGCCCGCCCGGCGGCGAGCACCTCTACCGCCGCTGCAGCTCCGGCCACCACCATCACCTCGTCTGCCGCTCCTGCGGCAGCACCGTCGAGGTCGAGGGCCCCGCCGTCGAGTCCTGGGCCGACCGCGTCGCCGCCCAACACGGCTTCGTCGACGTCAGCCACACCCTGGAGATCTTCGGCACCTGCACCAACTGCGCAAACGCCTGACCCTGCTCGGCATCGGAAGATCAGGAGCTTCGTTCCGGCCGGCATCGGGCTCGTCCCTGCCCGCTATCAGGTGGCCGGCTTTGGGGCGAGGTCTGCCGCGTGGTTTCGGCTTGACGGATGTGTTCGTCAGCGTGAGACTGGTAATCGCAAGGAACGAAAGCTGATTGCTTTCTTGCGAAGGGGGATCCATGAGCGCGCTGGCACTGCGGCAGGAGACGTACCTACCCGGCACCGACGACAATGTCGAGGCCCTCTCGGACTTCCTCGACCTGCACGGTGCCGGGGCGCACGGAGCGCCGGAGCCGCGATACTTCCTCACCGGCGCGGAACCGGACGACAGGGTCGAGCTGCCCGCCGAGATCTATCGTGTCCTCCGACAGGTCGTCGAGGCGCTGCATCAGGGCCATGCGGTGACCGTCGCCCCCATCACCCAGACCCTTACCACTCAGCAGGCAGCCGACCTGCTCGGTGTCAGCCGCCCCACAGTCATCAAGCTGCTGGACGACGGCAAGATGCCGTACGAGAGGAACGGCACCCACCGCCGGATCCTCCTCCGCGACCTCCTCGCCTACCGTGACCAGCGACGCGCCGAGCAATACGCGGCGCTGGAGGCCACAGGTGTGGACCTCGACGACGAGGACGACCTCAACGAAACCCTGCAGCAGTTGCGCGACGCGCGCCACGCGGGGGCCGAGCGACGGCGGCGACACACAGCCCTATGACGATCATCGCCTTCGATGGGACGATACGGACGTGTTCACCGCGCTTCTCGATACCTGCGTGCTCTGGCCCAGCAAGCAGCGCGACTTCCTGCTGTCCCTGGCCGTCGAGGGCATGTACCGGCCGACGTGGAGCTCCGTGGTCCTCGAAGAGCTGGAATACCACGAGGCCGTCAAACTCCACGCGCGCCAAGGGCTGACCGAGGCCGACGCCGGCCGGCGCGCCGCCACGCTCATCGAACGCATGCGGGCCGCCTTCAGCGACGCCGGGATCACCGGATTCGAGAGCCTCGAAGGAACAGTCGGTCTCCCCGACCCCGATGATGAGCATGTCGTCGCGGCCGCCGTGATCGCCGGGGCCGGCGCGATCGTCACCCGTTCCGGCAGGTCCGGGCCGATGCTCGGTGAAGACGACCTGCTCGACATCCTCTCGCTCCGCTACAGCATGCACGGCGCGGTGGAACTCATCCGGCAAGCCCGATAGGTACCGCCCGGGTGGGACCCGGCGTGCGTGGCGGGGCGGGGTGCGGGACCCTGGGCGCGTGAAGATTTACGCCGATCGCATGCCTGCGTTTGTCCGGCAGGTCGTCACCGACCTGCTCGTGGTCGCCTGGGTCTACGGCTGGATCAAGGCGGGGCTGTGGCTGCGGGACCTGATCGAGAAGCTCGCGGTCCCCGGTCAGAAGATGGAGGGCGCGGGCCAGGGCCTCGCCGACAACCTCACGGACGCGGGCGACAAGGTGGGCCGGGTGCCGATCGCCGGCGACGAGCTGACCGCGCCGTTCGCCCGCGCCGCGGAGGCAGCACAGGGGCTTGCGAACGCGGGCCGGGACCAGCAGGACCTGGTTGCGGACCTGTCCTGGGCGCTGCCGCTGGCGCTTGTCGCGGGGCCGATCGCGCTGGTGCTGCTGGTCTGGCTGCCGCTGCGGGTCCGGTGGATCCGCCGGGCCGGCTCGGCCGCGTCCGCGCGCGGGTCGATCGCCGGGCGGGACCTGCTGGCGCTGCGCGCGCTGACCGGCCAGCCGGTGCGCCGGCTGGCGAAGTTGGACCCGGACGTGGCCGGTGCCTGGCGGCGGGGCGACGAGAAGACGCTTGACGCGCTCGCCGCGCTTGAGCTCAGGTCGCTTGGTCTGAAGTAGGGACGCGGCGGCGCACGTCCGGAACGGCCGCCGGGCCGGGTTTCCAGGGCGCCACCCACTCCCCCGTTCCGCCCGGCGGCACGATGCCGCGCTCCAGGAACGCGTATCGGCCGGCCAGGATGCGCCGGGCGGCCGCGTTGTCGACCGAGTCGGTGTTCTCCCAGAGGGCTGCGAAGAGCGCGTCCGCCCGGAGCCGTGCCTGGCGGCTGAACAGGTCGGCGAGCTCGATGACCTCGGGGTGGGCACCGGCCTCGGCGCGCGCCCGCACGCAGGCGGCGGAGATGGCGAACAGCTCCGCGCCGATGTCCACGACCCGGGCCAGGAACGCCTGCTTGCGCTCCAGTTTTCCCTGCCAGCGGCCCATCGCCCAGAACGTGGACCGGGCCAGCTTCCGCGAGCAGCGCTCGACGTACCGCAGGTGGGTGGCGAGATGCCCGAAGTCGGCGTACCCGCCGGGGTTCTGGCCTTTGCCGACGGCAAGCGTGGGCAGCCACTTGGCGTAGAACGCACCGGCCCGGGCGCCGGCCCGCGCCTTGCCGGTGAGGCCGACCTCCGGGTCGATGATGTCGCCGGCCACCTCCAGGTGCGCGTCGACGGCCTCGCGCGCGATCAGCAGGTGCATGATCTCGGTGGAGCCCTCGAAGATGCGGTTGATCCGCAGGTCGCGCAGTTGTTGTTCGGCGGCGAGCGGGCGTTCGCCGCGGGCGGCCAGCGACGCGGCGGTCTCGTAGCCGCGCCCGCCGCGGATCTGGACCAACTCGTCAGCGATCTGCCAGGCCAGTTCGCTGGCGTAGAGCTTGGCGAGCGCGGCCTCGATCCGGATGTCGCCGCGTTCCTCATCGGCGAGCAGGCAGGACAGTTCCAGCATGGATTCGATGCCGTAGGTGGAGGCCGCGATGAACGACAGCTTCTTCGCGACGGCCTCGTGCCGGCCGATCGGCTGTCCCCACTGGACGCGGGCGGCGGACCACTCACGCGCGGCGGCAAGCGACCACTTGCCGGCGGCGACGCAGAGCGCAGGCAGCGAGAGGCGACCGGTGTTGAGCGTGGTCAGCGCGATCTTCAGGCCCTTGCCGACGCCGCCGACCACGTTGCGGTCCGGCACGAAGACGTCGTGGAAGCGGGTGACGCTGTTCTCCAGGCCGCGCAGGCCGAGGAACTCGTTGCGGCGCTCGACAGTGACGCCCTCGCTGTCTGCCTCGACCACGAACGCGGTGATCCCCGCGTCCGGCACCCGGGCCATCACGACGAGCAGCGACGCGATCGTGCCGTTGGTGGCCCAGAGTTTGAGGCCGTCGAGCCGGTAGCCGCCCTCGACCGGGGTGGCGGTGGTGCGCAGCCGGGCCGGGTCGGAGCCCTCGTCCGGCTCGGTGAGAAGGAACGCGGAGATCTCGCCGGCCGCGAGCCGGGGCAAAAACGCGCGCTTCTGCGCGTCGGTGCCGAAGAGCTTGAGCGGCTGGGGTACGCCGATCGACTGGTGCGCGGAGAGCAGCGCACCGAGCGCCGGGTTGACTGATCCGACAAGCGTCAGCGCCCGGCAGTAGTGCAGGTGGGAGAGGCCGAGCCCGCCGTACCGCCGATCGATCTTCATGCCGAACGCGCCGAGCGCGGCGAGACCCTGGAGCACCTCGTCCGGAATTCTGCCCTCACGCTCGATGCGCTCGCCGTCCACCTCGGAGCGCAGGAACGCCTCAAGCCGGCCGAGGAACTCAGCGGCGTCGCCGGCCCTGGCCGGATCGTCGTCCGGCCAGGGGTCGATCAGGTCGAGGCGGAACCGGCCGAGGAACAGCTCCTTGGCGAAGCTCGGCCGGTCCCAGCTCTGCTCACGGGCCGCTTCCGCCACGCGGCGGGCCTGGCGCTCGGTGACGCCGTCGCCTTCATCGGCGGGCGTGTTGCGCTCTGTGGTCGTCACGGTCAACCCCTGACACGGTACGGTCGTGCGCCGCACCCTCCGCCTGAAGTTACTAGCCTCTACTCCTGGCGTGCGTCCGGGCGCGTCGGCTCCGCGTACTCGGCGTTGTCCGGCACGCCGTCCTCATCCTCGTCGTCGTCATCCGCCCAGGTGCGGCGCGCCCATGGCAGGAACGCCCAGAACGTGGTGAACCACAGTCCGGTCACGACGGTCAGGATGATCGCCCAGGTGAGGTTGAGCAGGAAGTCGGTGATCACGAAGACCGAGCTGACCATCGAGACGAGCATGAATGCGAGCCCGCCGGTGGCCATCTTGTGCGCGTACTTGACCAGCTCCGGCTTGCGGCCCTGGCGGAACAGTGCACGATGGAATGCGACCGGGGATATGATCATCGCGGTGGCGAACGCGGCGGAGACCAGCGCGACCAGGTAGACGTCCTTCTGCAGCTGGGAGGTCTGCCCGAACCCGGCCGCGAACGGCAGTGTCAGCAGGAACGCGAACAGGATCTGGACGCCGGTCTGCGCCACCCGCAGTTCCTGGAGCAGGTCCTGGAAATTGCGGTCCCAGCGCTGCTTCTCGGACTCCTTGGTGTGCGGTGCCATCGCCTGCCCTTCATCGTTCGTTCAAGAGCTGTTTGGATGCCCGCGCCCGACGAAGATCAAACCCGGTGGAGCGGCAGCCAGCGTGCCGCGAAGTCGACCGCGGCGGGCTGTGCGACGAGCGTGCCGGTCCCGCCGCCGACCGGTCCGGTATGCACCGGCACGAAATCGGGCAGATCGGCACCGATCAGTTCGAAGTCGGACGAGTCAAACGCCACGTCCTCCCAGGTCGCCCAGGTCTGCTCGCCGTCCGGGCCGCGGACCGCACTGCCCTCGGTCTGCCGGGGCGCGCCCGCCCAGCGGTATTCGGCCAGGTGGAGCGAGGTGCACGTGTCCCAGCCGGTGCCGAGCATCAGCACGTCCGCACCGAGTCGGTAGAGCCGGCCGAGCGGGGACGCCTCACCGAGCCCGTCACCGAGCCCGTGCCCGTCGGTGATCTCGGCGGCCCGTGGCCCGAGCGCCGCGAACGACACCTGCGGGTGAGCGCTGCGCCGCGCGCCTGGCCACGTGCGGACCTGCTCCGCAATCGCGCCCATGTACCGGCTGGGCGTACGCGCCGGGTCGAACGCGGGCGTCTCGGCGCGGATGACAGGCCACCACTCGACCGGCACCGGCGGATTGACCCAGTGCGCCGGGTCCGAGTTGATCGGCGTGTGGGTGGGCACCACGAGCGTGCCGCCCGGGCCGAGCACGTCGCGAAGCGCAAGCACCACCGCCTCCGCGCCGCCGCACACCCAGCCGAGTGCGCGAAGCGAGCCGTGCACCAACAGGACGCCGCCGGTACGGACGCCGAGCGCGGCCAGCTCGGCCGCGAGCGACGATCGGGTCGGCGGCAGCAGGCTGTCGTTCACCCGGGAACGATATCGGCCCGCCGGAGGATCTCGCGGGCCAATTCCCCGGGCGCCCGCTCCGGGATCCAGTGGTCCACGCCGGTCAGCTCGGTGAACCGGTAGTCGGCCGTGACGTACCTGCTGGTGCGTTCCACCCCGGCCCGGCCGAGCGCGGGGTCGGCATCGCTCCAGACCAGCGTGGTCGGCACCTGGATGTCGCCGGTCCGGAGCGAGGCGGGCGCCCGGTACCAGTTGAGCGCCGCGGTCAGCGCGCCCGGCTCACGCATGCGGGACACGTAGAGGCCGGCCCGTCTCCGGATCAGCATCCGCCGCAGACCGCCCGCGCGCAGCACCGCCTCGGCCACGAACCGGGTACGGAAGAGCAGGAAGTACGCGGAACGCCGGCGCTGGTCACGGTCGTTGCGCAGCGCCCAGCCGAAGGCACGCGGGTGCGGCACGGAGACCGCGGTGAGCGACCGCACCCGGCCGGGGTGCTCCCCCGCAAGCGCCCAGGCGACGGCCGCACCCCAGTCGTGCCCGGCCACGTGCGCGCTGTCCAGGCCGAGCGCGTCGAGCACCGCGACCGCGTCCGCGACCAGCTCGGTCATCGTGTACGCGGCCGCACCTGACGGCCGCGCGCCGGGTGAATATCCACGCTGGTCGAGCGCGTAGCTGCGCATGCCCGCAGCGTGCAGGTGCGGCACGACCAGGTCCCACTCCGCACTGTGCTGCGGGAAGCCGTGCAGCAGCAGGATCGGCTCTCCCTCGGCGGGCCCGCCGGGGTAGACATCGAACGTCAGCCCGCGTGCCGCTACTCGTACTGCTGCTTCGGTGCCGGAATCTCCGTCCATGTCTCCACCTCGAGGTACGGCACGGTGGCCTGGTTGACCGGATCCTTCGTGGTCTGCGCGGTGTACCCGCCGGTGACCTCGATCCAGGTGTCCGAGGGTACGTTCGCAGGCACGTTCCCGCTCAGCCCGACCTTGATCGGCCGCCCGTCCGCCGCGCAGCAGCTGAGGATCATGCGGGCCAGCATCGGCTTCCCGTCCGGCCCCTGGGTGACGAAGCCGGTCACCCGCAGACGCCTGCCGGTCAGCGACTTCCCCTCGTCGAAGACGGCCCGGGACGCGTAGTCGAGCATGGTGACCGTGACCGGGTCGCCCTCGGGCAGCGCCGGGTAGTCCGAGTCGGACTGCACACCGGCCAGCGCGGTGCCGGACTGACCTGCCGCATAGGAACCGAGCGCGGGCGGCGTGACAAGCAGCAGCCCGAGCACCGGCAGCACGAGCAGCCAGCCCACCCGCGGCTCGTGATGGGCATGATCGCCGTGGTCGTGATCGCCGTGGTCGTGGCCGGTGTCCCGGGGGGAGCGCAGGTCGTACCAGAGCGTCATCACCGCGGCCGCGATCAGCAGCAGGGCGGCCACGATCAGGAACGGCCGCAGCCCTTCCTTGACGTAGCGGAGATAGAGGTCGCCGATCGACGCCTTGAGGATCGCGCCGCCGAACAGCAGCATGATCACCGCTTGGGCCTGACGGTTCACAGCAGCACCAGCCCGACTCCCGATGCGACGATGACCGCCGCCACGAACGTCGCGGGCGCGAACCGGGTGGTGAACCGCCGCCCGAACATGCCTGCCTGCATCGAGATCAGCTTCAGGTCGACCATCGGGCCGACCACAAGGAACGCCAGGCGCGCGGTGAGCGAGAACTGGGAGAGCGACGCGGCCACGAACGCGTCCGCCTCGGAGCAGATGGAGAGCAGCACCGCGAGCACGGCAAGCGCGAGCACGGCGAGCACCGGCTGCGCGGCAAGGCTCTGCAGCCACGCCTCCGGCACCACCACGTTGATCGTGGCGGCCGCCATCGCGCCGACCACCAGGAAGCCGCCGGCGTGCGTGATGTCGTGCCGGACGGCGGCCCAGAACGCGCGCGCCTTCGACACGCCCTCCAGGTCGGGGCGGTGCGGCAGCTTGATCCACTCGGTCTTGCCGAGCCGCAGCCAGAGCCAGCCCATCAGCATCGCGACGATCAGGCTGGCGACCGCGCGGGCCACCACCATCTCCGGGTTGTTCGGGAACGCGACAGCGGTGGCGGCCAGCACGATCGGGTTGATCGCGGGCGCGGCAAGCAGGAACGCGAGCGCGGCGGCCGGCGTGACGCCACGGCGGATCAGTGACCCGGCGATCGGGACGGACCCGCACTCGCAGCCGGGCAGGATCACCCCGGCCACGCTGGCGACCGGGACCGCGAGCGCCGGGTGCCGGGGCAGCGCCTTCGCCCAGAACGAGCGCGGCACGAAGACCGCGATGACCGCGGAGAGCAGCACGCCGAAGACCAGGAACGGTACGGCCTGGACCATCACGGAGACGAAGACAGTGGTCCAGGTCTGCAGCGCCGGATCGGAGATCAGGCCGGCGATCGGATTTCGGAAGATCACCAGGAGCACGAGCAGGACGGCGAGCACCTCGACCGAGCCGATCCGGTCGCCGAACGGCTTCCGCCGCGGCGGTCCGGGGTCCTTCGGCGGCGGCGCTGCCCAGTCGATCTCGTCGCCCGGGAGGATCTGCTGCGTCACGCGCACCACACTAGCGGCCGCACCCGCTGTCCCGTCATCACGACGTGTAGTAGCGTCCGCGATACAACTTCATATCCGACAGGGGAGCGCCACAGCGCTGAGAGTGCGGTCATCGAGCCGCAGACCCTCAACCACCTGATCTGGGTAATGCCAGCGCAGGGAGTTCGGTCTGACAACCTCATCGCCGCGCCACGAGTCCGTCCACCGGACCCGTGGCGCGCGTCTTCCCCCATCCTGTGCAGGGGGCAATCCGTCATGAATCAAACCAATCGGTGGCGCACCGTCGACATCGTCGTCGCCTCGGTGATCGCCGTCGCCTTCGGCGTCGTCTTCTGGGCCTGGAATCTGCTGTGGAACGCAAGCGGCGCCGCCTTCGCGTTCTTCCCGCCGGCGCAGGCCGTGCTCTACGGCGTCTGGCTGCTGCCGGGCGTACTGGCCGGCCTGATCATCCGCAAGCCGGGCGCCGCGCTCTACGCGGAGACGCTCGCCGCGATCATCTCCGCGCTTCTCGGCAACGCCTGGGGTACCACTGTCATCCCGCAGGGCCTGGTCCAGGGTCTCGGCGCGGAGCTGGTCTTCCTCGCGTTCGCCTACCGGAGTTTCCGGCTTCCGGTCGCGGTGCTGGCCGGCCTGCTCGCGGGCCTCGCCGCCGGGCTGTGGGACACGTTCGCCTGGTACGCCGCGAACGACCTCCTGGCGTTCCGGGTCCCGATGATCGTGATCACCGCACTCAGCGCCGCAGTCATCGCGGGCGCCGGCGGCTGGGCGCTGACCCGCGCGCTCGCGTCCACGGGCGTGCTGGACCGCTTCGCGTCCGGCCGGGATCGGGCCCTGGTCTAGAAATGCGCGTCGACGTCCGGGGTTTCGGGTGGCGGTTCGCCGGCCGGCGGGACTGGGCCGTACGCGGCCTCGACCTGACCGTCGAGGCCGGCGAGCGCGTGCTGCTGCTCGGAGCCTCGGGCGCCGGCAAGTCCACTGTGCTTGCCGCCTTGGCCGGGCTACTTCCGGCCGACTCCGGCGAGTCCGAGGGCGAGATCAAGACGGAGCACGAGAGCGGCATCCTCTTCCAGGACCCGCAGTCGCAGCTGGTGATGAGCCGCAGCGGCGACGACGTGGCGTTCGGCCTGGAGAACCTCGGCACGCCCGCGGACCAGATCTGGCCCCGGGTGGACGAGGCGCTGGAGAGATCAGGTTTCCCCTACGGCCGCGACCGGCCCACCGCCGCGCTCTCCGGCGGCGAGGCGCAGCGGCTGGCGTTGGCCGGCGTGCTGGCGATGCGCCCCCGGCTGCTGCTGCTCGACGAGCCGACCGCGAACCTGGATCCGGCCGGCGCCGCGCTGATCCGTGACTCGCTCGCCCGCGCGCTGCCCGCGGACACCGCGCTGATCATGGTGGAGCACCGGGTCGCCGAGGTGCTGCCGCTTGTCGGCCGCGTTGTCGTGCTCACACCCGGTGGCGGCGTGCTCGCGGAAGGCCCGCCGGACCGGATCTTCGCGGAGCACGGCGCCATGCTTGCCGACGCGGGCATCTGGGTCCCCGGCTGTCAGGTCGCGCCCCGGCGGTCCGCCCGCGCGGCCGGCGACGTGCTGCTCTCCGCGGAGCGCGTCGCGCTCACCAACCGACTTGCCGCGACCCGCCTTGGGGTACGCGCCGCGCAGGTCCACGCCGTGCTCGGGCCGAACGGCGCCGGGAAGTCCACGCTGGCCCGGCTGCTCGGCGGCCTGCTGACCCCGGACGCCGGCGCGGTCCGCGCCTCGGCCGCGCTGGCCGGGAAGGACGCGTCCCGGCCGCCGCACCGGTGGCGGGCCGCCGCGCTCGCCGGCCGCATCGGGTCGGTCTTCCAGAACCCGGAGCACCAGTTCGTCATGGGTACGGTCCGGGAGGAGCTGGCGCTCGGCCCGCGCCGCCTCAGGCGTACCCCCGCAGAGGTTGATCTTGTGGTTGATGACCTGCTGGAACGGTTGCGGCTGACCCGGCTGGCCGGCGCGAATCCGTTCACGCTCTCCGGTGGCGAGGCCCGGCGGCTGAGCGTTGCGACCGCGCTGGCCGCGAGTCCGGGCGTGCTTGTGCTTGACGAGCCCACGTTCGGCCAGGACCGGCGCACCTGGATCGAGCTGGTCGACCTGCTGGCCGCGCTTCGCGATCAGGACGGGGCCGCGATCGTCGCGGTCACCCACGACCCCGACTTCGTGGCCTCGCTTGCCGACGAGATCACCACCTTGGCCGCCCCGAGCAGCACGCCCACCGCCGGAAGCACGACGCCCACCACCCCGAACAGCACGCCCACCGCCGGAAGCACGACGCCCACGGGCGAGAACAGCACGCCCACGGGCGAGGCTACGGCGACGGAGGCCGGCCGATGACCGCGGTGCCGACGGCCAACGGCTGGCGTGGCGCGCTGGCCCGGCGGAATCCCGCCGCGAAGCTCGGGGCCGCGCTGCTCTTCTCGCTGCCGCTGATCGTGACGCTGGACCCGGTCGCGCCGGCCGTGGCGATCGCTGTGGAGCTGGCGGTGCTGCCGCTCTTCGGCGTGCACCCGCTGCTGCTGCTGCGCCGGGCCGCGCCGCTGCTGCTCAGCATCGCCGGGCTGCTGGTGACGGTGCTGCTGTTCGCGGCGGACAGGTCCGGCACGGTGCTGCTTGCGGCCGGCCCGGTCACGCTCACCACGGGCGTGCTGCTGACCGCGCTCGGCCTGTCGCTACGCGTGGTCGCGGTCGCGCTGCCCGGCCTGATCGTGCTGGCCACCACGGACCCGACCGACCTGGCGGACGCGCTGATCCAGAACGCCCGGTTCTCGCCGCGGTTCGCGATCGGCGCGCTGGCCGCGTTCCGGCTGGTGCCGCTGCTCACGGACGAGTGGCGGACGCTTGCCGCGGCCCGCCGGGCACGTGGCGTGGACGCGGGCCGCAACCCGGCGGCGGCCGTCCGGATCTTCGCGTCGACCGCGTTCGCGCTGCTCGTGGGCGCGATCAGGCGCGGGGTACGGCTGGCGACAGCGATGGACGCGCGCGGCTTCGACTCACGGACGCCGCGGACTGTCGCGCGCCGTCAGACGTTCGGCCGCCGGGACGCCGCGCTGCTGCTCGCCGCGGCCGCACTGAGTGCCGGTGCGCTGGCCATCAGTGCCCTGACCGGCGCTTTCCGCCCGATCTTCTGAAGATCCGTCCGCATGTTCGCGTAGGTGCCCACGACACGTCACCTTATGTTCGCCGTGGAAGACGAGCGTGACCGCTGGATCATCGCGAACAGAAGTGAGGGACCCATGGGCCACGGCCACCCGCACGATCACGATCACGGTCATGACCACGACGGCGCCTCGACGCCTGATGCGCTCGACCTGTCCATCCCGGACAGCGAGCTCTCCCCCGCCGATGTGAGCCGCCGCGGCTTCCTGCGCAGCGCGGGCCTGCTCGGCGCCGCGGCCGGCCTGACCGGCGCGGGCACCGCCGCCGGCGTGTTCGGCACGGCGGACCTCGCGGTCGCGCACAGCGCCTCCACGAAGACCGGCGACTTCACCTGGCGCGCCGGCGATCATCACATCCACACCCAGCACTCGAGCGACGGCAAGTACCGGGTCGCGGACCACGTGCAGCACGGTGTGGCGTACGGCCTGGACTGGCTGGTCATCACGGATCACGGCGGCGCCACGCACGCCAAGATCGGTGTCGAGAAGGTCAACCCGGACATCGTGAAGGCGCGCGAGCAGTTCCCGGAGGCGCTTGTCTTCCAGGGCCTGGAGTGGAACATCCCGGCCGCCGAGCACGGCACGATCATCGTCCACCCCGGTAAGAAGGAGGTGGAGGTGCTCAAGGAGTTCGAGACCAACTACGACGGCAGCGTCAAGGGCGCGTCCTCGCAGTCGGCCGCGAACGAGGCGCTCGCCATCGCCGGCCTCAACTTCCTGGCGGCCGCGAAGAAGAACCGCCGGGTCAGCGACGCGATGTTCTTCGCGAACCACCCGGCCCGCAAGGGTCTGGACTCACCGCACGAGATCCGCGGCTGGCGGGACGCGCAGCCGGACATCGCGCTCGGCTTCGAGGGTGCACCAGGTCACCAGGCGGCGGGCATCCCGGCCACCAAGTACGGCCCGGGCAGTGGCCGCGGCTACTACGACAGCAGCCCGGGGGCGGACTCGTTCGCGGCGTACCCGCTGGAGAGCTACCGCACCTGGGGCGGCTTCGACTGGATGACGTCCACGGTCGGCGGCCTCTGGGACAGCCTGCTCTCCGAGGGCAAGCCGTGGTGGATCACCGCGAACTCGGACTCGCACAACGTCCTCTGGGACACCTCGGTCCGCGGCGCGAACAGCGACTTCAACGCGAACGGCCGCTACAACGACCCGGAGCACGGCGGCACGCTTGACGTGGCGAACGGCGACTTCTGGCCGGGCTTCTACAGCAAGACCCACGTCGGCGCGGCCGGCAACGACTACCGCCACGTGATGGACGCGCTGCGCGCCGGCCGGGTCTGGGTGGACCACGGCGGCCTGATCAAGTCGCTGGACGTACGCGCGCGGGTGCAGGGCGACCGCAACCGCAAGGGCGGCACCCCGCTTGGCGGTGTGCTGAAGGTCCGCAAGGGCACCGCCGTCGAGGTCACCATCGAGATCGAGCTGGCCGACAAGCCGAACTGGGCGCAGCTGCTCCCGGTGCTGGCCCGCGTCGACCTGATCCAGGGCGCGGTCACCGGCGCGGCCTCGGACCGGGACGTGTTCACCGCGCCCGGCACGAAGGTGGTGAAGTCGTTCGAGGTCGCCAAGGGGAAGACCTCGGTCTCCTTCACCTACTCGTTCGGCAGGGTCACCGCGCCGTTCTACTTCCGGGTGCGCGGCACGGACGGTCACTTCTCGCAGCCCGGCATCTACGGCGCCGCGGTCGACCCGACCGGCCCGAAGCTCGACGTGGTCGGCGACGCGGACCCGTGGCTCGACCTGTGGTTCTACGCGAACCCGATCTGGGTCCTGCCCTCCTGATGTCCGCCGTCCATCTCGGGCTGAGCCTCGGCCACGCCACGGATCAGGCGGCCGAGCACTGGCTCACCGACCGTCTGCCGGGCCTGCGCGACGTTCCCGGCCTTGTGGTGTGCACGCACAACGTGCAGGCCCCGTACCCGCACGTGGCCATGAGCTTCGACATTCCAGACCCCTCCGCGGGTACGGGTGGAGAGCTGCCCGAGATGGACCCGGCGTTCCGGGTGGCGGCCGACGAGGCCGCCGCCCGGCACCGGAACCGGGTGTCCGGGCGTGCGGTGATCTTCCCCGGCGTGGAGACGCTCACCGGCACGCTCACCGCGGCCGAGATCCTTGAGCACAGCGCGATCGAGCGGGTCGCGGTCCTCGGCGGCGCCGATGCCGAGCCGGACGCGCGGATCGAGACGCGCGACTTCGTCCGGCCCTTGATCAGGTCCGGGAAGCTGGAGTTGGTGCTGGTCCCGGTGGTCGGCGGCCGTTTCGCCCCGTTCGAGGTGCCGAACCCGACCCCCTGCTGCGCGGATCACTGACGTGTGGCCGGGCGGCGTCTTCCGGCGCCGCCCGGCGCGCTACCTCCGGCGGGCGATCAGGGTGGCGACTCCGGCGATGCCGAGGCTTCCCACCACGCAGAGCAGCAGGACGATGACGTGCGAGGCTTTCAGTGCTCCCATGGCCAGGGATCGTGCCATGACACCCGTCAATGGCGAAATCACCACGGGCCGGTTTTCCCGCCACCCACGGACCCGAGGCCGCGGGAGCTCGCGGGGCCGGACCACGGCGGGAGCGGGACAGCGATCTAGATGTTCGCCGCCAGGCGGGCACTGAACGCCTCCGGGGGCTCCGCGCGGGCGTAATGCCAGCCCTGGACCAGGTCGCAGTCCAGGGAGCGGAGCAACGCGGCCTGCTCGGCCGTCTCGACGCCCTCGGCGGTGACTGTCAGGTCGAGCGCGTGCGCGAGGCGGACCAGCGCGGCAAGGATCTCCCGGTCGACGCGGTCCGGCAGGTCGGCGCGGGTCTTGCCGGTGACGAACGTGCCGGCCAGCTTCAGGCCGGTGACCGGCAGGTTTCGCAGGTAGGCGAGATTCGAGTAGCCGGTGCCGAAGTCGTCGATGGCGATTCGCACACCCAGATCCGCGAGGGTACGCAACCGGCGCAGCGGTTCCCCGGTGGTGCCCATCAGCGTGCTCTCGGTCAGCTCCAGCTGCAGCGACGTGGGCTCCAGCTCGGACGCGGCGAGCGCCTCCCGGACGTCCGCCACGAAGCCGGGCTCGCGCAGCTGGCGGACGGCCACGTTAACGCTTACCAGCAGCGCTTTCTCCGGGTGGCTGGCGCGCCAGCGGGCGGCCTGGCGGCAGGCCTCGTGCAGCACCCAGCGGCCGAGCGGCACGATCACGCCGGTCTCCTCGGCCAGCGGCACGAAGCGGTCCGGGCCGAGCAGTCCGAGTTCCGGGTGCTGCCAGCGGACCAGCGCCTCCACCCCGGCCAGGCCATCGTCGCCGACCCGGACCAGCGGCTGGTACTCCACGAAGAACTCGTTCTGGGCGAGCGCGCGCGGCAGCTCGGCGGAGAGCCGGTAGCGGCTGACGTCTGCGGCGTAGCGGCCCGCGTCGAAGAACGCCCACCGGTCCCGCCCGTCCGACTTCGCCCAGTAGAGCGTGGTGTCCGCGGCCTTCATCAGCTCGGCCGCGCTGGTGTCGCCGCCGGCCGGGCGCTCGATCAGCCCGGCGCTTGCGGAGACGGTAAGCGAGCGCCCGTCAAGCGTGACCGGGCGGCGCACCGCGGCGAGCGCAGCCTCCGCGACGCTTACCAGCTCCGCGGTGCCGGACGAGCGCGGTACCAGCACCACGAACTCGTCACCGCCCATCCGCGCGACGAGCGTGCCCTTTGCGGCGCCGCCGGAGACCGCGGCGGCCAGCCGGCTCGCGACAGTGCGCAGCAGCTGGTCACCGGCCGCGTGGCCGAGCGTGTCGTTGATCGCCTTGAAGCCGTCCAGGTCCAGGTAGCAGAGGCCGACCCGGCCGTGTGGCTGCGGATCGGCAAGCGCCTCCTCAAGCCGCTGGAACAGCATCGTCCGGTTCGGCAGGTCGGTCAGCGGATCGTGAAGCGCCTGGTGTTCGAGCTGCAGGCGCAGCCGGTGCCGGTCGGTGATGTCCTCCACCATCGCGACCACGAACCGGGGTGTGCCGTCGTGCGCGCGGACCAGCGACACCACCAGGTCGGTCCAGATGCTGTCGCCGTCGTTGCGCGAGTAGGGCTTCTCCAGCCGGAAGTGGTCCCGCCGGCCCTCGATCAGATCGTTGTACGTGTCCCACACCCCCGGCGCGTCCTCGGGATGGATGAACGTGCCGACGTTCTGCCGCAGGAACTCGTCGCGCGTGTAGCCGAACATCTCGCAGATCGCGGTGTTCACGTCGATTATCGAGCCGTCCAGCTCCGCGACCCCGATGCCGATCACCGCCTCCGCGAAGATCGCCCGGAACCGCGCCTCGCTGGTCCAGCGTGCCTTCTCCGCGGCGGACCGCGCGGTGAAGGCCGCGTTCCGGATGCTCTCCTGCTCCGCGAGCGTGCGTTCCTTGAGCGCGCCGGCGAACCCGGCCGCGATCGCGCCCTGCAGCGCGGCGAGCCGGTCGGGACGGCCGAGCACCGCCAGCTCCTCGCCGAGCACCGCGAGCGTGCGGTCGAGCGAGGCGGGCTCGGTGAAGTGGTCGGCGACAAGCGCGGCGCCGATGCCGTACGGCGTGAGCCGGTCGTCCTCCTCGGCTTCGAGCACGCCGACGAGGCGCTTGGCCTGGCCGGTCAGGTAGCCGACAAGCTCATGATGCGCCATGGACACGTAACTGGTGCGGCTGATCGCCCGAGCCCACGCGCGGGCGATCACGTCCGCGAGGGGCTCAGCTGATTCGGGCGACACCCGCAAACCCCGGGTAGGTGGTGGCGTCCGGCGCGACGTCCTCGGGCGAGTCCGGACGCCACAGCGGCATCTGGACCACGCCGGGCTCGACCAGCTCCAGGCCGCCGAAGAGCGCGGCTATCTCGGTGCGGTCGCGCATGCGGAACGGGCTGGTCGTCCTGTTGTAGAGCGCCTCGGCCTTGCCCGCCTGGTCCGGCTGGCCGGACCTGTCGTTGCTGGCGTGCGAGATCACCAGGTAGCTGCCGGGCGGCGCGCTGTCGGCAAGCGTCGCCACGATCTCCTCCGGCTTGTCGTCGTCCGGCACGAAGTGGAGCACGGAGACGAGCAGGATCGCGAACGGGCGGGCCAGGTCGACGGCCGCGGCAAGCGCCGGTTCGGCAAGCAGCTCCGCGGGCTTGCGCAGGTCACCGGCGACCACAGTGGCGTTCGGGTTGCCGGCCAGGATCGCGCGGCTGTGCGCGAGCGCCACCGGGTCCCAGTCCACGTACGCGATCCGGGCGTCCGGGTTGAGCGCCTGCGCCACCTCGTGCACGTTTCCGACAGTGGGGATGCCGGAGCCGAGGTCGACGAACTGGTCGATGCCCTCGGCCACCAGCGCCCGCACCGCACGGCGCAGGAACGCGCGATTCTCCTGGGCGTGCCGGGGCAGGTCCGGCATGGCCTCCAGGACCGTGGCCGCGAACGCCCGGTCCACCGCGAAGTTGTGCGATCCACCAAGGTAGTAGTCGTAGACGCGCGCGACGCTGGGCTTGGTCAGGTCGACCTCGTCCGGCGCCCAGACGGGGCGCTCCGCACCTTCCATGGGAGAACCTTTCCTTCGCGGAAATCGGTTCGCGCCAGCATAGGCGGCGTCCACAGGGGAGGGTGTATCACGGGTCCCGGTTTCGGATGGCGCACAAATGAACTGAGTCGTCAGTCATTCTCGTCGGGTTTGGGCGGCGGCACCGGGTTCGGCAGCGCGCCACCGAAACGGCGGTCCCGCTGGGCGTAGAGCTCGCAGGCGTACCAGAGGTGGCGGCGGTCGAAATCGGGCCAGAGCGTGTCCAGGTAGACCATCTCGGCGTACGCGGACTGCCAGAGCAGGAAGTTGGAGATGCGCTGCTCACCGGAGGGGCGCAGGAACAGGTCCACCTCCGGGATCTCCGGGTGGTAGAGGTACTTCGCGATCAGCTTCTCGTTGACCTTCTCCGGCTTGACCTTGCCGGCCGCCACGTCCCGCGCGATCGCCTGCGCCGCGTCAGCGATCTCCGCCTGGCCGCCGTAGTTCACGCAGAACTGCAGCGTCAGCTTGGTGTTCTTCTGCGACATCTCCTCGGCCGTGGTCAACTCGCCGATGACGCTCTTCCACAGCCGGCCCGCACGGCCGGACCAGACGATCCGTACGCCCATCGCGGCCAGCTCGTCCCGGCGCCGGTGGATCACGTCCCGGTTGAAGCCCATCAGGAAGCGCACCTCCTCCGGCGAGCGACGCCAGTTCTCGGTGGAGAACGCGTACGCCGACAGGTACGGCACACCCAGCTCGATCGCGCCCTCGATGGTGTCGAAGAGCGAGTGCTCGCCCGCCTCGTGTCCCTTGGTCCGGGCCAGGCCGCGGTCCTTGGCCCACCGGCCGTTGCCGTCCATCACGATCGCCACGTGCTTCGGCAGCGACTCGGCCGGGAGCGCCGGCGGCCGCGCGCCGGACGGGTGCGGCGTGGGCGGGCGGAACTCCTGTGCACTGCCGCGCAGATTGAGGGCACGCATGCGTTTTCCTAACTAGGTACGGTCGACCAGCGGCAGGGAGCGTAACCCGCGCTCCAGGTGCCACTGCAGATGCGCCGCCACCAGGCCGCTGGCCTCGCGTTGCAGCGGCGGCTCCGCATTGTCCGCGATCGTCCAGTCGCCCTTGGCGAGCGCGCTCATCAGCTCAAGCGTCGCCGGGGCCGGGTGAGCGGCGCCGGGCGGCCGGCAGTCCGGGCAGACGCTGCCGCCGGCCGGGATGGAGAACGCGCGGTGCGGGCCCGGATCGCCGCAGACCGCGCAGTCGGTAAGCGCCGGCGCCCAGCCCGCGATGCCCATGCCACGAAGCAGGTACGCGTCCAGGACCAGCGTGGCGGCGTGCTCGGCCGCGGACAGCGCCCGGACCGCGCCGAGCGTGAGCTGGAACATGCGCAGCGACGGCTCGCGCTCGACAGGCGTCAGCCGTTCCGCGGTCTCCGCCACCGCGCACGCGGCCGTGTAGCGCGGGTAGTCGGTGAGGAATCGTTTGCCGTACAGCTCGACGGCCTCGACCTGGCTGACCGTGTGCAGCCCGCCGCCCTGGTCCTTCGGGTCGCCGGACAGCTGCAGGTCGACGTGGCCGAACGGCTCCAGCCGCGCACCGAACCGGGAGTTGGTACGCCGCACACCGCGGGCCACCGCGCGCAGCCGCCCGAACCGCCGGGTCAGCACCGTGATGATCCGGTCCGACTCCCCGAGCTTCTGCACGCGCAACACGAGTCCGTCGTCGCGGTACAACTGCCTGGGTATGCGTGCCACGCTCCCATTCTGCCCCAGAGCCCGGGCCGGGGTGCGGGCCGGAGCGAGAGATGTCGCCTGCCCGCGCAGCCCTCGGCTATCAGGGGACTCTCAGGGAAAAGCTTGGATCCGGGTGCGGGTCGTCTCGCACTAGCGTCAGGGCATGACCACTCGCATCACTGCGGCCACGGGGGCCGTGCTCCTCGCCGGGATCGCCGTGCTCGGTACCGGCTGCGACGCCCGGAACGTCCGCCTGCTCGAGTTCCAGAACACCGAGGCGACCGGGATCACCGCGATCAGGATGACAGGTGGCGGCGGCAATGTGGTGGTGACCACCTCGGACCGCAAGGACACGCAGATCGACCGCGTGGTGCACTACGCGACCGCCTCCGCGCCGGACACCGTCTACACGCTCGAGGGCACCACCCTGGTGATCGACACCGACTGTGGCATGACGTGCGACGTCGACTGGGCGATCAGCGCGCCGCGCGGCGTCTCGGTCGCCGGCAGCAACTCCTCCGGCGACGTGACGCTGACCTCGGTCGGGGCCGTGGACCTGGAGCTGGACTCCGGGTCGATCACCGCGAGAGGCGTCGACGGCACGGTTCGCGCGCGGGTCGAGTCCGGCGACGTGTCGGTCTCAGACGTGACCGGCACGACCGACCTGCAGGCCCAGTCCGGGCGCGTGGAGGGCCGCGGCCTGGCCGGGCCGGTGACCGCGTCCGCGGAGTCCGGCGACGTCGACCTGACGCTCAGCGCGGCCACCTCGGTCACGGCGAGCGCGGAGAGCGGCGAGCTGACGGTCCGGGTGCCGGCCGGCAGTTACCGGGTGCAGACCTCGGCGGAGTCCGGCGACGTGGACGTGACGAACGTGCCGAACGACCCGGCGGCCACAATCGTGCTCAATCTACGCACGGAGAGCGGCGATCTGAGCCTCCTGTCCGCGTGAGACAAGCACTTCCTCGGACGTTCTGACCGGCTGCCGGGTGGCGACCCGGCCCGGGAACAGCTCGGGCCGGCGTTTGGCCGCCACGTCCTCGATCCAGCCGAACGCCAGGACCGCGAGCGCGACACCGGCCAGCACCACCGCGAGCCGGACCGTGGTGGCGGCGGCGCCGGTCAACGGCCAGCCGTACCGGAGCGCCACCCAGCCGACGCCGACGATGATCGGCACGTGCCAGAGGTAGATGGTGAGCGCGCGGCTGTTGAGGAACGTGACCAGCCGGTCCAGGCGGGGGCGGCGGCTGAGCCAAGGCAGCGCGTCCGGCGCGAGGCCGAGCGCGATCAGCACGAACGCGGAGGACCAGAGGGCGTTGCCGATGCGGATGTCGTTGAGGTCGTACCCGCGCGGCCCGGGGTGGGTGACGATCCAGGCCGCGCCCGCGACCGCAAGCACGGCCGCGATCGGCACCAGGCGGCGCCAGGTGAGCCGCCGGAGCATCCCGTCGTGGTGCGCGAAGCCGAGCATCCAGGCGCCGAAGTACATGCCGATGTCGCGCAGCACGTAGTTGTCGATCGTGACCAGCTTGAGCTCGGTGACGATGAGCAGCACGAACGGCGCCGCGAGCGTGGGCAGCGGGAACCGGCGGAAGATCGGCAGCACAAGCGGTGAGAGCGCGACGAACCAGAGGAAGTCGCGCAGGTACCAGTTGGCGGAGAGCGCGGCCAGGCCGAAACCGTTCGCCGGCGGGTCGATGAACGGCGCGGCCCAGAAGAGGATGCGCCAGTCCCAGCCGAGCCCGGTGGCGAGCATGACCGGCAGGAACAGGGCCATCACGGCCCACAGCGAGGGAAGCAGCCGCCGCATCCGGCGGCCGATCGCGGAGACGCCGAACCTGTCGACCGAGGCGGCCATCAACGAGCCCGCCAATGCAAACATGACCGACATAGCGGGCAGAAGAATGGTCAGTGCCGCCAGGCCGGTGACGTGATAAACGACCACTCGGACAACGGCGGCCGCACGCAGACAGTCCAGATATCGATTTCTCATCTACCCAAGCCTGGTCGGGCCCGGCGCGCGGTCCGCCCCGGACGGGAATCAGCAACGGGAAGCCGTCGAGCGTTTACCCGGAATGGTGACCGCCGAACCTGTGGCGACGATCCCGCTCACGCTCGCGAGATAGCGACAATAACGGACAAAATGCCGCGCGGGCGAGCAAAAGCTCCATTCACCTGCATCAACGACAATCATACGTGGGTACGGATGGGTAACCCGCGGCCGAGCGGAGTGGACAAAAACACCCCGACTCGGCCGAACCGTTATAAAGATCGCCTCGTGCAATATATGCGGATAGATACCGCTAAAAGCCCAGACGCCGGAGCTGCTTCGGGTCGCGCTGCCACTCCTTGGCCACCCGGATGTGCAGGTCGAGGTAGATGCGGCGACCCAGCAACTTCTCGATCTCCACGCGGGCGCGCGAGCCGACCTCCTTGAGCCGGGCGCCCTTCGCCCCGATCATGATGCCCTTCTGGGTGGGGCGCTCGACGTACAGATCCGCGTAGATCCGCAGCACCGAGTCCTCCTCCACCATCTCCTCGACAAGCACCGCGATCGAGTGCGGCAGCTCGTCCCGCACGCCTTCCAGCGCGGACTCGCGGATCAGCTCGCCGATCAGCACCCGCTCCGGCTCGTCGGTGAGGATGTCGTCCGGGTAGAGCTGCGGGGACGGCGGCATGTACTTCGCCATGACGTCGGTGAGCACGCCGACCTGGTCGCCGGCGACCGCGCTGACCGGCACGATCTCCGCGAAGTCGCCCAGCTCCTGCACGGCGAGCAACTGCTCGGCAAGCTTCTTCTTGTTCGGCACCAGGTCGGTCTTGGTGACGACGGCAAGCACAGTTGCCTTCAGCTCCGCCAGCTCGCCGGTGATGAACCGGTCGCCACGGCCCACCGGCTCGTCCGCCGGGATGCACAGGCCGATCACGTCGACCTCGCTCCAGGTGGAGCGGACCAGATCGTTGAGCCGCTCGCCGAGCAGCGTGCGCGGCCGGTGCAGACCGGGCGTGTCGACAAGCACGATCTGGCTGTCCGGCCGGTGCAGCACGCCGCGGATGACGTGCCGGGTGGTCTGCGGTTTATCGGACGTGATCGCGATCTTCTGCCCGATGATCGCGTTGGTGAGCGTGGACTTGCCCGCGTTCGGCCGGCCGACGAAGCACGCGAAGCCGGCCCGGTAGTTCGCCTTCATTCCGCCACCGTGCCGAAGACGACGCCGTCCGGGGCGGCCACGAAGATCGGCGCGTCCACGGCCAGGTCACGCACGGCCGCGTGGCCGGAGCCGTCAAGCGCCGACGCCTCGGTCACCACGGCCGCGGCCTCCAGGCGGGTCGCGCCGGCCGAGGCCGCGGATGCGACCGCGAGCTGCAACGCGGTGACCGCCAGGGACGGCAGGGTCACGGTGGCGGCAGCGTAGGTCCGGCCGTCCTGGTCCCGCACGGCCGCGCCCTCCACGGCGCCGGCCCGGGCGCGGACGCTGCGGGCCAGGGTCACAAGTTTCGCGTCCTCGGCGGCGAGCGTCACCTCCCCGGGTGCGGCCGGTACGGCGGTTCCGGTGGGCTCAGGCATCTGCGGGCTGCCTCTCGTCGGCATGTGGTGTGTCGTTCCTGGCGGCCGCGCCCTCGTCGTCCCCCATCGGCACCCGGCGGACCAGGACAGAATCGATCCGGTTCCGCCGGCCCGTGGTCCCCTCGGCGACCAGGCGCAGCCCGCCCACATTAGCGGTAGCACCCGGGATGGGAACGCGGCCCAGTGCCTGGGCGAGCAGCCCACCCACGGTCTCGACCTCGTCCGCGGGCAGTTCGACGGCGAAGATCTCGCCCAGGTCCTCGATCGGGAGCCGGGCGGTGACGCGCACCGAGCCGTCCTCGAGCCGTTCGACAGGCGGGCGCTCTTCGACGTCGTACTCGTCGGTGATCTCACCGACGATCTCCTCCAGGATGTCCTCGATCGTCAGCAGGCCGGCGGTTCCGCCGTACTCGTCGACGACCACGACCAGGTGGGTACGAGCCGCCTGCATCTCGGAGAGCAGGTCGTCGACCGGCTTCGACTCCGGTACGAACGTCGCCTCGCGCATCAGCTCTGCGACCGGCGTGGCGTCCGCGGCCGGGTCATCGCTGTGCGTGCGGCGGATCACGTCCTTGAGGAAGATCACGCCGAGCACGTCGTCCACGCTGTCGCCGATCACCGGGATGCGCGAGAAACCGGAGCGCATGAACAGGATCAGCGACTGCCGGAGGCTCTTGTGCCCCTCGATCCACACCATCTCGGTGCGCGGGACCATCACCTCACGGGCGATCGTGTCGCCCAGCCCGAAGACCGAGTGGATCATCTCGCGCTCGCCGTGCTCCACGACGCCGCGCTGCTCGGCCAGGTCGACCAGCTCGCGCAGCTCGACCTGGGTGGCGAACGGGCCCTCACGGAAGCCCTTGCCGGGCGTGACCGCGTTGCCGATCAGAATCAGCAGCGAGGCGAGCGGGTTGAGCGCCCGGCCCAGCGAGCGCACAAGTGGCGCGACCGCGCGACCCACCGCGTAGGCGTGCTGGCGGCCCACAGTGCGTGGGGCCACGCCGACGGCCACGAAGCTGACCACGGTCATCACGCTCGCGGTCACCAGCGCGGCGGTCCAGCCGGCGCCGTAGCTGTCCACCGCGACAAGCGCGACGAGCGTGGTGGCGGTCAGCTCGCAGAGCAGCCGCAGCAGCAGAAGCAGGTTGATGTGCCGGGCCGCGTCGGCCGCGACGATCTGCAGCGTGCGCGCGCCCCGGAGGCCCTCGCGGGCCTGTTCCCCGGCGCGGGCGGGCGAGACCGCCGCCAGCGCGGCCTCGGTCATGGCGAAGATCCCCGCGAGGATCACCAGTCCTGCCGCGATCACGATCAGCTGCAGGTCGGGCAACCCCGCGGGGACGGCCGTTTCGGCGAGCATCAGGAGGGTTCTTTCGCCGATCGGCGTTGGGACTGCCAGCCGCTGAGCAGGCGGGCCTGGAGACCGAACATCTCCCGCTCCTCCTCCGGCTCGGCGTGGTCGTAACCGAGCAGATGGAGAGCCCCGTGCACGGTCAGCAGGTGCATCTCGTCGGCGGCGGTATGCCCAGCGGTGACCGCCTGCTTGGCCGCCACCTCCGGGCAGAGCACGATGTCGCCGAGAAGCGCGGGCTCACTGCCGGATGACTCGCCCGGACCGTGGTCCACACTCCCCTCGTCCATCGGGAAGGCGAGCACGTCGGTGGGGCCGTCGCCGCCCATCCACCTGTGGTTCAGCTCGGACATGTACTCGATGTCGACGAGCAGGATGGACAGCTCGGCGAGCGGGTTGACACCCATCTCGTCGAGGGCGTGCCGCGCCACCCCGAGGATGGCGTCGGTGTCGACGTCGACCCCGGACTCGTTGGCGATCTCGATGGACACTGCGGTTGTCTTCTCTTTTCCCTGTATCTCAGCGCCGGCGGCCGGCGCGGCCACCGGCGGCCCGCCCCTGCATGTTCGCGGGGTGGACCTGGCCGGCCTGGAGTTCGTTCTGGTCGGCGTCCCACTTCGCGTACGCGTCGACGATGTCGCCGACCAGGCGGTGACGCACCACGTCGGCGCTTCCCAGCTGCGCGAAGTGAACGTCCTCGACGCCCTCCAGGATGTCACGCACGACCCGGAGGCCGGAGACGGTGCTCCCCGGAAGGTCGACCTGGGTCACATCGCCGGTCACCACGATCTTCGAGCCGAAGCCGAGCCGGGTGAGGAACATCTTCATCTGCTCGGGCGTGGTGTTCTGCGCCTCGTCCAGAATGATGAACGCGTCGTTGAGCGTGCGCCCGCGCATGTACGCAAGCGGCGCGACCTCGATCGTCCCGGCCTGCATCAGGCGCGGGATCGTCTCCGGGTCGAGCATGTCGTGAAGCGCGTCGTAGAGCGGCCGCAGGTACGGGTCGATCTTCTCGTTGAGCGTGCCGGGCAGGAAGCCGAGCCGCTCACCCGCCTCGACCGCGGGCCGGGTCAGGATGATCCGGTTGACCTGCTTGGCCTGCAGCGCCTGGACGGCCTTCGCCATCGCCAGGTACGTCTTACCGGTACCGGCAGGGCCGATGCCGAAGACGATCGTGTTGACGTCGATCGAGTCGACGTAGCGCTTCTGACCAAGCGTCTTCGGCCGGATGGTCTTCCCGCGCCGGGACAGGATGTTGAGCGTGAGCACGTCGGCCGGGCGCTCCGCGGTGCCCTGCTCGAGCATGGCGACGGTGCGGCGGACCGCGTCGACGCTCAGCGTCTCGCCCTTCTCGATCAGCTCGACGAGCTCGGCGAACAGGCGCTCGGCCCGCGCGTTCTCCGCGGGCACGCCGGTGATGGTGATCTCGTTGCCGCGCACGTGCACGTCGCAGGCGGGCAGTGAACGCTCGATGAGCCGGAGGATCTCGTCGCCCGGGCCGAGCAGATTCACCATGATCTTGGAGTCCGCGACCGTGATCCTGGTCTGCGCTCGGGTGTTCCCCGAGTTTGGTGTGCCGGTCATAGTGCGGCCCGAGGGCCTCCGCCACCTGCTTCCGATCTTGGTGCCGCCCCCCATCGGCGCGGCGGGCGATTAGCTGCCATCGTATCGGGTCAACGCCGGGCACACCGACGCCATTTCCCGGGGTGATACGCCACCTCTACTACCGTGGGTGATGCTCCGATCACCCAGCCATGCAATCGTGAGGCTGGATGGTCTTCGGGTCACAGCGACGGGCGGGTTCCCGGGATCTCCCGGATCGCCTCGACGAACTGCTTGTGCTCGCCGGCCTGCATGTCGCCGGAGAGGAAACGAAGCCACGATCCGTCGTCGAAGGCGATCACCACCGGGAAGGTCAACGTCGTCTTCCGGCTGTCCACCCGGGTGATGTGCCGCCGGTCCAGGCTCCAGAGCAGCACCGGCCTCCGCTCGTCCGGGCCGTCGAGCGGCCGGTCCGGCATCTCCAGCGCGTGCAGGTGCGTGTCGCTGATCGCCAGCTTGAGCCGGTCGTTGCGGCGCATGAGCAGCAGCAGGACGCCCGCCGGGGACTGCAGGCCACCCGCGAACGTGTACCGGTACTCGTACGCGATCTCCGCCAGCTGGTCCGCGAGCGGTACGTCGCGGCGCAGCCCGAACGCCACCCGGAACGCCTCCTGCTCCGGTGTGAGCGGCTGGTGCACCACCCGGCCGTCCGCGGTCCGCACCGCCGCCTCGACCGCCACGGCCGGGGCCGCCAGCAGCGCACCGGCGATCCGGAACGGTGTGATCACCGCCTCCACCCAGACCACCGGGTTGAGCACGTTGAGCAGGCCGAGCAGCGCGCGCGGATCGAGGATCTCCGCGATGTCGTCGGCGAGCTTCTGGTTCGCCCCGTAGAACTGATCCACCCGGGCACCCTGCCGGGCCACGTAGCGCAGGTGCTCACCCGGCATCAGCAGCGGCTGGACCAGGTCGATCTCCGGCTGATTGTCGAGCGCACGCCGGAAGTCCTCGCGGATGTCGGTCACCGTGTCCCGCACCTTCCGGACACCGCTGACCGCGGCCCCGCCGAGCCGCCCGCCCCAGCGCCCGAGATCGCCGAGCCCGAACCGGCCCCTGCCGTCGCCGTCAGTCATCGCCCGCCCCGCAACCTCACCGGCCGGCGGGCTGATCCACCGGCTCCTGACCGAAGACATTCTCGTCGATCCACCGCGCACCGGAGTCGGCCGCGTCGGTCACCGCGTCCTTGACCTGATCCGCGCCGGGCACCGAGAGACCTGTGACAAGCGCGGTGGTCCCCCACGCCGCGCCGTGCAACACGCTGTTCGGAATGTTGTACGGCGCATGGTCGATCGCGTTGACAAGGATGTCGGTGCCGCCCCCAAGCAGGCCCCGGCTCTTCAGCGCCTTGATCCGGTCGAACGTGCCCATGTCGAACGGCGTGCCGGACTTACCCAGCTTGAACGAGCCCCGCAGCGGATCGGTGACCGTGTGGAACCACTTGTCGGCCTTCCCGGCGTCGACCCGCTTCTCCGCGTACTTCCCGCCCTTGAGCAGCTTGTCGGTCTGCATCTTCTTCAGCTTCTCGAGGTGCCGGGCGAGCTTCGCCAGACGGTCCGCGACCTTGATCAGCAGCTGCTGGACCTTCTGCAGAACCTTGGCGACCTTCGCCATCCGCGTCGAGAGCCGCGCGATGATCATCGTGAACCGGCCCGCTGTCGCGACCGTCCGGACCGTGCCCGCGGTCAGCGCGACCGCCCACGACGCACCCGCGGTGATCACCATCGTGAGCAGCGCGGTGACGAACGTGACGATCAGCCAGTTGATCAGCTCGACGCAGAGGTCGACAAGCACGTCGTGCACGGTCTGCAACGCCTCGGCGACGCCGCGCAGGTAGTCCGCGGTGCCGGTGAACTCGTCGGCCACCTCAAGCAGCTGCTGCTCGGTCTCGGCCATCTTCTGCGCGTACGCCCGGCCGGACTCCGCGTTCCAGTTCCCCTGGTCGGCCTCGCGCGCGGCCCGGTGCTCGTTCGCAAGCGCGCGCACCTCGGCGGCGAGCGCGTCCCAGTCGGCGGCGCGGGCGGTAAGCGTGGCCGGATCGCCGTCGACCAGATCGACAAGCTGGATGAGCGGCCAGGCCAGCACCTTGCAGACGCTGTTGACCGCCTCCTCCACACCGGACAGCGCGCTGTCCATGCTCCGGTACAGCTCGACCGCGGTACCTGCGGGCCCGCTCATCGCGGCAGCCTGTCCTGGAGCGCGGTGAAGCTCCGGCCGGTCTGCGCCTCGTTCTCCTCGTAGCCGCGGACCGTGTCGCCAAGCCCGTCGCCGACCCGGTCGAACGCGTCGGTGCCCGCGCGGAACATCGCTGTCGCGCCGTCCGACACCTCCGCGTACTTCTCCCGCAGGAAGTCGCTGATGAAGGGAAGATGACCGAACGCGCCGTCCGGCAGCTCACTCGCGGCGGTCACGCGCGGTGACAAGCCCGACATGCCGGACGCCACCCGCCCGGCCGCGGCCCGAAGCCGCTCGATCGCGGGTAAATCGACCTCGATGTCCGCCATCTGTTCCTCCCCCGGTTGGACATGCGGCCTGAAGATACAATTCCCACGCCACCGCTGCCAGCCCCGGCCGGAGGCGTGACCTGCGAAGGCAGGCGGAGGGCACGGGGAGGTAAAGGCATGACAGATCCATCGTCAGCGTTCGAGTCACTCGCCGCGCGGATGGAGGCGTTACAGGCACGCGCGACCGGAATGCAGGAGGAGCTCGCGGCGGCGACGGTCTCCGCGCCGGACGCGAGCGGCCTGGTGTCGGTGACCGTGAGCAGCACCGGCGACCTGGTCGGGCTCGATCTCGACGCGCGCGCGATGCGGTCCACCACGGACCAGCTCTCCGCGATGATCCTTGACGCGTACCGCACCGCCAAGCAGCAGGCGGACGCCACGCTCGCCGCGCACACCGCAGGCCTGGAGGCCTCGATCGGCGACGAGCTGTCCGGCCTGTTCGGCAGGCCCGGCGACTTCTCCGCGCTGAACCGACTCGACTCCGCACTGGCCCGCCTACAGGATCTAGACACAAAAAGGCCTGGTGGGTACGCATGAGAGCGCTGCTGTTCCCCGGCTGTCGCGGCAAGGCCGGCAGATGAGCGACGCGGGCTGGGCGGGCCTGCTGACCGCGATCCACGACCGGCTGTTCGCGTGCGACCGCGAGACCCGGTTCACGCTGGCCGGAGCGGACCGGCGGCTGTGGCTGACCGTGCGGGCCGACTCGGTCACTGTGGAAATCCCGGCGTACGACCCGGCGCGACTCGCCACGCTCGGCTGGCGTACCCCGAAGGACGGCCGTGACCTGTGGTTCTATGACGTGCCGCGCTCGGTCGAGCACGTGGACTGGCTGTGCCGGTTCGCGGTGCACGGCGCGAGCCTGCTGATCAGCCCGGACCCGGCGACGCTCACGTTCCACGAGGCCGCCCCGGACGACGCCGAGGAGATCCGGCCCGCGCTGACAATCGTCCCGGCCCCGGCGCCCGCTGCTCCGGAGGCCGTTGCTCCGGCACCCGCTGCCTGGGGTGCTTCCGCCTCGGGACCCGCTGCTCCGGGAATTTCTGCCCCAGAACCCTTTGCCCCGGACACTTCTGCTGCGGAACCCTTTGCCCAAGGGACTTCTGCTTCGGAACCTGTTGCCGCGGCGGCTTCTGTCTCGGAGAGCGCGGCCTCGGAGAACGCGCCTTTGGAGAACGCGGCCTCGGAGGCGACCGCTCCAGCCCCGGCGAATGCGGCTGCGGCGGCTGCGGCGCCGGAGATCCCGGCGCGGCGGCCCTCGATCCCGGCGCAGCGTCAGGAAATGCCGGACATTTCGCCGCGGTCGCCGGAGGAGGAGCTGGCGGCATTGCGCGCGGTGCTGACCGAAGCGGTCGCCGAGCGGGACCTGACCGGATATCTCACCGCGCTTCGTACCGCCGCGGTCTGCATGCCGCTCCTTGAGGATCCGTCGCCGGAGACCGGTGTGCGCCCGGCCGTGGTGCGCGGCGCGGACAACGCGATCTTCCTGCCGATCTTCACGTCGGCGGACGGACTGACCGAGTTCGCCGGGAACGGCGTGCCGTTCATCGCGATCTCGTTCAACGACCTGATCGACGACTGGCCGGAGCCGGACTGGGGCGTGATCATCGATCCGCGCACGGACCGGGCGCTCACGCTGACCGCGGTCTCGCTCGCCGAGCTGCGGTCCGCCAACCCGCCGGACGAGGCGTTCGCGACGGCCGCGGCCGGTTGACCGACGGGCGTCCCTCAGCGCGGCTGAGGGACGCCCGGCTCATCAGAAGACGCCGTCGAACGTCTCCTGCGCCCGGGTGAAGCGGTAGGTCGCCCAGTGCATGCGGACCACCGTGCCGGCCTCGTCGCGGGTCAGCCGCAGCAGTTCGCCGGCCTCCCGGCCGGAGACGGTGCGCAACACGTCCGGGCGATCAGGCAGCGGCGTGAAGACCGCCGGGGGCTTGTTCGCCGGCGCGTCCGCGAAGCGTGCCTGGAGCGCCCCGTCGTGCCAGGAGAAGACGTGCTGGACGCCCTCGCCGAACCACGGGCCGAGCACCGAGCGGTACGCGTCCGGCACCGGTGCGCCCGGCCGCCACGGCACGATGTCCGCCGGGTCGGACTCCACGGCCGCGGCCAGCAGCGCGTGCGACAGCTCGTGCGTGATGTCCGCGGTGCCGGACGACCCGAGCACTGCCACGCCCATCGCACCCGGCGTCTCCGGGCCGCCCCGCCTGCCGAACACGCTGGCCAGGAAGCCGGGCATGGCGCCGTCGTGGCCTACGTGCACAATCCGCGGACCGGCCGGCACGACGTGCAGGCCGAGGCCGTACGCGCGCGCCCAGACCGTCTCGTCGGTCGGCGTCAGCGGCCAGCGCATCTCGTCAAGCGTGGCGGGCGCGAGCACCCGGCCGGCCGGATCGAGCGCGGCCGGGTCGGCCAGGAACGCGGCCCAGCGGGCCATGTCCGAGGCGGTGCTCCACAGCTGCGCGGCCGGCCCGGCGCCCTTCATGTCGAACCGCGGCTCCGGCCGCGCCGTGTCCGAGTAGAGGTCGACGAGGTAGCCGACAGCGGCCTGCTCCGGTGGCTCGGCCGTGGTGGCCTGCAGCCGCAGCGGGCGCAGCACCCGGTCGTGCAGGACCTCGGCCCAGGTGCCGCCGCGCAGCCGCGCCACGGCGTGACCGAGCAGTGCCGGGCCCAGGTTGGTGTAGTGGTAGCGGCGGGCGGGCGGCAGCACCCGTTCGGCGCGGGCCACCTCCGCAAGCAGCACCTCCGTCTCCGGGCTGTCCAGCGAGTCCCACACGTCGCCCCACGGCTCGCGCTGCAGGCCGGAGGTGTGCGACAGCAGGCGGCGGACGGTCAGGTCGCCGTGTGCGGGCACGTCCAGGTGGCGGCTCAGCGGGTCGTCGAGGTCGAGCAGGCCCTCGTCGCGGCACTGCATCACAAGCACCGCGGTGAACGTCTTGGTGACCGAGCCGATCCGGAACCGGGTGTCGTCGTCAAGCGGCCGGTCCGTGCCGGACGTGCCGACCGCGGCGGTCCACAGCGGACGGTCGGCACGGTGCAGCGCGACCTGGAGCGCCGGGATCCGGCCGTCGGCCTGCGCGGCCTGCACCTGGCGGAGGAGCGAGGTCACCTGGGGCTCAGCATCGGGCCGAGCGGGGCGCCGCCGACCACGTGCGCGTGCACGTGGAAGACCTCCTGGCCGCCGTACCCACCGGTGTTGAAGATCGTCCGGTAGCCGTCGGCGAGCAGGCCCTCGGTTCCGGCCACCGCGGCGGCCGCGGCAAGCACCTCGCCGGCCAGGCCGGGGTCGGCGAGCGCGAGCGCGGCGACGTCCGCGTGATGCGCCTTCGGGATCACGAGTACGTGCACCGGCGCCTTCGGGCCGATGTCGCGGAACGCCAGCGTGGTGTCGGTTTCGTGGACGACGTCGGCCGGGACGGCACCCGCCACGATCTTGCAGAAGAGACAGTCAGCGCTCATCCGGGAAATTCTAAAGATGCCCGTTATGTCAGGCCGAGGCGATCCATCCAGTTGATCTTCGGCGGGCGCACGGTGACCTCGCCGAACCAGACGGTCGTACGCACCTCGAGCACCGGCGCGCCCGGCGGCACACCACCGCGCAGCTTCGAGGTCTTCGCACCGAACACGGCCCGGCCGGTCATCCGCACGTCCACGCCCTCCGGCACGTAGATCGTCACGCTGCCGAAGATCGCGGTCGCCTCGATCACCGAGTATTGGTGGGTGAGGTGCGCATCCTGCAGCTCGATCTTGACATCGCCGAAGATCGCCGAGGCCTCCATCCGCTGCGGAACCGCGAACGCGCCGCGCCGGTTGTCGCTGCCGAAGATCGCCGACACCCTCTCACCCGCGGGCAGGACCTCGCCGTGCAGCGGTGCGGGCGCGACGGCGTACCCCCGCGGGTCGATGGGTGTGATCTCCTGCCCGGTGGGCAGGTCGTCGGTGAGCCCGGCCAGGTCCGCCCGGGTCTTCGCCGCATAGGCGGTCGCGGCCCGCTCCGAGTACTCGTCCAGGGTGAGGCGTCCCTCGCTGGTGGCCTGACCCAGGATCTCGACCACCGCGGCGCGCTCCGCGTCGGACACACGCAACCGATGCTCGTCCACGACGCACAGCGTAGTGGGGGCGCGCAGCCTGTGGAACTGACAGGATCGGAACGACCGGGTCACACGATGTGAGGGTGGTGCCAGGACATGTCGGACGATGCGAAACGGGAGGACGCCGTCGAGCGCGCGCTGGCGCGACTCGGCGTCGAGGACAAGGTGCGCCTGCTGTCCGGGCAGGACTTCTGGACGCTCCCCGAGTTGCCGGAGATCGGCCTCGCGTCGCTTGTCATGTCGGACGGCCCGGTCGGCGTGCGCGGCACCGGCTGGGCGCCTGATGACCCGTCGGTCGCGCTGCCCAGCCCGACCGCGCTCGCCGCCACCTGGGACGTCACGCTGGCCCGCACGGCCGGCAGGATGCTCGGCCAGGAGTGCCGGCGCAAGGGCGTGCACGTTCTGCTGGCGCCGACCGTCAACCTGCACAGGTCACCGCTCGGCGGCCGGCACTTCGAGTGCTACTCGGAGGATCCGCTGCTCACCGGCGAGATCGGCGCCGCCTACGTGACAGGCGTGCAGGATCAGGGCGTCGGCACCACAGTCAAGCACTTCGTCGGCAACGACTCCGAGACCGACCGCATGCGGGTGGACGTCCGGGTCGACGAACGCACGCTGCGGGAGCTGTACCTGGCGCCGTTCGCCCGGATCACCGCCGCCGGCGCGTGGGGCGCGATGGCCGCCTACAACACGGTCAACGGCCACACCATGACCGAGCACGGCCCGCTTCAGAACGACGTGCTCAAGCGGGAGTGGGGCTGGGACGGCGTGATCGTCTCGGACTGGACCGCGGCGCGCAGCACCGTGCCGAGCGCGCTCGGCGGCCTCGACGTGGTGATGCCCGCCTACGGCGACCCGTGGGGCCCGGCGCTTGTCGAGGCGGTGCGGGCCGGCGACGTACCGGAGGAGGTCCTGGACGACAAGGTCCGCCGGGTACTGCGCCTCGCCGCCCGGGTGGGCATCCTCGCCGGCGCCCCGCCTGTCGTCCCGTCGCTCGCCTCGCTTGACGGCTCCGACGTGGCGCGGGAGATCGCCGCCCGCTCGTTCGTGCTGGCCCGCAACGAGCACGACCTGCTGCCGCTCGATGCCGGCGCGGTCCACCGGGTCGCGCTGCTCGGCGCGCTCGCGGTCGACGCGCGCGTGCTCGGCGGCGGCAGCGCGCTCGTCTTCCCACCACACGTCATCTCGCCGCGGGACGGCCTGGCCGCGGCGCTGCCCGGCGCCTCGATCGTCTACGCGCCCGGCGCCGACCCCCGGCCGTCACTGCCGGCCGCCACGTTCGACGGCCTCACCGCCACGCTGCGCGCCGGCGACTTCCGCGTGCTGTACTCGTCCCCGCTGCCGACCGCGACCGTCCGCTGGATGGGCAGCCTGCCGGCCGGCGTCTCCCCGGACGAGCTGTCCACCGTGGAGCTGTCCGGGCGGCTCGACCCGGCCGTGACCGGGCTCCACAACCTGTCCATCGTCGGCTTCGGGCACTTCGTGCTGCGGGTCGCCGGAGATGTGATCTTCGAGGGTCCGGTCTTCGCGGACGACGCGGACACCGTCTTCCGCGAACCGGTCGAGCGCCGCTTCCCGATCCAGCTGACCGCGGGCGACGCCGTCGACCTGTCGCTGACGCTCGAGGTCACGCCGGAGACCGCGGGCTTCGTCGGCTTCAGCATCGGCTACGCGCCGCCCGGCCCCTCCCCCGACGAACTGCTCGACCAGGCCGTCGCCGCAGCCCGCGACGCCGACGTGGCAGTGGTCGTCGTCGGCACCACCGAGGAGGTCGAGTCCGAGGGCTTCGACCGCTCCTCGCTCGCGCTCCCCGGCCGCCAGGACGAACTGGTCTTCCGCGTCGCCGCCGCGAACCCGCGCACGATCGTCGTGGTCAACTCCGGCTCACCGGTGCTGATGCCCTGGGCCGACGAGGTACCGGCCATCCTGCTCACCTGGTTCCCCGGGCAGGAGGCAGGCGCCGCGCTCGCCGACGTGCTGCTCGGGCACGCCGAACCCGGCGGCCGCCTGCCCACCACCTGGCCCCGCCGCGCCGAGGACTGCCCGGTGCTCTCCACCACGCCCGTCGACGGGGTGCTGTCCTACGACGAGGGCGTGTTCATCGGCTACCGGGCGTGGCAGCGCGGCACTGTGGCGCCGCTCTTCCCGTTCGGGCACGGCCTGGGCTACACCACCTGGTCGTATGAGTCGATGGAACTCCACCCCGAGCCGGACCACGTCGGCAGCGTCGTGGTCACGCTTCGCAACACCGGCACCCGCCCCGGCCGCGAGATCGTCCAGATCTACGCCGGCGCCGTGGTCGGCACCACCGTCGACCGCCCGGAACGCTGGCTCGCCGGTTTCGCCCCCGCCTCCGCCGCCCCCGGGGAGACCGTGTCCGTCCGCATCCCGCTGCCCGAACGCGCATTCCAGATCTGGGACGACGGCTGGCAGGCCGTCCCCGGCACCTACCGCATCGAGGCTGCCCGCTCCGTCGACGACCGCCCGCTGAGCGCCGAACTGAGCATCTGACAATGTCCTCATGATCAAACATGCCACCGCGAGCGTGTTCCTTTTCGGCCTCGTCGACGGCGGGTGGCGGATCGGCCTGATCCAACACCCGCGCTTCGGCCGCTGGATGCTCCCCGGCGGCCACGTCGAACCGGACGAGAACCCGGCCGAGGCCGCGCTACGCGAGGTGCGCGAGGAGGCCGGCCTGGAGGCGACGCTGGTGCTGCCCTTCTCAGGCATCGTCCCGGACTACCCCGCCGCCGTCCGTGTCCCGATCCCACTGTGGATCACCGAGCAGCAGGTCCCGGCCGAGTCCCGCCTGCCGTCCGCCCACATCCACGTCGACCACCTCTACCTGGCCGTCACCCGATCGGCCACGCCGACCACAGACCCAGAACTCCCCTTCCACTGGTACGCCGCCGGCGACTTGCCGTCCCTGACGATGTTCGACGACACCCGCAACGGCGCCTACGCTCTGTTTGCGATCATCGACACGCTCGTGCCACCGAGACGGTAGGTCCGCTATCGGCGGGTCTTGCGAAGTTCAGTCGCAAGCAACGCGAGATCCTCGGCCGCTCGCCCCAGCTCGGGAGCGGACAGGTAGAGGTGGGAGTCCACGTCTGCGATCGGCCCGGACCAGGCGCGGGTGAAGCCGGCCCGTTCCAAGGCGCGCCAGGACGCCGTGTTCTCCACGAACGGGGCCGCGCAGACCGCGGCGAGGGTCGGATGGTCGGCGAAGGTGCGCTGGGCGCAGCTCCGGATCGCGGCGGAGGCAAGACCGCGCCCGGTCAGGGACGGGTCTCCGATCAGGTAGTCCAGGCCTGCGGCGGGGGACGGGAGCGCACCGGTGGCGGCGAGGGCCTCGGCCCACTCCGGGTGGTCGTCGATCAGGTAGCGCTGGATGAGGCCGGCCGCCCGGCCGCCCGCCGAGATCATGAAGACCTCGGTGGGCTCGCGGCCGGCGATCCGGCCGGCATAGCGAGCGCGGACCGCCTGGGGCTCGGTGGGCGCCTCCCACCAGCGGGTGACGTGTGGTTCGGCGAACCAGCGCACCACCGTGTCCAGGTCCTCCGTGGCGAGCGGCCGCAGCGTCACCTCGGGCGCCTCATCACGGCCGGGACCGTGCACGGTCACCAGCGGCCGAGGCGGGTGGAGAGGACGGACAGCGCCGCCACTCCCGCGGTCGACGTTCTCAAAACCTGATCACCGAGCCGCACGGTACGCCCGCCGGCCTCGACGAACGCGTCCAACTCCGCCGGTGCGATCCCACCCTCGGGCCCCACCACAAGCAGGATCTCTCCCGCAGACGGCAGCGGCACCGTGCTGAGCCGCTCCGTCGCCTCCTCGTGAAGCACGAACGCGGCGGCTCCACCCCGCAGACGCTCGGCCACCCGCCCGGTGTTCAGCGCGCCGGGTGCGACCTCCGGCAGCCAGGCGCGGCGGGCCTGCTTGGCCGCCTCCCGGGCGGTGGACGCCCACTTGTCCCGGGCACGGCCGGCCCGCTCACCCTTCCACACCGTGACCGAGCGTGAGGCCGACCAGGGAATGATCTCGTCCACCCCGACCTCGGTCATCGCCTGCACGGCCAGCTCGCCCCGGTCTCCCTTGGGCAGCCCCTGCACGACGACCAGACGCGGGTCGGCGCTCTCCTCGTACCCCCGCGACCTAATCTTGATCTTGAGGTTGCCCTTCCCCGGTGCAACGACGACGGCGATCGCCGTCCCACCTCGCCCGTCCGCCAGGATCAGCTCCTCGCCCGCGCCAAGCCGCTGCACATTCGCCGCATGGTGCCCCTCAGCCCCATCCAGGACCCACTCATCAACCGCGGGAAGCGACTCGACCAGAAACAACGGCAACGACATCAGAGACCCACTAGCCCATCGTGAACACTCGAAGCCCACCCGCTCCGCTCTTAGTCTGCAGTTTCTCCGGACCCGTCGCTTGCGTGACCACGTCGTGAGGCGCGGACGACCGAAGAAAGTCGTTCTCCGTCAGACACGCTCTTCGTCTGCCTGAGAACGACTTTCTTCGGCCGTGGCGTCGAGCCCGGAGGAGCGAAGCGACGACCAATCAGTTATGCCCGTTGAAGGCGTCGCGCATGCGGGAGAAGAAGCCGCCCTGCTTGGACAGTTCGGCGATGTCCTCGCCGCGGGTCTTCGCGAAGTCGCGGAGCATCCGCTCCTGCTCGGACGTGAGCTTGGTGGGGGTGCGCACGTCGAGGTGGACGAAGAGATCGCCGCGGCCCTGGCCACGGAGTCTCGGGACGCCCTTGCCGCGGATCCGCATCGTCGCGCCCGGCTGGGTGCCGGCGCGGACGTCGATCGCCTCTTCGCTGTCGAGCGTCTTGATGGTCAGGCGGGTGCCCATCGCGGCCGAGGTCATCGGCACTGTGACGCGGCAGTGCAGGTCGTCGCCGCGACGTGAGTAGACGTCGTGGGGTCGTTCGTGGATCTCGACGTAGAGGTCGCCCGCGGTGCCGCCACCGGGGCCGACCTCACCCTGCTGGGCGAGGCGGATGCGCATGCCGTCCTCGACGCCGGCCGGGATCTTCACGGTGAGTGACCGGCGGGTACGCACCCGGCCTTCACCGGCGCAGGTCGGGCACGGGCTCGGGATGACCGTGCCGTGGCCCTGGCAGACCGTGCAGGGGCGCGAGGAGACGACCTGGCCGAGGAACGTGCGCTGCACGGACTGCACCTCGCCCCGGCCCTGGCAGGTCTCGCAGGTGGCGAGGTGGGTGCCGGCCGCGGTGCCCGCTCCGGAGCAGGTGGTGCAGATGACCGCGGTGTCGACTGTGATGGGCGCCTCGACGCCGAACGCGGTCTCCTGCAGGTCGAGCTCGAGGCGGAGGATCGCGTCGGCGCCCGGGCGGGTGCGCGGACGGGGGCCACGGGTCGCACCCGCGGCCTGGCCGAAGAACGCGTCCATGATGTCCTGGAACCCGACGAACGGGCCGGCGCCGCCGGGACCGCCCGGACCGCCGCCACCGCCGCCCGGGGCCAGCGGATCGCCGCCGAGGTCCACCATCTGACGCTTCTTGTCGTCCGAGAGAACCTCGTACGCCGCGTTGATGTCCTTGAACTTCTCGTGCGCCTCGGGATCCGGATTCACGTCCGGGTGGTATTGGCGGGCCAGCTTGCGATAGGCCCGCTTGATGTCGTCGTCGGTCGCGTCCCGGCTTACGCCGAGGATCCCGTAGTAGTCCCTGGCCACTGCGTTGGTGTCCCCATGTCTGTCTGGATCAGGAATGCCGGCCGTTAATTCTGTGCCAGCAGTTCACTCACGTAGCGTGCCACGGCTCGCACCGTCGCGATGTTGCCGGGGTAGTCCATCCGGGTCGGGCCGAGCACGCCCAACCCACCCACGATCGTGCTGTGCGGTCCGTAACCGGTGCTGACCACCGCCGCGGACCGGAGATTGTCGATCTTCGTCTCATCACCGATCATGACCCGCGTGGCGGCCGGCTCGACCTCCCCGAACAGCTTGAGCAGGATCAGATCCTCCTCAAGCGCCTCCAGGATGGGCCGGAGCGAACCATGGAAGTCCAGGATGCCACCCCGGGTCAGGTTAGCGGTGCCCGCCAGGACAACCCGCTCCTCGCGCCGCTCGACAAGTGTCTCAAGCAACACGGACGAGAGCACTGCCATCGTGGTCCGCTGTTCCGGCCGGATCTCGTCGAGAAGCGCCTCGACGAGCGTCGGCGTGTCCACCAGACGCTTGCCGCAGAGCTTTTCGTTTATCCGGGTACGCAGGTCGAGCACCTCGTCGGCGGGGGTCGGCTCAGGCAGCTCCACCAGGCGTTGTTCCACCCGGCCGGTGTCCGCGATCATGACCAGCATCAGCCGGGTGCTGGAGATGGAGACCAGCTCCAGGTGACGCACGGAGGACCGGGCCAGGCTCGGATATTGCACGACCGCGACCTGACGGGTGAGTTGAGCAAGAAGCCGGACAGTGCGATGCACCACATCGTCGAGATCGACGGCGCCGACCAGGAACCGCTCGATCGCGCGCCGCTCGGCTGGACTCAGCGGTTTGACCCGGGAGAGCCGGTCGACGAAGAGGCGGTAGCCGCGGTCGGTGGGGACGCGGCCGGCGCTTGTGTGCGGTTGCCGGATGTAACCCTCCTCCTCCAGGACCGCCATATCGTTACGCACGGTGGCCGGGGAGACGCCGAGATTGTGCCGCTCGACAAGTGCCTTGCTGCCGACCGGCTCCTGCGTGGCGACGTAGTCCTCGACTATCGCACGCAGGACGGCGAGCTTGCGATCATCCAACGCCATCGCCAACCTACCTTCCCGCCGGTCAGAGGTTCCTCTCGCCGATGCTGGCACTCGACTGTAGCGAGTGCCAGTCTACGACGCACGTCCGGCAGAAGCGATGATCACTTTGCACCACATATGCGATATTTCTGATATATGCTTTTATGGCGGAACGGCGGTGGCGGCCTTTGATCGCCCCCTCTACCGTGACGGGCATGACCGAACCGCCTCGTCCGCCTGGTGAGGGCACCCCGGGCTCCAACGACCCGTCGTACAGCACCCCGCCGTCGTACGACAACATGCCTCCGTCCAGCGGCGCAGGCGCTTACCCGCCCCCGTCCAGCGGCGCCGGCGCCTATCCGCCGCCCACAAGCGGCGCGGGCGCCTATCCCCCTCCGTCCAGCGGCGCCGGCGCCTACCCGCCGCCCAGCAGTGGCGCGGGCGCCTACCCGCCGCCCGGTGGAAACCCCAACGCCTATCCCCCGCCCGGCGGCGACCCGAACGCCTACCCGCCGGCCGGCGGCTACGGTCCCCCGCCCGGTGGCGGCTACCAGCAGCCGTACGGCCAGCCCGGCTACCCCGGCGCCAAGGGCAACTACGTCAACGACGAGAAGACCTGGGTGATCCTGTCGCACGTCGGCGGCATCTTCATCGGCTTCCTCGCTCCGTTGATCATCATGCTGGTCAAGGGCAACGAGTCGCAGACCGTCCGCGCCCACGCGGTCGAGGCGCTGAACTTCCAGATCACCTGGGGCGTCGCGATGCTTGTCGCCGTGGTCCTCTCGGTCTGCACGCTCGGCATTCTGTCGTTCCTGCCGTTCGTCGTCTGGATCGTGGTCCTGATCTTCGGCATCATGGCGACGATCAAGGTCAATGACGGCGAGTGGTACACCTACCCGGTGACGTACCGCATCGTGAAGTAAGCACGCTGCCGCAGGGGTGGTCCGTCAGAGCAACTCGCGGATCACCCCGTCGGCAAGCAGCCGCCCGTCTCGAGTCAATACGATCCGGCCCTCGCCGTAGGCGTCCTGGTCGAGAAGGCCGCGGACCAGCGCGCTCTTCGCTCCGGCGCGCCCAGCCTCGTCAAGCGCCGCGAGCGGCAGCCCTGATGCGAGCCGGACCCGGAGCATCACGTCCTCCATGTGCCGGTCGGCGTCGGTGAGCAGCTCCCGGGCCAGCGCGGGTGTCTCGCCGGCGGCCAGGCGCTTCGCGTACGCGGAGGGGTGTTTGACGTTCCACCAGCGGACGCCGCCGACGTGGCTGTGCGCGCCCGGCCCCAGACCCCACCAGTCGCCGCCGGTCCAGTAGAGCAGGTTGTGCCGGCAGCGGGCCTCGGGCGTGGTGGCCCAGTTGCTGACCTCGTACCAGCTGAATCCGGCGGCGGTCAGCGCGCGGTCGGCGGCCAGGTAACGGTCCGCGGCCACGTCGTCGTCCGGGTAGGGCAGCTCGCCGCGGCGCATACGGGCGGCCAGCCGGGTGCCGTCCTCGACGATCAGCGCGTAGGCGCTGACGTGGTCCACCCCGGCCGCGATCACCGCGTCGAGCGAGCGGGCGAAGTCCTCCGCGGTCTCTCCCGGCGTGCCGTAGATCAGATCGAGGTTGACGTGCTCGAAGCCGGCCTCCCGGGCCTCGATCGCGGCAGCCGGCGCGCGACCGGCGGAGTGCTGCCGTTCGAGGATGCGCAGCACGCCCGGCGCGGTGGACTGCATGCCGAGCGAGATCCGGGTGAATCCGGCCCGGCGGAGCGTCCTCAGGTACGCCGGATCGACGGATTCCGGGTTGGCCTCGGTGGTCACCTCGGCGTCCGGCGCGAGTCCCCAGGTGTCGTCGATCGCGGCCAGGATCCGCGCGAGGTCGTCGGCCGGCAGCAGCGTCGGCGTCCCTCCCCCCACGAACACCGTGTCCACTTTTTTCGGTTTTTTCGTCATAACGCGTGATGCGAGGCGCAGCTCGGCCAGCACGGTCTCCGCGTACTCGTCCCGGCTCGCACCCCCACCCAGCTCCGTTGCGGTGTACGTGTTGAAGTCGCAGTACCCGCACCGGCTCGCACAGAACGGGACGTGCAGATAGACGCCGAAACCGCGTCGCCCCGACGCCTCGAGCGCAAAGGGGGGCAACGCGCCGTCACGTGGTACGGCCTCGCCGTCGGGAAGTTCGCCTGGCACTCGTCTAGTGTGCCCGCATGACGTCCGCGCTCCTGCGGGTGGAGGCCGGCGACGGGGTGGCAACCCTCACGCTGGACAGCCCGCGCAATCGCAACGCCCTGTCCACGTCGTTGATCAGCGAGTTGTCCGAGGCGTTCGCCTCGGCCGTGGCAGACCCCGCCGTCCGGGTGATCGTGCTCTCCCACACCGGCCCGGTCTTCTGCGCCGGCGCCGACCTGAAGGAGACCGCGGCCGCGTTCGACGGCGACGGCACACTGCCGGTGGTGCCCCTGGCCGACCTGCTCGCCTCGCTCTGGGAGTCGCCGAAGCCGATCGTGGCCCGGGTCGGCGGCGCCGCACGCGCCGGCGGCATCGGCCTGATCGCGGCCGCGGACATCGTGGTCTGCGCGTCGACTGCGACGTTCGCGTTCAGCGAGGTCCGCCTGGGCGTGGTCCCGGCGGTCATCTCGGTGCCGGTGCGCCGGCGGATCTCCGCGCGCGCGGCCGCCGAGCTGTTCCTAACCGGTGACGTGTTCGACGCGGCCCGCGCGGCGGAGATCGGCCTGGTCACCCGCGTGGTCGACGAGACCGCGCTCGACGAGAGCGTCGCCGGCTACTGCGAGTCGATGCTCAAGGGCGCGCCGGCCGCGCTCGGCGGGGCCCGTGCGCTGCTTCAGGACGCGACAGTGCGGGACGAGTTGGCCCGGATGGCGGACGCCTCCGACCACTACTTCCGGTCCGCCGAGGGCCGGGAGGGAATCCTGGCTCACCGCGAGAAACGACCACCGCACTGGATTCCCACTTCTCGCCAGTAAAGTGGGACCCCTACACAACGGGGGTGACGGTTGCGTATACAGGGAGTGACTGCTGCGGTCGCGACGATGGCACTTGCCGGGACGCTCGGCCTGCTGGCCGCCCGGCACGACTGGGGCGAGACACTCCCCAAGGTTCCGCTCGTGCTGTCCCGCGCCTGCGTGGTCACCGCGGACGGCCAGGTCAACCTGAGCGCGCAACAGATGGCGAACGCGGCAACCATCGCCGCGGTCGGCATCCGCCAGAAGATGCCGGAGTACGCGGTCACTGTCGCGCTCGCCACCGCGCTGCAGGAGTCGAAGCTGGAGAACCTGGCCGGCGGCGACCGCGACTCGATCGGCCTCTTCCAGCAGCGGCCAAGCATGAACTGGGGCACGCCCGAGGAGATCCGCGACCCCCGCTACGCGTCCGGGAAGTTCTACGAGGCGCTCCGCAAGGTCTCCGGCTGGGAGGACATGCGGGTCACCGATGCGGCCCAACTGGTCCAGCGCAGCGCGTTCCCGGAGGCGTACCAGAAGTGGGCGCCGGAGTCCGAGGTGCTGGCCAGGGCGCTGTTCGGCGAGGCGACCGGCGCGGTTTCCTGCACGGTCACCGGCGAGCCCGAGCTCCGGGGCAGCGCGGCCGCGTCAGTCCTCGCGGAGGGACTTCACGCGGACTGGGGAAAATCCGCCGCCTCGGACACCGCCGGCCTCACCCTCGACGTCAGCGACGACCGCGACGGCTGGCGCTACGCACACTGGCTCGTCTCGCACGCCAGCCAGCTCGGCGTGAAACGCGTCCTCTTCGGCGGCCTGGAGTGGGACGCGGAGCGCGGCGACTGGTCACCGATCGCGGGCGTTCCGGCAGCGGGAACCGGCCGCGTCGTGGCCGAGGTGTTCAGCTGACGCGCATTCCCGTTCAATACCTACAACGTGTGGGAATTGGACGCGGAAAAGCCCGGCCGCACCAGCGGCCGGGCTTTGAGGTTCCGGTGTCTCAGTAGCGGGAGACGCTGCGACGGCCCCAGAAGCCGGTGACCAGCGCGACGCCGATCGCGGCGAGCACGACCTGGGTGAGCAGCTCACGCCAGTCGAAACCGGCGGTCTCCGCGTAGCCCAGGCCACGGGCGATAGCGGTGCCGAGCAGGGCCGCGCCGACACCGATGACGAGCGTCAGCCACAGCGGGATGTTCTGGCGACCCGGCACGACCAGGCGGCCGAGCGCGCCGATGATCAGGCCGACGATGAGAGCGGTGAGGATGCCGACGATGGTCATTGAAGAGCCTCCAGATATCCGGGGTGGTGCTTGTATCCGTCGTTGTGTGATCGATGGATTCCCGGACTTCGGAGAAACCAAACCGCCTATCGCATGAAGTATTTTTGGGCGTCCTCGAGAGCGCGGTCCATCGTCCCGAACGCCATTGCCGGTGGCGAGGTGATCGGGAACCAGGTCAGCTCCGCGGCCTCGGCCGGATCGAGCGTGATGACCGCGTCCGGCGGCAGCGTGGCGAGGTAGATGCAGTCGAGCACCGGAAGCGTCTCGTCCTGGTAGTCGTACGAGCCGACATACATGCCGACCAGCGCGCCGAGCGTGACGTCGACGCCGAGCTCCTCGCGTGCCTCCCGGACCGCCGACTCGGACGGGTGCTCCCAGCCGTCGCAGAAACCGCCAGGCAGTTCCCACAGCCCGGCCTTGGGCTCACGGGCCCGCAGCAGCGCCAGGAAGCGGGTCCCGTCCTCGGACAGGATGATCAACCCGGAGGTCGGGCGCGCGTTCACGTACACGTGGTAGCCGCAGGCCGCGCAGACGGTCGGCGGTGCGGCGGGCAGAGCCACGCCGCACCGCGAGCAGTGCACCGTCACTTCTTCGGGGCCTTGCCGCCCGCCTCGCCGCCGTCGGAGGTGTTCAGCGCCGCGATGAAGGCCTCCTGGGGCACCTCGACCCGGCCCACCATCTTCATCCGCTTCTTGCCTTCCTTCTGCTTCTCAAGCAGCTTCCGCTTCCGGGAGATGTCACCGCCGTAGCACTTGGCGAGCACGTCCTTACGGATCGCGCGGATCGTCTCGCGGGCGATGATCCGGCTGCCGATCGCGGCCTGGATCGGCACCTCGAACTGCTGTCGCGGGATGAGCTTCTGCAGCTTGGCCGCGATGGTGACGCCGTAGTTGTAGGCCTTGTCCTTGTGCACGATCGCGCTGAACGCGTCCACCGGGTCGCCGTGCAGCAGGATGTCGACCTTGACCAGGTCGGACTCCTGCTCGCCGGACGGCTCGTAGTCAAGCGAGGCGTACCCCTTCGTGCGGCTCTTCAGCTGGTCGAAGAAGTCGTAGATGATCTCGGCGAGCGGCAGCGTGTAGCGCAGCTCGACGCGCTCGCTGGACAGGTAGTCCATGCCCTTGAGCTGGCCGCGCCGCCCCTGGCAGAGCTCCATGACCGCGCCCACGTAGTCATTCGGCGCGAGGATCGTGGCGCGCACGGTCGGCTCGAAGATCGCGCCGACCTTGCCCTCCGGGAACTCGCTCGGGTTGGTGACGGTGATGTCCTCCTCGCCGCCCTCGATCTGCACGCGGTACACCACGTTCGGCGCGGTGGAGATCAGGTCGAGGCCGAACTCGCGCTCCAGCCGCTCCTGGATGATCTCCAGGTGCAGCAGGCCGAGGAAGCCGCAGCGGAAGCCGAAGCCGAGCGCCGCGCTGGACTCCGGCTCGTACACCAGGGCCGCGTCGTTGAGCTTCAGCTTGTCCAGCGCCTCGCGAAGCGCCGGGTAGTCCGAGCCGTCGATCGGGTAGAGGCCGGAGTAGACCATCGGCCGCGGGTCCTTGTAGCCGCCCAGCGCCTGGGTGGCCGGCCGGTTGTTGATCGTCACGGTGTCGCCGACGCGGGACTGCCGCACGTCCTTCACACCGGTGATCAGGTAACCGACCTCGCCGACGCCGAGCGCGGTCCCCTTGAGCATCTCCGGCGAGATAACACCGATCTCCAGCAGCTCGTGCACCGCGCCGGTGGACATCATCTTGATCCGGTCGCGCGCCTCGATCTTGCCGTCGATCACCCGGATGTAGGTGACCACGCCCCGGTAGATGTCGTACACCGAGTCGAAGATCATCGCGCGGGCCGGCGCGGCCGCATCACCGGTCGGCGCCGGAAGCTTCCGCACCACCTCGTCGAGCAGGTGCGCCACGCCCATGCCGGTCTTGCCGGAGACCCGCAGGCAGTCCTCTGGCTCACAGCCGATCAGGTGGGCGAGCTCCTCCGCGTACTTCTCCGGCTGCGCCGCCGGCAGATCGATCTTGTTCAGCACCGGGATGATCTGGAGGTCGTTCTCCATCGCCAGGTACAGGTTCGCAAGCGTCTGCGCCTCGATGCCCTGCGCGGCGTCGACAAGCAGCACGGCGCCCTCACAGGCGGCCAGGCTGCGCGACACCTCGTAGGTGAAGTCCACGTGCCCAGGCGTGTCGATCATGTTGAGCACCGCGGACTCGCCGGTGCGCTCACCCTCCCGCACGGTCCACGGCATGCGGACCGCCTGGGACTTGATCGTGATGCCGCGCTCGCGCTCGATGTCCATCCGGTCGAGGTACTGGGCCCGCATCTGCCGCGCGTCCACCACCTCGGTGAGCTGCAGCATCCGGTCAGCCAGCGTCGACTTGCCGTGGTCGATGTGGGCGATGATGCAGAAGTTCCGGATGGCGCCGGGATCGGTCGCGCCGGGGTCACGCATGGGTGGCACGTTCGTCCGTTCTTGTCGTCGAGGCCGCTTGTCACCGCACTCAGAGCCGCCGGGTCGATCGCGCTCGGAGTCACTGGGTCGCACTCCATGGTCCCATGCCGCCGAGCCCGCCCGGCGACCCGCCGGGAGGAGCGATCAAAACCAGGATCCTCCGAGGGTACGCCGCGGCCTCGCACACCCCGCACGCTTCGCGGCCCGGTGCCATCACGCGCTCCGCGCGCTACCGGCCCCGGATCCCCCGCCCCACCCGGCGCAAGCCGCGGAATGCGTGCGGGCTGACGGGCGTGGATGGCCGGCGGCGGGCGATTCTCCATACGCCGGGCGCGCGGGCGGCGACGGCGTACCCCCCGCGGCTGATCTTGTGGTGTGGACCTACCCCGCGGTAACGATTTCCGGTCATCCGGGGCAGGATGGGGCGATGGGTGTGATCTCGCTGCCCGATGTGCCGTACGGCGCCACCGCGGTGCGGCCGGCCTGGGCGGACCTGCCGATGGAGCTGCGCACCGTGATCGGGGCGCGGCTCGGTTCGCCGGTGGTCTGGGCGACGAGTGCGGGCGGCGGTTTCACGAGGGGCTTCGCCGGGGTGCTTGACACCGAGGCGGGACAGCGGTTCTTCGTGAAGGCGGCGTCGCTTGAGCACGAACGGCACCTGGCGGACTGGCAGTACCGGGAGGTGTCGATCACCGGCGCGCTGCCCGAGGCGGTCCCGGCGGCACGGCCGCGCTGGTCGCTGACCGCCGCCGGTTATTACGCGACCTGCCTGGACGCGATCGACGGCGCGGTGCCGCTACTGCCCTGGACAGCGCCGGATCTGCGGGCCGCGCTTGACGCCTGGGCGACCGCGGCGGACGCGCTGGCCGATCCACCCGCGGAGCTGCTCGCGCTGGACCTGCCGCCACTGTCCTACCTGCTGGAGCACGACCTGTCCTGGTGGGCGGAAATCGCCGGGGGCCGTGAACCCGAGCCGGCGCTGCCGTCCTGGGCGACCGCGCGGCACGGCGAGCTGCTCGACGAGCTGGTCGCACTGGAGAAGCTCGCGCCCGGGTACGGCCGGGGTGACGGCGTGATCCACGGTGACCTCCGGCTGGACAACGTCATGGTCGACAAGGCCGGTCGCGGGTGGATCTGCGACTGGACCTGGTGCTGCCGCGGCGCGCCGTTCTTCGACACCGCGACGCTGCTTGTCACCGCGCACGCCAGCGGGCTGGACGCGGACGGCCTCTTCGCCGCGCACCCGACCGCCCGCGACGTGCCCGCCGAAGCGCTCGACGCGATGCTCGCGTCGATGGCCGGGTACTGGTTGACGAGGGCCGACTCCGGGCCGAGCAGCGCGTCACCGTATATTCGTGGTCACCAGCGGTGGAGCGGCAACATGGCGCTGCACTGGTTGGCCACCCGGCGAGGGTGGCTGACGACCTGATCGGCGGCCGTTTTGGCCGGCCCGCATCCGGGCTGGTACTCTGGGCTTTCGCGTGCAGCGGCACCAGTTTGCCTGCGCTCGCACCAGCTTGATTCACCATCTTTCTGTCGTCAGTAATCGCAATTTCGTAAGGACGTGGCTGTCGCGTGGCGAACATCAAATCCCAGATCAAGCGCAACCGGCAGAACGAGAAGCGCCGGCTGCGGAACAAGTCGGTCAAGTCGTCGCTGAAGACGGCCATCCGCAAGTTCCACACCGCCGCCGAGGCCGGCGACAACACCAACGCGACCACGCTCCTGCGGGACGCCAGCCGGAAGCTCGACCAGGCGGTGAGCAAGGGCGTGATCCACAAGAACCAGGCCGCGAACCGCAAGTCGGCCATCGCGAAGCGCCTGCTCGCGCTCTCGACCGCCGCCTGATCCACCGCACTGGTCTGCTCTAAACAGCGCTTCACGGACGGGCACCGTGTCGGCCTCCTCCAAGGCCGCGCGGTGCCCGTCGTTGCGTTTGTCCCGCGCGACATGATCATCACCTCGCTTGACCTCGCCGTCGCCGCGTCCGCCGCCGCGGACGTGATGACCGCCGCGTTCGGTCTCACTCCCGCCGAGCAGCTCCAGCGCCGCGACATCTTCACCGAGCACGCGCGGCATCCCGGTGTCATCGCCCGGGGCGCATTCGACGGCCCGCACCTGGCCGGCTTCTGCTACGCCTTCCCGGCCGGGGACCACAGCTGGTGGGAACGGCAGGTCCACCCCCGCCTCGCCGCCGTGGCCGCCGCCTCCTGGCTCACCCCCGACACGCTCGAACTCACCGAGCTGCACGTCCACCCCGCCGCCCAGCGCCAGGGCCTCGGCCGTGCCCTGATCACCTCGGTCTGTGACGCCAGCCCCGCCTCCCGCGTCCTGCTGAGCGTCCGCGTGGAGAGCGCCGCCGCCCGCCGGCTCTACACGGACCTGGGCTTCGAGGAGCTCACCACTCCGTTCCTGTTCGGCGGAATACCGCCGTACTACCTGCTCATGGGCGCCCGCCAGCCGCTACGGCGCTAGCCGCGGTGCTGCTCCGGCGCCAGCCCTGGTGCCGCTCCGGCGCCAGCCCTGGTGCCGCTCCGGCGCCAGCCCTGGTGGCGGCGCTCGGGTGCTGCTTACTCGTAGCGGCGGGTGCCGGACTGCCTGGCCCGTTGCTGAGGGGTGTCCGGGTGGCCGGTCGCTGTGAAACGGTCGTCGGTACGCAGGTCGCTGTCGTGCCTGCCGGTGCTTTCGGCCGGACGCCGCCCAACTCCGGCCGCGCCCGGGGCCTGCCGGGCCGTGCCGTCTGCCGGACCGCGGTAGGGCTGGCGACCATCCCAGGACTCGGCCGGACGGTCGGGAAAGCGGTGGGTGCCACCATCGGCGGCACGGCGGGCGGCGGGGGCGCCACCGGTCATCGGCGCGCGGCCGGGCGGTGTGCCGCGACCGGGTGGTGGGACGAGACGGTGGGAATCGTTCGGGCGCCGGCCGCCCGGCGTCCGCTGAGGTCCGACCGCGTCGCGGGGAGCAGTGGGAATCGGAGCTCGGTCCGCCGGTGTAGACCGGAAAACCGCCTGCCCCGCGACCGGTGCCACGGACGGCTCGCCGCCGTAGAACCGCGCCTCGCCGTCCCTCGAATTGCCGTCCTGCGCCTCGCCGTCCCGCGCCTCGCCGTTCCTCGAATTGCCGTCCTGCGCCTCGCTGTTCCTCGAATTGCCGCCTCGGCCGCCGTGCATACCTGCCATGTCCCGGGAATCCCCAGAATCCTCGAAAGCCCCGTAGGCCTCCCCCGACGCCCGGTAGACCGCGCCTGAAACCGGCCTCGTCGAATCGACGCGTTGGCCGGCGAACCGCGCTCCGCCGACGCCGCGTGTAGCCCCTGCTCTGGCCGGTCTCACGCCCTGCGGAGTCCCGGTCCCGGACCACGCGTTGCCGTCTCGGCCCGCGCCCGCCCGCACGCCGTCATCGTGAACTGCCGCAGCTCGCGAATCCGCCGCGGCTTGGAAGCCCTGATCCTGAGATCCCGAGCCCCACGGGCCCTCGATCCGCGCTGCCGCGACCCGCACAGCCTGATCCGGAACGGCCTCGGCCCCGGAGCGCTCGTTTCGCACCGCCGCAGCCCGCACAGTGCGGGCCCGAGACGCCTCGACCCTGGCTTGCTCGGCCAGGGTGCCGTGGCCGCCGGTCAGGCCAGCGTGGGAGTTCGCGGCCCCGTGGAGATCCGCCGCGCCTCTGGCGAGCGCCGCACCATAAACCTCGGCCGCAGCACCGTCGAAGACCCGTGATACCTGCCCGGGCACGACAGGCCCGGGTACCGCGCCGACAGGCCCGGGTACCGCGCCGGCCGCGCGCGCGGCCGTCCGGCGGGCCAGCGAGCGGCGGACCGCGTCGCCGGCGCCACCCTGGGCCCGGCGGGGTGTGGCGGAGCGGACGGCCGCGACGCCTGCCATCACATCGTTCAGCTTGACCATGAGCGCGATCGAGGCCGGCAGGACCAGGACGCCCCACCAGGTGACCAGCTCGGCCAGCGCGAGCAGCACGCCCAGCCCGAACGCACCCTCGAAGTAGACGAAGCAGAGCAGGCCGCCGGGGCTGACGTACCGGAGTCGGAGCACACGGACGTAGAGCGGACGGTTCATCGGCCGCCACCCGTGCGGCGTGCGGTGGCCACCGCGACCACGGCGCGCTCGAGCGCGTAGCCGCGGTCCTCGGCGCCGCCCTTGACGGCCGCGTTGCAGTCCGCCGCCGCCTTCATCGCGTCAACAAGTCCCTCGGGGCTCCAGCCGCGCGACTGGCGCTGGGCGCGCTCGATCTTCCAGGCGGGCATGCCGAGGCTGCTGGCCAGCTGGTACGCGTTTCCACGCCCGGCCGAGGCGACGCGCGCGACGGTACGCACCCCGTCCGCAAGCGCGTCCGCTATCGGCACCGGGTCCACGCCGACGTGAAGCGCCCAGCGCAGCGCCTCGAGCGCGCCCGGCACGTCGCCGACGACTGCCGCGTCCGCGACCGTGAAGCCGCTTACCTCGGCCCGTCCCTTGTAGTAGCGGGCGACGGTCTCCGCGGTGATCCGGCCGTCCGTGTCGGCAATCAGCTGTGAGCAGGCGGCGGCGAGTTCGCGCAGGTCGTTGCCGACCGCGTCGAGCAGGCCGGTGGCCGCGTCCTCGCTGCACGAGCCGCCGAGCCGGCGGATCTCGTCGCGGACGAACGCGACCCGTTCCCGCGCGCCCTTCATCTTGGGCACCGGGATGACAGTTGCCCCTGCGGACTTCAGCCCGTCAGCGAGCGCCTTGCCCTTGGCGGCGCCGAGGTGGGCGACGATCAGGTTGACCTCGGGGTCCGGGTCCTTCGCGTACGCCAGCAGTGTGGCGATCATGTCCTTGCGCGCGTCCTGCCCGGCGCGGAGCACGAGCACGCGGCGGCCGCCGAACAGGGACGGGCTGAGCATCTCCGCGACCTCGCCGGGCACGAGCGCGCCGCCCTCGTACTCGCGCACGTCCGCCCCCGGGTCCACCGCGCGCGCGGCCTGGACGGTCTGCGCGATCGCGCGGGCCGAGAGCAGCTCCTCGTCACCCAGGACGAGCGTCAACGCAGGGGGGATCGCGGCAGTCACGCCGGACATCGTCGCACGCGTCACCCGGGACCCGCCCCCGGTCACCCGAACGGGTCCGGTCGCATATCCGCTCGTCACGGCGCTCCCCGGGGCACGACCGCGAGGCCGTCCGGATGCCGGACCGCGGCGAGGTCACCCTGCTCGTCGGTACGCAGGATCCGCGCGCCGTCCCGGGCGAGCCGGGCCAGCAACGGCAGGTTCGGATGCCCGTAGTCGTTGCCCTTGCCGACCGAGACGAATACCACCGCCGGATCGACCGCGGCCAGGAAGTCCGTGCTCTGAAAAGGGGACCCATGATGGGCAAGTTTCAGCAGGTCGACAGGCATGGACCCCCACCGCCGCAGCAGCGCGTCCTGCTCCTCGGTCTCGGCGTCGCCCATCAGCAGCACTCGCACGCCGGCCGACCGGGCGAGCAGGACAAGCGAGTTGTTGTTCGGGTCGGAGCGGGTGCCGCGCAGCTGTTCCGGCGGCCCGGCCACCTCAAGTGCCAGGTCGCCGGCCGTCCAGGTCCAGCCGGCCGGGACCGCAAGCACAGGTGTCCCGTGCCGCGCCGCCTCCTCATGCACCAGGTCGTGCCCGGCAGCCGGCTCCGGCCAGGCGGTGGTGACGACCGCGTCGACGCGGCGGCCGCGGAAGACACCGGCGAGGCCGCCGATGTGGTCCTGATGGAAATGGCTTACCGCAAGCACCGGGACACGGTCGATGCCGAGGTCGCGCAGGCAGCGGTCGACAGGCGCGGGCTCCGGACCGGCGTCGACGACCACGGCCTGCCCGCGGCCGAGCGGGAGCACTGTCGCGTCGCCCTGCCCGACCGAGCAACTCGCCATCACCCAGCCGGCGGGCGGCCAGCCGGACGCGACCAGGCGCACCGGCAGCGCGCCGATGATCACGGCGACGGTGAGGGCGGCGACGATCCGGCGCACCCGGGGCCGGCGGAACGCGAGCAGCATCGCGACCGTGAGCGCGGCCAGCAGCAGTCCACCGCCGACGCCGCCGGGCCAGGGGACGGAGCCGGACGGGACGAGCGCGCCGTACCGGGCGACGAGCACCAGCCAGCGGGCCGGCCAGCCGCCTGCCCAGGCGGTGAGTGCGGCCGCGTCCGGCCAGAGCGGCGAGACGACCGCGGTGATCACGCCGAGCACTGTGGCCGGCGCGACCGCGGGCGCGGCCAGCAGGTTCGCCGGGACGGCGACGAGGCTTACCGAGCCGGACAGCCCGGCGATGACCGGGCCGCAGGTGACCTGCGCGGCGGCCGGAACCGCGAGCGCCTCGGCCAGCCCGCCGGGCACGCCCAGCCGGCGCAGCCCGTCCCGCCAGCGGCTCGCAAAGGCCAGCAGCCCGCCGGTGGCAAGAACGGAGAGCGCGAATCCGGCGTCGCCGGCCAGCTCCGGGTCGGCGACCACAAGCACGACGATCGTGGTGGCGAGCGCCGGGACCGCGTTGCGCGGCCGGGAGGTGGCGAGCGCGACAAGCGCGATCGCGCCCATCACGCCGGCGCGCACCACGCTCGGCGACGGCCGGGCCAGGATCACGAACCCCACAAGCGCGCACGCGGCCAGTACGACGGAGAGGCGCGGCCCGGCGCGGACCCGGCGGAGCAGGAAGAGCACACAGCCGATCACGATCGCGATGTTCGCGCCGCTGACCGCGCACAGGTGGGTCATGCCCGTGGTACGGAAGTCCTCCTCGACGGCCGGATCGAGCCGGGTGGTGTCGCCGACGACGAGTCCGGGCAGCAGTCCGCCCGCGTCGTCCGGCAGGCCGGCGCAGGCCCGCTGCAGCCCGGCCCGGAGCGTGCCGGCCGCGCGCTGCGCCCAGGAGGCGACGCCGATCGGGACCGGGTCGGCGTCGACCGCGAGCACCGCCGCGGTGAGGTCGCCGCCGCGTGCGGTCATCAGCCGGCCCTCGGCCGTGAGGCGCTGCCCGGGGAGCAGGCCGCGCCAGCCGTCCCCGGCGCCGAGCACAAGCACGCGCGCGTCGACCCGGTGACCGGCCGGCGTCTCCTGCGGCGCGATCCAGGTGAGACGGGCCGCGACCAGCCAGGTCGGCGCCCGCCCGGCGGACGAGGTAAGCGGCCGCGGATCGTCGCGGACGGTAAGCCGGGCCCGCACGGCCACGCGCTCACGGGCCATCCCGGCCAGCGGCTCCGCGTCCCGGACGGCCACCCGCGCCGCGGTGACGGCCGCACCGCACGCGACCCCGAGCAGCACGCCGACCACGATCCAACGCCACCCGCGCAGCGCGCCTGCCGCGGGTCCACGCCACCCGCGCAGCGCCGGCGCCGCACGATCACGCCGCCCCGGCAGCACGCGGACCGCGTCCCCGCGCGGCCACCAGCCCGTTACCAGCGCCGCGAGCAGCACCGCAACGCCCACCAGCAGCAGTGAGGACCGGACGGGGAGATACAGCGCGGCCAGCCCGGCCAGCCAGGTACCGAGCGCGACGCCGGCCAGCCGGAGGTCGAGTGGAGACTCACTCATACCGTGACCAGCTCTTTCAGCTGCTCGTAGCGACTGTCGCCGATCCCGTCGACCTCGCGCAGGTCGCTCACGGCCTTGAAGCCGCCCATCTTGTCCCGATGGTCGAGAATCCGCTGCGCCAGCACCGGCCCCACACCCGGCAGCCCGTCCAGGTCAGCGAGCGTTGCGGTGTTCAGGTTCAGCGGCCCACCCGGCACCGCGCCGGCACCCGCCGCGGGAGGGGACGGCAGGCCCGGCGGAGCACTCACCCCCACCAGGATCAGCTCACCGTCAGTAACTTTCCTGGCCAGGTTGAGCAGCGCCGTGTCGACGCCAGGCAGTGCCCCGCCGGCCGCCTCCAACGCATCCGCCACCCGGGCGCCCGGCGGCAACCGCACCGTTCCCGGGCGCCGCACCTTCCCCGCGACCGCCACCACCAGCTCGGCCGGGGACGGGGCGGAGGCCTCCGAAAACAGCCCTGACGCCGCGGCCGTCGGCAATGCGACAACGTCCGCCTGTGGCCGCGCCCGCCAGGCGAGCGCCGCCGCCCCAAGCGCCGCCACCAGCACCACCGCCGCGATGGCCCGCACACCGTGGGACCCCGGGTCCCACCGCCCGAAACGCCCGCCCGGGCCGAACGGATCGCTCCGCCGCTCTGCCTCGTCCTCGTCGTCCACCCGGGCACCGTACGGCCGAAAGATCGATGCTTGTCGGCCCTGTGGACAACGGTTCTGCCGGTGGACAGCCCTGGAATCGTGGACCGATGCTGCTACCATCCCGGCCCGGCTGGCGATCACGCGAAGTGACCGCCGAGGACAGGGACGAGACCGAGGTGAACCGAGTGTTCTTCTGGCGCCGCGCCACCCGGAGTACGCCGCTGACCAGGGAGGACCTGGCCAAGCGAGTGGTCAAGCGACTCCGCCGGCACGGCATCCGGGACGCCCGGTTCGATCCGGACGAGTTCGCCGTTCAGTACGAGAACGCGGCGCTCTACCTGCACAACCTGTTCGCTGAGGTCACGTCCGCGCCGCGGCCGGAGCTGCGCGCCAGGGTCAACGCGTTCGTGGACACGCTGGTCCGCATGCCGCAGGCCCCGGCCGAGTGGTCGGGTGCCCGCCCGCGCCTGCGCCCGGTCCTGCGTGGCGCCGCGCCGATGGTGTTCGACAGGCATGCCCCGGTCTCCCGCCCGGCCCTGCCGTTCCTGGCCGAACTGCTGGTCATCGACCTGCCGGCCTCGATGGCTTACGTGACCGAGGAGCACCTGCGCACCTGGGGCGTCACCGTGGACGAGGCGTACGCGACCGCGCGGGCGAACCTGCGGGCGAACCCGGGCGTCTCCGCGCGGCCGGGCGAGAGCCTGCCGACGATCCTGCACTTCGTGGACGACGGCGACTCGTACTGCGCGTCGTTCCCGCTTGTCGACGGCTGGCTGGCCGGGCTCGGCGGGCGGCTGGACGGGCGGCGGCCGGTGGCGTTCCTGCCGGACCGCACCACTGTGGTGGTGACCACGGACGACCCAGAGACGCTGCTGGCCACGTTCCCGCTTGTGGAGGCCGAGTTCTTGAACTCGGAGCGGTCGACCTCGCCGATGGCCTACGTGAGCGACGACCTGGGCCGCACCGTCCCCTACGAGGCGCCGCCCGGTCACCCGCTGCACCATGCGGTCCGGCGCGCGGAGCGGCTGCTTGCGTTGCGCGAGTACGAACGGCAGCACCACTCCGCCGGACTGCCCGGTACGCCGCTGCCGTTGCGGATGGCGCAGCGGCCGGACGGCTCCACCTTCACCTACGCGCTGTGGTCCGGTGAGGAGCCCGCGCTGGTGCCGGTCGCCGACCTGGTGGCGATCGCGGACGGGTCCGGCGGCACCTTCTTCGTACCGTGGGCGGAGCTTGCTCTTCGTGAGCTCTTCACGCCGCTGGACGGCGTTGCGCCGCCCCGCCACCTGGCCCCGGAGTTCCCGGACGAGCCGGCCCGCGCCGCACTGAAGGGCTGCGAGATACAGCCCTAGTTATAAGGCGGGACGTCCGGCACCAAGACCTCGCCGTAGGAGGGGTTGTTCGAGGCCGCGACCGCGAGCATCGCGTGCACGTGAGCCGCCGCGATGTGGTTGGCGTTCACGTCCTCACCGGGCCTGGCCTGGGTTGCCCACGCCGTCCGGTCGGCCTCGTACCCGGCCCGGCCCAGCAGTTTCTCCGCCGCGCGGTAGTGTTCGTCGCCCGTCATAGACCAATTGTCACGCCGGCAGGTTGCAGGATCGGCCTAATGGCGCAAAACCACGGCACAGATCGCGCCGGGCCCCAGATGCGCCCCGACCACCGCGCCGATCTCCGTGACATACGTCCCCCGCACCCGCGACCCGAGCCGCTCCGACACCCGGGACAGCAGCTGGGCGGCCCGCTCCGGCGCGACCAGATGGTGCACGGCGAGGTCGGCGTCACCGTCGCCGGCCGCCTCTACCGCCAGGTCAGCTAGCCGGGCGAGGGCCCGGCCGGCCGTGCGCACCTTGTCGCGTACCACGATGGCGCCGTCCTGCATCCGCAGGATCGGTTTGACCGAGAGCGCGGTCCCGACCAGCGCTGACGCGGCGCCGATCCGCCCGCCACGGCGCAGGAAGTCGAGCGTGTCGACGTAGAAGAGCGACGTGGTCCGCTCGATCGTGGACTGCGCGGCCTTGGCTGCCTCGTCGAGATCGTGGTAGCCGGCGGCCGCAAGCGCGGCGAAGCCGGTGCCCATCCCGGCGGACCGCGAGTCAATCACGCGGACCGCGTCGCCGAACCGGGTGGCGGCCAGCCGGGCTGCCTCGACGGTGCCGGAGAGCCGGGAGGAGAGGTGCACGGAGACCACACCTGTGGCGCCGCCGTCGAGCAGCCTGCGGTACGCCTCGGCGAAGCGCTCCGGCGCCGGGCGGGACGTGGTGACAGTGACCCGCCGGTCGCCGAGCACCCGGGCCAGCTCGCCGGAGCCCAGCTCCGGCCCTTCGGCAAGCTCACGGTCGTCGACCACCACGTGCAGCGGCACGACCGTGAGCCCGCCGGTGTGCGGCAGGTACGCCGTGGAGTCCGTGACGACCGCGACTGACATGCGGGCACGGTACCCGAATCAGGACGCCTTCACCGAGGTCACCTGCAGCGGCGTGCCCTGCTGGCAGGTGGTCATCATGCCTTCGCCGACCGTGCCGGTGACGGTCACCTGCGCTCCGACCGCGGCCACCGTCTCGTCGCCGCCGAGCAGCAGGTAGGAGTTGCGGCCGTCGGAGAGCAACCGGCAACCGGGCTCGACACCGGCCGTGACCTGGCCGGTGACTGTCACCTCGATCGGCTTGCCGGGCTTGCCGGTCATGTCGGGCGGCGTCTCCAGCGGCAGTCCGGGGTCGGGGGCCGCGGCAGCCGAGGAGGACCCGGGAGCCGCCGGCGCGCCGGACTCCGGTGAGGAGCCGGGCGAGGCGCACGCGGATGCCGCGAGAACCGCAACGGCCGCGAGAATCAGGGGAAACCGGCGCAGAGTCATGATGACTGTGACGTTACCGGCCCGCGCCGGGTTCCGTTCAGACCGGCGCGGGGATCGACTTCTCCGGCCACGGGCCGACATTGTGGGCACGCAGCTGCCAGCCGCGGTTCGGCGTGTCCACAAGTTCGGTCCAGTGACAGTTCTGCAGCGGGCGGATCATCGACATCACGTCGAGCGGCCAGGCCAGCAGGTCACCGAAGCCCTGCCGGGCCGCGCCGCCGTGGGTGGCGATGACGACCAGCTCGCCGGCGTGCCGGTCGGCGATCTCACGCAGCGCCTCGCCGACCCGTTTGCCGACGTCGTCGTTGCGCTCGACGCCGCAGCCGACGTCCGGATCGCCGCCGGACCAGCGCGCGTGCGCCTCCGGGAAGCGCTCGGCGATCTCCGGGTTGGTGAGCCCCTGGAACTCGCCGTAGTGGCGCTCGCGCAGCCGCGCGTCCTCCACGATCGGCAGCCCGGCCAGGCCGGACAGCGCGGCCGCGGTGCTCCGGGCGCGCTGCAGGTCGCTTGAGTAGATCGCGTCCGGCTCCATCCCGCCCAGCAGCGGCGCCGCGGTGGCGGCCTGGGAGCGGCCGAGATCGTTCAGCGGCACGTCGGTTTGGCCCTGGACGCGACCCTCCGCGTTCCAGTCCGTGTTGCCGTGCCGCCAGATGATCAGACGCGTCACGCCGCCGAGCCCGCCCCGGCCTCGGCCTCGACGAGGTCGCGATCGACGAACGGGACGATCGGGCAGTCCTTCCACAGCCGGTCGAGCGAGTAGAACTCGCGCTCCTCGCTGTGCTGGACGTGCACGATGATGTCGTTGTAGTCGAGCAGGACCCAACGACCGGCGCGCTCGCCCTCCTTGCGGACGGCCTTCGCCTTCTCGGGCAGCTTGAGCAGCTCGTCCTCGATCGCGTCGACGATCGCGAGCACCTGGCGCTCGTTCGGCGCGGAGGCGATCACGAAAGCGTCGGTGATGGGAAGCTGGTCGCCGACGTCGATGACGACGACGTCCTCGGCCTTCTTGTCGGCAGCGGCTTGAGCGGCGGCCAGCGCCAGCTCCAGTGCACGCTCGGGTACCGTCACCCGGGCTCCTTTCATGGGGACAGCAACAACCGTTCCAGGGTCTCACAACCGGTGGACGGTCGTCTTGTCACTTCATCCCCAGAACGGACATAAGAGGACGAACTACCCAGCGTAGAGCCCTCGTTTGGCGATGTATTGCACCACACCGTCCGGGACCAGGTACCAGACCGGCTTTCCGGCCACCACGCGCGCGCGGCAGGCGGTCGACGAGATCGCCATCGCGGGCACCTCGATCAGGCTCACCGCGTCGTCCGGCAGGTGCTCGGTGGTCAGCTCGAAGCCCGGCCGGGTCACACCGACGAACCGGGCCAGCGCGAACATGCGCTCCGCGTCCTTCCAGGAGAGCATCTTGCCGACCGCGTCCGCGCCGGTGATGAAGAACAGCTCCGCTTCCGGGCCGTAGAGCGCGCGCAGGTCACGCAGCGTGTCGACGGTGTAGGTCGGGCCCGGCCGGTCGATGTCGACACGGCTCACCGTGAAGCGCGGGTTGGACGCTGTCGCGATCACGGTCATCAGGTACCTGTCCTCGGCCGGCGTCACCGCCTGCCGCCCCTTCTGCCAGGGCTGCCCGGTCGGGACGAAGACCACCTCGTCCAGCCCGTACCTGTCCGCGACCTCACTGGCCGCGACCAGGTGACCGTTGTGAATCGGATCGAACGTGCCGCCCATGATCCCGATCCGCTGCCCACGCTCGCCCACAGAATGATCTTCTCTCGCCCGGCCCGCTCCGGCAAACCCCGATCAAAATCAAGATCCAGATCAACGGCGCCACGAGGGTACGGCCGCGGCCGTACCCCCATGGGCACAGAGGTCTTCGTCAGGCGCCTCGTGACCGGAGCGCGAGACGCATCTCGTCATCCGCATCCGTCACCGCGCGACGCACCGCCGGTGGCAGATCATCGCGTTCCAGCAGCTGCGACGCGGCGGCCCGGGTCTCCAGCGAGACCGCGTACGCCGGGTACAGCAACAGCGACAGCCGCTCCGCCGAGAAGGCCGACCGTTTCCGCGCCGCCTCCGGAATCTCCGCGAAGTAACGCGCCACATACGGCGCGGTCAGCTCGCTCTGCTCCGGCTGCCAGAACGCGTTCGCGTACGCGACAAGCATGCGGTTGGAGAGCGACTCGTCCGCGACAAGCCGCTGCCACGCCCGCTCCTTCGCCTCCGGGTCGGGCAGCGCCGCACGGCAGCCGCCGGCCCACTGCTCGCCGGCCGCGCTCCGGTCCCGCCGCGACTCCGCCTCGATCTCCGCCTCTCCGGCCCCGCCCAGCACCACAAGCCGGTTGAGCAGCCGCCAGCGCAGGTCCGCGTCGACCGCGAGCCCGGCCGGCACGCCCTCGCCGGACAGCCAGCCGGACAGCCGCGCCGCATCGGCTGTCGACCGGATCAGCCCCCGGGCGGCCGCCAGCTGCAGCGACTCCCCGGGCGGCACCGCGGCCAGCAGCCGGTCGCAGGCGCCCGCGATGAGCAGCAGCGCATCCTCTCGGGCCGCGCCCTCGAGGTAGGTGTCGACGAGTCGCGTGACGAGCAGCAGCACGTCCTCGACGATGATCACCTCGCGTTCGGTAGGCAGCGCCGCGAGCACCAGCGCGACCAGATCCGAGACCGGGCGGTCGCCGTCCCGGATCGCGTCGATGACCGCGCTCCAGAGCACCGCACGGGTGAGCGAGTCCTCGATCGCGGGCAGCATCACCGGCACCGCGGACGCGGAGGCGTCGTCGAGCCGCACCTTCGCGTAGGTGAGGTCGCCGTCGTTGATGAGCAGCAGGTCGGCGGCGCGCCGGCCGGCCAGCCGGTCCAGCACGGTGCGGCCGCCGTCCCGGTCCGGCGCCAGGTCGACCTCGAACCGCTCGCGGCACACCACTGCCGTGCCGTCCCGGTCGTAGAGCGCGACCCGGATCCGGTGCGGGCGCAGCGTCGGGTGGTCCTCCGGGGCGGTCTGCCGGATCGCGACCTCGGCCCAGGTGCCGTCCGGGCCCGGCGTGACCTCCGGCGTGAGCGTGTTGACCTGGGCGCGGCGCAGCCACAGGTCGGCCCAGCCGGTGAGGTCCCGGCCCGCGGCCCGGCTCAGCGCGTCGAGCAGGTCGGCGAGCGTGGCATTGCCGAACGCGTGCGCCCGGAAGTACTCCCGGATGCCGGCGAAGAACGCCTCCTCGCCGAGGAACGCGACCAGTTGGCGCAGCACGGCCGCGCCCTTCGCGTACGAGATGCCGTCGAAGTTGAGCAGCGCGAGCGCGGAGTCCTCAAGCTCGGGCGGCGCGACCGGGTGGGTGGACGGGCGCTGGTCCGCCATGTAGCCCCAGGCCTTGCGCCGCATGCCGAACGTGGTCCAGGTCTGCCAGTCGGTCACTTCGGCGATCACCCGGTAGCCCATGTGCTCGGCGAACGACTCGTTCAGCCACAGGTCGTCCCACCAGCGCATGGTGACCAGATCGCCGAACCACATGTGCGCCATCTCGTGCGCGATCACGGTGGCGCGCAGCTCACGCTCGCTGTCGGTGACCACGGACCGGAACACGTAGTCGTCCCGGAACGTGACCAGGCCCGGGTTCTCCATCGCGCCGGCGTTGAACTCGGGCACGAACGCCTGGTCGTACTTCCCGAACGGGTAACGCATCTCGAACAGCTCGTGGAAGCGGTCCAGGCAGCGCGCGGTCACGTCGAAGATCTCCACCGCGTCCTTGTCCAGGTCCGCGGCGAGCGACCGCCGGCAGTACAGGCCGAGCGCGATGCCGTCGTGCTCGGCGCTGACCAGGTGGTACGGCCCGGCGATCATCGACCAGAAGTAGGTGGACAGCGGCTGCGTACGGGCGAACGTCCAGAGCCCGCCGTCGTGGGCGACCTCCGCGCCGTTCGCCGCGACGCGCCACCCCTCGGGCGCGCGCACGGTGAGCGAGAATGGCGCCTTCAGGTCCGGCTGGTCGAACGAGGCGAACACCTTCTCCGACTCGTCCAGGAACGATCCCCCGTACAGGTACACCTCGCCGTCCGCCGGGTCGACGAACCGGTGCAGTCCGTCGCCGGTGTTCGTGTACGCCATCTCCGCCTCGACGACCAGCAGATTCTCCGCTTCGCCGGTGAGCAGTCCGGCCAGGGCAAGCCGGTTCCCCTCCAGTTCGCTCACGTCCAGGTCCGTGCCGTTGAGCCGCGCGGCGAGCAGCCGGTGCGGCTTCACCTCCACGAAGGTGGGATCGGGCGCGGCGGCCCGGAATCGGATGGTGGTGGTCGATCGGAACAGCTCCGGGCCACCCGTCAGGTCAAGGTGGATCTCATAACCGTCGACGGTCAGGAGTGCGGCGCGCTCCACGGCCTCCGCACGAGTCAGGCTGCGCATCCGACCATCCTCCCCGGTCCGGGCCCGGCGGCAACCCCGGGTAACCTGTGTCCTGCGATGTGACCTGGCGCACGCCCGCATCGCGCCTCGCATTACCGCCGAATCCCCAGTTCAAGATCCCCTAGGGAGACCCTATGACCACGCCTCACCCCAAGGGCGACTTCGATCTCTCCCGCGCGGTGTGGCAGTCGGCCGGGCCGGGCGAGGGCGGCGACGGAAGCTCCGTCGAGGTCGCCTTCGTCGATGACCTGATCGGCATGCGCAACGGCGCCGACCCGGACGGTCCCGTCCTGGTCTTCACGCAGGCCGAGTGGGACGCCTTTGTCGAGGGCGCCAAGGACGGCGAGTTCGACCTGGAGTGACCGGGGTCACCTGTACCGACAGGTTCCCCCGTTGACTGTGCACAACCGAGGCGGCGCGTCCTCACCCGTACGGGCGAATTGCAACCGCAGCGAGACGGACGCGCCCGCACTCAGCGGCACTGTGCTGATGAACGTGTAGACCGGCCCGTTGCGGCTCATGGTGGCCTGCGGAGCCGACTCCACCCAGAAGGTGTACAGCTCGCCCACGGTGTCGTCGAAGGCGATCTGCAGCGACCAGTGCCGTACCCCCGTGGTGGGGTTGTGCACAAGCACCTCGCCGATGAACGAGTCGCCGTAGGAGTTCAGCACGCGGTAGGTGCCGGTCGCGTCCGACCGGTCCGTGCTCTCGGTCTCGCCCTCGCCCGACACCAGCGAGGTCTCCCCCATCGCGCTCGGCGACGGATTGCCCATCCCGGGCACACGGGACAGCTCGGGCGAGTCCGAAAGCGTGTCGAACGTCGGATCGGGGGCGGACGAGCGGGGCGGAGACGCGGCGCTCGCGTCCTGCGGGGCGTCGCCCGGCACCAGAAGCAACGCGGCCACCAGCACCCCGGCCAGAATTCCGGCCGTGGCCAGAACCGGCACCCAGGGCACCGAGATCTCAGCCCAGCCGCTCTGCGCTGTCCGCCGGCCACCGTGCCTCGCAGGCATTCGCCCCCCTCGTATTAGGTCACGACCGAGTGAGGGTAGCCGGATCATTGCCCGGTTGCACATGGCCCGTACCGGATTGAGCGCATCGCGGCTCGATCGTGGACAGTGCCCGGCCACCCTCCCCCGCCGTCTACGTCTCGGTGCCGATCAGGGTGAGCAGAATCGGCAGCCCGTCCACGCCGTGCGCGCAGCGGCGCAGGCGGAGCACGAGGCCGGCCGCGGTCAGGACCAGCGGATCGTCGGGCAGGCCCGGGTCGAACCGCTCACGTGCCCACTCGGTGATGTCGTCCCAGCTGAAGAGCTTCTCCCGCCCGGCCGCCCGCATCGGCAGCGGCACCGGAGCGCCCTGCTCGCCGTTCGCGCCGGCCAGCCGGGCCCGGAGCCACTCCACCTGGCGGCCGAGCCGGGCCGCCGCCTCCGGAATCGTCACCGGATCGCGGGGTTCCACCCGGACCGGCCGCAGTCCGGCCCGCTCGAGGTCATGCGTGGCAGTGACGATCGCCTCGGCCAGCCGGGGCGCGGGCCGGTCGAACCAGACCACCCCGACCTCCTCCTCAGGCGCGATCTCGACCGCGGGAGAATCCGGTAACGCGACCAGCGCGACCGCCTGTGCGTCAGTGGGTGGGGTGTCCACCACCATCCGAAACTGGAAGACCCGAGTCATCGGCCGCTCCTCACACGTGGCGCCGGGCGCCTGCGCACCCGGTGCGTGACATGGCTGTCCAGAAAGATCATGAGTCGGGTGACCTGCCGGGCCGGGTCCGCCGGGTGCGCGGGGACCGAGATCCGGCGGGCGCCGGTCGCACACTCGGCCCACCCCCAGATCGGTCCGTCACCTCCCCGGATGGTGGTCAGCCCGGCCTTCCGGCATGCGGCCAGCGCGGTCTCGATGTCGGAGTTCGGGTGAGAATCCGTGGCGTTCACGATGTGCCTCCCTTCGGGCGCGGCGCCCGCCCGCCTCGCCACGCTGCCTCCGGCCGCGACTCGTCGGAGCCGCCGGCCGCACCGGACACTGCGATCGCCCCCGGCGCCCACCACGATCCACCCACCCCCGCCCCTCCCAGAGGAGCCACCAACAGGGGCCAGCACACCCGCACCACTCCTGGCCCCCCTTCCCGGCCCCTCCCCCACCGGGCAGCGGCGCGTACGGTGACACGCGGACGCCACCGGCCCGCCCGGCCTCCGGTCAACGGTCCCTCCAGCACGGCAGACCCCGCGGCCCGGCCACGGGCCTCACCGGCCGGCGGCGGGTCCTACAGCGGGTCCTACTGCGGGTCCTACAGCGCGTCGTCGAGCAGGATCTGGCGCAGATCCGCGGGCGTCACCAGGTAGACGCCGAGAACGCGCACGCCGGCCACCCGGCAGATGTCGTATGTCGCGTGGAACCAGGCCCGGTCGGACGCGCTCACCGCGCCGGAGCCGGGCCGGGTCAGTACCACAAGCACGCCGCCGTCGGCCGGCTCGCCGGTGAGCGAGGTGGCGAACGCGGCGACGGTCGCGCGTGGCCCCTCACCGTCCGAGAACGGCGGCAGTTCGTCCACGGGGCAGTGCACGCGAACCCGGTTGTCCCGGTCACAGAGCACGAAGCGCACCCCGTACCGCGCCCGGTCGGCTCGGGTGAGCGCCTGGGTCAGGTGCTCGTCGATCGCCGCCGGCGTGTCAAGGCGCGCCTCGTCCATAGTCGACCATCGTTTCACCGTTGCCACGGCGTCGCCATCCCCCGATAGCGCACGCCATATCCGATAAATCAGGCCAGAACAGGCAGGCGCTTTTCGAAGCACACGCTGTGCGCATTGCCTACGTACTCTCCGTAGGCCCGGATCGGCTCGTAGCCCGCGGTGCGGTAGAGCGACATCGCCACCGGCAGGTAACCCCCGGTCTCCAGCCGCAGCGTGCGGTAACCCGCGCGGGTGGCCAGCTCCTCCAACTCCGCCAGGATCGCCCGGGAGTACCCCCGGCCGCGGAACGCGGGCCGGACGAACATCCGCTTGATCTCTGCCGTGTCCGGGTCGAGCGTGACCACCGCGCCGCACGCCACCGCATGCCCGTTGACGATCCCCACCAGGTAGGTCGCGCCGATCCGCACCGGGTAGACGATCTCGTCCTCCCCGCCGGACGCCGAGGCGAGCTCGCGCTGTTGCTCGGTTATCAGCGCGTGCAGCTCAGGGTCGGCACCGGTACGAGGCTCGATCAACATGCTTCGAGGTTAGTCGAATCCGTTTTCTACGAGGTTTCCGAGAAATGGACCTGAATTGTGGTGATCACGACCAGTCGTCCTCGGTCAGCTGCTCGGCCTTCAGCGTGCCGACCCAGGCGGCCTCCTCCGGGACGACCGTACGCTCGCGCCGCGCCTTCCGGGCCGCCAGTCGCGCCGCCGCGGTGGGCCGGTGGTTCTTCTCCTCCAGGCGGATGTCAGTACCGCGCGGACCGGCGATGTACTCGCCCGCATCCGGGTGCCAGTCGAACTCCCAGGTGCTGATCCGCACCGTGTCGCCCGCGCTCGCACCGGCCTTGGCCAGCGCGTCCTCGACGCCGAGCCGGTCCAGCCGGTCCGCGAGGTAACCGATCGCCTCGTCGTTGTCGAAGTTCGTCTGGCGCACCCAGCGCTCCGGGCGCGGGCCGCGCAGCACCCAGACGGTCGTCTGCTCCTCCGCCTCCGGGTCCGGCTCGCTCTCCCTGGTGATCGTGAAGCCGCTGTCGTCGACCGCCATCGGCCGGATGATGATCCGGGACGGCTCGGCGGGCGCGATCGCGAGACGGTTCTCCTCGACCAGCTTGGACAGCGCGAACGTCAGCTCCCGCAGCCCTTCCCGGGTCACGGCGCTGATCTCGAAGACGGTGTAGCCACGCGCCTCCAGGTCCGGCCGGACGATCTCCGCGAGGTCGCGCGCGTCCGGCACGTCGATCTTGTTGAGCACCACCACGCGCGGCCGGTCCTCCAGGCCGCCGTAGGCCGCGAGCTCCGCCTCAAGCGTCTCGATGTCGCTGATCGGGTCGCGCTCGGTCTCCAGCGCCGCGCAGTCGATCACGTGCGCGAGCACCGCGCACCGCTCGATGTGCCGCAGGAACTCCAGGCCGAGGCCCTTGCCGGTGGCCGCACCCGGGATCAGGCCGGGCACGTCCGCCATGGTGAACGTCTTCTCGCCGGCCTGGACGACGCCCAGGTTCGGCACCAGCGTGGTGAACGGGTAGTCCGCGATCTTCGGCTTGGCCGCGGAGACCACCGAGATCAGCGAGGACTTACCGGCCGACGGGTAACCCACCAGGCCCACGTCCGCGACGCTCTTCAGCTCCAGCACCACGTCGAGCGTGTCACCGGGCTCGCCCAGCTCCGCGAAGCCGGGCACCTTGCGCCGCGAGTTCGCAAGCGAGGCGTTTCCACGGCCGCCACGGCCGCCACGGGCCGCGTCGAACGAGGCGTCCGCGCCGATCAGGTCCGCCAGGACCTCACCCTCGGGCGTCATCACGACAGTGCCGTCCGGCACCTTCAGCACCAGGTCGCGGCCCTTCGCGCCGTCCCGGTTGCCGCCGCCGCCACCCACACCGCTCTGCGCCTTGATGTGCGGCCGGAAGTGGAAGTCAAGCAGCGTGTGCACCTGCGGGTCGACGACCAGCTTCACGCTGCCGCCGTGTCCGCCGTCGCCGCCGTCCGGGCCGCCGAGCGGCTTGAACTTCTCCCGGAGCACCGACACGCAGCCGTGGCCACCGTTCCCCGCCTGCAGGTGCAGCACCACGCGGTCGACAAACGTTGCCACTTCCAGCCCCTTAAAGATCACAACCATCCGGGGGTACGCCTGGAGGCGCGCCCGGGTAACTCAAGAACACACGAAGCCGGTTCATTCCGTTTCGTGTTGAAAACCATCGAAATACGAAAACGGGCCGGGGCAACCGCCCCGACCCGCTCCGAAAGATCGCGAGATCAGGCCTCGACCGCGACCGGCACGATGTTGACCGTCTTGCGGCCACGCGCGGTGCCGAACAGCACCGACCCGGCGGACAGCGCGAACAGCGTGTCGTCCTTGCCACGGCCGACCAGGTCACCCGGGTGGAACTTGGTGCCGCGCTGGCGGACCAGGATCTCGCCGGCCTTCACGACCTGACCACCGAAGCGCTTGACGCCCAGCCGCTGAGCTGCGGAGTCGCGGCCGTTGCGCGAGCTGGAAGCACCCTTTTTGTGAGCCATGAGTTAGCCCCCTACTTCTTGCCGCTGGAGATGCCGGTCACCTTGATCTTGGTCAGCGGCTGACGGTGCCCCTGGCGCTTGTGGTAGCCGGTCTTGTTCTTGAACTTGTGGATCCGGATCTTCGGTCCCTTGGTGTGCTCGGCGATCTCGCCGGACACCGAGACCTTGGCAAGCTGCGCCGCGTCGGTCACCAGGTCATCGCCGTCAACGAGGAGCAGCGCCGCGAGCTTCACCGCGTCGCCGGGCTCACCCACCAGCTTCTCGACCTCGATCACGTCGCCCTCGGCGACCTTGTACTGCTTGCCGCCGGTCTTGACGATCGCGTACATGAGACGCGGACTCCCTGTCGTTGACAAGCGGCGCGTAGACAGACAACGCAACGCAACCGCTGGCGGATGGTTCGTGCTCGCAGCGTGCCACGACTAAGGTCCAGCCCCACAGACTGATGAGGTCAAGCCCCACAGACGTACAGGCAAGCCCAGCCGGGAGATGACCTCCGGATGGCGCACGCGAACTCGGCGCACGATGGTGCGCCAAGAGGCAAGACTACGCCATCAGGCCGTGGCCTCCCAACTCGGGTGCTGGTCAGCTCCCACAGAGCTCGTCGAGCTGCGCCTGCAGCTGCTCCACCTGGCCGCCACCGATCGACTCCAGATCCGCGGTCATGACACCCACCCGGGCCGCCATGTTCGTCAGCACGGCCTTCAGCCGGGCGTCCGAGGCGGAGCCGGCCTGGGCCTGCAGCGACGCCTCCCAGGTGTCAAGCGCCTTCTCGGCGGCAGCCTGGGCCGCCTTGCCCTCGGCGGTGTCCGGGCCGGCCTGGGCGAGCTTGGCCAGCTGGCCGACGTACTCGGTGACCGCGGCCGAGCTCTCCTTCGTCACCGTGTCGCAGACGTTCGTCGCGTTACCGCCGGCCGGGCCGGTACCCGCCGGGATCGGCACCTCGCCGGCCACGGGGGCGGGCGGGGACGCGGTGGCGGCCGGATCGGTGACGGACGGGTCCGTGGCGGCGCCGGGCAGAGACGCGGTGGCGGACGGCACGGCGGCCGGCGGCGGCTCCTCGTCGTCGGAGCAGGCGGTGGTGAGCAGCAGCGCGGCCGCGAGCGCGAACGCGGCGGCAGCGGGACGAACGAGTGACCGGGGGCGGGTCATGGGGGTGCTCCTGGGTTCGGGACCGTTGACCGCCGTCGACCCTAACCCGTGCGCGCCGGTCCCGCGCGCGGACGTGGAGCAGGCCCGGACCGATAACGGTCCGGGCCTGCACAAACCTCAATCAGGGACGGGTACGCCGACGGGTGCTGCGCCGGGTCCGGCGACGGCCGCTCGCGCCGCCCTCGGCATCCTCGTCCTCGTCCTCGCCGAGCGCGTCGGGGTCGTCCGCCGCGGCCAGCCGCGCGGGCTCACCCGCCTCGTCGTCCTCGTCCTCGTCGTCCTCGACCGTGCTCTCGTACCGGGAGAGGTCGTAGCCCATGGTGTCGTCGTAGCTCGCCGCCTCGTAGGCGGACAGCGACGGCGCCGGGGCCGACTGCTGCAGGATGCCCGACACCGCACCGATCACCGGCGGGATAACCGGCGCGACTGGCGCCTCCACCCGCAGCTGCGGGTCGGCCTCCAGCTCGATCGCGGGTGCGGGATCCGGCTCGAGGTCCGGCTCGGCCAGCAGCGCCTGCGCGGTCGCCGACTCGGCCACCACCAGCTCGGCCGTCTTCCGCCCGCGACGACGACCGGAGCCCTCGACACGACCGGAACTCTCGACGCGACCAGAACCCTCGACACGACCAGAACCCTCGGCCCGACCAGAACTCTCCGCGCGAGCAGAACTCTCGGCCCGACCAGAACTCTCGGCACGACCGGAGCTCTCGACCCGGCCCGAGCCCTCGGCACGGTCGACACGCTCCGTCCGCTCGATGCGCTCGGTGCGCACCGGCGACGGGACGATGCCAGAGGCCACCGACTTCACGCGGTCGCCACCACCGTGGCCGTGCCCGTTGCCGCCGTTGCGAGACCGGTCACTGATCGGGTCGGTGTGAATGACCAGGCCGCGGCCCTTGCAGTGGTCGCAGGTCTCGCTGAACGCCTCGAGCAGGCCCGCGCCGATCCGCTTGCGCGTCATCTGCACCAGGCCGAGCGAGGTGATCTCGGTGACCTGGTGCTTGGTCCGGTCCCGGCCCAGGCACTCGGTCAGCCGCCGCAGCACCAGCTCGCGGTTGTTCTCAAGCACCATGTCGATGAAGTCGATGACCACGATGCCACCGAGGTCGCGCAGCCGCAGCTGACGCACGATCTCCTCGGCCGCCTCCAGGTTGTTCCGGGTGACCGTCTCCTCGAGGTTGCCGCCCACGCCCGTGTACTTACCGGTGTTGACGTCGACCACAGTCATCGCCTCGGTCCGGTCGATCACCAGGTGACCGCCGGACGGGAGGAAGACCTTGCGGTCCAGGCCCTTGAGGATCTGCTCGTCGATCCGCTTGTCGGCGAAGATGTCACCGACGCCTGTGTACCTGTGCAGGCGCTCGACAAGGTCCGGCGAGACGTGGGTGAGGTAGTCCTCCACCATGTCGTACGCGTCCTCGCCCTGCACCAGGACCTCGCGGAAGTCCTCGTTGAACAGGTCGCGGACCACCCGTACCAGCAGATCGGGCTCTTCGTAGAGCGCGACCGGCGCGCCACCCTCGGCGACCCGGGACTGGATGTCCTCCCACTGTGCCTGCAGACGCTTGACGTCGCGGGCCAGCTCGTCCTCGCTGGCGCCCTCGGCCGCGGTACGCACGATCACGCCCGCGCCGTCCGGCACCATCTTCTTCAGCACGTCACGGAGGCGCTTGCGCTCGTTGTCCGGCAGCTTGCGGCTGATGCCCGACGCATTGCCGTGCGGCACGTAGACCAGGTGCCGGCCGGAGAGCGCGATGTGGCTGGTCAGCCGCGCGCCCTTGTGCCCGATCGGGTCCTTGGTCACCTGCACAAGCACCGAGTCGCCGGAGCGCAGCGCCTGCTCGATCGAGCGGGAGCGGCCCTCCAGACCCGTCGCGTCCCAGTTGACCTCGCCGGCGTAGAGCACGGCGTTGCGGCCGCGCCCGATGTCGACGAACGCCGCCTCCATGCTGGGCAGCACGTTCTGCACCTTGCCGAGGTACACGTTGCCGGCCATGGTCCCCGAGGAGCCGCGGCTGACGTAGTGCTCGACAAGGATGCCGTCCTCGAGCACCGCGATCTGCGTACGGTCGCTGGTCTGCCGGACCACCATCGTCCGGTCCACGGCCTCGCGGCGGGCCAGGAACTCCGACTCCGACAGGATCGGCGGGCGGGTCCGGCGCTGCTCACGGCCGTCGCGACGACGCTGACGCTTCGCCTCCAGCCGGGTGGAGCCGGAGACGCCCTGCACCTCGTCGGCGACGGCCCGCGGCTCGCGGATGCGCACGACCGTGTGGACGCCCGCCTCCTCGGCCTCGTCCGCGTCGCCCGCGCCCTTGCGGCGACGGCGGCGGCGACGGCGGGTCATCGGCTCGCCGCCGTCCTCGTCCTCGTCGTCCGCCTCGGCGGCCGGCGCCTCGTTCTCCTCAGCGGGCTCGTCCTCGCCCAGGCCGTCGTCGTCCGCGCCACCACGACCGCGGCCACGGCCACGGCGGCCACGGCGGCGACGGCGGCGGCTGCCGTCCTCGTCGTCCGCCTCGCCGTCGAGGTCGTCCTCGACGTCGTCGGTGGACTCGTCCTGCTCCTCGACGTCCGTGACGGCGGCCCGGCTGTACTCCTCGGCCGGCGACCTGCGGTAGTCCTCGGTGTCGTCGTCGGAGTCGGCCGGCTCTGCGGCGCCACGGCGGCGACGGCGACGGCGGGTGGTCTCGACCGGCTCCGCCTCCTCCTCCGCCTCGACCGGCGCGGGCACGGCCTCGGCCGGTGCGATAAGCGCGGCGGCCGGGGCCTCCGCGCGCCGGGTGACAGGCACGATCGGCTCCGGCTCGGGCGCCATGAACAGCACCGGCGGGGGCATCGCCGCACGGCGGCGGGTACGCGGCCCGTCCTCGGCCGGCTCGACCGGTGCGGCGACCGGCGTCACGGTGCCGGCCTCGTCCTCGACCTCGTCGTCAAGCGGGACCAGGACGATCGGGAGCTGATCGGGCTCGGCCGCGGGGGCGGCGACCTTGCGGGTCCGGGTACGCGTGCGCGTGGCCTTGACCGGCGCGGCCGGGGCCTCGTCGTCAAGCGTGAGCGGTACCGGGCTGATCTCCGGGTTCACCCCGGCCTGCGTCTCCGCGCCGGGCTCGGCCGTCTCCGCACCGGGCTCGGCCGCGAGCGCGGGAGCAGCGGCCTTCCGGGTGCGGGTGCGCCGCACCGGGGCGGCCGGCGCGTCGTCCTCGGCGGTCTCGCCGTCGGCGGCGGGAGCGACCGCCTTGCGGGTGCGGGTCCGGGTGCGCGTGGCCTTGACCGGCGCGACCGGAACCTCGTCGTCGGTGAGCGGCGCGGGACCCGCGTCGATCGGCACGATCTCCTCCGCCGGGGCGGTGTCGGCCGAGGAGACGCCGGACGGGGGCGTCTCGACGGGCGCGACCGGCACGGACTCCAGGACCGCCGGAGCGATCTCCTCGTCCTCGGCGGCGTCCTCGGCCGTCTCGGCCGTCGGGTCGACCGTCTCGGCGGCGTCCTCGACGGTCTCGGCCGTGGGGACGGCCTGGACCGGCGTGGTCTCGCCGAGCAGCTCGGCCGCGGTGCCGTGCGGCGCCGGGGTATCGACGGGCGCCGGGCGCTCCGCCTCGCGGACGTTGTCGCTAGTAGTGCTGTCGACGGTGTCGCCGGCCGGTGTGGAACCGGTCCGCTCACCGCCCTCTGGCTCGTTGTCGAGCATGGGCGTTCTCCAGTTCTGGCGGCCCCGGGCGCGGGTGAGCGCTGCCACGCAGGATCGCCGCAAAGTAGTTCCGGTGCCGCGCCGCGCGCGTCTCCCGCCGCCGTCCGATGGCCGGGAAACCCGTAAGGCGCGAATTACCGAAGTCTGCCGACGAGCGCTGGCCGGAAAACCCGGCTAGCTCCCACCGATGGTTGCCCCGTCGCGGTCCGCGGCCAGCGGGTCGACGATCTCCCCCTGCGCGGTCAGCAATCCTTGCGCCAGCCGTGTCGCCCTCGGCGGCAACGGCGGCTCCAGGTCGGCCACCACGCGGAGGCCGGACAGGACGTCATCGGGTCGTACGGACGGGGTGACCTGCCGCACGACAAGGTCCAGTATCGCACACGGTGCGGCCCCGACCCCGGAAGGTGCGCCGCCCTCCGATTTCACCTCGATGCGGGTGACCGGCGTACGTGCGTCGAGCTGTCGCTTTCCCTGTTTGGTGAGCCGTTCGACGGCGACTTCCGGCGCGTCGCGGAACGCGGTGACGGCCTTGGTCAACGTCTCGTCGGTGATCCCGGGGAACTCGATCCGCCAGTGCGACGCGTCGATCCGGTCGGCGAGGCTGCCGGGGCCGGCCTCGACCGCGTCCAGCACGTCCAGGCCGGGCGAGAGCGCGGCGTCGAGCGCGGCCCGGACCGTCTCCGGATCGGTGTGGGTCTGCAGGCCGATCTCCAGGTACTCCGCCTCGCTGGCGACGCCGGTGGGCGCGGCGCTGGCATACGAGATCTTGGGGTGTGGCGTGAATCCCTGGGAGAAGGCGATGGGGATGCCCGCCCGGCGCAGCGCACGCTCGAACGCGCGCGCGAAGTCCCGGTGCGAGGTGAATCGGAGCGGGCCGCGCTTGGCATAGCGGATCCGGATCCGCTGCACGACGGGCGCCTGGCCCCCCTCTGGCTGTGGCTTGGGAGGAATCGTGGGGCTCCTTTGTCCTCTGGTGGGTCCCGCCCATCTTCCCGTACGCACGGCGGCAACGCGACTCGCCGTCGCCATCCGCCTACGCAGCCCGTTACATCCGGCATGAAGGCTCTGATGCTTGCCGGTGGGCGCGGCACCCGGCTGCGGCCGCTCACGCACACGTCCGCCAAGCAGTTGTTCCCGGTCGCGAACAAGCCGGTGATCTTCTACGGGCTGGAGGCGGTGCGCGAGGCGGGCATCACCGAGGTGGGCGTGATCACCGGCGAGACCGGCGCGGAGATACGGGCCGCCCTTGGCGACGGCTCCCGTTTCGGCCTGTCCATCACCTACATCCCGCAGGAAGCGCCGCTCGGGCTGGCCCACTGCGTGCTGATCGCCCGGGACTTCCTCGGCGACGACGACTTCGTCATGTATCTCGGCGACAACTTCCTGCTCGGCGGCGTGCAGGAGCTGGTCACGGCGTTCCGGGCCGGCGACTACGAGGCGCAGATCCTGCTTGCGGCCGTGGACGACCCGCGCTCGTACGGCGTGGCCACGCTCGGCCGCAGCGGGGAGATCGTCGGGCTGACCGAGAAGCCGGCCGAGCCGGAGAGCGACCTGGCGATCGTCGGCGTCTATCTGTTCAGCCCCGCGATCCACGAGGCGGTCCGCGCGATCGGCCCGTCCGCCCGCGGCGAGCTGGAGATCACCGACGCGGTGCAGTGGCTGATCGCGCAGGGCCATCGCGTGCATTCGCACCTGGTCAGCGGCTACTGGAAGGACACCGGCCGGGCGCGGGACATCCTTGAGTGCAACCGGATGGTGCTGGAGTCGGTGGAGCCGAGGCTGGACGGCACGGTGGCCGGATCCACCGAGATCATCGGCCGGGTGGTGATCGAGTCCGGCGCCGTGGTCGAGGACTCGGTGCTGCGCGGCCCGATCGTGATCGGCACCGGAACGAAGATCATCCGCTCGTACGTCGGCCCGTTCACCTCGATCGCGGACGACTGCATGCTTGAGGACGCGGAGATCGAGTACTCGATCGTCTTCGCCAACGCCTCGATCCGCGGCGTCTCCCGGATCGGCGAGTCGATCATCGGTCGCGACGCCCAGGTGCTGCCCGCTCCGCGTACCCCCGCGGCTCATCAGTTGATCGTCGGCGATCACAGCACCGTCCGGCTGCGGGCCTGATGCGCGGCGCCGACATCCGGGACACCGCCGAGGTCGAGGATCACCACTGGTGGTACCGCGAGCGCCGTGCCCTGCTCGCCCGTGAGCTGCGCCGGCTCGACAGGTCTCCGGGGCCGCGCCGGGCCGTCGAGATCGGCGCCGCCGGTGGCGGGAACTGCCTGGTCCTGCGCGCGTTCGGCTACGACGTGCTGGCCACCGAGTTCCTGCCGGAGGGCGTGGAGATCGCCCGTGCCCGCGGCCTCACCGCGATCCAGGCGGACGCCCGGGACCTGCCGCTGCCGGATGCGAGCCGTGACCTGCTGGTCGCGTTCGACGTGCTCGAGCACATCGCGGAGCACGAGCGCGCGGCCGCCGAGATTCACCGGGTGCTCCGGCCGGGCGGGACCGCGCTCATCGCCGTACCCGCCGATATGCGGTTATGGTCTGTTTTTGACGAGCTCAGCGGTCACGTGCGCCGCTATGACCGGGCCGGCCTCACCGCGCTCGTGACCGGCGCCGGCCTGCGCGTCGAGGCGCTCCGGAGCTGGAACGTGCTGCTCCGGCCCGCGGTCGCGCTCCGCCGCACCGCCACCGCCAGCCCTGCTGCCGAGACGACGCTCCGTCACGACGTCACCGCCGTTCACCCGCTGCTCAACGCCGCGCTCGGCGCCGTGGTCCGCCTCGAACGCCACCTCCCGCTCGGCGCGCTCCCCGGCGTCTCGCTCGTCCTCCGCGCGCGGCGCCCCTGACGTCCCAGGGTGCGGCGACCCAAGAAACCCAAGATCTAATTCCAGTGCCACATCTACCCGCTCTCGCGGTGGTCCGGCCCGCACGCTCCCGCGGGCTCCGGTCGGCCCCGGGGGGCCTTCCTTCCGGTCTCGTCGTGCCAGATCAACCCCGTCCTGCACGCTTTTCCCACCACATTTCGCGTTATCGGCCTCGCGTGCCCGAGTAACCCGCTATTTCTTGGAATAGCGGGTGCGCAGGCCCCGCTCCGGTACCGGATGATCGGTTTCCGAGTCCGCGTTCTGCGGATGACGGGCACCGCGCGACTCCGGAAAGTCGTGCGGTGCCCGTCACGGAACATCGGGCGCTCCCGGCCCTGATGGCCGGTCGGTCCCGCGCTGACGGCCGGTCAGCTCCCGCCCTGACGACCGGGCAGCTCGCGCCCTGACGACCGGTCAGTCGGCGGATGTGACGCGGTAGTCGGCAGCGGAGGCGGGCAGCTCGTAGACGTCGCAGACGCCCGCGGTGAAGCGCGGTACCGCATAGCGGGATAGCTCCGGCGGCGGTGTGCTGGTCCGGCGGTCGACGAGCAGCCAGCGGACGCCGTGGTCGGCCGCGAGCCGGCCCACGCTCACCGCGGACGGCATCTGGAACGCGGCGTCGTTCAGGTTGAGCAGCGCACGGTCCCAGAACTCGACCCGGTTGACGACAGTGCCAGTGCGCGCGGCCTCCGCGTGCGCGGTCACCGTGTAGCCCCAGCCGGAGATCAGCACCCGCCGTTCCGTGTAGGCGGAGACCCAGAAGTTGCGGTTGTCGCAGACCCATTGCCGCAGCGTGCGGCAGTGCACGTTGGTCGCGACCAGGTCGTCAGGGGCGGAGTGGTCGCGCAGCCAGCGGCCGGCCTCGACCGCGCCCTCCGGCACGGCCGGTCGCACCTCGGACGGGTCCGCCTCCATCGGCACGTCGCGCCAGCCTCCGCGCATCGCGGCCAGGATCGGTGAGGCGTAGCCGCCGACCGCGGCCGGCAGCACCATGCCGAGCATCGCCAGCCAGACCGCGAACCAGGCGCGGCGGGACGGCCGCGCGCGCTTCCGGGCCCGGCCGAGGCCCCAGACCAGCAGCCACACCGCGACGCCGGCCCCGGCCAGCACGCCGAGCGGCGCCAGCACGGAACCGAAGCCCTGGTTGTCCCGCGGCTCACCGATCAGGTCGTGCCCGGCCCAGACCGCACCGGCCCCGGCAGCGAGCGAGAAGATCCCCAAGGACCAGCCCCAGAGGGTACGGCGTTGCGCCGTTGCCACGACCAGCCCGGCGACCGCGAGGCACCCCAGGTACGGCCGCGCCGAGTTGACGAAGTAGAGCTGGCTGGCGCCCGGATGCTCGAACGTCAGCGCCGCACCGAACCCGGCCGCCACGATGCCCAGGCAGATCAGCACGCCCGGGTCGACAAGCCGGCGCGGCCGCAGCAGCATCGCCCAGGCGCCGCCGACCATGCTCATCCACAGCAGCAGCACAAGCGTCGCAAGCGTGAACGCGGGCCACCAGCCCAGCTCGGCCACCCGTTCCAGCCCGAGCTGGGCAAGCCCCTCCCCCACCGAGCCGGGCGTGGTCGCGGCAGCACCCTCGACCGCATTGCCACCTGTCGCGGCCGTGACACCGATCGGCGCCAGCGCGGCCGGGTCCACGTCCTGCCCGCCGAACGGCACGCCGTCCATCGCGGAGTAGCGGATCGGCCCCGGCGGCCCGCCCTCGGTGCCTGGCACAAGCGTGGCGGTGCCGGCGATGTGGCCGAGCGCGGAGTTGAGCGCGGTGGAGAGCGGTTTGACGCTGAGCCCGCCGGCCGAGTCGGAGAAGAGGATGAGCTGCGCGAACACGAGCGTGACAGTGGTCAGGCCGGCGGCGGCGAGCGCGGCCCGGGGCGGCCGGAACTCGCCGATCCAGCGCACTGTCACGGCAAGCACCAGCCCGGCCAGCAGCAGCGGCTGGTAGGTGGCCTTCGCCCCGGTGATCACCACGAGCAGCAGGATCAACATGGTCCACCGGCCGGCACCGCCGACGTCGCGGAGCAGCTCGATCAGCAGCATCACGGCCGCGATCGCCAGCATCGCGCCGAACGTCTGGGTGGGACTGAGCCAGAGCGCGTCAAGGATCGAGCCCTGCGGCACCGAGGCGGGCAGATTCCGGTACGGGTTGAACGGCGCCCCGACCAGCGGCAGCAGCGCGGCCAGCGGCCCGGCCCACCACGGCACCGGATTGCGGAACTCGCCGACCAGCTTGGTGGCGAGCACCGCGGTGCCGACCACGAAGATCAGCGCCATCGGCAGCAGGCTCAGCCGCAGCAGGAGCACCTGCAGCTCGATGCCGGTCCCCCAGCTGGTGGCGGCCAGGTCCGCATAGACGAACCAGTGGTAGTGCAGCGGCTCGCCGATCAGGTACGGGATCTGCGGCGGCGCATGGTTCTTCAGCTCGCCGGCCAGCGCCAGATGGAACGGCATGTCCACGTAGGGCGTACCGACCGACGGCCACTCCAGGCCGTGCGATCTGAAGAACTTCGCGGCGGTCCAGCCGAGCACCAGCAGGCAGACACCTGCGACGCCCCAGGCCCAGCGGCGCGGTACCGGGTCTCCGGACCCCCGCCAGTACTGGCGCAGCGGCTTGACCAGAAGGAACGCGAGCAGGATCACGGCGGGCAGCGCGGGGGCGAGTCGTGGCTGGTCGGCAGTGCGCGCGACGACGTACCCGATGATCTCCAGGGAGTAGCCGATCGCGGCGCCACCGGCCACGTCGGACGGCAGCGTGCCCGCACCCCGGCGCAGCGCCCGCCAGACCAGCGTGCCGGGGAGCAGGACCGCGAGCGTGAGGTAGGCCGCGAACGCCGCGATGTCGCGCGTGCTCACGCCGTACCAGCGAAGGATTGTGACGATGACCGCGGCGGTGAGCACCGCCGGCAGGAAGCGCACGACAAACCCGGCGCCGCGGGCGAAGCGGCCGGGGACCGTCGGCGGGGCGGTGTTCCCGGCGGACGCCGCGCGGGTGAGCGTGGCGGTCACCGGAACGACCAGCCGCGGTGCAGCTGATAGGTGATCACCGGCGCGACCACGATGATCAGCGCCTGGGCCGGCAGCACCGGCAGCCCGGCCGTCTCGACGAGCAGCGGCAGCCCGACAAGCGTGCAGGCCAGGCTGCCCAGCGAGACCAGGTAGAACCGGGCCAGCCCGGCCCCCCACGAGCCGGTGCCACCGAAGATCCGCCGGTACGCCGGGTAGGTGATCAGCGCGGTCGCCGCGTTCGCGAGCACGGCGATCAGCAGGTACGGCGTGCGGTGCCCGGCGATCAGCCATCCCGCGGAGAACAACCCGTAGTAGACGACCGCGCCGCAACCCCCGGCGAGAACGTAGAGAGCGCGTCGGTCGTTGAGCAGGGGGCGGAGCAAACGCCTCCGCCGGCCGGTCGCGTGCGCGGTGCAAGTCACGCGTGTTTCAACGATCCACCGGGCCGACGGTGGCCTGGTAGAGGGGTACGGATGCGGATCTCGGTGGTCGTGCCCTGCTACCGCTCCGCGGAGACGCTGCCGCTGCTGGTGGCCCAGCTCGGCGAGGTCCTGGGCGGGCCTCCCGACGGCGGGCTTCTCGACGGCGGGCTTCTCGACGGCGGGCCTCCCGGCGGCGGGCCTCCCGGCGGCGGGCCTCCCGGCGGCGGGCCCCTCGACGGCGAGCGTTTCGGTGCCGGATCTCTCGGCGGTGGGACCTTCGGTGGCGGGCGCCTCGGCGGCTATGAGGTCGTGCTGGTGGTGGACGACGACGGCGGCCTCGACACCTGGGCCGCCGCCTCCGCGCTGGCCGGGACGCGACCCGAGGTCCGGGCGATCCGGCTGGCCCGCAACGTCGGCCAGCACGGCGCGCTGCTGGCCGGCCTGCGCGCGGCCCGGCACGAGGTGATCGTGACCATGGACGACGACCTGCAGCACCCGCCGTCCGAGATCCCCCGCCTGCTGGCCGCGCTCACCGACGAGGTGGACCTGGTCTACGGCGTGCCCGAGGCGGAGGAGCACGGCCTGCTTCGCAACGCCGCCTCCCGGCTGATCAAGGCGGGCCTGGCCGGCGCGATGGGCGTCCGCAATGCACGGCTGGTCGGCGCGTTCCGGGCGTTCCGGTCATTCCTGGTGCAGGGCCTGGACGGTGTGCGCGGCCCCGGAACCGCTATCGACGTGGGACTCTCCTGGGGCACGACCCGGGTGACAGCGGTCCGGGTGCGCATCGCGCCGCGCGCGGCCGGCCGGTCCGGCTACACCCCGGGTCGGCTGCTGGCACACGCGGCGGACATGGCGTTCGGCTACTCGACGGCGCCGCTGCGGCTGGTGACGTACGCCGGGTTCCTGGTCGGGCTGGGCGGCCTCGCCCTGCTCGCACGCCTGATCTGGGCCTGGGCCAGCGGCGAGACCCGGATCGCCGGCTTCACCACTATCGCGTCAATGGTCGCGTTCTCGTCGTCCGCCGTGATGATCGCGGTGGGCGTGCTCGGCGAATACATCGGCCGCATCCACACCACCGGCAGCGGCCGCCCCGGTTACGTGATCCGCGAGCAGGTGGAGGGCCAGGTGACGTCCCGTGCTTCGACCCGCTGAGCCGCACGACGCCGAGAACGTGCGGCGCTGGCGCAACCACCCCGAGGTCCGCGCCCAGTTCCTCTACCGCGACGTCATCTCACCGGACGACCATCGCACCTGGTGGGATCGCATGTCCGCGGACCCGGCAAGCCGCATCCTGATCTACGAGCACGACGGCGAGGGCGTCGGCGCGGTCACCTTCAAAGATCATGACCCACTCACCCGTACCGCCGAGTGGGGCTTCTTCCTTGATCTTGAAACGCTCCGCCCGCGCGGCACGCTCTTCGGCGCCTGGGTCGGCCTCGAACAGGCGGCGATCCGCTACGCGCTCGACGATCTGCAGCTCGCGGTCCTGGGCGCCCGCACGCTGGCCGGCAACAAACCGGTGCTCACGCTGCACCGCCGCAACGGCTTCATCGAGATCCCCGAGCGCCACTACACCACAGAGATCGACGGCACCCCGGAACACGTCCTCTGGCTGGAGCTACACGCGCCCGCGCGGTGATCAGCCGTTCGGGCCACCACCGGTCCAGGAACGGAGGGTGGGACTCCACCGTCCGCCTTCGACCTGTCCGCTCAAAACAGGATCGAGGCATTCACCAACAAAACGGATCGCCTCATCTAGATCGTGATACCGCCGGTCGATGAGCGTCTCCTTGGCCGCGAACGCCGGATATCCGGTTCTCCACTCGGGCGCCGGCGCCCGCATCGCGGTCGGCAAGGTCATGGGGCTGCGGGCGACCCGAGCGCGAACCTCCAGCGCGGCGACGAGTCCGGCGGCATCGAGATCGTCGTCGCAGGCGACCAGCAGCACCAGGTCGGCCAGATCCCGCCAACGGTTGGACGCCGCGCCACGATGGCGCTCATACATGGCGGAGACCTTGTCGGCCACCTGATCCACCAGGAGATACAGGACGAACTCCGGCAGGCTCAGGCCCAGTTTCTCCGGCGGCAGCACCGGCGTGTGGACGCGATGTTCGAGCGGGCCGACAAAGTGGATCTCGCAGGAGACGTCGATCGGGAACTCGTCCCATTTTCCGGTCCCGGCGTACACCTCGACGAGGGCGCGCAGGGCCGCGTCGGTGCTGAGCGGTGTGGTGCGGACGATCTGGAATCGCAGTGGGTCACCCACGGCAGCGCTGATGGTCTGTGTGAGATCCGCTGTTACCCGTCCCATGTCCGCAGGCAGGTGCACAAGGTCGACGTCACGGCTGTATCTCGCCTGAGGTGGGGTCCTTTACGAGCATGCTCAGCCCTCCTTTGAGAATCCATGGAGAGTCGGGGCTCGCGAATACCCGGGCGAGCAGCCGCTCCTGGAGGAAACGCCGGCGGAGCAGCTCGGACGTCGTGGGCGGGCCGAGCTGCCGCTGCCTGGTCTTCAGGTGAGCGTCGACCGACGCGCGAAAGGCGGTGGCGCTCTTGAACAACGGCGGTTCGGTCGCGGGCATTGTCACTCGTCCTCGGGTCGAGATTGCATCTGCCGGACAATGGCCCGCAAGAGAGCCGGATCGAGGCTCGACATGACCGCCTGCACGACCGTCGGGTCAACAGCAGTCAGCAGCTCCTGCGCCGAACGGTCCGGTACCTCGTCCTGCAGCACTTCGAGCAACCGGGCCCCGCCGCCGACACCCATTCCGTAGGCACGGGTATGACGTGCCAGCACCCGAACCAGTTCGTCCGGCTGTGCCTGCCCTCGGGACAGTGCGTCTCGGACGATCCCGGACAGATGACCCCGATCGACGCGTTCAGCGGCGAGATCGTCGATGGTCCGCGCCGCCATGGCGACGGGCAGGCCGTCAACCAGATTCCAGTCCACTTCGGTCACGGCGCCTCGATGTAACCGCACATCATGCCGACGCGACTGCCGACGACGCGGAACCGTGAACTCCATGACGTCAGCGGCCAGATCGCCGAGGCCACGCACGCGCGCAGCGGAGCGATGCGACACCATCTCGACGTCCGGATCCAAGATCCGCTCGCCGGCAGTGCGGGCGGGATCAAGACTCAACCAGGCCGCCCGCAGTTCCTCATGCTCATGCGAGGGGCTTCCCACCAGGCGATAGATCCCGTGGGCGATCCGGACGAGGCCTCCCGCGAGAGCCATCTTCGCCATCGACTGCGGCGTGACGTCAAGCAGTCGCGCTTGCCGTACCGTCACCAGGCCCCATTGGTCGCTCGCCAGCTCCGCGACTGTACGGATGTTCGCCACGATGACCGATCCAAGATCTGCAAAAATTCCCCTGATGTCTTCAATAGTAGCCTCAGGGGCTAACTTTGCAGTACGAGGCGGTATTTTTGCAGTACCCAGACGAATGACACGTGTGCCGACAGCCGAGACTCCGGCTCACCGCCGGTAGCTGATCACCGCGTCGATGACCTGGTCGAGTTCGGAGGCGGTCATGCCGGCGAAGAGGGGGAGGCGGACCAGGCGGTCGGCGACGTCCTCGGTGACCGGGCAGCCGCCGGGCGCGGTGCGGCCGTAGCGGCGGCCGGCCGGGGCGGAGTGCAGGGGCAGGTAGTGGAACGCGGCCTGCACGCCGCGGTGGCCGAGGTGCCGGATGAACTCCTGCCGGTCCGCCGTGTCGCGCATCAGGAGCTGGTAGAGGTGGGCCGGGTGCTCGCAGCTGACCGGGACGACCGGGCGGGCGGCGCCGCGATCGAACGCCCAGGCGGCCAGGCGGGTGTCGTAGGCGGACCAGACCGCGTGCCTGCGGCGCTGGATGTCGTCGAACGCCTCCAGCTGCGCGGTGAGGAACGCGGCAAGCAGGTCGGCGGGCAGGTACGACGAGCCGACGTCCACCCACCGGTACTTGTCGACCATGCCGCGGAAGAACTGGCTGCGGTTCGTGCCCTTCTCCCGGACGATCTCGGCGCGGGAGAAGTAGCTGAGGTCGTTGAAGATCAGCGCGCCGCCCTCGCCGCACTGCACGTTCTTGGTGACGTGGAAGCTCTGCGTGGCGAGCGCGCCGAACGAGCCGAGCGGCCGCCCGCGGTAGGTGCCGCCGAGCCCGTGCGCGTTGTCCTCGATCACCGCGAGTCCGTGCCGGGCCGCCACCGCCGTGATCGTGGACATCTCGCAGGCCACGCCGCCGTAGTGCACGACCACGATTGCCCGGGTACGGGACGTGATCGCGCCCTCGACCAGGCGCTCGTCCAGGTTAAGCGTGTCCGGGCGGCAGTCGACGAAGACCGGCACGGCGCCACGCAGCGCGAACGCGTTCGCGGTGGAGACGAAGGTGAACGACGGCATGATCACTTCGTCGCCGGGCCGCAGGTCGAGCAGGATCGCGGCCATCTCGAGCGCGTGCGTGCAGGACGTGGCGAGCAGGGCCTCCGGCGCGTCGACGAGGCGGCTGAGCAGCCCGGTGGCGCGCGCGGTGAACGGCCCGTCACCGGAGAGCGCGCCCAGCCCGATCGCCTCGCCGACGTACTCCCGTTCCAGCCCGCACAGGTACGGGCGGTTGAACGGGATTCCGGTCAGAGGGGTCAGCGTCGCGGTCACCCCGCCTACGCTAATGCTCCTATTTCATGAAAAGGGTGATCAAAACGGACTAGTAACCCGTCAGTGTGCGTGAACCCTCGGACCGGACGAGTTCAGCGGCGTCAACGGCAGCAGCTTCTTCCCGGTCGGGCCGACCTGGATCTCGGTGTCCATCGACGGGCACACGCCGCAGTCGAAGCACGGCGTCCAGCGGCAGTCGTCCTGCTCGAACTCGCTCTTCGAGTCCATCCAGTCCTGCCACAGCCACTCCTTGTCCAGCCCCGAGTCGAGGTGGTCCCAGGGCAGGACCTCCTGCTCCTCGCGCTCCCGGGTGGTGTACCAGGCGGTGTCCACGCCGAACCCGGGCAGCACCTCGGCAGCCGAATCGATCCAGCGCCTGTAGGAGAAGTGCTCGCTCCAGCCGTCGAACCGGCCGCCGTTCTCCCACACCTTGCGGATCACCGCGCCGACCCGCCGGTCACCGCGCGACAGCAGTCCCTCGATCAGCGACGGCTCGCCGTCGTGGTACCGGTAGCCGATCGCCCGGCCGAGCGAACGGTCGCTGTTGATCGCGGCCTTGAGCAGCCGCAGCCGGTTGTCGATCACCTCGGGCGGATCCATCTTCGCCCACTGGAACGGGGTGTGCGGCTTCGGCACGAACCCGCCGATGCTCACGGTGCAGCGGATGTCCTTCGACCCGGTCGCGGCGCGGCCCGCCTTGATCACCTCGTGCGCGAGCCGGGCGATCTGCAGGACGTCCTCGTCCTCCTCGGTCGGCAGGCCGCACATGAAGTACAGCTTCACCTGCCGCCAGCCGTTTGTGTACGCCGTGACCACCGTGTTGATCAGGTCTTCCTCGCTGACCATCTTGTTGATCACACGGCGGATCCGCTCCGAGCCGCCCTCCGGCGCGAACGTCAGGCCGGTGCGCCGCCCGTTCTTGGACAGCTCCTGCGCAAGCTCGATGTTGAACGCGTCCACCCGGGTCGACGGCAGCGACAGCGACACGTTCGTCCCCGCGTACTGCTCGGCGAGGCCGGAGCACATGTCGCCGATCTCGCTGTGGTCCGCGCTGGACAGCGACAGCAGACCCACCTCGGAGTAACCGGAGAACTCCAGGCCGTCCCGGACCATCTGGCCCACAGTCGTGATCGAGCGCTCGCGGACCGGGCGGGTGATCATGCCGGCCTGGCAGAAGCGGCAGCCGCGCGTGCAGCCCCGGAAGATCTCCACCGCGTACCGCTCGTGCACCGACTCGGCAAGCGGCACGATCGGCTTCTTCGGGTACGGCCACGCGTCCAGGTCCATGGTCGTGCGCTTGTGGATGCGCGACGGAACGCCCGCCCGGTTCGGCACGACCCGGTGGATCCGGCCGTCCTCCAGGTAGTCGACGTCGTAGAAGCGCGGCACGTAGACGCTCTCGGTCTTCGCCAGGCGCAGCAGGATCTCGTCCCGGCCGCCGGGCGCGCCCTCCGCCTTCCACTGCCGGACGATGGCGGTGATCTCCAGGACCGCTTCCTCGCCGTCGCCGAGCACTGCCGCGTCGATGAAGTCCGCGATCGGCTCCGGGTTGAACGCCGCATGCCCACCGGCCACGACGATCGGATGCGCCTCCGTGCGGTCCCGCGAGTCAAGCGGGATGCCGGCCAGGTCAAGCGCGGTCAGCAAGTTCGTGTACCCGAGCTCGGTCGCGAACGACAGGCCCAGCAGGTCGAAGGCCCCGACCGGCCGGTGCGCGTCCACGGTGAACTGGGACACGCCCCGCTCGCGCATCAGCGCCTCGAGGTCCGGCCACACCGCGTAGGTGCGCTCGGCAAGCACGTCCGGCTGCTCGTTGAGCACCTCGTAGAGGATCTGGACGCCCTGGTTCGGGACGCCCACCTCGTAGGCGTCCGGGTACATCAGCGCCCAGCGCACGGTCGCGGAGTCCCAGTCCTTGGTGACCGCGCCGAGCTCGCCGCCGACGTACTGGATCGGCTTGCTGATCAGCGGCAGCAGCTGTTCGAGCTGGGGCCACACCGAAGTGACGCTCATGAAACCTCCCGGATCAACCACCCAGGGTACGCGTCGCCCGTAGCCGCGCACCGACCCGCACCCGCCCGGAACGCCGCCCCGAGCCGGGCTGGCCGGGCGGGGCTAACCTCGTCGGTAGGGCCCGCGGGGTGGCCCGCTGACCTGTGTGACACCTGAGCGGCAAGGAGACCTGAGCGATGTCGGAAGATCGGCCGGACCGCCACCCGGAGCCCGATCCGACGGCCTCAGAACCAAAGCCACAATCACCCGGGGGTACGGCCGGGAGCACGCCGGACGACACGGCGGCGATGCAGCAGGCCAGCGGGGACGACACGAGCACAATGCCGCGGGCCGGCGGGGACAGCACAAGCACAATGCCGCAGGCCGGCGGGGACAGCACAAGCACAATGCCGCAGGCCGGCGGAGGCGACACAAGCCCAATGCCGCAGGCCGGCGGAGGCGACACAAGCCCAATGCCGCAGGCCGGCGGGGACGGCACAAGCACAATGCCGACCGTCAGCGGGGACGGCACGACGAAGATGCCGGCCGCCGGCGAAGACGGCACGAACAAGATGCCGCAGGCCGGCGGAGAGGGCACGAGGAGGATGCCCGCGCCCGCCGCGTCCGGGCCGGCCGGCCACGGCACGGCGAAGACGGCCGCGCCTGAGCAGCCGGGCAGCGCCGCGTCCAGCCCCACTCCGACCGACCCCGCTGAGCAGCACCCTGCCGCCAAGCAGCGCCCCGCCGCTGAACAGCACCCTGCCGCTGAACAGCACCCTGCCGCCGGGCAGCACCCTGCCGCCGAGCAGCGCCCCGCCGCCGAGGAGCCCTCCGCCGCCGACGGCACCGCGAAGATGGATGCCGGGGATGACGCGAAGACCGAGGAGCCGCGACCGGCCGCGTGGCGGGGTGCGGCCGCCGTGCCGCCACCCGGGCCGAAGAAGCGCCGCCGGTTCGGCCTCGGCCGTGACGACGAGCAGCGGCCTGCCGCGCGGGCGGACGGGCCGGACAGGCGGGAGAAGCTCGATCCGACGCTTGATCTGCCCGCCCCGGTCGACCCGTGGGAGGGCTCTTCCTCGTGGGACGACGACCAGCCGGAGCACCACTACGACTACCCGGCGCCGCCGCTGCACCCGACCCGGATAGACCGGCCGGACATGCCGCGCACCACGATCGACCGCCCGGCCGCCGCACCCCCGCCCCCGCCGCCGGCCCAGTCACAGCGGCCGCAGGGGTCACGGCCGCCGCAGGCACCGCCCCGGTCCCAGCCGCCCCGGTCCCAGCCGTCGCAGTTCCAGCCACCGCAGTCCCAGCAACCACGCTCACAGCCCCCGCACCAGCAGCCGCGCGCCCACACGCCGCCGCCGCAGTACGCGCCGCCGCCCGCCTACACCCGCCCGCAGCAGCAGCCTCCGCCGCCGTCCCCGCCCGCGGCGCAGAGCCGGCCGGCACCGCCCAGCGCGCCTGTCGTACCCCCGAAGAAGGAGAAGAAGCGGAAGAGGGATCGGCAGCCGGCCGCGCGCCCGCAGCTCCCGCCGGGATATCCGCCACCGGGATATCCGCCGCCGGCCTCGATGCGCCGTCCCCGGCGCCGTCGTCGCCGCTGGCCGATGGTGCTGCTCACCATGCTGTTGCTGACCGTGGCGTGCTGTTGCGGGCTGCCCGCGTATTTCGGGACGCCGCTGTGGCAGCAGTACCCGGCGAGCGCGTCGACACCTGAGGCGATCGGCGATCTGGCGCTGCGCGGCGGCACCGAGGCGGACGACACCGCACGGACGCTTCAGGACGAGATGCGCGGCGAGTACCTGCTGGCCGAGAGCACGTTCGCAGGCGTCTACGGCGACGGCTCCGGCAAGCGCGTGACGATCTACGGCATCACCGGGTTCCGCTGGTCGCCCGAGACCGACCTGACCGAGGAGATGACCAGGCTGAGCAATCAGTACAACCTGGCCGAGACCGAGCCGGTGGACGCGGGCGAGGTCGGCGGCTTCCAGCGCTGCGGCACCGGCGAGTCGGACGGCGCGGCAGTGGTCGTCTGCGGCTGGGCCGACCACGGCAGCCTCGGCGCGGTGGTCTTCACCCGCCGCTCACTGTCGGACAGCGCGGCGCTGCTTGACCGGATCCGCTCGTCGGTGATCACCCGCGAGCAGATCTCCATCTCGGTGTAGGTAAAAATCTGCAACTTGCATGTGACTTGAACCACAGTAATAAAAGGTGCGTCGCCGCCGGATGAGACCTCCGGCAGGGAAAGAATTCGTCGCATGCGGCGCTGGCTGTTCGGAGACCAACTGGGGCCGCACTTTCTCGACGAGCCGCAGCAGACCGTGCTGATGGTGGAGTCGCGCGGGGTCTTCGAGCGGCGCGCGTTCCACAGGCAGAAGGCGCATCTGACGCTCTCCGCGATGCGGCACCGGGCCGCTGAGCTGGGCGATCGGGTGCTCTACCTGAAGACCCGCACCTATCGGGAGGCGCTGCGCCTGGCCGGTGAGCCGGTCGACGTCTGCGCACCCACCACGCTGCGGGCCCGCAGGCTCGTCGACGCGCTCGACGACGTCACAGTGCTCCCGCCGCGCGGCTACGTGACCAGCCACGAGGACTTCGTGAGCTGGGCCGACGCGCGGCGCGGCACGCTCCGGATGGAGGACTACTACCGGCACGCCCGGCATCGGCACGACGTGCTGATGGAGCCGGACGGGAGTCCCGCCGGCGGCAAGTGGAACCTGGACGCGGACAACCGCAACCCGCCGCCGCGCGGTGTCACCCGGCTCAACGTGCCCCCGCCGCCGGAGATCGTCGAGGACGAGATCGACGCCGAGGTCCGCGCTGACCTGGACCGATGGGCGGCCGAGGGCGTCGAGTTCACAGGCGTCGACGGCCCGCGCCTGTTCCCGGCGACCCGGGCGGAGGCGCTGGCCCGGTTACGGCACTTCGTCACGGACCGGCTGCCGCTCTTCGGCCCTTACGAGGACGCCATGCTCTCCGGCGACCCGTTCATGGCGCACAGCCTGCTGTCCAGCAGCTTCAACCTGGGCCTGCTCGACCCGGTGGAGGCGATCGACCTCGCCGAGCAGGCCTACCGGGTCGACGCGGTGCCGCTGGCCGGCGCGGAGGGCTTCATCAGGCAGCTGATCGGCTGGCGTGACTACGTCTGGCACCTCTACTGGTACTTCGACGCCGGCTACCGCTCCGTCAACGAGCTGCACGCGCGCAACCGGCTGCCCGACTGGTTCGCGAACCTGGACGCGGACGCGGTCGACGCGCGCTGTCTGTCGGACGTGTTGTCCGGCGTACGCGATCGGGGATATGTGCACCACATCCCGCGCCTGATGGTGCTCGGCAACTACGCGCTGCAACGGGGGTGGCGGCCGGCCGCGATGGTCGACTGGTTCCACCGCAACTTCGTGGACGGCTTCGAGTGGGTGATGGTCGCGAACGTGGTCGGCATGAGCCAGTACGCCGACCTCGGAAAGATCACCACCAAGCCGTACGCCGCGGGTGGCAACTACATCAACCGGATGAGCGACTACTGCTCCGGCTGCCGCTACGACCCACGCACCCGGCTCGGCGAGAACGCCTGCCCGTTCACGGCCGGCTACTGGACGTTCCTGCACCGCACCCGCGAGCGCCTGTCCGGCAACGTCCGGATGATGCGCTCGTTACAGCAGCTCGAGAGCATCCACGACCTGGACCAGATCATCGCCCAGGAGCAGGACCGCGGCTCTAGAGCCCCGTAGCGGCGGGCTGGTCCTTCGGCGGGGCGTAGCGGGGGACGTACTCCTGGTCGGTCAGCTTCTGGATCTCGGCCATGATCTCGTCGGTCATCGCGCGCAGGCCGAGGGTGTCCGCCGGGCGTCCGCTGAGATCCATCGGCGTGCCGAAGCGGATCGTCACGTCGCTGGGCAGCAGCCGGGGCATGCGCTGGCCGATCGGCTGCATCCGGTCCGTGCCGACCACGCCGACCGGGATGACCGGGACGCCGGCCATGGTGGCGAGCCGGGCGGCGCCGGTGCGGCCCTTGTAGAGGCGGCCGTCGGGCGAGCGGGTGCCCTCCGGGTAGACGACGACCTGGCCGCCGCCCTTGAGGACCGGTATCGCCGCATCGAACGCGGCGAGCGCGGCGCGGCCGCCGGCGCGCTCGACGGGAATCGCACCGAGCGCCTGGAGCAGGTGTTTGAGGAAGAGGCCGCGCGGGCCGGAACCCCTGAAGTACTCCGCCTTCGCCCAGAACGCCAGGTGGCGGGGGACGACGACGGCGGAGAGCAGCTCGTCGGCGACGGAGAGGTGATTGCTCGCGAAGACGACGCCACCGGAGTGCGGGATGTTCTCCCGGCCTTCGACAGTGGGCTGCCAAATCAGGTTCAGGAGCGGGCCGACAGTGACCTTCCCCACCGAATAGAGCGCTGGCAACCCTCGACCCTCCCGCGACGTAGCCCCGCTGTCACGGGCGATCACACGGTAGCGGACCGGCGCCGAAATGAAAGCACCCCGTGCCCCGGGTAACAGCGGCACGGGGTGCTATTACGTCACATCAGCGGGCGACCCGGACGACAACCTGCTCGCCGTCGCCGACCTCGCCGATGAAGCCGTCGGTGACCTGGTCGAAGACGAGATCGTCCGCGAGCACCTCGCCGGCCACGAAGTCCCGGTACCCGCGGACCGCCGCGACCACCTCGTCCGAGGCGGAGACCGTGACCGTGATCCGGTCCGACACGTTCAGGTCCGCGTCCCGGCGGGCCTGCTGGACCACCCGGACCACGTCCCGGGCCAGGCCCTCGGCGGCCAGCTCAGGCGTGACAGCGGTGTCGAGCACGACCACGCCGCCGTTGGACAGCGTGGCCGAGTTCTCCACGTCGACCGCGACCAGCTTCAGCTCGTACTCGCCGTCCTGCAGCGTGACGCCGGCCGCGACGGGTGCGCCGTCGACAAGCTCCCAGTTCCCGGTCTTGACCGCCTTGATCACCTGCTGCACCTGGCCGCCGACGCGCGGTCCGAGCGCGCGCGGCACGACCGTGAGCACCTGCCGGCAGTAGTCCTCCACTTGCGTGGTGAACACGACCTCCTTGACGTTCACCTCGTCCGCGATGAGCGCGGTGAAGTCACCGAGGGAGGCGGCGTCCGGCGTGGCGACGGTCAGGCGCGGCAGCGGCAGCCGGACCCGCAGCGCGCGGGCCTTGCGCAGCGACAGCGCCCCGGAGCAGACGTCCCGGACCGAGTCCATCGCCGCGACAAGCGCGTGGTCGGCCGGGAACTCGCTCGCGGACGGCCAGTCGGTCAGGTGCACCGAGCGCTCGCCGGTCAGGCCGCGCCAGATCTCCTCGCTTGTCAGCGGCGCGAGCGGCGCCACCACCCGGGCGAGCGTCTCAAGCACTGTGTAGAGCGTGTCGAACGCGTCGGCGTCGCCCTCCCAGAACCTGTCGCGGGACCGGCGCACGTACCAGTTGGTGAGCGCGTCCAGGTAGGACCGCACGCTGGCGCAGGCGCCGGAGATGTCGTAGTCGTCCATCTGACGCTGGACGGTTTCGACGAGTTCGCCGGTCTTGGCCAGCACATAGCGGTCGAGGACGTTTGTGCTGTCCGTCTTCCGCTTCGCCTCGTAACCCTCCGCGTTCGCGTAGAGCGAGAAGAAGTAGTAGACGTTCCAGAGCGGGAGCAGCACCTGCCGGACCGCGTCGCGGATGCCGACCTCGGTGACCGCCATGTCGCCGCCGCGCAGCACCGGCGAGGACATCAGCATCCAGCGCATCGCGTCCGACCCGTGCGAGTCGAACACCTTGTAGACGTCCGGGTAGTTCCGCAGGCTCTTGGACATCTTGCGCCCGTCCTCGCCGAGCAGGATGCCGTGGCTGAGGCAGTTGCGGAACGCCGGCCTGTCGAAGAGCGCGGTGGCCAGCACGTGCATGGTGTAGAACCAGCCGCGGGTCTGGCCGATGTACTCGACGATGAAGTCGCCCGGGTAGTGGTCCTCGAACCACTCGGTGTTCTCGAACGGGTAGTGCACCTGGGCGAACGGCATCGAACCGGACTCGAACCAGCAGTCAAGCACCTCCGGCACGCGGCGCATGGTCGACTGCCCGGTCGGGTCGTCCGGGTTCGGCCGGGTCAGCTCGTCCACGAACGGCCGGTGCAGGTCCTCGATCTTCACGCCGAAGTCCCGCTCCATGTCCGCATAGGAGCCATAGACATCGACCCGGGGGTACGTCGGGTCGTCCGACTTCCAGACCGGGATCGGCGAGCCCCAGAAGCGGTTGCGGCTGATCGACCAGTCGCGCGCGTTCGCAAGCCACTTGCCGAACGAGCCGTCCTTGATGTGCGACGGCGTCCAGGTGATCTCCTGGTTCAGCTCGACCATCCGGTCCCGGAACGTGGAGACCGCCACGAACCAGGACGAGACCGCCTTGTAGACAAGCGGGGTCTCACAGCGCCAGCAGTGCGGGTACGAGTGCGTGTATGTGTCCTGCCGCAGCACCACCCCGCGGTCCTTGAGCAGCCGGATGATCGGCTTGTTGACGTCGAAGACCTGCTCGCCCTGGAAGTCCGGGACCAGCGCGGTGAACCGGGTGTGCTCGTCCACCGTCACGATCGTCGGGATGCCCGCCTCGTTGCAGGTGTTCTGGTCGTCCTCGCCGAACGCGGGCGCCATGTGCACCACGCCGGTGCCGTCCTCGGTGGTGACGAACTCGGCGCCGAGCACCTGGAACGCGTTCGGCCCGGCCTGCTCGACCAGGTAGTCGAAGAGCGGCGTGTACCGCTTCCCGACAAGCTCCGAGCCCTGCACGGTGCCGACCTGCTCGAAGCCCTCGAGCTCCTTGGCGTAGGCGGCCACCCGGTTCTCACCCAGGAGATACTTCTCCCCATCGCGCGACAGGACCGCATAGGTGATGTCCGGGCCGACCGCAAGCGCCAGGTTCGACGGCAGCGTCCACGGCGTGGTGGTCCAGACCGCGATCTTCTCGCCGGAGTCCAGCTGGAACCAGACGGTGACGGACGGGTCCTGCCGGTCGCGGTAGGTGTCGTCCATCCGGGTCTCGGTGTTCGACAGCGGGGTCTCGCAGCGCCAGCAGTACGCCAGCACGCGGAAGCCCTCGTAGACGAGCCCCTTCTCGTGAAGGGTCTTGAAGGCCCACATCACGGACTCCATGTAGTCCGGGTCGAGGGTCTTGTAGTCGTTCTCGAAGTCGACCCAGCGGGCCTGGCGCGTGACGTACCGCTCCCAGTCCTTGGTGTACTTGAGCACCGACGTCTTGCAGGCGTCGTTGAACGTCTGCACGCCCAGGTCAAGGATCTCCGCCTTGGTGGAGATGCCGAGCTGCTTCTCCGCCTCGACCTCGGCGGGCAGGCCGTGCGTGTCCCAGCCGAAGCGCCGCTCCACCCGCCGCCCGCGCATCGTCTGGTAGCGCGGGACCAGGTCCTTCACATATCCGGTGAACAGGTGGCCGTAGTGCGGAAGGCCGTTGGCGAAGGGGGGGCCGTCGTAGAAGACGTACTCATTATCGGCGGAGCTTGCGGAGCCCTCAGCGGCACTGTCCGTCGTCTCCGGTTTCCCGCCGGAGGCGGGCCTAGCCTCGACGGAGGCTTCGAAGGTCTTGTCGGACGCCCAGTAGTCCAGGACGCCGCGCTCGACCGCCGGCAGGTCCGGGCTGGCCGGCACGCCGGGTGTCGCAGCGTTCTTGGGGTACGCCATCGGAGGTCGCTCTCTTCTCGCAGCCTGCACGGACTGCGAGGACGAGCCCTCACGGACCCGCGGTACCACCCCGCTTGGTGATCATGGAACGACCACCCGCTCAATGTCGGCTGTGACGGGCCGCCCCGTCCGGTTCTACTGGGCTCCTGAGAGCTTTTCTTCCGGAGGCTCCCCGGTGATGGCCGGATCAACGCCTTGCTGCCCCCAAGAGTACCCACCCTCGCGGAGCGTTCTCATCCGAGTTACCAACCGCCGTCGTTCGATCAAGCACGAAACCGGTTCGCACACGCATTCGAAAACCCCTAGCGTCACCCGCATGGACTATGCGATCGAGGCTGAAGGGCTGCGGCGCACCTACCGCAGCCGCACGGGGTGGCTGAGACCCAGGACGACCGAGGTGCACGCGGTGCGCGGCGTGGACCTCGCGGTCGGCCGGGGCGAGCTCTTCGGCCTGCTCGGGCCGAACGGCGCCGGCAAGACCACCACGATCAAGATGTTGAACACGCTGCTCATCCCGTCCGCGGGAACGGCCCGGATCTGCGGCTTCGACGTGGTCACCCAGACCCGCGAGGTGCGGCGGCGGATCGGCTACGTGTTCGGCGGCGACCGCGGCCTCTATGAGCGCCTCACCGCGCTCGACAACCTGCGCTACTTCGCCGAGCTCTACGGCGTGCCCGCCCGCGAGCAGAAGAGCCGGATCGCCGAGCTGCTGGAGCTGGTGAAGCTGACCGGCCGGGAGAACGAGCGGGTCGAGGGCTACTCACGCGGCATGCGGCAGCGACTGCACATCGCCCGCGGCCTGCTGCACAAGCCCGAGGTGATCTTCCTGGACGAGCCGTCGATCGGTGTGGACCCGGTGGCCGCCCGCGAGCTGCGCACCACCGTGGCGAACCTGGCCGCGACCGGCACCACAGTGCTGCTGACCACGCATTACATGGCCGAGGCGGACGAGCTCTGCAACCGGATCGCCGTCATCTCGGACGGGGAGATCCAGGCGCTCGGCACGCCCGCGGAACTGCGCCACCGGGCGGACGGGCGCCGGGTGCTGGAGATCGAGGCCTACGGCGTACCCACGGATGCCCTTGAAGATCTTCAAAAGCTGCCGGGGGTACGCGAGGCGGCGGTCGAGGAACGCGGCCAGGTCCAGCTTGTGACAGTGCAGTCGGACGCGGACACCGACGTGCAGGCGGACGTGCTGCGCCGGCTGGACGGCGTGCGCCTGGGCCGGGTCACGTCCCGGGAGCCCACCCTCGAGGACGCCTACGTGGCGATCATCTCCGCGGCCGGCAAACGCGAACCGGCAGTGGTCGCATGAGCACGCTGCGCATGCTGTTCATGGGAATGCTGTTCCACCTCAAGCACGCGTCCCGCTCGCCGTTCGAGATCGGCTCGTTCGTGGTGGTACCGATCGTGCAGGCCACGCTCGCGGTCTACCTGTTCCGCGCGTCGGACGAGCCGCAGAAGCTGCTGCAGGCCGCGGTCGGCGCCGGGATGATGGGCGTCTGGTCGTCGGTGCTGTTCGGCGCCGGCGGTGCGATCCAGTCCCAGCGCTGGCAGGGCACGCTTGAGATGCTGATGCTCGCGCCCCGGCGCCCGGTGATGGTGTTCCTGCCGATCACGCTCGCGAACGGCGCGATGGGCAGCTACGCGCTGCTGGCCACGCTGGTCTGGGGCCGCGTCCTCTACGGCATCCCGCTGGACTTCGCGCACCCGTTCGCGTTCCCGGTCGCCGCGCTCGTCACAGTGCTCTCGCTCGGCGCGTTCGGCATCCTGCTGGCGTCGCTGTTCATCCTGGTCCGGCACGCGAACGCGTTCATGAACGCGCTTGAGTACCCGATCTGGCTGCTCTCCGGCATGCTGCTGCCGATCGCGTCGCTGCCCGCCTGGACCGGCCCGATCGCGGCCGCGCTGCCCACCACCTGGGGCGCTCGGGCGTTGCGCGAGGCGACCGCCGGTGGCAAGGTCTGGCCGTCGCTCGCGCTCTGCGCCGGGATCAGCGCGGTCTGCCTCGGACTCGGCGCGCTGGCCCTGGTCCACGTCGAGCGGCAGGCCCGCGCGGCGGCGACGTTGGCGCTCGCATGAGGCTCCTGGGCCTGGGCAGCGTGATCGCCTACCGTGCGCTCTTCAACTGGACCACGCCGATCGTGTTCATCGGCTCGCTGCTGATCGGCCCGCTCTTCCAGCTGATCTTCTTCGCCTATGTGGGCCGGGAGCTGGCCGTCGGCGACGACAGGTTCTACATCGTCGGCAACGCGGTGCTCTCCGTCGCCTGGACCTGCGTGTTCGGCGGCACGATGGCGATCGGCAACGAGCGCCGGTTCGGCACGCTCGGGCACGTGCTGCTCTCCCCGCGCAGCCGCACGCTGATCTTCCTCGGCCGGGCCACCCCCTACGCCGCGAACGGCCTGCTGGTGGCCGCGGTCATCCTGACCGTCGGCGCGCTGTTGCTCGGCCTGCACATCCCGGCGTCCGCAATCCCGTCGCTTGCGCTGTGCCTGGCCGTGAGCTCGGTGGCGTGCTCGTTCTTCGGGCTGACGCTCGGCGCGCTCGGGCTGCGGTTCCGCGACATCTGGGTCATCTCGAACGTGACGACCGCGCTGATGGTGCTGCTCACCGGCGTGAACGTGCCGCTCGACCAGCTGCCGGCCGGGCTGCGGGCGATCGGCACCGCGCTGCCGGTCACCCACGCGGCCGCGGCCGCCCGGGACGCGGCGGCCGGCGCAGGTCTCTCCCAGATCGCGCCGGACCTGCTGGCCGAGGCCGGCATCGGGCTCGCCTACGCCGTACTGACCGCCGTGCTGCTCCGGGTCTTCGAGGCCGAGTCCCGGCGGCGGGCGTCCCTGGACACGCTGTAGGACGAGGACCGGCCTGATCATGGGCCCTAAGCAGATCAAGATCTGGATTTCCCACTCGGTGGGTGGTCCGGCCCGCACGCTCCCGCGGGCCGCGGGCCCGTGGGGGTGACGTCCAGATCTTTCGCGACCGCCGTCGTGGGTCGCGCCGGTGACGCGGCCCACGACGGGCGTCGCGTGTTCGCGGTGACCACCCACGGGTCCGCGGCCCGCGGGAGCACGCGGGCAGCACCGTCCACAGAGTGGGAAATCCGCTTCTGGCTCTGCTTGTGACTTCAGCTTCTGGTTCTGAGGTCGGCTTCTGGTTCTGAGGTCGGCTTCTGGTTCTGACGTCGGCTTGGGGTCTGACGTCGGCGTCCGGGTGAAACGAGGCCGCGCGGACAGTGGGTGGCCCGCGCGGCCCTCATGACTACGGGATCAGGCCTGGCCGGGGAACCAGAGGTCGATCTCGCGCTTCGCGCTCTCCGGGGAGTCGGAGGCGTGCACCAGGTTCTCGCGGTTGGAGAGGGAGAAGTCGCCGCGGATCGTGCCCGCGGCCGCCTTCCGGCCGTCAGTCGCGCCGATCAGGCCGCGTGTCACGGAGATCGCCTCGTCGCCGGAGAGCACGAGCGCGACAAGCGGGCCGCTGGTCACGAAGTCGCGCAGCGGCGGGTACCACGGCTGGGCGGTGTGGTCGGCGTAGTGCGCGTCCGCCGCGGCGGCGTCGATCGTGCGCAGCTCCATCGCGTCGATCGTCAGGCCCTTGCGCTCGAAGCGGCCGAGCACCTCGCCGACGAGGCCACGGCGGACCGCGTCAGGCTTGAGGAGAACGAGCGTGCGCTCGGCCGGGGTGGTGGTGGACACCGAACTGCCTCCTGGGGTGGATCTTCGAGAGTCACTGATGGATCAGCCGTGACGTTGGGTACTCAGACTAATAGCCGCAGGTTGCGGCGCAGCCGTCACCCAGCGGATGACCTGGCCCTTCCCATCCGCCCGCGAAGCGGCCTAGCCTGGTTTTCAACACTCCCAGGAGGTCCACTGTGGCGAACGGTACCCGACCGATCGCGCCGATCCGCAAGGTGAGCGCGGCCGTCCTCGGCACCATCGCGGTGTTCATCATGCTGTTCGGCGCCGGCATGCAGAGCTGGCCGATCGCCGCACTCGGCATCGCGTTGCTTGTGCTCTCGATCAGCCTGCTGGTGACCAACGTGATGCGGCGCGGCCCGCGCGCGCTGGTCCAGGGCACCGCCCACGTGCACAGCATCTCCGAGGCGCCGATAGGCACGCCGTACGGTCGCGCCGAGATGCAGGTGATGATCGACGCGCCCGGCCTGCCCGCCGCGTCCGTGCGCATCCGCGACCCGCGCGTCCCGGTCAACAAGTGGCCCGACCCCGGCGCCACACTTCCCGTGCTGGTCGCCATGGACGACATGCGGTACGCGCGCATCCAGTGGGACGACGTGCTCACTCACGGCGAGGCCGCCGCCGGCATGGGCGAGGGCCCGGCGAGCTTCCTGGGCCAGCACGACGACGACGTGGACGAGATGCTCCGCGAGGCCGAGCAGACCCCGTGGGACCGCCGCGCCGACGACAACCCGGGCGGCACGCCGTTATACACCTCCGAGCCGTACGGGCCGGACCCGTACGGTGCGGACTCGTACCCGGCGGAGCCGCCGTCCGGTGGCGGCGCCCCGGCCGGCGGCGCGGACATCCCGCACGGCCGCGTGCCCGAGGGCGAGCACCCGGTGGTCATCCGCGAGACGCCCGGCGGCGGAATAGTGCTTGAAGGAAGCTTCGTCGCCAAGGACGACACAAGCGTCACCCAGCTCCCGCACCGCGCCCGCCGCCCCCGGCCGCACCGCGGCACCGGCACCGCCCTCGCCGACCCGCCACCCGCACCCGGCGCCCGCTCCGGAAGCGCCTGGTCGACCGCGCCCGGGACGACGTCCTCCGCCGCGGACGACGACGATGACGACGACGAGCCGGAGCTGATCTCCGAACCGGACCTGCCTGCGAACGAGGACTATTCGCCCTGGCGGACCGAGCGCGATCCGGGCATGGGTTCGGCGTACTCACCCCGTGGCTCGACCGCACCCTCGACCGCGGCCGGATACTCCCCACGCGGAGTGGGCGAGCCGGCCGACCCCGGCGAGGGGTACTCCCCGCGCAGCGCCCGGACGGTCCGCGACGACGACGCGGAGGCGTGGCGCGGCGCCTACTCACCCCGCGAGCCGCGCGGTGAGGGCCGGCCGTCGGCCAGGCCGCGGAGCACTGACGACGATGCGGAGGACGACACACGAAACCCGTCCCCCTCGGCCCGTGACCGGCGAACCGAGGAGGACGTAGCACCACCGGCGCCGAACCCGTTCGTGGACGACGAGGCGTACGCGGATTATGACGACCTGTTCGCCGAGCCGGATCCTTCCCCCGAGGCCGACTCTCGGCCGTCGAAGGCGGGAGGCGGGTTCCGCACGGCGGCTGCGGCTGCCGCGGGAGCGGCGGTGGGGGCTGCGGCGTCACGCTTCCGCAACCGGCGTGACCAGGAGGGCGGCGAGCACGAGGCGGAGGAGCCGGCCGATGACCGGCGGCCGGCACGCGACCGCTTCACGCCCGCACCGGACGAGGAGACGGAGTCCGAAGAGGACCGGGGTTCCGCAGCTTCCGAGCGGGACCTGAGATCCTCCGCAAGTGAGCGGGACCGCGGACCCGCCGCAAGCGAGCGGGTTTCCGCTGCTGCGGAGGGGGCGGGGGACGACGCTCGCGCCAGGGGTCATGAGCCGGAGGCCGACCCGGCGTCGGCCGGGGTGGCCGGCACGCGGCCGGCGTCTCGGGTGACCGGGATGGCGTCCGATGGCGAGAAAGGATCGGCTGGTTCTGAACGCGGGGGCGCTGCCGGCTCGCTTGCGGACGCTGATCGCCACCGGGATCCGGCCGAATTCGACGACGACGAGTTGTATGAGGACCCTCCGTGGGTCACCGGACGGACGGCGGACGCCACCGGCCGTGACCTGGATGAGGACCTGGACCACCGGCGCGCGGCCGAGTTCCCGGCCGCGGACAGCGGCCGGAGTAAGGCTGTGGACAGCGACGGCCCAGCGACGGGCGATGGACACAGCCCGGCTCAAGGGTCAGCGCGTGCCACCGGCCGGAACCGAGACGAGGATCCAGACCGGCAGGCAGCCACGTTCTCGGCGGCGGACAGCGGTCAGGAACCGGCAGCGGACGGCGGGCGCAGCCCTGCTCAGGGGGCAGCGCCCGCCACCGGCCGCGACCGCGGTGAGGACGCGGCGGCCGGTAGTGGCCGAAGCGAGTTATCGGCGATGGAGACCGGCCGTGGTCAGGTCGAAGACCCGGCGATGACGACCGGCCGCGGTCCGGTGGTCGGGTCGGCAGGAAACCCGGTGAAGGGCTTCCTCGCCGGGGTGAAGGGCTTCCTCGGCCGTCTCACAGGCCCACCCGAGCAGCGCGGCGGGGACGACGGTTCCGCCGCTCGCAAGCTGGCCACCGCTCCACGGCCGGCATCCACCGATGACGATGACGTCAGGCGCGACGAACGGCCCAGGACGCCTCGGCCGCGACCAGCCGTCGCCGAGCGCCGCCCGGCGCCCGCCGACCGAGACACCTCCGACCGTGATCGCGGCCGGGACGCCCTCGACGAGCTGGACTTCCCTGCCGATGAGGAGCCGATCGCCGGTGCGGCGTCCGCCGGCACCGACTCTCCGGGTGACGTCACGTCGACGACATCGTCCGCGGCTGACGGCGCTCCTGGCGAGACCGCGGCCGGCCATGACTCACCTGCGGTGAGCACGCGGAGGGACTTCGGCGATCCGGTGCCCAGCCGGTCCGTACCGACGAGCGCGGCGGCCACGGCGCCGGTCGACCACGACATCGACCTGCCGTTGCATGACGACGTCGACCTGCCGCTGGACGACGGGCCGCAACCCGCCCCCTCCAGGCCCATCGTGCCCGGCGGACGTGTCGTACCCGGCGGGCGTGCGGCGCCGGACCTGGTGCCGCTCACCGACCCCGCACAGTCCGAGCCCGACGACCGCTTCCCTGCCGCACCGGACAGTTCCGTCCCCGCGGGGAGTGACGCCGGCTCCGCAGGAGATGCGGCGTCGGCGGCGACAACCGGCCGGGAACCGAGTCGCACGACAGGGATGCCGACTTCGGCCGTTCCTGCCGCCCCAGCCAGGAGCGACACCACCGGCAGCGGCGGCAAGCCGGTGCCGGATGCACGTTCCGGCGATGAGCGCCACATGGCCGGATTCGAGAGAGGCACGGCGGACGACCCCACAGCAGACAGCGGACCGGGAACGACAGGCCGTGCAGCAGGCGGCGGTACAACAGCGGCGAGCGGCCCGGCTGCGGGCGGCGGTGCGCCAGTAGGCGGCACAGCGGGCAGCGGTACAACGGCGGCGAGCCGCCCGGCTGCGGGCGGCGGTGCACCAGTAGGCGGCACAGCGGGCAGCGGTACAACGGCGGCACGCGGTACAGCAGCTGGCGGCGCAGCGCCGACAGGCCGCACAGCAGGCGGCGGTACCGCGGCGGGCGGCGCAGCGCCAGCGAGCGGCGCGGCAAGCGGCACGGCGAGCGGCGCAGCAAGCGGCGCAGCAAGCGGCGCGGTAGAAGAGCACGCAGGAGGCGGTAGCGCTGCAGCAACAGGCGGCGCATCGGCAAGCGGCACGACGGCAGGGCGCGAAGCAAGCGGCGGCGCTGGCAGTGGAACAGAATCTGGCGGCACGACAGCCGCCCGGGAAACAGGCGGCACGGCGGAAGCACGCGCGACAGGTGGTAGCCCGGCCTCAGCAGGCGGCACGGCCGCTGGCGGTGGGGCAGCAGGCAACACGGCCGATGGCGGTGCGGCGGCAGGCGGCACGGCGGCAGGCGGCACGGCGGCAAGCGGTGCGACTGCTCGGGATGTCCGCGGGGCTGCGGCAGGTGGTGTCACCGGCGGTGATGAACTGCCAAGGAGGGAGCGAACCACCTGGGCGAAGACGCCGCTGCAAGCCGATACTCCGGGCGGTCTGCCCCGCCGCATCGTCGCGGGTAGGACGCCGGCCGGTCCGCGCCGCGATGCCCCGGCCGAGGCCCGTCCCGAAACCCGCGCCGAGGGTCGCGACGACACGGCGCCGGACGTAACCGGCACGACCGGCACGACCGGCACCGGCCGCACGACAGGAACGGCCGGATCCGCCTTGACGACCGGCGCTGTCGCGGCGGGAGCCGCGCTGGGCGCTGCCGCAGACGCCTCCGATTCCGCGGAGGACCGGCGACCCACCGAGTCCGCATGGGCCACGCCACCCACTGCCACGCGGCGCACTCCCCCGTCGCAGGGCGCCGGGACCGGACGGACGATCTCGGCCAGCCCGAATCCCTACGACCTGACCGCACCGGACGCTGCTCCGGAGGGTGGCGGGGCGACCGGCGTCGGTGGTACGGAGTCTCCGTCCGCACACTTCGTCGCACCGGCCACGTCTGATCCCGCCTCGGCAACGGCACCACCGACGGCCCACCCGGGCCGTCCGGTAGCCCCACACGCTCCGACCACAACGCCGGAGTCGCCGGGCCCCCGCCGGGTTACCGGCCCGCAGCCGTCCGACCCACAGTCGGCTGACCCACAGTCGGCTGGCCCACAGTCGCCCGGCCCACAGAGAATCGGCCCGCAGACGACCGACCCGCAGTCGGGCAATCCGCAGTGGCCGGGACCGCAAGCCGGTGGTCCACGGCCGGCCGGGCCGCAGTCGGCGGGGCAGCGCTCCGCCGTGCCGGAGGCCTGGGAGCGGGAGTCCGCTCGGCCCGCGCAGCCGGGTACGGCGCCGGTCAACCCTCGGTTGCAGCGGCCGACCGGAAACAAGATCGGGCCGCCGCGCCTACCGAAGCGGCAGACCACGATCGAGATGACGCTCATCTCGCCGCATTCCCTGCCACCGCTGGAGACCGAGGCCCCGTCCTCCGCTGCGACGGACATGCCGGTCTCGCCGGCCTATCCGAGTTCTGCGACCGCGCAGGCCTCGCAGGTTCCCCCGGCCTCGTCTGTCCACGCTGTCTCGCAGGGCACTGACGAATCACCTGCCGGTGTTGCGAACGCGGATCTCGACTGGCGTCGGCCGACCACCTCGGCGGAGTCCGCCCCGGAGGCCACACCGCCCGGCCGGACAACGCACACCTCCGCGGCGGACGCGAGCTGGCGTCGGCCGGCAGACCCGGCCGCCGGCGCGGCGGGCACGACAGTCACCCCGGTGGTCTCCGACCGGGACAGGGCGGGCCAGGGAACCGCCGAAGGGACTACTCATCCCGCCCCCGACGCCGAGTCCAGCTCCACGGACTCCGACTTGAGGGCCGTCATGGTCGGCGCGGCGGCTGACGGCACCACCGAACCCGCGGCCATCCGCACCACCGAGCCCGCAGTCATCCGCACCACCGACACCTCGGACACCGGCACCTCCAAGACCTCGGACACCGGCACCTCCAAGACCTCGGAGACCGGTACCACCGACATCCCGGGCACGAACATCGGCGACGCCTCGGGTTCCACCACGACCCGTCTCTGGGCTGACCGCACGACCGAGGCCGCGGAAGACCACGGCGACGGTACGACGGCGGCTGCCCCGGGCGTTGACGTCGATCGCACACCGGCTCACGACGAAGGGCCCATGTCGGAGAGCGGCGGTCTCGGACCGGTGCTCGGAGCGCAGGTGGTGCCGGGGCCGTGGAGTACCGGGGACACGCCGCCGGCAGCTCTCCGCACGCCGTCCGGTGTTCAGGAAGCCGCTGCCCCGTCCGTCGTCGGCGGGACTGCGGGATCTCCGGATGTCACAACAACCGGCGCGGACGACAACGCCACGACCGGAACTCGGCGTACCGAGGCAGAGTCGCCCCCGGTCGAGACCGGAAGAGCCACGGCCGCCGCCGGAGAAGCCCTGCCCGCAACCGGCAACGCCAAGGCCGTACCCGGCGACCAGGCCGTACCCGGCGCAGATGTGCCGGACAGCGGGACGGGCAGCCCCGAAGCCGGGGCGCACGCGGCCCGTCAGACGCTGCAGTTGGGCGGGGGCGACGGGAACCGGGTGTCCGGGATCGGGACGGTGGGGTGGCGGGAGGTGGATCCGGCTACCGCACCGGATCGGCCGCTGAGCCGGGGTGCGCATCGTGCCGACGAGGTACGGGCACGGTCGCGGTTCTCGGACGATCCGGAGGCCGGGGCGGTGGATGACCTGATCACCGCGTATCCGAGTGCACGACCGGGCGCGGCCGGCGGGATCCACGGCGTCGGCATCACGATCCTGGTGACGGAGCTTGATCGGTCGATCGAGTTCTACCGGGACATGCTCGGCTTCCACGAGATCGACAGGGGCGAGCGGAACGTGTTCCTGGCGTCCGGTGACACGCGGCTGGTGTTGCGTACGGTGTCGGAGACGCTGCCGGTCAACGTGCGGACCGTGCACCTCAACCTGGAGGTCGGCGACGTCCAGGCGGTCTATGACGCGCTGCGCCGGAAGGGTGTGTCGTTCGTGCACGAGCCGCGGGCGGTGAACCGGGGCGAGAAGCTGGAGCTGTGGGCCGCCGCGTTCAGTGACCCGGACGGCAATGGCATTACGGTGTCCCAATGGAGATCCGCCCCACCCGCGTGACCTGGTCCGGCCGTCCCCACACGGGGGCGGCCGCACTGTGGGTGGCCCTGCTGTGGGCGGTCTTTACGGTGACCGCGGTCGTCTCGTCCGTGCTGGTGTTGCGTCGCTCGCCGGACGACCGCCTCTCCGACCTGCACATCTACTACGGCGCCGCGGAGGCGGTCCGGGCCGGCGACGCGCTCTACGGCTTTGTCGCGGAGAACGGCGGCCCGTTCACGTACCCCCCGTTCGCCGCGGTGTTGTTCGTGATTGTGACCTGGATTCCGGAGTTGACGCTGCGGATCATCTGGCTGGCCGCGACGACCGCGGCGGTGGCCGGGCTGGGCGTGGCGGTGGCGCGCCTGCTGCCGGCGCGCCGGGGCCTGCTGGCGCCCGGCATCGCGATCACCGTGCTGGTCACCGCGTCAACACAGAGCAACCTGCGGTTCGGGCAGGTGAGCGTGTTTCTGGTGCTGCTGGCGTTGATCGATGCGGCCGGTCTGACGCCCGCGCGATACCGCGGCGTGCTGATCGGCCTGGCCGCCGCGATCAAGCTGACCCCGCTGCTCTTCGTGCTTTTCTTCGTGGCTTCAGGGCAGACCCGTTCGGCGGTACGCGCGATCGCCGCCTTCCTCGTCTGCGGCCTGCTGGGTGCGGCAGTGCTCCCGTCGGACAGCCTGACGTACTGGTCCGGCACGTTCCTGCACACGTCCCGGATCGGCGACCTGACCTCCACCGGCAACCAGTCGATCAACGGTGTGCTGCTGCGCGCCGGGGTACCTGAGGGCATGCTGACGCCGCTCTGGCTGGCGCTTGCCTCGGTGGTCTGTCTTGCGGCGCTCTGGCAGGCCCGCCGCGCCCAGCTCGCCGGTGAGCCGCTCCGGGCCGCCGTGGTGATCGGCTGCGCGACCGTCGCCGCGTCGCCGGTCTCCTGGACACATCACCAGGTGTGGCTGCCCCTCGCCGCGGTCGTGCTGCTCGTGGCACCGGCTGGAGGCACAGCGACGGGCGACCCGGCGGCGCGCAGCGGCCGCGCGGCCCGGATCGCGGGTGGGGTGCTGCTGGCCACCGCTGTCGTGTCGTTCGGGGCGGTGGCGAGCGGCGCCGGGGCGTACCCCCTGGTGCTGTTCCTTGGTGAGAACGCGCGGGCGTTCGGGGCCGTGGCCGTGTGTCTGGCCGGGCTGGGTGTGGTCAGCGCACGGCAAGCGCCTTCGTCACCCGGTCCGGGAACGCGGTGAACGGCGTGGCGTCGACCGCGCCGGTGCGACCGCGTTTCCAGACGCCGGTGACCCGGCCGTGGTCGATCACGGTGGGCCGGAACATGCCGTTGTTGCCGGGCACGATGAGCTGCGCGAACTCCGGGTCGAGGACCGCGCCGCGCTCGCCGTAGCCGAGGATGAACTCGTCGAAGCCGGGCAGCAGGTGTACGCCGTGCGCGTCCCGCCGGTGCGCGGCCAGCAGGTCGGGCGTGGCCGGGTCCATCAGGTGCTCGACGCCGTCGATGTTCACGGCCGTGAGCGACGGGCGGGCGGCGGCGATCCCGGTACGGCAGTCGCCGGCGAGCAGCCCGGTCCAGCGGGCGAAGTCGCGCGCGGTGGCCGGCCCATGGCTGCGGAAGTAGCGCAGCGCCAGCTCGGCGAGCGCCTCCTCGCGGCCGGGCCGGCGCGGCGTGGTGATCCACTCGTCGGCCAGGACCAGGTGGTGTTCGCCGTCGCGGACCGGCCCGAAGCAGACCAGGGCGGTGAGCGCGCAGTCCCAGAGCAGGTGATATCCGCGCTGGCCCGCGGTGCTGACGCCGCCGGTGTCCCAGAGCGCCATCAGCCCGGCGCGCGGCAGCGACCGGCCGCCGGTCAGCGCCTCGATCAGCAGGTCACGGGCCTGTCCGATGGTCGTGTCGTCGAGCCCGAGCCCGGCTTTGCGGGAGGCAGCGGCCCTGAGCGTGCGCGCGGAGGTCAGCCCGAGGATCCACTGCAGGTCCTCCGCGGCCGTGAGGTGCAGGGTGCCGCGCATCGGCCAGGACTTGACGATCTCCCCGGCGGTGAACGCGGCGGCCACATCCCCGCCGGCCGCGCGGAGCAGCACGGACTCGGCCGCGCCGCGCGGGTCCTGCGCCTGCATCGCGGTCATCCACCGGACCGCCTCGGCAGCGGTCGCGAAGCCCGGCCCCGCGACCCGCTGCGCCACCAGCCGCAGCGGGCCCACCTGCTCGATCGTCGTCGTCACAGCCCGAGCCTAGGACCGGGTTACGACAGAATCGTCTTTCTGACGTGCAAGGCGTAGAGCCAGACGAGGCCGAAGATGACGCCGAGCGCGGCAAGCGAGTAGTGCAGGAAGCCGCCGGCCAGCAGCGCGACCTGGATCGCGCTGCCGCCGTGCCAGGCCCACGCCCGGCCCATCAGCCCGGCCAGCGCGATCGCGGCCACGGTAAGCGTGATGACCAGGCCGATCGCCACCGGGCCGAGGTCGCCGCCGAGCAGCCGGATCGGCTGGATCGCCAGCAGCAGGATGATCGCTTCCATGATCAACGTCCCGGCGCCGAGACCCCGCACCGCGCCCGCGGGGTTTCTCAGCCCGGACGGCTTCTTCTCGTCCGTCACACGATCACCGCTTCAGGAGGGTACGGGCGTCCGCGACAGTCACCATCGAGCCGGTGATCAGCACGCCGACGCCGCTCATGCCGCCCTCGGTGTCGGACTCGGCAAGTTCGACAGCGCGTTCGATCGCGTCCGGCATCTCCGGAAGCACGTGCACCCGGTCCTCGCCGAAGATCTCGTCCGCGATGACCGCGAGCTGTTCCGGCGGCATGCACCGGGGCGACGAGTTCCGCGTGATGATCAGCTCGGAGATGACCGGTTCCAGCAGTTCCAGCACGCCCTCGACGTCCTTGTCCGCGAGCATGGCGACCACGCCGACCAGGTTGCGGAACATGAACTCGTCCTCGACGGCCTTGACCGTGGCCTTCATGCCGTGCGGGTTGTGCGCGCCGTCGACAAGGATCGTCGGCGCGTGGCGGACCCGCTCCAGACGGCCGGGCGAGTCGACGCTCGCGAAGCCCTCGCGGACGATCTCGTCGCTCAGTTCCTTGGCGTTGCCGGCGCCGAGGAACGCCTCGACGGCCGCGAGCGCCAGTGCCGCGTTCTGCGCCTGGTGCTCGCCGTGCAGTGGGAGGAACACCTCGTCGTACCGTGCGCCGAGGCCCTGCAGGCTGACCACCTGGCCGCCGAGCGCGACCGCGCGCTCGATCACCCGGAACTCACCGCCCTCGCGGGCCAGCGTGGCACCGACGTCAGCGCACCGTTGCAGCAGCGGGCGGGCCGCCTCGTCGTCCTGTACCGCGGTGATGACTGTGGCGCCGGCGTGGATGATTCCGGACTTGGCAAGCGCGATGTCCTCGATCGTGTCGCCGAGGAACTCCTGGTGGTCCAGGCCGATCGGGGTGATCACGCAGACGCCGGCCTGGATGACGTTCGTGGCGTCGTCCTCGCCGCCGAGCCCGACCTCGATCACGGCCACGTCTACCGGCGCGTCCGCGAACGTCGCGAACGCCAGCGCGGTAGTCATGTCGAAGTAGGTGAGCGGCTCCGCGTGCCGTGCGTCGACCATGTCCGCGAGCGGCTCGATCTCGGTGTAGACGGCCGCGAACCGTTCCTCCGAGACCGGCTCGCCGTCCAGGCTGATCCGCTCGCGCACCGACTCCAGATGCGGGCTGGTGTACCGGCCGGTGTGCAGCCCATACGCCCGCAGCAGGGAGTCGATCATGCGTGCGGTCGACGTCTTGCCGTTCGTGCCGGTCAGGTGGATCGTCGGGTAGGCCCGCTGTGGGCTCCCGAGCACGTCGAGCAGATCCTCGATCTTGCCGAGGTCGAACTCCATGCGGGTGAAGCCGCGCCCATCGAGCGCGGCCACAGCCTCTTTATAACTGACCACAATGCCTCTTTACGGTACGACTCAGGCCGCGGGCAGCGCGTCGAGCGCCGCCGCGATTCGCACCAAGTCTGCCTCGGCCGTCGCGAGCCGGTCCTTGATCTTCGCCACCACGGCTTCGGGTGCCTTGCCGATGAACGCCTCGTTGCCGAGTTTCGCCTGGCACTGCGCCTGCTCCTTGGCTGCGGCGGCCCGGTCCTTCTCCAGCCGCGCGCGCTCCGCCTTCACGTCGATGGTGCCGCGCGTGTCCAGCTCGACCGTCACCGCGTCGGAGACCGCAAGCGTCGCGGACGCGGCGAAGTCGTCGCCTGACGCGTCAAGCCGGGCCAGCGAGCGGATCAGCGACTCGTGTGCCGCGATGCCGGCCGCGTCCAGCCCGGTGAGCCGCGCCGAGACCCGCTGGGTCGGCTTGACACCCTGGTCGGACCGGAATCGGCGGACCTCGGTGACCACCTTCTGCAGCGTGGCGACCTCGGCCTCGGCCGCGTCGTCGATCAGGGCGGAGACCGGGACCGGCCACGGGGCCCGCACGATGGTCTCGCCGCCGGTCAGCGCCAGCCACAGCTCCTCGGTCACGAACGGGACGATCGGGTGCAGGAGCTTGAGCAGCTTCTCCAGCACCTCGCCGAGCACGCGCCGGGTGGCGTCCGCGGCCGGGCCGCCGGCCTGCATGACCGGCTTGGCCAGCTCCAGGTACCAGTCGCAGACGTCGTCCCAGGCGAAGTGGTAGAGCGCGTCACAGACCTTCGCGAACTCGTACGCCTCGAAGTAGTCGTCGACCTCGGCGGTCACGTGCTGCAGCCGGGACAGAATCCAGCGGTCCACCGTGGAGAGCTCGGCCGGCAGCTCACCCGCAAGCGTCGCGCCGTTCAGCAGCGCGAACCGGGTCGCGTTCCACAGCTTGTTGTTGAAGTTCCGGGAGCCCTGGGTCCACTCCTCGGAAACGGCGACGTCCGAGCCGGGGTTGGCGCCGCGGGCCAGCGCGAACCGGGTCGCGTCCGCACCGAAGCGCTCGATCCAGTCCAGCGGGTCGACGACGTTGCCGAACGACTTCGACATCTTCTTGCCGTACTGGTCACGCACCATGCCGTGCAGTGCCACGACGTCGAACGGCTGCTTCCCGTCCATCGCGTACAGCCCGAACATCATCATCCGGGCGACCCAGAAGAACAGGATGTCGTAGCCGGTGACAAGCACGGACGTCGGGTAGAACTTGGTCAGCTCCGGCGTCTGCTCCGGCCAGCCCAGCGTGGAAAACGGCCACAGACCGGAGGAGAACCAGGTGTCAAGCACGTCCTCGTCCTGGGTCCAGCCGTCGCCGGCCGGCGGCTCCTCGTCCGGGCCGACACAGACGATCTCGCCGTCCGGGCCGTACCAGACCGGGATCCGGTGCCCCCACCACAGCTGTCGCGAGATGCACCAGTCGTGCATGTTGTCGACCCAGGCGAAGTAGCGCTTGGCCAGCTCCGGCGGATCGATCCGCACCCGGCCGTCCCGCACCGCATCACCGGCGGCCTGCGCCAGTGGCGTGGTGTTGACGAACCACTGCAGCGACAGGCGCGGCTCAACAGTGGTCTTGCAGCGGGAGCAGTGACCGACCGCATGCACATACGGCCGCTTCTCGGCGACGATCCGGCCCTCTTCGCGCAGAGCCGCAACGATCGCAGGACGAGCCTCGAACCGATCAAGACCTTCAAACGGCCCGGGTACGGTGATGACCGCGCGCTCGTCCATGATCGTCAGGCTCGGCAGGTTGTGCCGCTGGCCGATCTCGAAGTCGTTCGGGTCGTGGGCCGGCGTCACCTTCACCGCGCCGGTCCCGAACGCCGGGTCGACGTGCTCGTCCGCCACGATCGGGATGCGGCGGCCGGTCAGCGGCAGCTCCACCTCCGTACCCACGAGGTGCTTGTAACGCTCGTCGTCCGGGTGCACGGCGATCGCGGTGTCACCGAGCATGGTCTCGGCACGCGTGGTAGCCACCACGATCGCGGTGTCACCCTCGCCGTAGCGGATTGAGACCAGCTCGCCGTCGTCATCGCTGTGCTCGACCTCGATGTCGGAGAGCGCGGTGAGGCAGCGCGGACACCAGTTGATGATCCGGTTCGCCCGGTAGATCAGGTCGTCGTCGAACATCTTCTTGAACACGGTCTGGACCGCGCGGGACAGGCCCTCGTCCATGGTGAACCGCTCGCGGCTCCAGTCCACGGAGTCACCGAGACGCCGCATCTGCCCAAGAATCGCGCCGCCGGACTCGGCCTTCCACTCCCAGACGCGGGCGACGAACGCCTCGCGGCCCAGGTCGTGACGGGACTGACCGTTCGCGGCGAGCTGGCGCTCCACCACGTTCTGCGTGGCGATGCCGGCGTGGTCCATGCCGGGCAGCCACAGCGTCTCGAAGCCCTGCATCCGCTTACGGCGGATAATCGCGTCCTGGATGGTGTGGTCAAGCGCGTGGCCGACGTGAAGCGAACCCGTCACGTTCGGCGGGGGGATCACGATCGCGAACGGCGGCTTGTCGCTGGCCGGGTCGGCCGTGAAGTAGCCGTTGGATACCCACGTCTCGTACCGCCGCTGCTCTACCTCGGCCGGCGCGTACTGGCTGGGGAGTTCGGTGGTCGGGGTCGTGCGGGCATCCGTCGTATCGGTCACCCGTCGATTCTACGGACGCGCGGCAGCGCACCCGTTTCGGGGTGAAACACAATCAGGGCCACCCCATGAGGGGTGGCCCTGATTAGAAAGGAGTCCGGCGGTGTCCTACTCTCCCACACCCTCACGAGTGCAGTACCATCGGCGCTGGTGGGCTTAGCTTCCGGGTTCGGAATGTAACCGGGCGTT
>NZ_JBITDX010000022.1:0-12714 GCF_044454585.1 Catenuloplanes sp. NPDC051500
CTTGGACCCTCAGCAAGTCCTATTTTTCCAGATCAGAGGGCACTTCTGCGTTCCCGGCCCAGTCCGTGGACAGGCGCCTTAACGAAGGGCCGAGGTTAAGTCCCACACTGCATCGGGTGATGAGTATTTGGCAATTATCGCCGTCCGGGAAAGGCGCTACTGTCGTAGGGTCGCATTCGGCTCCGGATGAAGAGTGAGAAATTCTGTGTCTATTCCGCGTTATTCGCCGAGTCATCGCACAAGCCTCGAAAGGCTCATGAGGGACGGCCATCAGAACGGCAACGAGATGGTCATCGAGGAATTGGTGTCGCCGGATTTCGTGCTGCACTGCCCGGACGAAAGTAGCAAGACACGCGACGAATCGGCGCGGACGTACGCAGCGATGCGGAACGCCTTGGCAGACTTCACCATCAGCTGCGACCTCGTTGTCGCCGAGGGAGACATGGTCGCGGCCCGAACGGCGATGGACGGAAGATTTGTCCGGCCGTTCGTCATTATGGAGGGCATGGAATACGAAGCGCACGGCGGGCCGGTGCATTTCGAGACCATCAGCATCTACCGTTTCGGCCCGCACGGCGAACTGCTGGACGAGTGGGCGCAGTCGGACAACATGACATTGTTCTCGCAGCTCGGCATCACCATCTGAGCCGGTCACGCCCGCGCTGATCGCGGCCCTTCCCGAACTGCGGGGAGGGCCGCGCGCGACTATGCGGCATTGCCATGGTCAAACCCTTCAGGATTTTCCCACTCCGCGGGTGGTCCGGCCCGCACGCTCCCGCGGGCTCCGGTCGTCGCCCAGGGGCTCCTCCCTTCCGGCCCCGTCGTGCGCCGGAAGATCAAGAGCGGTCCGGGCGCACGATGACGGGCGTCACACCCTCACCAGACAAGAGACTTTGCGTATCTTATGGCGGCCCGCTACCGTGACCTGAGATACGAAAAGTCTCTTATCGGCGAGACGTTGAGGCGGATCCGCCGGTGACCAGGGGGAGGAAGATGGTGTCGACGATCTCGATGATGTCCGCGTCGGGGAGGGCCCGCGACGTCATGAGCAGTTCATGGCGGAAGAGATCCTCCGGGAGCCGGACGATGCGCCGGGTCAGTCTCGACGGGTCGACCTCGCCGCGGCCGGCCGCCCGGTCGACGATCTGCTCCATCGCGGACCGATGGCCGGCCGCCACTGCCGCGCGCAGGTCGTCGATGCTGGTGCCGGTCGCGCGGTAGAGGTCGCCGAGCTGGGCGATCAGGGCCGAGGCGAGGGCGACGCGGCGTTCGTTCACCTGGCGCAGCAGCGCGATGACGTCGCCGCGCAGCTCGCCGGTGTCCGGCACGGTGACCGGGTCCCGCCCGGCGGCGTGCAGCAGCGCGGCCCGCACCAGGTCGCCCTTGGCCGGCCAGCGGCGGTAGACCACAGACTTGCTTGTCCCCGCCCGCTCGGCGACGCTCTCCGGGCTGAGCAGCTCGTAGCCGCGATCCGTCAGCTCCGCCCAGGCCGCGTCGAGCAGCGCGTTGTCGAGCTCGGCGCCTCGCCGGCGTCTCGCTGGTGTGGTTGCCATCGCGCACCCTTCGCCCTTGCCGTCGGCGCGGCGCATCAGGCCGCCGGCCAAAAGATACTTCCCGTTTCTTACTGGGTGTGACGCCGGGGTCAGCACGTCGCCCGCGGCAGCACTCGCTCACCATCCGTACCGAAGGAGCCCCACCATGCGCATTCTCGTCTCCGGAGCCGGCATCGCCGGTCTCGCCGCGGGCATCAACCTCGGCGCGACCGGCCACGACGTCACAATCGTCGAGCGCGCCGGCCATCTGCGGGTCAACGGATCCCCCGTCGACGTGCGCGGCGACGCCCTCGACGTAGCCCGGTCCATGGGCGTCCTCGACCACATCCACGCCCGCCGGGTCACCATGACCGAGCGGTCCGAGTTCATCGACGCCGCAGGCGAGACGGTCGCAGCCGTGCCGCTCGGGGAGATCGGCGACTCCGTGCACGACATCGAGATCCCCCGCGAGGATCTCGCGCACGTCCTGCACGGGGCGCTGACCGACAGGACGTCGCTTGTGTTCGGCGAGTCCATCGCCGAGCTCCAGGACGACGGCGACGGCGTCGAGACCACCTTCGCCTCCGGCCGGCGGGACCGCTTCGACCTGATCGTCGGCGCGGACGGGCTGCACTCGGTGACCCGCCGGCTCACCTTCGGGCCGGAGCGCGACTACCTCCACCACCTCGGCTTCTACGTCGCCCTCACCGATCTGCCCGCGCACCACGACGGCGACCGGACCAGCCGGTTCCTCAACTGGCCCGGTCACCTGATCGGCATCGGTCACTACAACGACACCACGATCGGCGTGCTCAACTTCCGCTCCGACTGGATCGACTACGACTACCGCGACCTCGACGCCCAGCGGCGCATCCTGCTCGACGCCTTCGCCGGCCACGACGAATGGCGGGTGCCCGAGATCCTCGATGCGGTGGCCAACGACCCGGAGCTGTACTTCGACTCGGTCAGCCAGATCCACCTGCCGACCTGGCACAGGGGCCGCGTCGTACTTGTAGGCGATGCCGCGCACTGCGCCTCCAACCTGTCCGGGCGCGGCGCCTCGCTGGCCCTCACCGGCACCTGGCTGCTCGCCCAGGCACTGATCCACCACCCGGACGACCTCGAAGCGGCCTTCGCCGAGTACGAGGCCGGCCAACGCCCCTACGTCACCCGCGCGCAGGACAGCGCCGGCCCCGGCGGCGACTTCATCATGCCCGCCACCCAGGCGGCGCTGGACGCCCGCAACGAACGGCTCCGTGCCATGTGAGCAGGGGTCAGCCGCCGGCCAGCGCCCCGCGGGCCGCGCGCAGCAACAGTCCGGGCCGGGCCAGCGCCGCCGGATGCGACACCATTGTGCTCACCTTGGCCAACTCCCCGTTCACGACCGGGTCGTGGAGCGCGGCCTTGGAGAGCAGCCCGCCGAACCAGCGCGTCGCCCGGTAGCCGCGCGGATAGGGGCCGTCGACGTGCGGCAGTGCCAGATCGGCGGCGGTGGAGATCTGCCAGGCCGCGTCGACGACCACGCGCGTGTCCGCGAAGTAGGACAGTGCGGCGCGACCCAGGTCCGGCTCCCCGCGCAGGTAGCGGGACAGGCACGAGGCGTGCAGCGTTGCGGCGGTCATGCCCTGGCCGTAGGACGGGTTGAAGGACGCTATCGCGTCGCCGGCGGCGACCAGCCGGGCGGGAAAGCGGTCCAGAGCGTGGAAGTCGCGGCGGCGGCTGTCGGCCTGGTGGTACGTGGAGACGTCGCTGGCCCACTCGGCGGTGTGCACCACGTCGGCGAATTCGCTCGGGAAGTCGCGCTCGCAGCGCAGGCGGTAGTCGTCGCGGTCGCGGGTGGGCCGGTCGGAGCCGTACCCGGCGATGAGCATCGTCCAGCGGTCGCCCTCGATGGGCGTGAAGCCGCCCTGGCGGGCGGTACGGCCCGGGGCGGAGGTGGTGACCGCGATCGTCTGCCACACCTCGGGGTCGGCCGGCCTGTGGAAGAGCGCGGTCGCGTACGTCAGCGCGATGCCCATCCGCTGCATCGGCGGCTTCGGGAAGTCGTACTCGGCCAGCCAGTCGCCGAGCCGGCTGGACCGCCCGGTCGCGTCGACCACGAAGTCCGCGCTGAGCTCCTCGACGGCGTCGCCGCCCGCCGGGATCCAGCGCACGCCTGTCACCGCGCCGTTCTCGATCAGCAGGCCGTCGGCGCGGCCGGCCCGGGTCGTCACGGCGGGGAGGGCCAGGACCCGGTGCCGGACCAGCGCCTCGAGGAACGGCCGGCTCGACGTCAGCGCCTCCCCGGCGCCCGTCCGGATGCGTGGCTGCGGCCGCAGCCGACCGTCCATGTAGAACGGCTGCCGGGTGTCACCGGGCCGGACGGGTGCGCCGGCGCGCTTGGCGTCGTCGGCGAAGCCGGGGAACCAGCGGCCGAACTGGGCCTGGCCGGCGGGCAGCAGCGCGTGGACGTGGCCGCCCTGGGGCACGCCGGGGCGTGGGGCGACGGCGGTGGCCGGGTCGGCGGCGATCCGGTCGTCGGGGACGTCGAGCGCGGACAGGTCGTCCCGCTCGATGATCACGACCTCGTCCGCGTGGTCGCTGAGGACGCGCGCGGCCATCAGGCCGGCGATGCTGCCGCCGAGCACCACGGCCCGGCCGAGTGTGAGCCGTGGGCCGGTGGCCGGTGCCGTGGACGTGATCTCCGCGAACTGCCGCTGGATCGACATAGGACCTCCGTAGGGTTGCCTCTGTCCATTGAAGCGCGTCACACGGCCCGGCCCCGGGTCATCGTCAGGCGGACGTGTCGCCGTCCGGCTTGTCGGCGGCCGGCTGGGTGCGCGCCCGCATCTTCTCGACGAGGCTCTGCTTGCGTCGCGCGGCCTCGCTCTGGTTCTCCACACGGCCTGCGAGCGTGGTCGGGTCGGTGCCCCGGCCCGGGCGGCGGCTCAGCGAGTCGCTCGGTTGTTTCACCATTGTCGTCATCCTTTCCTCGCACACCATTCTGAAGCCTGGTCTGCGGCACGGCGCGTGCATTGAGAGCAAAATCCCCGCTGACGGTACGGCCCTCCACGCCCTACCGCCCGCCCGGCCCGCGACTGACCCCGGATCGTGGGACATCGCCGCGGGGTGCCCTCCCGCGCGATTCCCGGGCGGCCGGGCACGGCCGCCCGCGTCGCCGTCTATGCCCTTTGCGTGAGCCGGAAGGCGTCCCGGAACGTCTCGGAGACCGCAACCGGCCCCAGCTCGCCGAAGGTCGCGTGACGGGGACTGGTGACGCTGACGTCGTACGGCGTGATGTGGGTGACGAAACCGCCCGCCCACTCACGCGCCACGCCACCCTCGGAGGTGAACCGCCACCCCTTCGCCACCAGCGGGTGCAGGATGTCGAGGTCACCGTCCGACCCGGTGTCAAGCGGCAGCGTGTGCGCGGCGGCCTGTACGGCGTCCGGGCGGTACACCTCGCGGTCGAGCTGCGCGAACGGCTGGAAGATCTCGTAGTCGGCGAACACCTCGGCCCAGACCGACTGCTCCGGGCCGGCCAGCGCCGGGTGGTAGAGCCCGACCCGGGCGTCGTCGGCAAGCGTGATCGTCTTGTCGTCCACGTCGGCCAGGGTGCCGTCCTCCGCGACCCGGAACGCGACGCCGCCGGCCGCCTGCCACAGCAGCGCCCGCGCCGGGTACCGCACGACCGGGTGGTCGAGCAGCAGCGTCCGCAGCTCGGCCGCGCTCCACGACCTGCCCGCCACCATCGCGTCCTCGAGCGCCCGGATCCGGTCGGTGCCGAGCGCCCGCGCCTCCTTCTTCAGCGCGGCGAACGCAAGCCTGGCCTCGTCCGCGCGCGCGGCGTCATCGGCGGCCGACACCCGGGGCAGGCCCTTCACCCGGCGCCCGTCCGCGTCGCTGATCAGCGGGTTGAGCTTCACGTCGAAGGTGACTGTGAACCGGCGCGCGCCGTAGTCGAGCGTGCGGCGCCCGTCCGCGTCCAACCCCAGGTCGGAGACGATCCGGTCGCCCAGCTCGGCGGTGGTCAGGCCGCGGGCCGCGGCGATCTCCTCCAGCTTCTGCGCGGCCAGCTTGCGGAAGCCCTTCGCCTTCGCGGTACGGGACATCCGCTGCAGGTGGGTGAGTGCGGTGTCGGTGCCGAGCGCCACGAACACGTCGAGGCCGATCTTGGCGCGGGCGATCGCGTCCTCGGTCCAGCCGAGCACCTCCTCGGTCAGCCGGGGCGCCGCCGAGTCGTCGCCCAGGAATCCAAGCGCATAGAGCGCCTGCTTGTCGCCGGACGGGTGCGAGACGCTCTCCCACTGCGCAAACAACGCCCAGCCGAACGCGGTCAGGTCTTCCCGCTCGCAGGCGTCCCGGACCTCGGCCAGCCCCGGGTGCGGTGCCGCGAACGTGGACAGCGACAGCAGCGCCAGCAGTCGCCGTACGGCCGGCTCGGGCAGCGCCGCACCGCCGTGCCCGCGCAGCCGGACCGGCGGCAGTAGCGGCACCACCAGCCAGGAGGGCAACGGCTTCGCCTTCGGCGTGTCCTGCAGCGCAGCGGGCAGCGCGGACTCCGGCGCGACCGGGCCGGACGGCGTGAGCGCGGTCGTGATCGCCGCCACCCGCGCGCGGGCCTCCGCCTCCAGCTCCGGCACGGTCGTGGCGACCAGGTCCGGGTGGGAGAGCACGTGGTTGCGCAGCAGCTCTGCGACGACCGTGGCCGCCTCGGGCCGCTCCGGCGTCAGCCCGGCCAGCACCCGCAGCGCGCGGCCGGGCCGGCGGGCGGCGAGGCGCACGGCGACCGGGCGGATCAGGTCCTCGTCGGCGCGCACGGCCAGCAGCCCGAACGCCTCGTCGGTGTCGATCGAGGCCAGCCAGGTGACGATCTGTTTCCGGTCGATGCCGTGGCCGTGGAACCAGCCGCCCTCGTCGAGCGCGGCCGCCATCCGGGCACCGACGCCGCTGCCGTCGCCGACGATCTCGGTGACCCGGGCCCGGTCGTCCGCGTTCAGCAGGTCGAGCAGGGCGGGCTTGGCGAGGACGTACATGCCGAGCACGTCCGCGGCGATCGGCGGCGCGTCCGGCTCGGCGAGCATCCGCATCGTCCGGACCGGGTCGGCGGCCATCATGCCGAGCTGCTGGAACTCACCCTGCCGGTGCACGAGCGTGACCCGGATCGCGTACCGCACCGTTTCGTCCGCCGGGATCTGCAGCACCGTGGCCAGGTCGCGGACGCCCATGGACGGCGCGAAGGACGACAGGTACCACGCCTTCCCGCGGTAGATCGGATGCTCGGTCAGGATCGGCACCGCCTCCGTCCCGAACGCGTCGAGAAGCGTCGCGATCATCGTCTCGCGGCCGACCGCGCTCACGCTCTCCAGCCGGCTGTCGTACCGGCCCCGCCGCTCGTTCTCGTCGAGCGTGGCGAACGCGTCGGAGTGCCGGTGCAGCGTCGCGACCGAGGAGGTGGAGAAGGCCGGCAGCACGTACAGCACGTTCCGGTCCACCTCCGGGTACCGCCCGTGCCAGGAGACGATCTCGTCGACGTCCGCGACGACCCAGTCCTCCCGGTCCGGCAGCACGAACGCTGCGATGATCCGCTGCGGGAGCGGGCCGTCGCGGTACTCGCCGAGCGCGTCGGCGGCCAGGGCGAACGTCGCGTCGTCCGCGGCCGCCAGGTGGATGCGGACCCACCTCGCGATCTTGAACAGCGCTCCGTCCTCGTCCCAGCGCCGCAGGGTCTCCAGGTCCGTCTCCCCGCGGTTCTCGTTGACGAGGATGCGCCCGACCGGCCGGCGGACCAGTGCCTCGTCACGCCGCAGCGGGTGGAACAGCATGCCGGCCATCTCGGCCACCGCCCGCACCGCGAACACGACGCCGCCGCGGGCGATCCAGGTCTGCGCGACCGCCGGCTCCGGCTCGCGGCGCCAGTACCCCCAGTCCTCCAGGTACTCGGCGACGATCAGCCCGGCCGCGGCCGCACCACGCGGGGACAGTTCCGCCTCGGGCCGGGCCAGGTCCGAGGCGAACCGCCGGGCCTCGTCGAGCAGCGTGGGGTGGTACTCCGCGTTCCGCGCCGCCCGCAGGTCGGAGTCGGCGAGCAGCGCCGCCAGCCGGCCCGGCGCGCCGGGGTCGGCCGGTGGCACCTCGAACGGCATTCCACCGCGCCGGGGGAGCTGCTTGCCCCGCCAGTCCTCCGGCATGACCCAGCTGTCGTCGAATCGCATCCATACCTCCGTTGGCATCGAACGAAGGCGAACTCTACAAACCGGGTACGACAGAACCCGATGCGGTCAGGCGGACGCGGTCGCCCACAGCCGATCCGCCTCGCGTGCGACGCCGGCCGCGTCGTGGGCGAGGTCCGGGTCGGTGTCCGGCTGCGGCACACAGAGCAGCAGCGCCCTCGGCCGTACCGTGATGAGCAGGTGTTTTCCCGACTCGATCAGGTCGCCGTCGAGCTGGCGCGGGTGCTCCCGGTCGCTGCGGATGTCGATCCGGGTGGCGGTGAGGATCTCCATCCGGGCTACCCGCCGGCGGCGCAGCAGCAGCCCTCCGCCGAGCGTCGCCCAGTGCCACAGCGTCCGCGGGCTGAGGATCGCGATGTCGAGCAGGCCGTCGTCCGGTTTCGCGTCGTGAAGCAGCCGCATTCCACCCTGCAGCCGGCCCACGTTCCCGACGATCACCGAACGCGCACGGCGCCGGAACGCCGGCCGGTCGTCGAGCGTGATCCGCAGCCGCATCGGGCGCCCGCGCAGGTGCCGGGCCGCGCCGCCGAGGTAGGCGAGCCAGCCGATGTGCTTCTTCGCCGTGGCGTTCGTCGCGTGCAGCATGTGGGCGTCGAAGCCCATTCCGGCCATCACCGCGAAGCTCTGGTCCCCGGCGGTGCCGACGTCGATCAGCCGCCGTCCACCCTGGAGCACGACCGCGAGCCCGGTGGCGAGATCGCCGGTGAGCCCGAGATTCGCGGCGAGCAGGTTGCCGGTACCGGCCGGCAGCACCGCCATCGCGACGCCGGTCCCCGCGAGCGCTGTGACACAGGCCATCACGGTTCCGTCGCCGCCGCAGACCAGCACGATCTCGGCGCCGGCCCGTGCCGCCGCTGCGGCCTGACCCGCGCCCGGATCCTCGACAGTCGTCTCCAGCCACATCGGCGCCGGCCAGCCCGCCGCGCCGAACGTGTCGGTGATGGTGCGGCGCAACCGCTCGAGGTCCGGCACCTTGACCGGATTCACGACGACGGCTGTCAGCGGTGCATACATGCGGAATTCCTCGCGGTGGTGGAAGGAGTAGACGCAACCGCTCACCGTTTTCGGGACGTCTTGTGAATAGTACCCAGGCGCGGGCGCTGGAAAAACGCGGTTGCCGACCCGGACATGCGGTGATGAATGCGGAAAGAGCGCGATGAGCGACCCTGCCCACCGTGTTCCGCACCGCCTGACCCGAGACGTGGGGGGGGGGGCCCCCAGCGGGGGGGGCCCCCCCCCGCCGCCCGGGGGGGGGGCCCCGCCCCGCGGGCCCCCCCCCCCCCCCCCCGGGGGGGGGGGGCCCCCCCCCCCCGGCCCCCCCCCCCCCCCGCGACTCGCGTGGTCGTCCCCGGCCACTGCGGAACCGGCTCCTCCGGTGGCCGGAAGCGGAGCGCCAGCGGAGTCTTCCGGCCACCGGAGGTTTGCCCGCGGGAGCATGCGGGCCGGACCACCGCGGAAGCGGGAAGACGATGTTGATCCGGGTGGGAATGTCAGGCCGCGAGCCGGGTGCGGCGCAGCGTCACGACCATCATGTGCACCGTGCGCGGGCCAGCCACGCCGTCGGCCGGAAGACCGGCCATGGCCTGAAAGCGGCTCACCGCGCGGGACAGTGCGGGAGGGGAGCCGTCGCCCGTGTTCACCCGCAGCGCGTCGAGCAGGCGCCGGACCGTGCGGGCGTCCGCCGGCGGGTTGGCCGAGTCGTCCACCAGGCCGGACAGCGCCCTGGCCATCGCGCCGATCGTCGTTGACACCGTCATGGCTGCCTCCCTCTCGTTGCCGTCAGTTCCAGCGTGCAACGAGGGGCAGGGCCACGGCCTCCGGCAAAGGACCTGATCCTGGGCGGGGCCGCTCCGACTTTCGGCCGACCCGGCCCGTAGGGGGAGCCCGGAGAACTACTCCTCGCGGAGTGCGCCCCAGACGTGCCAGCGCTCGATCTCGACCTGGGCGCTGACCCGCGGATCGGTACGGTTCGGGTAGTCGCCGCCGGTGTACTGCCGGGCCAGGCGGTCGATGTCGTGCAACCCCTCGTCCTTGGTGATCGACACGACGCGGCCCTGGAGGCTGACGTGGGTGTGCCAGTTGTCGCCGGACAGCACGGTCAGCGAGACCCGCGGGTCGGTACGCAGGTGCTTGAGCCGGGCGCGGGTGGCATCCAGGTTCAGCAGCACGTGGCCGTCGTCCTCGAGCAGGTACCAGGTGGCGACCGAGACCGGCCGGCCGTCGGCCGCAACCGTCGCCATGACCGCCGGGTTCGCCAGTTTCAGCAGGTCGACGACGTTCTGGGGCAGAGATGTGCTGGGCATAGGATCACCCTAGCCGGGCGCGGGATACGCATCACCGGCCAGGCGGCGGAAGACCTCGTGCGTGGGGCTGCCCGGCGCGGCGCAGCAGACGATGAGACGCTGGCCGCTCTCCGCGATGTGCAGCGCCTGGTACTCGTACTCCAGCGGCCCGAGGCCGGGCAGGCTCACCCGTTTCGTGGCGCCGCGTCGCACCTCGACATCGTGCCCGGCCCACAACCTGGCGAACGCCGGCGAAGTGCCGAGCAACTCCGTGACCAGCGCGGTGAGCGCCGGATCTCCCGCGTTCCGGGCGTAGGAGGCGCGCAGGTCGGCGACCGTGTCCCTGGTGAACGCGGCCGCGACCCCGGAACTCCACTCGCCGTCCGCGACCACGTTTGCGAACAGCCAGCGGAGCATGTTCCGCTCCTCGCCGTCGAGCAGCGCCGCAAGCAGATGCCCGGCCAGCCGGTTCCAGGCGAGCACGTCATAGCGGGCGTCGACCACGTACGCGGGCACGTGCGGCATGCCGTCGAGCAGGTAGCGGACGGCCGGCGCCAGCTCCCGGGACGCCGCCACCGACGACGGCGGGTTGATCCCGGCGGTCCGGAACAGGTAGTCGCGCTCATCCCGGGTCAGCACCAGCGCACGGGCCAGCGCGGTCACAATCTGCCGGGACGGCGCCGCCCCGCGCCCCTGCTCCAGCCGGATGTAGTAGTCGACGGAAATCCCGGCGAGCTGCGCGACCTCTTGCCGTCGCAGCCCCGGCGTCCGCCGCCGCATCCCGCCCGGCAACCCCACCTCACCGGGCTCCAGCCGGGCACGCCGCGCCCGCAGGAACGCCGCCAGATCCGTACGCTCACTCACCAGGCAAGCATGGTGGTACGCGCCGTACCAGTATCAACCGGTCCCTCCCCACCCCGCCGCGCACGGCGCAGAGTGGCACCATGACCACCACCGCGCTGCTCGTCATGGACGTACAGAACTCCGTCGTCGCCCGCTACCCCGACCCGGACTACCTGCCCCGCCTCCGGCTCGCCGTCGACACGGCCCACGCGGCCGGCCTCCGCGTCATCTACCCGTCCGTCGGTTTCCGCCCCGGCGCACCCGAGATCGACCCGCGCAACAAGATGTTCGGCCGCCTGGCCGGCGTCACCCTGCCCCGGTCCGACGCGATGGAAGTACATCCCGCCGTAGCACCGGCCGACGGCGACCTCGTGGTGACGAAGCGGCGGGTGTCCGCGTTCGCCGGCAGCGACCTCGACCTGCTGCTGCGCTCCCAGCACATCGACCACCTGGTCCTGACCGGCATCGCCACCAGCGGCGTAGTCCTCTCCACCCTCCGCCAGGCCGCCGACCTCGACTACACGCTCACAGTCCTCGCCGACGCCTGCCTCGACAACGACCCTGAGGTCCACCGCGTCCTCACCGAGAAAATCTTCCCCATGCAGGCCGACGTGCTGCCAGTCGGCGACTGGAAGCCCTGACCGCTCTCGCGGTGGTGCGGCCTGTTTGCTCCCGTGGGCGCTTGAGCTTGCCGGGGGGCGACCCCAGACCCCGACCCAGATCTCCCCGCTCTTGCGGTGGCCCGGCCCGTTTGCTCCCGCGGGCGCTTGAGCTTGCCTGGGGGCGACCCCAGACCCCGATCCAGATCTTCCCGCTCTCGCGGTGGTGCGGCCCGTTTGCTCCCGCGGGCGCTTGAGCTTGCCTGGGGGCGACCCCAGACCCCGACCCAGATCTTCCCGCTCTCGCGGTGGTGCGGCCCGTTTGCTCCCGCGGGCCAACCTCGCCGCCCACCAAGACTCCGCTGGCGCTCCGCTTGCCGGGCGGCTCGGAGCCGGTTCCGCGCGGGGCGGGGAAGAACACGCGGCCGCCGCCGTGCGGCCGGAAGTGGCGCGCCGGCGGCCGGTTCCGGGGCGCGCCGGTGTCGCGTCAGTGCTGGTCAGCGTGGTGCGGGTGCGGTTAGGCGTTTGCCAGGACTGGCATCGAAGCCGGAGGTCCGCGATGGTTGCGGTGGGTTCGGCCGTGCTGGCCGCAGTGGGCCGGGCGGGTGTCGCGTCAGGGCCGGACCGGTGGCGTGGCTGCGGTTGGGTGGCCGCAAGGGCTGGCGTCGAAGGCAGAGGCTCGCAGTTGCTCAGGTTGGTGTCGGCCACGCGCGTTCGAGAGCGGGCCGGTCAGAGCGCGGCCGGTATCGCATCAGCGGCGGATGATCATTGCGAGTATCGCCAGTCGATCGCAAGATCCTGCCTTGGCCACGGTCCCGTCTTGGCCACCGCCCGGGGTGCCGGTCCCGGTCCCGGTCCCGTCTTGGCCACCGCCCGGGGCGCCGGTCCCGGTCCGGGGTGCCGGTCCCGGCTCGGGGTGCCGGTCCCGGCTCGGGGTGCCGGTCCCGGTCCGGGGTGCCGGTCCCGGCTCGGGGTGCCGGTCCCGGTCCGGGGTGCCGGTCCCGGTCCGGGGTGCCGGTCCTGGCCCATGACCCTTGTCCCGACACCGAGGCGACCCGGCTGATTTGGCCTCCTGCCTCGCATCGGCCTACGGCCGTTTTGCGGTGCTTTTGAGGCATTCGTTCGATATCGACGCCCGCTACTGCCGTTCGCGATCTGTGCTCAAGATCCTTGCGGCTCTGGTGGGCCTTATTGCGCCGGGATAAGGGGCGCCCCAGCCGCCCCGCTGGTAAACACCCCCGCGGGG
>NZ_JBITDX010000022.1:12724-151096 GCF_044454585.1 Catenuloplanes sp. NPDC051500
GAGGTCCTATATCGCCGCCGCCTACGGCCGTGCGCCAGCTGTGCACAAGATCCTGGCGGCTCTGGTGGCCCTTATTCCGCCGGAATAAGGGCCACCAGAGCCGCAAGGATCTTCATCCCGCCAGGTGGATGGTTGGTTCCCGCATGTCGGGCGCGCGCACCGCGCGGCCGGGCATCACAGTGCTCCGCAGCCCTCACTTCGCGGTTCGCGCTCTGCGTGCGGTTCGCGCTCTGCGTGCGGTTCGCGCTCTGCGTGCGGTTCGCGCTCTGCGCGCGGCTCGCGCTCTGCGTGCGGTTCGCGCTCTGCGCGCGGCTCGCGCTCTGCGCGCGGCTCGCGCTCTGCGCGCGGATGTCCTCTGCGCGCGGGCCGTGCTCTGCGTGCGGACTCGCCTGTTCTTGGCGTGAGTGGTCGCGGGCTTGGAGCCCGCGGGAGCGTGCGGGCCGGACCACCACGGGAGCGGGAAAAGTGGTGTAGGTGGTGGTGGAAAGAGGATGGTCCCCCGGCGCGAGGGCGCTGGGGGACCGGTGGGAGGTGGGTCAGGCGCGGGCGCGGCGCAGGCAGCACTTCTTGTATTTGTCGCCGGAGCCGCACCAGCAGGGGGCGTTGCGCTCCGGGGGCCAGGTGATCTGGCCGCCGGTACGGGTGGCGGCCTGGCGGGCGTAGCCGGCGCGGGTCTTGGGGTCGGACGGGTCGTCGCCGGTGGCGGCGAAACCGGTCAGGCCTGCCACGGTGCCGGACGGTACGGTCTGGCCGGCGGTGCCCTGGCGGATCAGCGCGCGTTCGACGTGGGCGCGGTGCTCGTCCCAGGTCTTGCCGTAGGCGTCGGACAGCGCGGGCCACTGGGTGATCAGCTTGTCGAACTCGGCCTGCGGCCAGAACAGCAGCTCGCCGTCGGGCACGGCGGTGTTGGCGATGCCGGCGTTGGCCAGCTTCGTCTCCAGGCGGTCGGCGAGGTTGTCGTTGCCGTCGTGCGGCAGGCCGAGCAGGTGGCGGATCCGGTGCCGTTGCTGCAGCAGGAAGAAGAGCAGGCCGGCGTCCTCCGCGGAGGACGGCTCGGAGGCGCGTTCGGCGAGCGCGGTCTTCACCGCCTCGGTCAGCCACTCCTCGGCGGTCTTGGCGCGGCCGCCGACGGCCAGGGCCGCGCTGATGTACGCGGCCGCGTCCGTGTATTGGAGCAGCAGCGGGCGCAGCGGCTCGATCTCGGCGAGTGCCTCGTCCTCGTGGCCGGTCCGGAAGAGGATGCGGGCGCGCAGCGCGTGTGCGGACGCGGCCTCGGTGTCGTCCCGGGTTCCGAACGCCTCAAGGGCGCGGTCCACGTAGCGCTGGGCGGCGTCGAGCTTGGACCGGCTCTCGGCGATCTCGGCGGCGAGCGTGAGCGCGACCCCGGCGTCTGCCTGGTCGGCGAGGTGGCCGTCGTCCACGGCGCCGGCCAGTTCGGCGGCGACGCCGAGCGGGTCGGGCGCGCCGAGGGCGGACTGCCGGATCTCGTGAAGGTCTGCGCTGGTCAAGTTGGCTTTCATCGGCACCTTGTCACGGTACTGCGCCGAAGGCACCGATATCGGTTGATCTAAGTCTCATTCCGGAGTTCAGGCGCCCGCCGCCACCCGATCGAGTGGCCCGTGATCATCCGATCGTCGCGCGCTCGGAGAACGCGGCGGGGCGGACACCTTAAATAAGTTTAGGGAACCGTCTATGGACTCCGACTGTTAACAGTCCTAATAATTGCTCAACCCCACCACCTCCGGGACGAACGACCCACCGACGTCTGCACGCCGATCTGCGAAGTGAGCAGGTCCGGCCGGTCGCGCGCGCCCCCACTCCCACCGGAGAACACCATGAAGCTCAGAGGGAAGTACGCCGCGGCGCTCGCCGCCGTGCTGGTCGCGTCCGGAGTCGGTGCGACGATCGTGCTGGCGCCGGGTGCCAACGCGGCCGCCGCCTGCGCCACGGCCTGGAACTCCTCGGCGATCTACGTCAAGGACAACGTCGTCTCCTACCAGGCGCACAACTACACCGCGAAGTGGTGGACGCAGAACGAGGTCCCGACCGCGAGCGGCCAGTGGGGCGTCTGGGCGGACAACGGCGCCTGCGGTGGCACCACCCCGCCGACGACGCCGCCGCCGACCTCGCAGCCGCCGGCCACCGGCACGAAGATGGCGTCCGCGCCGTACATCTACCCGGGCTGGGGTAACCCGCCCGCGCCCGCGACGGTGATGAGCGAGACGGGCATCCGCGCGTTCACCATCGCGTTCGTGCTTGCCAACGGCTGTAACCCGGTCTGGGACGGGGAGAGCGGCCTGACCGGCGGCGTGCACGCCAGCACGATCTCCGCGATCCAGGCGGCGGGCGGCAGCGTGGTCCCGTCGATCGGTGGCTGGAGCGGCAACAAGCTCGGCCCGAACTGTGCGACGCCGGAGGCGCTTGCCGGGGCGTACCAGAAGGTGATCAATGCGTTTGGTCTGAAGGCGATCGACATCGACATCGAGAACTCGGACGAGTTCGAGAACACAGTGGTCCAGGACCGGATCCTCGGCGCCCTGAAGATCATCAAGCAGAACAACCCGTCGGTGAAGACGATCCTGACGTTCGGCACCTCGCCGACCGGGCCGAACTACTACGGCATCCGGCTGATCCAGCAGTCCAAGGCGCTCGGCGCGAACATCGACATCTTCACTCAGATGCCGTTCGACTTCGGTGGCGGCACGGACATGTACGCCAGCACTGTCGGCGCGTCCGAGGGTCTGAAGAAGCAGCTCACGGCCACCTTCGGCTGGACCGACGCGCAGGCGTACTCGCACATGGGCATCTCCGGCATGAACGGCCTCTCCGACCAGCGGGAGGTGACCTCGGTCGAGACCTGGGCCCGGATCCGCGACTACGCGAAGAACAACAACCTCGCCCGGTTCACGTTCTGGGCGGTCAACCGGGACCGCGGCTGCCCCGATGGCGGCGTGGCCTCCGACTGCAGCGGCATCGCGCAGTCCGACTGGGCCTTCACGAAGGTCAGCGCCGGCTTCTGACCGGCTCACCTCGGGGCCCCGCCAGAACTGTGGCGAGGCCCCGGGTCAGCCGGCCTGGGTGAGCAGGTCGTTGACGATCTTCTGGGGTACGGCCCGGTCCTCCGGATCGCTGTACGCCCACACGCCCACCTGCCACCGGTCGCCGTCGCCGCCGGTGAAGAAGTGGCTCAGGTCGAGTGAATAGCGGCCCTTGTCGTCCTTCGCGGTCTCGATGAACGACGTGCGCTCGTCCACAGCAGTCGCCTTCGCGCCCTCGAACCACTCCTGGTCACGCGTGGCGCGCTCGGCCGGCCCGCACGACGCCGGGCAGGGCCGCAGCATGATCTGCGCCCGCTTGGTACGGTCCGCCGGGGCGCCGCCCGCCTCGAACGGGTTGCCCTCGTCGATGCACACCCAGGCCTTGGCGTCCGGGACGTCGACTGTCGCGCCCAGGCACCCCCAGCCCGTCGGCGTCCGGAACGCGAACGGCAGCCCGTCGAGCGTCATCGTGTAGGTCTTGTCCCCGGGCGCGTAGGACGGCCCGGCGACAGTGCGTGCCGGCACCTGGCGCAGCGTGGGTTCGCCCGTGCCGGACTCCGGCGTCGGATCCGGCGTCGGGCTCGACGTCCGCGGTGTGCCGGCCGTGGGCGGTGGAGGCTGCGTGTCGGCGGGCTGCCGGGCCGCGGGCGTGCCGTCGTCCTGGGAGAGCACCAGCGCCGCGACCCCGCCGCCGATGCAGAGCAGCGCGACAAGCGGCACGACAAGCAGCGCGATCCCGGCGGCCAGGCCCCGGACGGGCTGCGGCGCCGGGCCGATCGCGCCGCCGATCCAGGCGATCACCGGCGCGCGGTACTCGACCTCCACCACCTGACCCGGGTGCACCGGCACGACGGTCTCGGCCGGGCCGACGCGCGGTGGCAGCAGGTAGGGCACGTACACCTGCACGTGGTGCTGGCCGGGCGGCACCGGCACCACAGTGCGCCCCCACGCGGCCGGCACCGGCTGCCCGTTCACGGTGAGGCTCGGCCGGAACAGCGCGAGCACGAACGCCAGCCAGGAGTACCGCGCGGTGACCGCGATCGCGCTGATCTGGCCGGCGGGCGGCACGGCCCACGGCTGGTGGATGTCGTACATGGTGTTCCTCCCCGTTCGAACCTGGGAAGTGTACGTATGGGCAGCTCATCGACGTGCATGACCCGGCTCGTCGGCACCCGTGCGTTAACGATCTTTCGCGGGTACGATCGGTTCGCGATTCCGTCCACGAACGTCGATGGAAGACGGAGGGCCCATGCCCGCACGACGAAGTGCCCAGTGGTACGCCGGAGACGTCCGGAACAGCTACATCCACCGGGCCTGGATGCGGCGGGGGCTGCCCGCCGACGCGTTCGACGGGCGGCCGCACATCGCGATCGCCAACACCGCCTCCGACCTGACGCCCTGCAACGCGCACCTGAACGAGGTCGCCCGCAGCGTCTCCGACGGCATCCACGCGGCCGGCGGCATCCCGCTCAACCTGCCGGTCGTCTCACTCGGCGAGACGCAGGTGCGGCCGACCGCGATGCTCTGGCGGAATATGGCCGCGATGTCGATCGAGGAGATGCTGCGCGCCAACCCGATCGACGGTGTGGTGCTGCTCGGTGGCTGCGACAAGACCATCCCGGCGCTGCTGATGGGCGCGGCCTCGGTCGACCTGCCCGCGGTGGTGGTGCCGGGTGGTCCGATGCTCACCGGCACGTTCCGCGGCGTGCCGCTCGGCTGCGGCACCGACGTGTGGAAGCTGAGCGAGGAGGTGCGGGCCGGCACGCTGTCCGCGACCGAGTTCCAGCGCTCCGAATCGAGCATGATCAGAAGCAAGGGCCACTGCAACACGATGGGTACGGCGTCCACGATGGGCCTGCTCGCGGAGGTGCTGGGCATGACGCTGCCCGGTCTCGCGGGCACCCCGGCGCCGGACAGCCGGCTCCTCGAGGGCGCGCACGCGACCGGGCGGCTGATCATCGAGATGGTCGACTCCGGCCGTACCCCCGGAGCGGTCCTGACCCGGGGTTCCTTCCTCAACGCGATCGTCGCGCTGGCCGCGCTCGGTGGTTCCACGAACGCGGTCGTGCATCTGCTCGCGATCGCCGGCCGGCTGGGCGTGCCACTCACCCAGGACGACTTCGACTTCGTCGGCGCGGGGGTGCCGCTGCTCGTGGACCTGCTTCCGGCCGGGCGGTTCCTGATGGACGACCTCTACCGCGCGGGCGGGCTGCACGCGGTTCTGGCCGAGATCCGCGACCTGCTCGATCCGGCCGCGCTGACCGTGACCGGGCGTCCGCTGGTGTCCTATCTGGACGATGCGCCGGTCTACGACCGGGAGGTGATCCGGCCCCGGGAGCGGCCGCTGCAGCCGCACGCGGGCATCGCGGTGCTGCGCGGCAACCTGGCGCCGGACGGTGCGGTGATCAAGCCGGCCGCGGCCACGCCCGCGCTGTTGCAGCACCGGGGGCCCGCGGTCGTCTTCGACTCGGTGGAGGATCTGCGCGCCCGCCTCGACGACCCGGACCTGGACGTCACTGCCGACTCCGTGCTTGTGCTGCGCGGGTGCGGGCCGAAGGGATATCCGGGGATGCCGGAGGTCGCCAACATGCCGCTTCCGGCGAAGCTGCTCGCCGAGGGGGTGCGTGACATGGTGCGCGTGTGCGACGGGCGGATGAGCGGCACCGCCTACGGCACGGTCGTGCTGCACGTGACGCCGGAGGCCGCGGCCGGGGGACCGCTTGCCAAGGTGCGTACCGGCGACATGATCATTCTTGATGTGGCGGCCCGGCGGCTGGACGTGGACATCCCGGACGAGGAGCTGAACGCGCGCGAGCCGTCCGCGGCGACGGTGAAGGCGTTCGCGGCGCCCCGGCGTGGCTGGGAACGGCTGTACGTGGACACCGTGGGGCAGGCGGACACCGGCGCCGACCTCGACTTCCTGATCGGCTCCAGCGGCGATCAGGTGTCGCGTGAGTCGCACTGAGCCTGCACCGCACTGAGCCTGCACCGCGCTGATTACCGGGGGACTGCGTCACGTACTGAAATATGTCGATGCGTCAGCTAGTGTTCCACTGTGGATATCACTCGCGGTGACGTGGTCGTCACGGGGATGGGCGTCACCACCTCGCTCGGCGGTGACGTCCCCACCACCTGGGACGGCCTGCTGGCCGGCCGCTCCGGCGTCCGCCGCATCGACGACGTGCTCGCCCGCCACCCGCACGCGGACCGGCTCCCGGTCAGGATCGGTGCACCGCTTGCCGTACCGCCGGCCCGCGTGCTCGACCCGGCCGAAGCCGCCCGCCTCGACCCGGTGCAGCAGGCCGCACTTGTCGCGGCCCGGGAAGCCTGGGCCGACGCCCGCCGGCCACAGGTCGATCCGGTACGCCTCGGCGTCTCCCTCGGCACCGCGCTCGGCGGCATCCACACGCTGCTCGGCGAACACGACGCCGTCCACCGCGACGGCCCCGCCGCCGCCCGGCGCTCCGGCGGCGGCCGGGCCATCTCCGGCGGCGCCTCCGCGGCGGTGAGCATCGCGTTCGGCGCCCGCGCGTTCCTGCACGCGCCCACCTCCGCCTGCGCGGCCGGCGCCGAGGCCATCGCGCACGGCGCCCGCATGATCCGCGCGGGCGAGGCCGACGTGGTCATCGCGGGCGGCGCCGACACCTGTCTCACCCCTGTCGTCCTCGCCTCCTTCGCCGCCGCCGGCGCGATCTCGCTCCGCAACGACGAGCCCGAGGCCGCCTGCCGCCCGTTCGACGCCGCCCGTGACGGCCTGGTCATCGGCGAGGGCGCCGGCATCCTGATCCTGGAACGCGCCGAGTTCGCCGCCGCGCGTGGCGCCCGGGCGCTGGCCCACCTGCCGGGCGCCGCCTCCACCGCCGACGGCTACCACCCCACCAGCCCGGACCCGAGCGGCGACGGCCAGTTCCGGGCGATGCGGGGTGCCCTGGCCGCGGCCGGCCTCACCCCCGACGACATCGACCACGTCAGCTGCCACGCCACGAGCACGCGCGCCGGCGACCCGGTCGAGGCCCTCTCCGTGCACAAGGCCCTCGGCACCGGCGCGGCCGCCACCTGTGTCAAGGCCGGCCTCGGCCACTCGATGGGTGCGGCGGGCGCGGTCGCGAGCGTGCTTGCCGTCCAGGCGATCCTGCACTCCCTTGTCCCGCCGACCCGCAACCTCGACCACCCCGCCCCGGGCGTCGAACTCGACGTGGTCACCGGCGGCCCCCGCCCGATGCCGATCCAGGCCGCTCTCTGCAACGCGTTCGGCTTCGGCGGCTACAACACCTCGCTTGTCTTCACCCGCTGACCTCTGTCGTCCGCGCGGGGAGTGTCACAGCACGATGGACAGAACACGGCAGCGGGCAGTGCGCGCTTTCCGTACCCTCTGATGCTTTTGATCGGGTTTGGGGGTTCGGGGGTGATCTGTTGGGTGTTGCGCTCGTGGGTGACAGGTCGTAGACATGACCGGGCACGCTCAAGATCGGCCGAGCCTGCGGTGGACGGCCCGGCCGGCGTGAAGCGCGGCGGCCGGTGATGGACGGGGAGACGCGCGGCATGACTGTGGAGCTCATAGAGCCGGTGCGGGTGGATTCGGCCGCGGGGAGGCGGCGCTGGGCCGGGGTGTGGCGGCCGCTTGTGGCGCTGGCCGGCGGGCTCGTCATGGATCTGGGGTTTCCCGGGGTCGGGTGGTGGCCGCTGACCCTCGTCGGCGTCGGGATGGTGCTCGCGGCCGTCGACGGGCTGCGGTTCTGGCGCGCGGCAGGCGTCGGTGCGGTCGCCGGGATGGCGTTCTACCTGACCAACGTGTCGTGGAGCGGGCTGTACCTCGGGCCGGTGCCGTGGCTGGCGCTCTCCGCGTCGCAGGCGATCTCGGTCGCGCTCGGGTGCGGCCTGATCGGCGTGGCGTCCCGGTTGGTGCGCGATCGTTTCCTCGCATATCCGCTGCTGGTGGCCGGTCTCTGGGTGGCCCGGGAGGAGGCGGCGGCGCGCTGGCCCTACAGCGGCTTCTCCTGGGGGCGGGTGGCGTTCTCGCACAGCGAGGGGCCGCTCGCGCCGCTGCTGTCCTGGGTCGGCGCGTCCGGGCTGTCGTTCGTCCTGGTCGCGCTCGCGGCGGCCGGCTGTCAGATCGTGCGGTCCCGGTCCCTGCCGGCGGCGGGCGGCTGGGCGGCCGGGGCGGTGGCGCTCGCGCTGGTGCCGGTCTGGCAGCTGCCGGCGGCCGGGACGATCACCGTGGGCGCGGTGCAGGGCAATGGCCCGGCCGGCTACTTCACCGCGCGTGACCGTGGTGATCTGCTGGCCGCGTCCGAGCGGGCGACCGCCACCATCACCCCCGGCAGCGTGGACGTGGTGGTCTGGCCGGAGGACGGCAGCGACCTCGATCCGGCGCGGTCCGGCGAGGCGCTGGACCGGATCCGGCGGGTGACCGCGACGGTGAACGCGCCGCTGATCTTCGGCGTCATCACCAAGCGTGACGATCTCTACTACAACTCAAGCCTGGCCTGGGAGCCTGGCCACAGCACCCCCACCGACTTCTACGACAAGAAGCGCCCGGTGCCGTTCGGCGAGTACGTGCCGAACCGCGCGTTCTGGGCGTCGCTCGCGCCGGACCTGATCGGCCTGGTCGCCCGCGACTACGTGCCCGGCACCCGGGAGGGCGTGCTCGACGTCGGCGGCATGCGCCTCGGGTCCGCCATCTGCTTCGACATCACCGCGGACGACGTGATCAGCGACCTGCCGGTGCAGGGCGCGCAGCTGATCCTCGCGCAGTCCAACAACGGCGACTTCGGCACCACCGACGAGAGCGTGCAGCAGCTCGCGATCGCCCGGATCCGCGCGCTGGAGACCGGCCGCGACGTCGTCAACATCTCCACTGTCGGCACCAGCGCGATCATGTCCGCGGACGGCGGCACGCTCGCGTCGCTGCCCACCTTCGAGGCGGGCGTGATGGTGCAGGAGGTCACGTTGCGTGATGGCCTGACGCCTGCCATCCGGCTGCGCCAGGTGCTTCCGCTCGCGCTCGCGGTGATCTCGCTGCTCTCCCTCGCCGCGCTCACGATCCTTGACCTCAAGCGCGGTTGAGGCGACATGATCGCCCACATGTCTGCTTTCACCGACGCCGAGATCGCGTACCTGCGCAGCCAGCAGCTCGGCCGGCTGGCCAGCGTCCAGCCGAACGGCACGATCCAGAACAATCCAGTGGGGTACGGGTACAACGCCGCGCTCGGCACCATCGACATCGGCGGGCACGCGATGTCGGCGAGCCGGAAGTTCCGCAACGTGGCGGCCGGTTCCGTGGTGTCGTTCGTCGTCGACGACATCGTCTCGGCCGACCCGTGGCAGGTGCGCCTGCTGGAGGTCCGCGGCACCGCCGAGGCGATCACCGACCCGTCCGACTCCGAGGCCCACATGCCCGGCCCGATCATCCGTGTCCACCCCCGCCGGATCATCGGCTACAACGTCACGCCCGGCGGCGGAGGCTCGGCCCGCACCGTGTGACCGCCGTCCGGTGACGCGAGCCGGCAGGCGTGCGCGAGCTGGCAGGCGTGCGCGATGCGGGTCCTATCCGGGGAGGGGGTCAGTCGCCGAGGTCTAGGATGGCGCCGAGAAGCTCCTCGGGCGTTTCGACCTGAGGCAAATGACCGCTGCGGGGCAGCACGGTGAAGGCGGACCGGGGGATGGCGTCGGCGTACGCCTTGCCGTACGCCGGGCTGACGATGCCGTCGCTCTCGCCCCAGATGACGTGAACGGGTAGATCGAGGCCGGCCAGACGCGTGATCAGGGTGGGGTCGGACATGGCCGGGCCGGTGTAGGAGGCCAGCGCGGCGAGGTCCGGGCGGGGGCCGCTCACGCCGGCCGGTGGGCGCGGCGCCTTGGCCGGGTCGTGGAACGACAGCGCGGCCAGCTCGCTCGGTGCGAGTCCGCGGAGGTCGGTCACCGGGTGGCCCTCGACCTCGATCCCGATCCCGTCGACGATCACCGCGCCGGAGAGCCGCGGGTTGCCGAGCAGCGCCATCTCCGCGGCGATCCACCCGCCGAAACTGTTGCCGATGACAGTGACGTCGACGAGGTCGAGCTCGTCGAGCAGCGCGAGGTAGGCGGCGGCCAGGTCGCGCGTGGTCGCCAGCCCGGCGGGTCGGGTCGTGCCGCCGAAGCCCGGATGGGTGGGGACGATCACGCGTGCGCGGGTCCGTTCGGAGAGCAGGGCGGCGAAGCCACGCACGGTGCCGACGCCGCCGCCACCGTGGAGCACGAGGAACGGGCGGGTGCGGTCGTGGTCGTCGACGGTGACCTGCAGATCGCCGACCGTGACAGTCGTGGTGCGGGTGGGCCGGAGACTGCCGGCCGGGACTGTCGTCTTCATGGCACGTCCTTCGTCAGGTGGTGTGTGCCGTGCGCCTGGCACGGGACCGTATCAACATCAGGAACCTTATATCAGGTTCCTTAGTTAAGCAACGGAGTGCGAGACGGGGAGCGTGTCTGCGGTCGGGGCGAAGTGGCGACGCGCGCGTTACGGGTGGCGGATGCGCCGTGTCACAGCGGTTCGCTCGCTTTGCGGAGCAGTTCGTGAAGGGTTTCGCGTTCCCCGGCGGTGAGGCGTCCGACGGTCTCGGTGAGCACGCCGTCCACCGCTTCCGCGCCGGCCTGCCGTAGGTCGTCGCCGGTGGCGGTGAGCTGGTGCTGGACTTTGCGGCCGGGTCCTTCGACGCGCGCGATGAGACTTCGGTCCACCATGCGTTTGGCGAGTTCGCCCATGGACTGGTCGGTCTGGAAGGTCAGCTCGGCCAGTCGATGAAGCGAGGCGCCGGGATTGGCGTGCAGGTGGCGAAGGGTGTCCCACTGCACGAGCGAAAGCCCGAGGGGGGCCAGGCGCCGGTTCGCGTCGCGGTGGTGCCGCCACTGGAGCCGTTTGACGGCCAGTCCGACCTGCTGCAGGGAACTGCTCATCCCTGTAGGCTACTACAAGGTAGCTTATATAAGGTTATTGATATAAGGCGGGCGGCGGCGGGTTCGCGCAGCGACAGTGCCGCCCGAACCCGCCGTGAGGTTGCGCGTGCGGTTACCCCGCGGTCAGGACGGGGTGTTCGCGGCGACAGCGCGCTCGACGACTGACGGGTCGGCGAGGGTCGCGGGGTGCCGGAGCATGTAGGAGACGCTGTTGAACGCCGCCGCGATGGACGGGTCGGTAAGCGAGGCCCCGGTGATCTGCCCGAGCGCCCATCGCTGCGCGCGTACCTCCTCGGGCACCTCGGCGCCGGTCACGGCGTCACGCCGCTCGGTGTCGCCGCCGGCCGAGATCGCCCACGCCGCGTCCACGACCATCTGCTGGAGGTCGAAGAAGGCGCCGGCCGGCTCGTTCAGGCCGGGGTCGCCGGTCAGGTAGGCGGACAGGCAGGAGGCGTGCAGCGCCGCCGAGCTCATTCCCTGGCCGTAGATCGGATTGAACGAGGCGACGGCGTCACCCACAGCGATCAGGCGCGCCGGGAAGCGGTCCAGCCCCGCGAAGTCGCGCCGCCGGCTCTCCGCCTGGTGGTACGTTGCGATGTCCCGGGTGATCGGCCCGCTGGTGGCGTGCCCGAACACGGCGGGCAGCTCGGCGCAGCGGGCACGGAAATCCTCGGGGGTACGTCCGGGGCGCGCCTCGTCGTACCCCATGAGCATGACGATCCACCCGTCGTCCTCGACCGCGTTGACTGCGGCGACGGAGACCCCGCCGACGGTGCCGGCCGGCGAGAACAGGCCGAGCGCGCAGGTGATGTCCAGCTCCTCGGGCTTCTCCGTGCGTGCGAACAGGGCCGTCGCGTAGTTGATCGGCGACTGGAGCCGGGTGAACCGGGGCGCGTCGTAGCCGTGCTCGGCCACCCAGTCGGAGACCCGGCTGGGGCGTCCCATGGCGTCCACCGTGAAGTCGGTCTCGAGTACGTGCTCGCCGCCGTCGTCGACGTAGCCGACACCGCTCACCGCGCCGTCGCGGTACCGCAGGCCTGTCGCCCGCCCGTGCCGGACCGAGACGTTGGGCAGCGCCAGGACCCGCGCGCGCAGGCACGCCTCGATCAACGGCCGGGTCGCGCCGAGCAGCTGGAAGTCGCCGCCGGGCGCCTGCCGGTGCCCATCGAACATGGTGGCAGTCGCCTCCGGGCCGGACAGCAGCGCGCCGCCGTCCAGCGCGTCCTGGGTGAAGCCGGGCAGCCACCTGTCGATCCACAGCCGGCCGGCCGGGAGCAGCGTGTGCACCTGCTGGTCCTGCGGCGTACCGGCCCGTTGTGCGGGGGACACCGGGAGGGCGTCGCGCTCGATGATGACGACCTCGCGCGCATGGTCGGCGAGCACCCGCGCGGCCAGCAGCCCGGCGACACTGCCGCCAAGCACGGCTGCGGTCTCGAACAGCACCCGCGGCGCGACCGGCGGGCCCGCCTGGACAAGCCGGTCGAAGGCGGATATCGGGGATTCAGGCATGGCGCCATCCTTCGGGAGAAATGGGAACTGCCCGAGAAGGTACGGCGCGCGACGGGCGCGGCTCCGGTATCCGCGTGCCTCGTTCCGGTACCAGAGCGCCAGCCGACTGTCGGCAACGCCGGATCGCTCCGGTGCCTGGCCCGGTCGCGGGGATGGTCAGGAACCCGCCCGCCGGCTCCGTGCGCGCCGACCGGCGGGTGTCTCACCGAAGCGCTGCCGGAAGGCTCGGATCAGATGGCTCTCGTCGGAGAAGTGCCAGCGGGCTGCCAGCTCGGAGACCGTCCACGACGTGGAGGCCAGTTCCCTGTCCACAAGGGCCAGGCGCCGTTCCCGGACGTACCCCATGACCGACGTCTCCTCGGCGGCGAAGGCGCGGTGAAGCGTGCGCAGGGAGACGTGCAACAGGCCGGCGATCGAGGCAGGGTGGAGATCCGGGTCGGTGAGCAGGCGTTCGTCGATGCACTGCCGAGCGGCCCGGACCAGGGCCGCATACATCGGCTCGTCATCGATGACGTGGTCGGCCAGGACTCCACGGAACAGTTCGAGCGTGGCGTTGCGTGCCGTGATGCCGACGACGTCGCCGATCTCGATGCAGGCGCGCAGGTGCGCGAGCAGTAGCCGTGCGGCCGGGGAGTCCTGCTGGACCGGCTCGGCCTCCCGGCCCGAGCGCAGCCGTACTTCCTCGATCGGGATGTGGAGCATGAGCGCGCGGGTGCCACGGCTCACCTCGAAGTCCCAGGGCTCGTCGTTGCGGCGGATGTACGCGCTGCCCCGCCCGACCGCGGCGGTCCGGCGTGCGGAGCGGAAAAGCCACTGTCCGCCGAGCGTGAAATGACTTACCACCCGGTCGCCGAGATGGCCGTCGGTTCCACCTGTACTACCGGCTACGGCGTCGCTGTACTGATCCTCCACCACCAGGTCGTGAAGCATCGTGCGACGGATTCGCACGGCGTACGAGCCCTCGCCGTGCCGTGGCAGCCGCAGCGGTGGTGGCGGGACGATCTCACCCGCCTGGCGTCGCCACTCGTCCAGCAGCACGTGATTACGGTTCTCATCCGCGTACGCCACGTTGATGTCGACGTCGAAGCGCTGGCCGTCGCCCTCACCCATCGGCTTTCTCCTCGTGTCTGCCCGGGTGCCAGTGTTCACCGCGGTCCACGGCGGGGCCGATCCCGGGTCGGGCCGCGACAGCAGCCCGACCCGGGCGACGTTCGTGTTAATCGCTAGGCGGGCTGAAAGAAGTGGATCAGCGAGTTGGTCCGGTAACCGATGCGCTCGTAGACGGGCCGTCCGGCCTGCGTCGCATGCAGGACAAGGTGCTGGTGACCGGTTTCCTTGATGCCCTCGTGAATCGCTTTCCTGCTTACCGCTTCGCCATATCCACGGCGCATGGCGTCCGGTACGGTCGCGACAAGCGCGAGGAAGATGGAATCAGCGCCCTTGACCGTGGCGGCGCAGGCGACCGGGTCCCCGTCACGGTAGGCGATGTAGGCGCAGGTCTCCCGGAGCCAGTACGCCGAACCGTTCAGGGCCTTCAGGCCGGCTTCTTCCGACATGCCGTACGCCACGGCGTTGATCTGACCGAAGGTGACCAGTTGGGCTTCGTTCTCGACCCGTCGAAATTCGAGATCAGGATGAACCGGATCGGCGACCGCCGCATCGCCGGCCATGCCGTACCCGGTGAATGCGAGTTCGAGCCCGGCCTCGGCCGCCAAACGGGGCAGGTCCTGGAGTGCCGCCTTGCTGAGCAGGTCCTCGAAGAGCCACAGATAGCCGGCCTGGGTGCCCGCTCTCATGAAGTGAGCCGCCCGCGTGAGCTGGTCGGCGAGGGCGTCTGCCGGAATGTCATGGCCGTCGAGCGCGACAGTGTTCCAGAATCCGAAAGGACTGTCGGCCCACATTCGGACCACGCCGTCTTCGGTGCTGACCTTCCCACCTCTGTCCAGGGCCATGTCGCCCCAGATGGTGATGAGGTGGTCGTTCGACTCCACCGCTTCCGCAAACCTCGACATGAGTCGGTTCTCCTCGTTGTTCTGGTGATGGTTTTGCCGAGCCTGGACCGATCCACGAAAGAGGATCGGCCGGCAGGCTGCCGCAGGTGCTTAATGGCACAGTGCGAATTCAGGCGACGGGTGCCGACTGCTGCGATCGGGTGATCTGCTCGCCCGAACGGAATACCGCGCGGACAGCCCGCAGCGCGGACATGTCCGCGGCCGGATTTCCATCGACGACAAGCAGATCGGCGTCCATGCCGGGCCGCACAAAGCCCTTGTGGTCGTCGATGCCACACGCTGACGCGGCGAGACTCGTCACGGTGGCAAGCGCGTCGGCCGGCGTGAGACCGAAGCGGAGCGAGTGTTCGACGGCGTAGGAAAGGACGTCGTGCGGCTTCCCCGGGCCGACCCCGGCGTCGGAGCCGTTGATGAACCGGACCCCGAGATCTCGCATCAGCCGGTACGGCGCGACGAGCTTGTCGAAGTTCGCTGTGATGACGGCGGCGAGATCCGAGTTGCCGGTCGGTGTCATGCCGGCGGTCGGGTCCACGAACACCCTGCTGGCCGCGATCTCGGGTATCAGCCACTCGGGCGCGACCGGCCCGTCCGGTGTCATGAAGGTCGCATGTTCGAGACTGTCCACGCCGGCGTGCACGGCATCGGCGATGGCGGGCGACGAATGCGCATGCGCGGCGACCGGGAGCCCGAGTCGGTGCGCCTCGTCCACCACGATGCGGATGTCGGCTCGCGAGTACTGCCTGACGAAGGGGCTGGAGCCGGGAGTGATGTGACCACCACTCACCATGATTTTCACTGCCGAGCAACCGCGTTCGTACCGCTCACGTACGGCCGCGCGCAGCTCATCCGGACCATCTGCGACGCCGCCGAGGAAGTGGCAGTGTCCGTCTCTGGTGGTGATCGGTGGTCCGGCGGCGAGGATGTCCGGTCCGCTGTCGGGGGCCTTCAAGAACTCGCGGGCGACCTCGAGCGAAAGGTAACCCCGATCGCCGAGATCTCGTACCGTGGTGATTCCTGCCTCGAGCGCGGTACGACCTGCAGTCCTCATCTGCGCGAGCAATGCCGAATCGTCGCTGCGGATCAGTTCACCGACCGGGTCGGCGCCCCCGTTGAAGCCTAGATGCGTGTGGACGTCGATCATTCCGGGGAGCGCGAAGGAACCGGGTCCGAAATGTATGACGTCGCTCGCCGATATGTCAGGTTGCCCGATCGGCCGGACGGCGATAGTCCGCCCGCCGGCAATGTCGATGATGCTCGGACCATGGAAGGCCTTACCATCGAAGAGCCCGTCGACGTGTATAGCGAGGGTCATGTCTTGCCGTTTCATTGCCACGTGGATTCAGTGGAGGGGGATAGTACGATACTTCGCCCAGCCTCGGGCGGAATCTGTGGCCGGCCGGCACGACGTGCATATCGCCGCACCGCACTACGTCGTAGAGCGGCTCCGCAGTGGTCCGGACGGCGCTTGTCGCGAGAAACGTATGACATGCGTAAATTCTGTTTTTGCGGCATGTGCGACGACAGTGCTAGGAATGACGCATGCCGCAAGGATCCTTTGACAGCACGGGCCGGACGCTCCGGGTCGTCATGATCGTCGATGAGGGCTCCAACCCGTTCGAGGTCGGTTGCGCCTGCGAGATCTTCGGCATCAGCCGCCGGGCCGAGGTCGGCTTCGAGCCCTACCAGCTCACCGTCGTCACGCCCGGCCGGCGGACGAGCATGCGGGACGGGATGTTCAGCATCGGCGCGTCCGGCCGGCTCGCCGATGTCACGTCGGCGGACATGGTCATCGTTCCCAACCGGCCCAATGTCGATCGCCCCTCACGGCCGGCGGTGCTGGCCGCGATCCGGCGGGCGCACGACCGCGGCATCCGGCTGGTCGGCCTCTGTACCGGGGCCTTCACCCTGGCCGAGGCCGGTGTGCTCGACAAGCGCCGCGCCACCGTGCACTGGCAGCTCGCGGACGAGTTCCGGCGCCGCTTCCCGGCCGTCTCCCTCGAGCCGGACGTCCTGTTCGTCGACGACGGCGATGTGCTGACCTCGGCCGGCAGTGCCGCCGCGCTCGATCTCGGACTGCACATCGTGCGCCGCGACCACGGCGCGGAAGTGGCGAATCATGTCGGGCGGCGGCTGGTCTTCGCGGCGTTCCGGGACGGCGGCCAGCAGCAGTTCGTCGAGCAGCCCCTGCCGCCGCCGACGCTTGACTCGCTGGCACCGGCACTCGCGTGGGCCAGGGAACGGCTCCATCTGAGGCTTACCGTCGAGGACCTGGCACGGCAGGCGCACATGACTCCCGGCACCTTGCACCGCAGGTTCCGCCGCGAGGTCGGCGTCACGCCGCTGACCTGGCTCACCACGCAGCGGGTCGCACTCGCGTGCCGGCTCATCGAGCAGGGCGCGAGCGGGATCGAGTCGGTCGCCCACCACGCCGGCCTGGGCACCGGCGCCAACCTCCGCAGCGTCTTCCGCAAGCACATGGGGCTCAACCCGAGCGACTACCGCAAGCGCTTCGTCGCCGGTGGAGTGCGCTGAACCGAAGCAACGCGATCGTGCGAACCGTCGTCAGTCCTGCGGCCCGGCCGAGGCGAGGCCGGTACGGAACGCGATCGGGGTGTGGCCGGTGCGCAGGTGGAAGTACTTGGTGAAGTTGGTGGCGCTTGTGAAGCCGAGGCGGGCGGCGATCTGGGCGGCGGTGCGGTCGCTGTGCACGAGCAGGCGCTTGGCCTCCAGGATGATGCGCCGGTCGATGAACTCCTTGCCGTTGACGCCGGCCGCGGCCTGGGTGGCGCGGGAGAGCGTGCGGGCGGAGTAGCCCAGCGTGCGGGCGTAGTCGTCGAGCCGGTGGGTGCGGGTGAAGTCGCGCTCGAGGGCGTCCCGGAAGCGCACGTAGACCGTGTCGGGTACGGCCTCGGTGTGCGGCGCGCCGAGGTGGGTCAGTTGCGTGATCAGGACGGCGAGCAGCTGTCGCAGCACGGCCTGGCGCACGTCGAGCGGGAGTGAGCCGGGGTCGGCGAAGACCCCGGCGAGGTGACCGGCGGACGCGGTCAGGCGCCGATGGTCCTCGGCGGAGAAGTCGTACACGGTCGGGCCGGTGTGGGTGGCGTCGATGAACGCGGGCTCGACCAGGATCAGCAGGCCGTCGACGTCGCCGAGGTCGCCCCACTGCTGGACCTGGCCGGGCCGCACCCACAGCCAGGACCCCGGCGTCAGCTCGTACCGGGTGAAGTCGACGGTGTGGTGGAGCGTGCCCCGGTCCAGGGTGAGCAGGTGGTGGAAGGTCGGCCGCTGCGGAGGGCCGAGCAGGTCACCGCCGGTGCGGGAACGCAGATCCCGCAGGCTCATCACCTCGACCGACTGCGGGATCCCGGGCGGTGCGGCGAAATCAAGGTCGCGAATGCCAGGTTGTCGTTTTTTGACCATCACGAGTCGCCACCGTACCCCCTCGGGAGGCTTGTGCGCTCTTAGGTTTTAGCTGCAAGGCCACAACGAGAAGGACGAGGGACCATGAGCGCCAAAGAGACAGTACTGTCAGCAGCAGGCCAGCTTTTCGGGGACAAGGACCCGGCCGCGGTCGACCGCTGGGCGGCGCCGACGTACACACAGCACAGCGCGCTTGCCGCGGACGGACCGGCCGGGCTGAGGGCTCTGGTCGAGAGCCTGCCGGACGGGTTCAGCTACGACCTGCACCGGGTGATCGCCGACGGTGACCTGGTCGCGTTGCACGGCACCTACCACGGCTTCGGGCCGGCGCCGCTCGTCGCGTTCGACGTCTTCCGCGTCGCCGACGGCAAGCTCGCCGAGCACTGGGACGCGCTCAGCCCGGTGGTGGCGACGACGGTGTCCGGCAGGTCGCAGACCGATGGCCCGGTCGAGGTCACCGACCTGGATAAGACCGAGGCCAACCGCGCGCTCGTCACCGGCTTCGTCGAGAACGTGCTCAAGGGCGGCAAGGTCGACATGCTGACCGACTACCTGAGCACCGAGTCCTACGCGCAGCACAACGTGGGCATCGGCGACAACCTCGACGGCCTCGGCGCCGCCCTCACCGCGCTCGCGGAGCAGGGCGTCACCATGGTCTACGACACGGTGCACAAGGTGATCGCCGAGGGCAACTTCGTGCTCACCGTGTCGGAGGGCTCGTTCGGGCCGACCCGGACCGCGTTCTACGACCTCTTCCGGGTCGAGAACGGCAAGATCGTCGAGCACTGGGACCTCACCCCGGAGATCGCCACCGACCTTCCGCACGGCAACGGGCTGTTCTGATCACTGCCATGCGGCTCGACGACTATCGACACCTCGTCGACCTGGACCGGCCGTTCACACCGGCGGCCGGTCCAGCACGCCCGGCGGAGTTCGGCGCGCTTGTCGCGCGGCTCACCGGAGGCCCGGACCGGGAGCGGCTGCGGGCGCTGCTGACAGTCCGCGAGCCCGGGCCGCTGCCGGACGACGCGCATCGCGCTCTTGACGCGCTGCTCGGCGGCGAACGCGCCGGGCGTCCGCACGTCGACGCCCGGGAACTGCCGACCATCGACGGTACGGTGGCGCTCTGGCAGGGCGACATCACCACGCTTCGCGCCGACGCGATCGTGAACGCCGCCAACAGCGCGCTGCTCGGCTGTTTTCAGCCGTCGCACAGGTGCGTCGACAACGTCATCCACGCGGCGGCCGGCCCGCGGCTGCGTGCGGACTGCCACACGATCATGACCGCGCAGGGCACGCCGGAGCCGTCCGGCGGCGCGAAGATCACCCGCGGCTACCACCTGCCGGCCCGGTACGTGCTGCACACTGTCGGCCCGATCGTCGACGGGCCGCTGACTCCCGCGCACGAGGCGGTGCTGGCCTCGTCGTACCGGTCCTGCCTGGATCTGGCCGCGGCCGCCGGGGACATCCGCACTGTCGCGTTCTGCGCGATCAGCACCGGCCTGTTCGGGTTCCCGAAGGCGGCGGCCGCCCGGATCGCGCTCGGCACCACAGCGGCCTGGCTGGCCGCGCACCCCGGCGTGCTCGACCGCGTCGTCTTCGACGTCTTCTCCGCCGATGACCTGGCCGTCTACAAGGAAGCGCTATGAACGACACCACCACAGCAGCAGCGCGGGTACGGCGGTGGATCGCCGAGGCCGACCGGATCGTCATCGGCGCCGGGGCGGGACTGTCCGCGTCCGCCGGATTCGACTACACCGACACCCGCCGGTTCGCGGAACTGTTCCCCGCGCTGCACCGGCGCGGGCTCCGGGCCCGCTACCAGCTGATCGGCACCCGGCTGCCCGCGCCGCTGATGTGGGGATACTGGGCCACGCACGTCGCCGACATCAGGTTCGGGCCCGGACCGCACCCGGTGTACGAACGGCTGCGGGCGCTTGTCGGCGACCGGGAACACGTCGTGCTCTCCAGCAACGTCGACGGCCTGTTCGCCCGCAACGGCTTTGACCCGGAGCGGATCTTCACCCCGCAGGGCGACTACGCCCGGTACCAGTGCGAGGTGCCGTGCACCCGGGAGACCTGGGACAGCCGGCCGATCGTCGAGGCCGCGCTCGCCGCCTACGACCCGGCGACCGGCGAGGTGACCGACCCGGCGGCGATCCCGGCCTGCCCACGCTGCGGCGGCGAGGTGTTCCTCAACGTCCGCAAGGGGCCGGAGTTCATCGTCGACCCGCACCTGGCGGCCGGCCGGCGGATCCAGGACTGGCTGGAGGCGACGCCTGCCGACGCCAAGCTGCTGGTCCTGGACGTCGGCACCGGCTTCAACACCCCGAGCGTCGTGCGCTGGCCGATGGAGCGGGTCGCGCTCGGGTACCCGAACGCCCGCCTGGTCCGGATCAACCTTGAGCACCCCGAGGTGCCTGAGGAACTGGCCGGGCGGGCGATCGGGCTGGCGACCGACGCCGCCACCCTGCTCGAACAGCTCAGCTGAACCGGCTCGCCACCGACGATCGGCTCAGTGGCCGAGGGCGGCCATGTTGGCTTCGTCGTAGCGGTCGCCGGCGGCCGGCGCCAGGGTGTCCAGCCGGGCGAGCTGGTCGCCGGAGAGGCTGATGCCGTCGGCGGCGGCGTTCTCCGCGAGCCGGTCGATGCGTGTGGTGCCGGGGATCGGGACGATGTCGTCGCCCTGGGCGAGCAGCCAGGCGAGGGCGGCCTGCGCGGGCGTGGCCCCGGCCTCGGCGGCGACGGCGCGTACCTCGTCGACGATGCGCATGTTGCGTTCGAGGTTGCCGCCGGCGAAGCGCGGGTTGGTGCGGCGCCAGTCGTCGGCGTCGAGGTCGTCGAGCGTGCGGATGCCGCCGGTGAGGAAGCCACGGCCGAGCGGGGAGTACGGGACGAGGCCCACGCCCAGCTCCCGCAGGACCGGCAGCACCTCGGCCTCGGGGTCACGGACCCACAGCGAGTACTCGGACTGCACCGCGGCGATCGGGTGAACGGCGTGCGCCCGCCGGATCGTCGCTGGCCCGGCCTCGGACAGTCCGATGTAACGGATCTTGCCCTCGGTCACCAGCTCCGCAAGCACGGCGACGGTCTCCTCGATCGGCGTGTCCGGGTCGCCCCGGTGCTGGTAGTAGAGGTCCAGGTGGTCGGTGCCGAGGCGGCGCAGTGAGCCCTCCACGGCCGTCCGGATGCTGGCCGGGGTGCTGTCGGCGCCCGGGCGGCCGGTGTGCGAGACGAGGCCGAACTTGGTGGCGAGTACCACCTCGTCCCGGCGTCCCTTGATGGCGCGGCCGACCAGTTCCTCGTTGACGTAGGGGCCGTACGCCTCGGCGGTGTCGATGTGCGTGACACCGAGATCCAGGGCCCGCTGGATGGTGCGGATCGACTGGTCGTCGCGCTGGCCGGCGCCGGTGTAGAAGGCCGACATGCCCATGGCGCCCAGGCCGATGCGGGAGGTCTTCAGTCCGCCGAGCGAGGTGGTTCTCATCGTGGTGATCCTCTTCTGTGGTAGGCACGACCGCTTTAACTCCCGGTCGGTACAGAACGCTAGCACATCTGGACCGATCGGAAGTAAAGTCGCCTGTGGGGAGAGGAACAGCCCGCCGGCCCGTAATCGAGGAGGATGTCGTCATGAGTGGATCCACAGTGTTCGGCCGTCCCCGGGAGTTCGACGTCGAGGAGGCGCTCGAGCGGGCCATGCAGGTGTTCTGGGCGCGGGGGTACGACGGCACAAGCCTCACGGACCTGACCGGCGCGATGGGGATCACCAAGTCGAGCATGTACGCCGCCTTCGGCAACAAGGAGCAGCTCTTCCGCAAGGCCGTGCAGCGCTACGCCGAAGGGCCGGCCTCCTACGCGACACGCGCCCTGCGGGAGCCCACCGCGCGCGCGGTGGCCGAGGCCTTTCTCCGGGGATCGGTCAGGACGACGACGTCGCCCGGCCGCCCGGCGGGGTGCCTGTCGGTTCAGGGCGCGCTGGCGTTGAGTGAGCAGGGCCGGCCGGCGCACGATGTCCTGGTCGGCTGGCGCATCGACGCGGGCGACCAGCTCGAGGCGCGATTCCGGCGCGCCGTCGAGGAGGGCGACCTACCGCCTGACGCCGACCCGGGACGCCTCGCCCGATACGTCATGACGACGGCGTTCGGCATCGCCGTCCAGGCCGCGAACGGTCTCGGGCCCGACACGCTCGACGAGATCGTCGACACGGCACTGCTCGCCTGGCCGGCGTGACCACCGCGCCTCATCCACGATCGTCGAGCACGTCAGCCGCGAGGTCCGCGACGGACCGAGCTGCTCCCGTGACATCTCCGGCGCGATTTTCGTTCGCTACGGCCCGGTCCTGCCGATCGGGACCGTAGTCGATCAGCGCTCGGGGGAGTGGAGGTGCGCCATGGACTGGGCCTCCGTGCCGGACCGGCCGCCGCCTCACCGTAGCGGCGGGGACATGCGGCAGGTGTACGCCCGCAATCTGCTCGACGCCACCGACGAGGTCATCTACTTCAAGGATCTGCAGAGCAGGTTCGTGTGGCTGAGCAAGGCGTGGGGCGCGCTCACCGGCGGTAAGCCCGAGGAGCTCATCGGGCTCTCGGACTTCGACCTCTACGGGCACGAGCACGCGGCTGAGGCGTACGCTGACGAGCAGCGCATCATCGCCACCGGTGAGCCGGTGGTCAACAAGCAGGAGCACGAGACCTGGCCTGATCGTCCCGACCGGTGGGTCACCAGTACCAAGTTCCCACTTCGTGACGACGACGGCCGGATCATCGGCACGTTCGGCATCTCGCGTGACATCACCCGGCTGGTGGAGGCGGAGCGGGAAGCGACCCGCAACGCGGCTGCCCTGGCGTCGGCGCACGCCGAGATCAGCCGCGTCGAGGCCCAGCTCCGTACCGTCCTGGACACCTCGGCCGACGCCATCGCGCTCTACGACGCCGACCTGCGCTACAGGTACGTGAACACGGCCACCGAACGGCTGCAGGGGCTGCCGAGTCAGGACCTGCTGGGCAGGACCGATCGTGAGCTCGGCGGTGAGCTCGCGGCCCTGCCGAGCTGGGAGGCGGGCCTCGCCGGCGTGCTGGCCACCGGCGACAGCTGCTCGGTGGACTTCTCCTACGGCGCCGGGCCCAAGCGCCGGGACTTCCAGTCGCACATGGCCGCGCACCGGGAGACGGATCAGGGGCCGCCGATCGGCGTGGTGACGTCCACCCGTGAGGTCACCGAGCTGAAACGGACCCAGGACAAACTGGCCTACCAGGCGGTTCATGATCCGGTGACCGGGCTGGCCAACCGGGTGCTGCTGATCGACAGGCTCAATCACGCCCTGGCGCGGATGAAACGTCGTCCCGGGCGGATCGTGCTGTTCTTCATCGACCTGGACCAGTTCAAGGCCATCAACGACACGTACGGCCACGGGGTGGGTGACCACGTGCTCGTGGAGGCGGGCCGGCGGCTCACCTCCCTCTGCCGGCCGAGCGACACGGTGGCGCGTTTCGGCGGAGACGAGTTCGTCGTCGTGCTCGACGATTTCTGCACGGACGACGACGCCCATGCCATCGCCGGCCGAATGGTCAGCAGCCTCAGCGAGCCGTTCATCGACAACGGCCACGAGCTGTTCGTCACCGCGAGCGTGGGATTCGTGGTGACCACCGATCCGTCCGCCATCGCGGAGGACCTCGTCCGTGACGCCGACGCGGCGATGTACCAGGCGAAGGCCCGTGGGCGGAACTGTTACCAGTGCTTCGACCCGCAGCTGCGGGACCGCGCCACCAAGCGGTACACAGTGGAGGCCGATCTGGCGCGGGCGCTTGAGCACCGTCAGCTGCGCCTTGAGTACCAGCCGCTGCTCTCCCTGCATGACCGGTCCGTCGTCGGCGCCGAGGCGCTCATCAGGTGGGATCACCCGGCGCGTGGCGTCGTGCCGCCGACGGAGTTCATCGGCATCGCGGAGGACCGGGGCCTGATCGTCTCAATCGGCACCTGGGTGCTTCACGAGGCCTGCCGCCAGCTGGTCGAATGGTCGGCGCGGCATGACCCGGCCCTGCCACCGCTCACGATGGCGGTCAACGTCTCGAGCCGGCAGCTGTGCGCTCCGGACTTCGCCGCGATCGTCAAGGACGTCCTGGACCGTCATCGGATTGCGCCGGCTCAGCTGTGCCTGGAGCTGACCGAGACGGCGCAGCTGCTCGACATGGCGGAAGCGCGTGATGCCTTGGCCGACCTGTCTCGGCTCGGTGTGCATATCGCCCTGGACGACTTCGGTACCGGATATTCGTCGCTGGCGCATCTGATGCAGTTCCCGGCCAACGTTCTCAAGATCGATAGGAGCTTCGTCAGTCACCTCGAGACCGGGGGCCGGGGCCGCGAGATCGTCGCGGCGGTGACCGCCATGGGGCACGTGCTCGGCATGACAGTGGTCGCCGAAGGCATCGAGACGACCGGCCAGCTCGATCGGCTCATCGCCCTGGGATGCGATCAGGGTCAGGGCTATCTGCTGGGCCGCCCGTTGCGGCCGGAGGCGCTCGCCCACCTGCTCCACCCGCCGCTCTGACCGCAGGGCCGCCGAGGCCTTGGCGCGATCGCAACGACTCGACGTCGCCGCGCCGTACCCGGCGGTTGACGAATCGGAACCTTGTTCCGTATATTTGCGGAGCAAGGTTCCGTTTCTATCGAAGGGCTGGCGACATGAGCATTCTGGTCACCGGAGGCCTGGGCTTCATCGGGTCGCACACCGTGCAGGCGCTGCTGGATCAGGGCGAGCACTGCGTGCTTGTGCAGCGGCGTGCCTCGACGCCGGATCGCACCGGCGACGTCGCTGTGGAGCAGGCCGACATCAGGGACCTCGCCTCACTGCGCGCGGTCGGCGAGCGGCACGACATCACCGGGATCGTGCACCTGGCCGGCTCGATGCCGTGGCCGCCGAACACCGGCGCGCCGGTCGAGGACGCGCGCCTGGCGCTCGGCAGCCTGTTCAACATCATGCAGGTCGCGCAGGACTGGGGCGTGCGACGCGTGGGCGTGGCGAGCACAATCGGGGTGTACCTGTCGAGCGGCCTGACCGAGGGCGCGCTGACCGAGGACATGCCGCTCTCGATGGGCGCCGCGCACCTGATCCCGACGTTCAAGAAGGCGGGTGAGCTGCTCGGCGGCTACCTGGCGGACGCCACCGGCATCGAGGTGGTCAACTACCGCATCTCCGGCACCTGGGGCCCGCGCGGCCACGCCGACCCGTTCTTCGCCGGGCCCGCGCTTGTGCACGCGGCAGCCCGGGGCGTCGCGCCCGACCTGTCCGGCCTGGCCGCCACGCCGTACGCGGAGGATGCGCTCGACCTCTGCTACGTCAAGGACACCGGCCGCGCCATCGCGCTGCTCCACGGTGCGGAGAAGCTCCGTCATGCCACCTACAACGTCGCGTCCGGCCGGGCCACCTCCAACGCCGAGATTATCGCCGCGCTCCGGGCCGTCGTCCCCGACGCCGACATCGACCTGCCCACCGGGCACGCCGGCGCACCCCGTGCCTGGCTCGACATCACCCGCCTACACGAGGACACCGGCTTCACCCCGGAGTACGACACCGCCCGCGCAGCAGCCGACTACCTCGCCTGGCTCCGCGACGGCCACGACGCCTGAGGCCGGTCCGGCGCTGCGTCCCCCATCTCGGCCCTCGGAGGGTCTATGGTCTGCGGCATCGCGTTGCGGGGCCTCCGGCTGTCGTCCCGGCGCGGTCCACCCCGCGCTGTAAGGAAGACCATGCACCCGCGATTCGCCGAGCTCGGCTGGGCACAGACACACATCGGCGAGATCAGCCTGCGTCAGCGCCTCGAACCCACCACAAACACGCGGGTGTACGAGGTGAAGCTCGGCGATGAGTACCTGATGTCAAGCATGTTCACGGTCGCCGAGGAGGAGCTTTCCCGGCTCGCGCTCGCCGCCCTGCCGGATGCCCCGTGTGACGTCGTCGTCGGCGGCCTCGGGCTCGGCTACACCGCCCGTACCGTCCTCACCGACGACCGGGTCCGTTCGCTGATCGTGGTCGAGGCACTCGCCCCGGTGATCGACTGGCACCGCCGCGAGCTGCTGCCCGACGCCCGCACGCTCACCTCCGACCCGCGCACCACGCTCCTGGAGGGTGACTTCTTCGCGCTGCTGCGGGACGGCACGGGCTTCGACCCCTCGACGCCGGGCCGTACCTTCGACGCGATCCTTGTCGACATCGACCACTCGCCGGTCAACGTCCTGGACCCCGCCCACGCCGATCTCTACACCGGCGAGGGCCTGCAGCGGGTCAGTGACCGTCTGCGCCCGGGTGGCGTGTTCGGCCTGTGGTCCGACGACGCCCCCGAGGAGTCCTTCCTGTCCCTGCTCCGGCAGGGGTTCGCCACCGCGACCGCGCACGTGGTGCCGTTCGCCAACCCGCTGACCACCGGCCGGTCCGCAAACACCGTTTATGTCGCGAGCAAGGCCGGATGACGCCGTAGCCGGCCGGCCGGGAGACGGGTCATCGGCGGTGGAGGGTGTAGCCGGCGTGGTGGAGGGTGTCGCCGGTGAAGTCGCCGAAGGCCCAGAAGCCGAGGTCGTCGCGGTAGGTGATGCGGGTGCCGTCGATCCAGAAGGAGCCCTGGTAGGCGTGCGGGCGGCCACCGCGGGTCTCGTCGTAGCGGCCGTCGGCGGTCAGCTCCTGGTGCAGGAACCCCGTCTCGTCGATCCACATCCCGAGGTACGGGCTGTCCTTCGGGTCCGGCAGGGTGGACGCCACCTCGTCGGGCGCCGGAACCAGGCGGCGGCCGTTGATCGCGGTGATCCGGCCGTCGACGATGATCGCGGCGGTGCGGCCGGGGTCCACGGCGTCGTCCGTGACGACCAGGAACGTGGCCGGGGCGCCCGGGGCGAGCGTGGCGGGGTGCGGGCGCAGACCGGCGGCGGCGACGCCGTCGAGGACCGCGGGCACGATGGTGAGGCCGGTGCAGTCGACGACGATCATGTCGTCGTCCTCCGCGGCGGTGTGCAGGCCGGGGCCGACACCGACCACGACCGCGCCGCCGACCAGCAGGTCCGCGTCGGGTAGTTCACCGATTATCGGATCGAGCGTGCGGATCGTGGCGTGTGCGAACAGCAGCGGGCGGTGTGACGACGCGGCGATCGTCGTCAGCACGGTCTCGTCGAGGCGTTCCATGAGGCAGCTCCTGGGCGTCGGGTGGTTTCCTCGACTCTGCGTCGTGCGGCTGCCCGCTATCCAGGGCGCGCTCCACCCTGGATGGCTGCCCGTGCTCACCGCGCCTCGTACGTTCTCCAGGGTGATCGGTAGGTGGTCAGGGCAGCGGGGACGGGGCGGCCGGATCGAGAAGGAGTTCCGTCACGTCGACGACGTCGCTGATGTCGAAGCCGGTGGCGGCGACGCCGAGCAGCTCGCCGGTCGATGAGCTGGTGACCTGGGTTGGTCTGGGCCGGCGTCCAGCACCGTCGACCATCCCGCCTCGTCGAGGTCGTCGAGGTCGTCGAGGTCGTCGACGTCGTCGACGTCGTGGAGCAGCCGGAGCCGGAGCGGAACGGCATCGGCTTCGGCTTCGGCGGGTCCATGATCAGACGGCGAACAGCAGGGCCGCGCTGATCAGAACGACGACGGCGGTGGCAAGGTGGACGCCGAAGGCGACGGCTTTCGTGCCGCCGTGGCGCAGCACGATCACCATGTCGCCGAGCGGGATCAGGGCGACGGCGAGCATGAACCAGGCGCCCGCCTGGGCTCCGACGAAGGTCAGCAGCGCCAGGCCCACGACGCCGGAGGTAATGTCCCGTACGCCCTTGACGGCCAGGTAGGCGGCATCGCCGTCGGGCTTGGCAGGTACGCCGTAGCCTGCCGCCGCGGTGTTCGGGGCGAGTATGAAGCGGGCGCCGATGACGATGATGAAAACGTCGAGGAATGCAGAGAGTCCGTAGGCCAGAACAGCGAGCATCGGTGATCCTTTCGATGTTTCCTAGCACTGCTAGAAACAAATTCGACACTAGCAATCCGGTGACAGGTTTTCTAGCCCCGCTAGCATTGCTGTCATGTCTGCCCAGGAACGCCGTGAGCGGGAACGTGCACTCCGCGAGCGACTGATCATCACGACGGCCCGAGACCTCGCCGAGGCGGAGGGGTGGGACGCGGTGACCACCCGGCGGCTGGCCGAGCTGATCGAGTACAGCCAGCCGGTGCTCTACAGCCACTTCAAGGGCAAGGACGCCATCATGGCCGCGGTCGCGGTGGAGGGCTTCGCCGAGATCGCCACCCACCTGCACGGGGCGCGGGACGGGGCTTCCACCCCCCAGGCGGCACTGGCCGCGGTCGTCTCGGCCTACGCCGACTTCGCCGAGCGGCGCCCGGCGCTGTACGACGCCATGTTCGTCCGCACCGTGGGTCTGCGGTTCGACCACCCGGAGACGCCCGTGGCATTGCGGGACGCGTTCGGCGCCCTCCGCGGAGCCTTGCAGCCGTTCGCCGGCCCCCACGACCTCGACGACCTCACCGAGCTGCTCTGGTCCGGTCTGCACGGACTTGTCACCCTGACGGGAGGTGGCCGCCTGCCAGGCGAGCGGCACGAACGACGCCTCGCCTTGCTCGCCGCCCAGTTCGCCGGCCGCGCCGTGTCATAGGTACGTCGATAGTGTCATAAATCCTGATATCGGACCCGACGTGCGTCTGCCGGTGTGCCCTCCTGCCGAAACTGCGGAATCAGCAGGAGGAGGAGAGCGTGCCGCATCGTAAACGCCCCGGCCGGCCCGCGCGCCGCATCGCCGTGGCGGCGCCCGCCGTACCGGAGCCCGCACCCGGTGCCGTGGCCCCGCCCGGGAGGTTGTCACACCGGTGGGTCGTGGCTGTCACGGTCATCGCGACAGCCGTCGCCGCCTCCGCGGGCGTCTTCGCGGCGTGGGAGGGCCGTGACAACGTCGTGAGCACGTACACGATGGTCCTCAGCCTGATCGGCGTCGGGCTGGCCGTGGCACAGCACTCCACCGCCGCGCGCAGACACACCCAAGGATCACTTCGGCAGGTGGGGCATCTGCTTGTCGCCGCCATGGTGGTCGCCACCTGCTACGCCACCTGGGTGGTCTCGCAACGCCCGGTGATCCGGATCGGGGTGAGCATGCCGTTCCTCGCGGAGGATCCGCAGGATGCCCTGGCGGTGCTCAACGGCGTCAAGCTCGCCGTGAATGCCGAGAGTGATCTCGGCATCGGCCCGCACGACATCGAACTCGTCCCGTTCGACGACTCGAACATCGGCGGCGGGATCACTCTCATGTCCGCGGACGGCACGGCCGACCTCAGGTCCGGCGGCAGTCTCGGCACGTTGCTCGCGGACCCGCGGCTCGTGGGGATCGTCGGGCCGTTCCACAGCGACACCGCGCTCGACGAGATCTCCGAGGTCTCGGCGGCCGGCGTGCCGATGATCAGCCCGTCGACCACGCTGAACTGCCTGACCGCCCGGGGCGAGACTTGCGAACGGCTCGCCACCGTGCCACCGGACAGCACCTTCTTCCGCATGGCGGTCCAGGACGAGGTGCGGGTGACCGAGCTCGTCGCCCAGCTGTCCGGCATGAAGCCGGCACCGGCGGGTGGCACGCGGCGGGTCATCGTCGCCTCCGACGGATCGAGCTTCGGTAACGGGTTCGCGGCGACCTTCACGACGAAGTGGAAGAAGGAACATCCCGGGGACGAACTTGAGAATGTGAGCGCGGACCGGGCCGTCGGGTTGGTCCGCGAGCGCTCCGATGCTCCTGCGCTGATTCTCTACTGCGGCACCGGAGTCAAAGGCGTCTCGTTGTACCGGGCGATGTGGCAGCAGCCGTGGGCCGCGAAGACGATTTTCGCGGGCCCGGCCACCCTGATGAACGTGGGATTCAGCGATCCTGCGCGCACCGACGGCGAGCTGTACGCGATCGCGCCCGTGCCGCACGACCCGGCCAATCCGTACCGGAGCGATTTTGAAGCCTCCTACCAGGTCAAGTCCGGGGGCAAGGACGCGACGCCGTACTCGGCGGCCGCCTTCGACGCGACCCGGGCGCTGATCATCGCGATTCGTGCGGCGGTGCGTAACGGTGCCCGGCCGGCGGTGGCAAGCATCGGCCCGTTCGTCGCGGCGGCCGGGGCCAACCTGCGCAGGCGGATCACGGCGAATCTGCGCACACTCAACATTTCCAATCCCGGCTACCAGACACCGACGACCGCCCGGTTCACCTTCGACGCGCGGGGTGACGTCGTCTACGACAGCGACCGTCGGACGGCGACCTACCGCTATGAGTCGCCCGGTGTGTGGCGGATCGTCACGGCCATCCCCGCCGGGCCGCGCTGACATGGTGGACAAGCCGCCCCGCCCGCGCCGCGGTTGATGGGTGGGGGCCGGGTTCGTAGCGGCTAGACAAGCACGCTGCCGCCGTCCACGAGCGTTACGTTTCCGGTGATGTAGTCCTGGTCGAGCAGGGCGACGTAGGCCTTGGCCACGTCGTCCGGCTCGGCGACCCGGCCCAGCAGCGTGGCGCCGCCGGCCCGGTCGAGGAACTCCGGGGGAGTGTCCGACCACAGTGGAGTGCGCACGATCCCGGGCGCCACCACGTTGACGCGGACCGGCGCGAGTTCGGCGGCAAGCGAGCGGGCGGCCGTGATGACCGCGCCGCCGACCGTGGAGCCGAGCAGCCGGCCCGCGCCGCCGTGGAACGCGGCCGCGCCCGCGGTGAGCGTCACCGAGCCGGTGCCGCTGAGCGTGGGCAGCGCGAGGCGGACCGCGTCAAGCGCGCGGAACAGCCGCACGTCGAAGAAGTCGCGGGCCACTGCCGGGTCGTAGTCCGCGATCAGGCCGCGGGCGAGCGCGTCGCCGGCCGTGTAGACGAGGTGGTCGAACGCGCCCACCCCGGCGAAGAACGCCGCTAGAGACGCGGACGAGGTGACGTCCACCGGCGCACCGGAGGCGTGGGCGGGCAGCGCGCCGAGCGCCCGCTTCACTGACTCTTCCGCGCGCGAGCCCACGATCACCTGCGCGCCGGTGGCCGCCGCAGCCTGGGCGACGGCGAGGCCGATTCCGCTTGTGCCGCCGATGACGACGACCCGGGAGGAGGACGAGAGAGGCACGATGTGTTCCTTTCGACGGAGTCGCTGCTCAGTGTTCGGCGCACCGGCGCATCCCGTCCAAGACCAGTCAGGTCCCAACAGATGCCGGATCGGCATGAGTGGAGAACGCCAGCAGTTCCCGCAGCACGGCGGAGCGCCGGCGCGCCTCGACGACCAGGCAGAACTCGGCGTCGGGCAGATCCGTCACCGGGACGAACGCCAGGTCCGGCCGCCGGTAGTAACGCGTCACCGACTCCGGCACGATCACGACGCCGCGCCCGGCGGCCACGTTCTCGAACTTCTCCTCGACCGACAACGACGACGGACCGGAAAAAGACGGAAAAATCCACTCTGGTACGGCTTCAGCCGGCTGCAGCAACTCCTCCCCGGCGAGGTCCGCCAGCCGCACCCCGCCCGGCGTCGCAAGCGGGTGCCCGGCCGGCAGCGCCACCACCCGCGGCTCCGCGTAGAGGTCGACCACTGTCAGCCCGTCCTCGTCGAACGGGCGTTGCGCGTACACCGCGTCGAACCTGCCCTCGCGAAGCGCGGTGATCTGCTCGTGCCAGGAGGCCCGGCACACCTCCACCCGCAGCCCCGGGAACCGCTCCTCCAGGTGCCGTACCACAGGCGTCAGCACCATTCCCGGCATGAACCCGATCGTCACCCGCCGCCCCTCCCGGTCGGCGAGCCGGAGTCGCTGCTGCAGCACGTCCGCGGCGTGCAGCAGCGCACGGGCCTCGTCGCGAAGCAGCTCACCGGCGGGCGCCAGCCGGGTCCCGGCCCGCGAGCGCACGAACAGCCGCACCCCAAGCTCCCGCTCCAGCGCGGAGATCGACCGGCTCAGCGCGGGCTGCGCGACGTGAAGCAGTTCGGCGGCCCGCCCGTAGTTCAGCTCGTCCGCCAGGGTCAGGAAGTACCGCAAGCGCCGCAGGTTCAGGTCACCCATACCGCAGATTCAACCAGCCGGAACGGCGTGACCTCGCCGGACGGAATGTGATTGACATATTCCGATCCCACCGCTGGGGTGGGTTCCGTGACGATCGAGAAGACACAGTGGACGGCGACGACCGCGCGGACGGCAGGTGCGCTCGCCGCGATGGGCGCCGGGGCGTTCTGCTTCGTGGCGATGGAGACGCTTCCGGTCGGGCTGTTGCCGCTGATCGCCGGCCACTACCGGGTCTCGCTTCCGGACGCGGGCCTGCTCGTCACCGGGTACGGGCTGACCGTCGCCGTCGTGTCGGTGCCGCTGGCGTGGCTTTTCCGGGCCGTACCCCGGCGGCTGTTGCTCTCGGTTCTTCTCGCCGTTTTCGCTGCGGCGACTGTCGCGTCCGCGCTCGCGCCGACCTACCCGCTGCTTCTCGGCGCGCGCGTCGTGGTCGCGCTGAGCCAGTCGGTGTTCTGGGCGGTGGTCGGGCCGGCCGCGGCGGGCCTGGTCTCCGCCGAGATGCGGGGCCGCGCCGCCTCGATCGTGTTCGGCGGATCCGCGCTCGCCCCGATGCTCGGCGTCCCGGCCGGAACCTGGCTTGGGCAGACGGCCGGCTGGCAGACCGCGTTCTACGCGCTGGCCGCACTCGGGCTGATCGCGTTCGTCCTGGTGGCCGCGCTGATGCCGGCCAGCCCGCCACGCACCGGAGCGGCGGCCGCCGGTGCCCTACCAAGCGCCCGCCGCTATCGCGCGCTCACCGCGATGACGGTGCTGTCGGTCGGCGGCCTGTTCGCCGCGTTCACGTTCACCACGCCGTTCCTGACCGAGATCACCGGCCTGGACGATGTCGCGATCGGCCCGGTGCTGCTGCTGCGCGGCCTGACCGGCCTGGCCGGCGTGATCGCCTGCGGCCTGCTTGTCGACCGCCGCCCGGACCTTGTCATGATCGGATCGACAGCGCTGCAGGCCGCCTCACTACTCGGCATGTGGGCGCTCGCCGGTTCCCCTGTCGCGGTCGTCGCCTGTACCGCAGTCTCCGGGTTCGCGCTCGGCACGATCGGCCCGGCGTTGACCGCCCGGGTGCTCGTGGTCGCCCCGCGAAGCGTGGACATGGCCGCCGCCACCAACTCGGCCGCGTTCAACCTCGGCATCGCGGGCGGCTCATATCTCGGCGGCGCGGTCCTCACCCTGGCCGGCCTGCGCCCGACCGCGCTTGTCGGAGGCCTGGTCGTGCTGTCGGCCCTGGCCCTGGCGATCGCCGACCCCGTGCTCGCCGCAGCCGACGCCGCCCCGGAAGCGCCGGCTGCCGCCCGTTGACCGGACCGACAGTGCGCGGGCCGGCGACCACAACGGCCGGGTCAGGGCGGTTCGCGCTTTTACGGCCGAGGCGGCCCGACGCTCGGCGTGGGCCGGCGCGTGGCCGCCCCGGGTGGGACGGCCACGCGCCGGTGTCGTCAGCTTCCGGCCGGGGTCCTGCGGTCGCGGACCGCGCCTGCGATCGCGTCGACCGCGACGAACACGGCAAGCGTGATGCCGAGCAGCGGCAGCGCCCAGCCGATCGCGAAGATGACCAGGATGCCGACGACGACCGCCCAGGCGGGTACCGTCCGCCAGTCGACCCGGGCCGGGGCGGTGCCGACCGGCGCGCGGCGGGCATCGCGGGTGGGACGGCGCTGCCACCACATGCGGTAGCCCCAGAAGATGACGCACAGCAGGCCGATCGCGAGCGCGGCAAGCACGATCTGGTTGACCACGCCGAACAGCAGGCCCATGTGGGCGTTGATGCCCCAGCTGGTGAGCTTCGCGGTGAACGGCCAGTCGGCGAAGTCGACCCTGTCCACGACCGTGCCGGAGGTGGTGTCGACGGCGACGCTGTCAAGCCGTTCCGGCCACTGGTTGTCGGCCTGGCTGACCTTCCACGCGGTGGTCGCGTCGGCCGGTGGCACGATGGAGACCGGCCCGTCCAGGCCGTTGTCCCGGGCGACGGTGAGCGCGGTGTCGATGCCGTCCGGGTCGCCGCCGGTGGCGGGCGCGGTGCCGCCGCCGTGGTGGCCGCCGTTCTCGCCGGCCGGGGCGGAGGTGAGCGCGGTCGACACGTACGGCGTCTCGCCCTTGATCTGCGCGATCAGCAGCCCGAAGTTCGCACCCGCGTAGTTGGACCAGGTCAGGCCGGTCGCGGAGAGGCCGAGCAGGCCGACGAGCAGCCAGGCGCCGACCGCGCCGTGCCAGCCGCGGGTGCGCCGGACGCCCTTCTTCGCCGAGAGCTCGGGGGCGAGCATCTTGCGGACGCTGCGGCGGCGGCGCCACCAGAGCACGATGCCGCCGAGCGCGATCACCCACAGCCAGCTCGCGGCGAGCTCGGAGTAGAGGTTGCCGACCGCGCCGAGGTGCAGGTCGCGGTGTAGCACGTCGAGCCAGGACTGCAGCGGCGTCCAGCCGAACTGGGTGGTCAGCTGCCCGGTCACCGTTCCGGTGTACGGGTCGACGTAGACCGTGTGCACCTTCTCCTCGGCGGCCAGCTCCGGCATCGCGAAGTCGACGTGGGTGGTCCATTCGCCGCCCTTGACCCGTACCCCGGTGATGGTGCCTTCGGGGTGTGCCGCGCGGGCGGCGGCGACCTGCTGCGAGATCGGCACGGTCTCACCGCCGGCGTCGTCGACGAGCAACTCCTGCGCGTAGACGATCCGGTCGAGCGTCGGTGTCGACACGAACAGCAGGCCTGTGGTCGCGGCGACGACAAGGAACGGCGCGACCAGGACACCGGCGTAGAAGTGCAGGCGGAGCAGCAGCGCGCCGAACGCGGAGGCGCGGCGGGGCTCGGGCGGTGAGGTACGGGCCGCTGGTGCGACCGGGTCTGTGGTGACGGACATCTGCAGGATCCTCGGTGTCGGCGGCGCGTGGGCGCCTGGGTCGGCAACGCGAGGTGTCCGCATCGACGGCAACCTCTGGCGCAGTAGTCGTCTGTGCACCCGGGAAAGTTCCCGCGACTTTCCGGGCCGCCGCCGTGAGGAGGCGGCCCTCGAACGTCTACAGACATTCGCTGCGGTACGTGCCGGCCAGGACAGTCAGAGGACGATGACGGTCTTGCCGTGCAGCGCGCCGCCGGCCGCCTGGGCGTGCACGGCCGGCAGTTGCGCGAGCGGAACCCGCTGCGCTACGTCGATGCGCAGCTCGCCGGCGTCGACAAGCGCGGCCAGGTGCGTCAGCTGGGCCGCGTCACTGCGGACGAACAGGTCGATGCCGCGTACGCCGCGCCGCTCGTCACCCGGCGCGGGCATCCACACCGTGGTGTTGACCAGGACGCCGTTGTCCCGGATCAGGCCGACAAGTCCCGCCAGCTGGGCCGGCTCGACAGGTGCGAGGTTGAGCACCACGTCGACCTGGGTGGCGAGCGTGGTGACGGCCGTGGTGGTGTGGTCGATGATCTCGTCGGCGCCCGCGGCCTTGACCGTGTCGATGCTGCGCGGGCCGGCCGTGGCGATCACGTACGCGCCGGCGTTCGAGGCCAACTGCACGGCGTACCCGCCGACCGCCCCGCCCGCGCCGTTGATCAGCACGCGCTGGCCCGCCGTGAGCTTCGCGTGGTCGAACAGCGCCTGCCACGCGGTGAGGCCCACGGCCGGCAGTGCCGCGGCGTCGGCAAGCGCGACTGTGGTGGGCGCCGGCGCGAGGATGCCGGCCGGAGCCACGACGTACTCCGCCGCCGCGCCGTCGCCGGTCATCGGCAGGAACCCGATCACCTGGTCGCCGACCTCGACGCCGGTCACGCCCTCGCCGAGCGCGGCTACCGTGCCGGACACGTCGAGGCCGGGGGTGTGCGGCAGCGCCACCGGGATCGGGCCCTGCATGAAGCCGGCGCGGATGTTGCCGTCGACGCCGTTGAACGACGTGCCGGCGACCTGGATCAGCACCTCTCCGGCGCCGGGGGTGGGCTGTGCGGCGTCCTCGTGACGAAGGACGCTCGGCTCGCCGTACTCGTGGAAACGCACTGCCTTCATTGTCGGCTCCTCGACGTGTTGTGCTTCGATTTCGAAGCAATATGACTGGAGCGTGCTTCGAGTTCGAAGCAATAGTGAGCTGGCCGACAGTGGTGAGGCGGTGGCTGGCAGCCGCAGTTTCTCCTCGCTCGGCGAGCCGGGGGCGGCCGTGAGCACCAGCGGGATCTGGCGCGGCTGCCCGGCGGTGGACGGCCACCGCTCCTGCTGTCCGCCGGCAGCGACCGCTCAGCCGGCGAATTGCCCGCTCGGTCGGCGGATTGCCCGCTCAGTCGGCGAACGGGGCCGCGAACAGTATTTCGTCGATCGCGGGCAGGCCGAAGCCCGGCACGTGACGCCGGCCGACCTCGGAGAAGTAGTGCATCAGTACGCCGGCCGGTTTTTCCGCACAGAGCGCCATCATCGTGTCCAGCGCGTCCTTCTTGAAGCCGAGCCGCGGGAACGCATCAAGCACCGCGGCAGCGGCGCCGTCCGGCAGCGCGTCCAGGCCCACACCCGCGAAGTCGAGCCCGGACCCGAGCGCCACGATCGCTATCTCCGGCCGCTTGCGCCGATCAGGATGCGGGTGGTGGCGGTGGCGGCGACGGCCAGCGCGATCGTGCACTCCACCGTCGGCATCGGGGCCGCCAGGTGGTCGCCGTGCCAGACGCTGTCGAGGCCGGCGTTCTCGGCGTGCCGGGCGGCGGTGGCGAGGTCGAGGCCGTCGCGGTGCTGGACCGGGAGCGACGGGAGGATGACGCCGATTTTCACGCGACCAGCACCACCTTGCCGCGGCCGTGCCCGGTCTCCACCTCGCGGTGCGCGTCCGCGGCCCGGGCCATCGGGTACGTCCGGCGGACGGGGAAGCGCAGGTCACCGGCTGTGTAGAGCGCGACGAGAGAGGCGAGGCGGGCGGCGGAGCGCAGGTCGGAGGTGGTACGGATGCCGAGTGCGGCCGCGCGCCCGTGTTCGACGAGCGTGAGGATCCGGGACCGGTCGGGGCACAGCTCGAGGGACAGGTCGAGTGCCTCGCCGCCCGCGCCGTCGAGCACCAGGTCGGCGCCGCCGGGTAGCAGCGCCCGGAGGCGGCCGGCCAGGCCGGGGCCGTAGACGACCGGCTCGACACCCAGATCGCGAAGATAGTCCTGGTTCGCGGCGCTCGCCGTACCCACGACGCGGTTGTTGGATCTGAGTGCGAGTTGGGCGGCGACCGCGCCGACGTTTCCGGCGGCGCCGTGTATGAGCAGTGTTTCGGCGGTGGAGAGCCGGAGCAGTTCGAGTGCGATGTCGGCGACCTGGGCGGCGCCGCTGAAGCCGCCGGCGACCTCCCACGGCATGCCGGCCGGTTTGGCGGTCAGCTGCGTGGCCGGCACCACCGTGAACTCGGCGGCGGACCGGCCGGTGCGGAAGCCGAGCACCTCCTGGCCCGCGCTGATCCCGTCGACGCCGGGGCCGGTGCGGTCGACAACGCCGGCGAACTCGTTGCCGGGGACGCCGGGCAGCGTGATCGTCATCCACGGCGGGGTGAGGCCGCCGCGGATGGCGCAGTCGATCGGTTGCACGCCCGCGGCCCTGATCCGCACCCGGACCTCGCCGGGGCCGGGCTCGGGGGTGTCGATCTCGCCCCATTCGAGCACGTCGGGACCGCCGGTGCGCCGGTACAGTGCCGCCTTCATCCGCCTGCCTCCCCGTGGATCACACCGGAAGTGTCCGCGCTCAACCGAGGTTGAGGTCAAGGCCGGTTCTTGGTGATTCTGTGTAGTCTTGCGCGAACGCTGAGCTGTACGCAGGGAAGGAGCCAGTCATGGCGCTGCTGCGCCGTAAGGATCCGCTGTGGGCACGCGTCCTGCTGATCGCCGGCGTCGCGCTGACCGTCCTGAGCGGGGGCACGCTTGTCGCGGCGCAGACGCTGATCAGCCAGGCGACCGGTTCGATCACCCAGACCAGCCTGATCGGTGAGGACGGCGCCGAGGGCGGCAACGACATCGACGGCGCGGTGAACCTGCTGCTCGTCGGCATCGACGCACGGAAGGGTGAGAAGGAGTTCCGCTCCGACACGATCATCATTCTGCACGTGCCGGCCAGTCACGATCAGGCCTATCTGATCTCGATCCCGCGGGACTGGGTGGTCGACATCCCGGCGAGTCCGAAGCTCGACTTCGACGGCTCGACCGAGAAGATCAACGCGGCGTTCTTCTACGGCTCCCGGCTGGACGGCACCGATCTGGAGAAGCGGGCCCGGGGCATGGAGCTGCTCTCCAGCACGCTCCGGAAGGAGACCGGGATCCAGTTCAACGGCGGCGCGATCATCGACTTCGGCGGGTTCAGCAGCATCATCCACGCGCTCGGCGGGGTGGACATGTGCGTCGACGAGGAGGCCGCGTCGAGCCACATCGGCGTCAACGACGAGGGCCACCTCTACCAGGGGTACTTCGACGACGCGACCGAGTCGCTTGTCGGCCTGCCGCCGGGGTACCGGCCGTTCGTGCACAAGGTCGGCTGCCGGCTGATGAACGCGACAGAGGCGCTCGACTACGCGCGCATCCGGAAGAGCTTCGACAACGGCGACTACGGGCGGCAGCGGCACCAGCAGCAGCTGATCAAGGCGATCGCGAAGAAGGCCACCTCGTCCGGCGTGCTGACCGACTTCGGCAAGCTCAAGGGCCTGATGGACGCGGCCGGTGAGGCGCTCACGCTCGACACCCGCGGCACGGATCTGACCGATTTCATCTTCACGCTCAAGGGCGTCGCGGCAAACGACCTGATGCTGATCAAGACGAACGCCGGCGCGCTGAACACGGTCCGGGCGCCTGATGGCTCCGAGGCCGAGGAGCTGACCGCCGAGTCGCTGCAGATGATCAAGGCGGCGAACGACGGCACGCTCGGCACGTTCCTGATCGAGCACCCGCAGTTCATCGCCCGTTCGACCTGACCGAGGAGGACGCCATCGAGGTCCGGACATGCGGTCGCGCGCCGGCCTGTGTCGGGACTGTTGCCAGCTGATTACCGGCGCGGTAGGTTCTCCTGCATCGACAATCCTCACTTGATCGAGGGGGTTCGCATGTCCGTGCCGCTCAGCCGCCGTGCCATCCTGACCGCAGGCTCAGGCGTGGTCGCCGGCCTGGCCCTGCCCGGTACCGCGTCCGCCCTCCCCGGCGGGGACCGCGCCGTCGGCTTCGTGCTCGACGCCCGCGTGCTCGACGGCGGTGAACAGGTCGTCTCGCTCACGCTCGGCACCGCCCGGCTCGGCCGCATCGACCCGGCCTCCGTCACGCCCGGCACGTTCGGCGTGCACGTCACCGCGACCAGCCCGATCCCCGGCGCGGCCGGCTACGACCTCGACCGCACAGTCACCGCGGCCCGCCTCGACCGGCGCGGCGACCTCGTGCTCGAACTCGCCCACGGCGAGGGCGTCCCCGGCGGCAGCACGCTCGGATGGCTGTCCAGCGGCGGGCGCAACGTCCGCCTCGACCTCGCCTACACGATCACCCAGCACGCCCCGGTCACGCTGCGCGGCGGCCGGCCGCTCACCATCGCGCGCTTCACCCAGGGCCCCCTGGCCAACCCGGAGGTCGACGCGTTCAGCTATCACGCGTCCGCCTCCGGCCTGAAGTACCGGCTGTTCACGCCGCACCAGGCGGCCAGCCGGCGCCCGCTGATCGTCTGGCTGCACGGCGGCGGCGAGGGCGCGTCCCTGCCGAACGGCTACTACGACAACGAGACCACGCTGCGGGCCAACCGGGGCGCGCTCGGCTTCGCCACCCCCGAGGCCCAGAAGATCTTCTCCGGTGCGTACGTCGTGGCCCCGCAGAGCACCTCGTTCTGGATGGAGGACGGCCCCCGCTTCGCCCCTCTCATCCACGAGGTCATCGCCGAGGTCTCCCGCAGTCACCGCGTCGACCCGTCACGCATCTACGTCGCGGGCTGCAGCAACGGCGGCTACATGAGCCTCAAGATGACCACTGTCTACCCGGGCCTGTTCGCCGCCTCGATCCCGGTCTGCGGCGTCGTCATGCCGTTGGGCGGCGGCACCACGCCGCTGATCACCGACGCGGAGCTGGCCGCGATCAGCACCCCCACCTGGCTCGTCACTTCCCTGGACGACACCACAGTGCCCCCGCAGCCCAACACCGTCCACGCCGCGAGCCTCATCCCCGGCGCCGAGCTGACCCTCTACGACCAGGTTGTCTGGAACGGCTACCGTTTCCCCGGCCACTGGTCCTGGATCTACCTGGCCCGCAACGACAAACCGTTCTGGCAGTGGATGTCCCGCCAGCGCCGCTGACATCCGGTCTGCCAGGTTCGCATGAGGAGACCTATGACGCCGCTGGCAGCACGACATGGTGGAGGGCTCCGGCCGTGGCGCTGGCCGCTGGGCGGTCTGGCGGCAAGGGCCGTGGGCACCTGGGCGCCGGCCACTCGGTCACGCTGATCTCGCGTAGTTCGCTTGCGATCCTGCGACACCAGGCCGGTGAGCCGACAGCCGTGTCCGACCTCGCCGTGGTCGCCGACGACATGGAGCGTGCCCTCGGCCCGGCCGACCCGACCACAGTCGGCACCCGCAAGCTGCTCAGCAGCTGGGAGACGATCCACTAGAAGCGGGCGCCTACGCCGCCTGGGAGTCGAGGTGGAGCTTGCGCAGCCGGCGGATGGCCTCCAGGGCCCGCTGCCCGTCCAGCGCCTGCACCGCGAGCACCGTCACCACCTCGTTCGTGACCAGGTCAAGCGTCGCCCACGGGGCACCGTGGCGGTAGCGGACCGCGCGGACCGCGGACCAGGGCACGTCGAACTCGCGGACCAGATTCTGCACGTGGACCCCGGCCGCGTCGGCGTCGATGCGGACGCGCAGGGGCAGGAGGAGGGGAAGGGCCAGGAGCGGGCCGAGCGCGATGAGCGCCCAGGAGTCGGACTCGAACGTCTGGCCGCCGTTTGCGGTCATCGTGCCGGACAGGTTCAGCCCGGAGACGACGATGACCCAGCAGACCAGGATCGCGATCACGAGGGCGGCGACGCGCATGGCGCGCGGGCGGAACGCGCGCAGCGGGGCGGGCGTGGCGGTGGTCATCGGGGGCGGTCCTCTCGTCGGTGCACCGGCTGACGATACTCGCGTCAACTGTTTGTCCAGTGGGGCTGTCTAGGGTCTGGCCGATCACCCCGACACCCAGGAGTCACCGATGAGCAGTCCGAGCAGGTTCACCGCGCACGGCATCCGGTTTGCCGAGGAGATCCGCGGGGCGTTCCGCAGTGGCGACGGCGACGCCGTGCTGCGGATGGCCGAGGCCGAGGTGGCGCGCGCCCGTGCGGCAGGCGACCCGGCCGGTGAGGTCGAGGCGATCTACGCGATGTCCCGCCTCGCGCTGCGCGCCGGGGACCTGTCCCGGGGCGGGGAGCTGGCCGCCGCCGCGCTCGAGGTCGCGCTGCGCTCCGGCGACCGGCGCCTGGAGGACCGCCCCCGGCACGTGCTGGCCGCGGTCGCCCGGATGTCCGGCGAGTACCTGATGGCCCGCGAACTCTACCTGGCCAGCATCGCGCTGAACGAGGAGCTGGGCAAGCCGGAGACGGTCAACTCCGAGTACCACAACCTGGCCTTCACCGAGCTGCACCTGGGCAACCTCGACCGCGCCCGGGAACTCTTCGCCGAGGGCCGGGTGCGGGTGTTCCGCGAGGGCTACCGGTCCTTCGTCCCCTACCTGGGCGTCGCCGCGACCGCGCTCGCCGCCGCCGAGGGTGACCACGCGCGCGCCGCCACGATGATCGGCTTCACGGACGCCGCGTTCGCCGCGCTCCACCAGGTCCCCGACCCCGACGACGCCGAAGAGCTGGCCACCGCCCGTACCGCCGCGATCTCCGCTCTCGGTCCTGACACCTTCGACGCGGCCCACGCGGCCGGCGCGGCCCTCGACGCCACCACAGCCTTCGGCCGCACCTGGCGCAACTGATCAAGATCAAAATCAAGCCTCATGGGTACGGCCGGAGCTTCCACCGCCCGGCCGTGCCCAATGCCACGTAGCTTATTTTGATCTTGATAGTGGGTGAAAGCGGAATGTGGCGGGTCCGGCGTGGCGGGTTCGTTGCGTCGTTGTGGCCGATACACGGTGTGGCGGCAGCGGTTGACGGCGCGGGGGCAGGTCCGGTGCCGGCGTCGGGGGTTGAGTTTTCGGGTGATCTGGGCCTGGATGGCGGTGAGTTGCCAGGGAGCCTCCCTTCCGGTGCCGCCGCCGGTCGCGTAGACCCCGCCACGGCGCCCAGCCGCCTGACTATGTATGCGAAATCAACGTTATAAGGACACCAAAACGTTGATGACGCATACATCGTCGACGGCCGTGTGCGCGGGCGGGCTATTATCGTGAAATGTCGGGCGCGGAGTGCCGAGGCTGCGCCCTGACGCCGAAACTCAGTATTCGGGAGGGAGTGCCGACCTGGGCTGGAACCCGCCGGGCTGCCCGTATCCCGCCGTCCGCTGGTAATCCGCCGGAACGCCGGCGCCCGGGGGCCTCACCTCCGGCGGCTCCGTGGTCCGGATCGACAGCCGGTCGAGGTAGAACCACTGCAACACGGCCAGGAGCAGCGCGAACAGGACCACGGCCGGCACCGGCATCGGCATCGCGGCGGCCCCCTCGGCGAGCGGCCCGAACTGAGTTCCGACCTGCAGCGCCGCGGCAGGCGTCGTCATCTGGTCGATCTCGTTGACGCTGAGCGTCTGCCAGAACACGTCCTGCGCCTGCGTCAGGTAGGTGATGCCGCCGGCCACCGCGGCCATCGGCAGCGCGGGAAGCGGCGTCCGCGCCGGGGCGCCCGGGTGCCGCTCGGCGAGCCCGCGGAACAGCAGCGTGAACACGACAAGCGACGGGATGCTCAGGTAGACCGGCGGGAGCAGCGCGGCCGGGGTGTCGAGCAGGCCCAGGTCGCGCAGCGTCTGGAAGTGCACGGTGCTGAACGGCCCGGTGCCCACGAACAGCCACGGCGCGAAGACGAACAGCAGCAGCTCACTGTGCCTGCCGAGCGGCCGCAGCACGCCGATGCCGAAGCCGGCAAGCGCGGCCAGCCCGACGCCGACACCGCTGGTGAGCAGCGGCGGCGCCCAGGTGTTGAGCGCGCTGCCGGCGTTCGGCGTGTCCGCGGTCAGCCCGGACAGCCACGGCCAGAGCCCGTACCCGGCGAACGCGAGCACGACCGCCAGCAGCGCAAGCGCGCCGATCAGCGCGGGTGCCCCGGCCGGTCGCACCCCGGTCCGCGGCGCGACCACGTCGACCCGGACCCGGCCGAGCACCAGCACGGCGACCGCGGCCAGCCCGAGCACGCCGAGCAGCAGCGCGAGCACGGTGCCGCCGGCCGCTGCCGCACCGAAGTCAAGCATCCGGAACGAGACGTTGTAGATCGTCAGCAGCGGTGTGCCGGTGGCGTTGCGCGGTCCGCCCTGGGTGAGCACGAACGGATAGGTCCAGGTCTGCAGCGTGTACGCGACGACGGCGAGCCCGGCGGTCAGCCCGACCGTGATCACCGCGCCGGCCGGCCGCCCCGCCCCGCTGCGGCGCAGCGCGGCGAGGAACACCGTCACGCCCGCGCCGACAAGCAGCCCGAACAGCGTCACCCAGAGCACGCGGCCCACTGTCACCTGCGCCTGCAGCGGCTCGCCGGTGAGGTCGAGGTGCACGGCGGACCAGGCCAGGGCCAGCCCGGCAGGCGTGACAGCCACCATCGGCAGCACCAGGCCGAGCCGGACGATCCGCCGCCCCGGGGTGCCACCGCGGTGGGCGAGCCAGGCGAGCACCGGCGCGAGCACGCACGCGGCCAGCACCGGAAGTACCGCGAGCAGTAGCACGTACCAGATGTCGCCGAAGAACCCGGTCTCGGCGATCCGGGAGTAGTTGTCGAAGCCGGTGAACTCGTCGCCGCCGTCGTCGAGCAGGCTGATGCGATGGAAGCTGTTCCACAGCGTCCGCGCCCCCGGCACCGCGTAGCAGGCCAGCAGCGCCAGCAGTGCGGGCGCGACAAGTAGCGGACCGAGCGGCCGGGCGTTCCTGGCGGGCGGCGGGGGATGCGACATCCGGACACCTCGATCGGTCGTGGCGGCGACGCCGCGATCGTAGCCACCCCGGGCAAGCTGCCTCGTTGAACGTCGGTGCGACGACGAACAGTGCTCGGTGCGGCGGCGGCGACCGCTGCGGCGACGGGCCTCTGGGTGGGCCGGCCCCGGCGTCCGCCGGCCGGGGTGGAACGGCGCTTCTCCACCGCGCGCGGCCGGGAGGTGGACTTCTACACCGCGGTCCCGGACGGTCACGGCGACGGCCGCGGCCTCCCGGTCTGCCTGATCCTGCACGGCGGCACCGCGCGCCCGGCCGACTTCGCCGCGTTGGGCTTCCAGACCCTGCTGACCGACGCGGTACGCCGTGGTGCCGCGCCGTTCGTGCTTGCTGGTGCCACCGGCGACCGGCTCGCCTGGCAACGGTCCGGCGACGACGACCCGCAGCGCATGGTCCGGGACGAGCTGCCGGACTGGTGCGCCGCCCGCGGCTTCGACGCCGCCCGGCCGGCCGCGTGGGGCTGGTCGATGGGCGGGTACGGCGCGCTGCTGCTGGCCGAGTCGTTCCCCGGGTTCGTCCGTGCGGTGGCCGCGTTCTCCCCGGCCGTCGCGCCGTCCGACCCGGTCTTCACCGGGGCATCGCGGCTGGCAGGGACACCTGTCGGGCTCTGGTGCGGCCTCGACGACGGCCTCTATCCGAACACGCTCGCGCTTGCGCGGGCACTTCCGGAGCCACCGGCCGCCGGGGGTTACGCGCCGGGCCGCCACCACTTCGCGTACTGGCGCACGGTGATCCCGTCCGCGTTCGACTTCATCGCCGCCGCGCTTCGCGGGTAGTTGTTCAGCTCCGCGGGTGCGCCGCCGATAGGTATCGGCATGAGGTCGAGGTGGGCAGGCCGGCTCAGCATCGGACTTGCGGTGCTGCTCAGCGCCGCGCTGGTCGGGGGCGCCGGGAGCTACCTGGCCCGGACCACCTCGGACGCGCGGGCCAAGGTGTTCGCGGAGGTCGACGCGCGCGCCGGCATCGCCGCCGAGCTGATCGGCGGCCTGCTGGCGTCGACCGACGCCCAGCTCCGGGCCGTCGGCACGGCCCACTTCACCGGCACGGCCGCGCAGTTGAAGACGCAGCCGCGCATCGAGGAGCTGGACGCCACCTGGTACGCCGTGCTGAACCAGGGCGGCGATCTGCTGACCGCGGATCCGCCCTCGGCCGGCGTGACCGCCCGCAGCCTGACGTCGAACGCCGGTTTCGCCATCGCGCTGGAGACCGGGACGCTCGCGTTCGGTGATGTGCTCGACGACGGCGGCGAGCCGACCGTGCCGGCGTTCCAGCCGTTCGACGCGCCGGACGGGACCCGGGTGATGGTGATGCCGATCCCGCTCGCCATCGTGTCCGAGCAACTGGCCGGCGCGCTGCGGGTGCCCGCCAGCTCGTCGTACGTGATCGACGGCGACGGCCGGGTGGTGGTGGCGTCGGACAAGTCAGCCCTCGGCGTGCCGCTTGCCAGCCGGGAGCTGAGGGACGGGCTGCAGGCCGGGTCACACGGCGGGACCGGCGCGGACTACGTCACCGCGCAGCCGGTACCGGGAAGTGAGTGGCGGGTGGTGCTCTCCACGCCGCGGCAGGCGCTGCTGGCACCGGTGCAGGCCACCAGCCGGGTCGCGTGGCAGTTGTTCGCCGCGTTCGCGATCGCGATGACAGCGATTCTTCTGATCGGGATGTTCGCGCTGCTGAGCGCGGCCCGGCTGGCCCGGGCCCGGCTGCACGACGCGCTTACCGGCCTGCCGAACCGCGCGCTCTTCCTGGAGCATGCGAACCAGGTGAGCGCCGAGTGGCGGCGGCGCCGGCAGACCCGTACCGAGGGTACGGTGGCCGCGCTCTTCCTCGACCTCGACGGCTTCAAGCCTGTCAACGACACGTACGGGCATGCCACCGGCGACGCGCTGCTGCAACAGGTCGCCGGCCGCCTGATCGCCGCGACCCGCCCGGAGGACTTCGTCTGCCGTTTCGGTGGTGACGAGTTCCTGGTGCTGTGCCGCGGCCGGCACGACGCAGCCGACGCCTCCGCGCTCGCGAACCGCATCCGCGAATACCTCACCGAGCCCTTCGACCTCGACGGCCATACCGTCACGGTCGGCGTCTCGATCGGCATCGCCACTCTCGGCGACGCCGCCCAGGAGCCCGGCGACCTCATCCACAACGCCGACCTGGCCCTCTACCGCGCCAAGGAGGCCGGCCGCGGCCGCGTCGAGTTCTTCAGCCACGCCTGACACTTCGTCGCTTTCGACCCGAACTTTCGTCGTCACAGAGAAAAGTCTGTCAAGAATAAATCGAAAGATATAGACGGGCTGACGGAAGTGGCCCAGGATGTTCACAGCCGTGAATCACCCTGGTAACCGGGAGCGCAGATGAAACGTCTGTTAGCCGCCACTTTGCTCACCGTCACAGTTGTCGCCGGCGCGCCGGCGCCGGCCCGAGCCGCCGTCGATCCACCAGCGCAGGAGCCGGGGGTGACGCTCCGGACGTTCGACATCGGATCGCCGCTCAGCCGGGTGTGTGAGCTCAAGCCGGGGCAGACGCCCAATGTGGACAAGCTGATGCCGGCGATCGACTGGTCGACGGTGGAGGACTTCGGGCTGGAGACCAACTTCGTCACGCACGCGCTTGCCAACCTGGTCGTGCCGGCCGCGGGCAGCTATTCGTTCCGGCTGGTAAGTGATGACGGGTCGAAGCTGTTCATCGACGACACGCTTGTCATCGACCACGACGGGCTGCACGGCGCCGATCCGAAGGACGGCACTGCCGAGCTGACCGCGGGCGTGCACCCGCTGCGCGTCGAGCACTTCGAGCGCGACGGTGGGCAGCAGCTCACGCTCGCCTGGCAGCCGCCGGGCACGAGCGGGTTCGTGACCGTGCCGACAAGCGCGCTGACCACCGATGCCGGCGTGGTACGGGTGACCGCGCCGGGGCTCAAGGAGTGCGTCGCCGGGACGGACACGCCGGGCGACGGGCTGCCGCTGACCTCGGTGAACCCGGGCTACACGCTCACCGACCTGCGCCCGCCGGGCTTCGAGCCGCAGGTGAGCGGCATGGCGTGGCGGCCGGACAAGAAGATGGTGATCACCACCTGGGGCGGGTCGGACGAGGTGACCGGCGAGGTGTACCTGGTCGGCAACGTGACCGGGCAGACCGGGCCGGGCAGCGTCACCTACAAGAAGATCGCCGGTGGGCTGAAGGAGCCGATGGGCGTGGCCGTGGTCGACGGCAACGTGTACGTGTCGCAGAAGCACGAGCTGACCGAGCTGAAGGACACCAACGGCGACGACGTGCTGGACACCCGGCGTACCGTGGCGACCTGGCCGTTCGGCGGTAACTTCCACGAGTTCGCGTTCGGCCTGCTGTACAAGGACGGGAACTTCTACCTCAACCTGTCCGTCTCGATCAACCTGGGCGGCGCGACCACCGACCCGCAGCCGGTCGGCGGCCGGGGCACGAGCATCGTGGTGAACAAGCGGACCGGCAAGGTGACCACGGTCGCCGGCGGCCTGCGCACGCCGAACGGCATCGGCTGGGGGCCGAACGACAAGCTCTACGTCACCGACAACCAGGGTGGCTGGCTGCCGTCGTCGAAGCTGGTGCGGATCGAGGAGGGCGCGTTCTTCAACCACTACACGAACCCGGACGGCCCGTTCGACAACAAGCCGGTGACCCGGCCGGTGCTGTGGATGCCGCAGAACCAGATCGCGAATTCGCCGAGCACGCCCGTGCTGCTGAAGTCCGGGACGTACCGTGGCCAGCTCTTGATTGGTGATGTCACCTACGGCGGTCTGCAGCGGGCCGCGCTGGAGACTGTCAACGGCGTGGAGCAGGGGGCCCTCTTCCGGCACACGCAGGGGCTTGAGGCGGGTATCAACGAGGTGTCGATCGGGCCGGACGGCGCCATCTACGTCGGTGGTCTCGGCGCGGACGGCAACTGGGGCCAGGAGGGCAAGCTCCGGTTCGGCCTGCAGAAGCTCACGCCGAACGGCACCGACGTCTTCGACATGAAGACCGTGAAGGCCACGCAGGGTGGTTTCGCGATCGAGTACACCAAGCCGCTCTCCGACGAGACTGTCACCGAGCTGGCGAAGAAATTCCAAATCGAGCAGTGGCGGTACGTCCCGACCGCGCAGTACGGCGGCCCCGAGGTGGACACCGAGACACTCACGGCAAGCGCGGCCACCGTGTCGAAGGACCGCAAGACCGTCCGGCTGACCGTGCCCGGCCTGCGCCGCGACCGGGTCGTGCACCTCCGCTCGCCGCGCCCGTTCGCCGCGAAGGACGGCTCGGCGCTGTGGAGCACCGAGGTCTGGTACACGATGAACGAACTGCCCGGTGACACGTCGCAGCAGGTCTTCTACGAGGCCGAGGAGGGCAACCGGGAGGGCGGCGCATCGCTTGCGACCGACCACCGCGGCTTCTCCGGCATCGGGTTCACGGCCGGCTTCGGCGCCCTGAACGCGTCGACCACCATGCACGTCACCGTGGGCAAGAACGCGGACTACGCGGTCGGCCTGCGCTACTCCAACGGCCCGGACCCGTTCAGCGGCCCGAAGACCGTGAGCGTGTACGTCAACGGCCGCAAGATCAGGCAGGTGACGCTGCCGACCACCGTAACCTGGGACGACTGGGCGATGGCGACGGAGAAGCTGCCGCTGAAGAAGGGTGTGAACGCGGTGCAGTACCGCGTGGACGCGCTCGACACCGGCCACGTCAACCTCGACCTGATAAGTGTCCGCGAGTGGAACGCCAAGCGGATCACGCTCTTCGACGGCAAGAACCTGGACAACTGGGCGCACACCGACGGGCGGCGTCCGCAGTGGCCGCTGATCGCCGGCGGCGCGACCGAGGTGTGCTGTGGCGACCTGCGCACGAAGGAGGCGTACGGCGACTACACGCTGCACGTCGAATTCAAGGTGCCGCTGCTGCCGCCGGAGGTGACCGGGCAGAACCGCGGCAACAGCGGCGTCTACCAGCAGGAGCGGTACGAGCTGCAGATCCTCGACTCGTTCGGCGACACCACGCTCGACAACAACGAGGCCGGCGCGATCTACACGGTGGCGCCGCCGGCGGTGAACATGGCGACCGCGCCGGAGACGTGGCAGACGTACGACATCACGTTCCGGGCCGCCCGCTACGACGCGGCGGGCGTCAAGACCGAGAACGCCCGGATCACTGTGGTCTGGAACGGCCGCACCGTGCACGACAACCGGGAGATCCCGAACGGCACCGGTGGCAACATCGCCGAGGGCCCGTCCACAGGCGCGATCCGGCTCCAGGACCACGGCAACAAGGTCCAGTACCGCAACGTCTGGATCGAACCGGCACGCTGACCGCACGATGACGGGCCCCGGCGACCGTGCCGGGGCCCGTCCGCGTCCTCCCCGAGCGGTGGACCCGACCTCGATATCCGGACAAACACCCCGAAACACCTGTATACGGATAAAATGGTTTATAGCCCCTGTTACCTGGTCGAGACTGATCCGTGCGATGACGAAGAGCGGCTGAGGCTCGGCGAGCTGCTGTGGGATTCGGGCACCCTGGACCGTCTGGCCGCGCTGGGCGTCGGCCCCGGCTGGTCCTGCCTGGAGATCGGCGCGGGCTCCGGCTCGGTGGCGACCTGGCTGGCCGGCCGCGCCGGGCCGGACGGCGAGGTGGTCGCGACCGACCTGCGCACCGACCGGCTCGACCACCTGGCCGCGCACGGCGTGACAGTGCTCCGGCACGACCTGACGTCCGACGCGCTGCCGCCCTCCCGCTTCGACCTGGTGCACGCGCGCCTGGTCCTCCAGCACCTGCCGGCCCGGCGCGAGGCGGTGGCCCGGCTGGCCCAGGCGCTGCGCCCCGGCGGCGTGCTGCTGATCGAGGACACGGACGTCAGCTCGCTGTTCAGCCACCCGGACGTCGACGGCTTCCTCGGCCGGGCCAAGCGCGCGGCGTACCGGGCGATGATCTCCTCGGGCTACGACCCGCGCTGCGGCCTGCGCAACGCGTCACTTGCCGGGGCGGCCGGCCTGATCGACGTGCGGAGCGAGGCCCACGCACACGTGGTGACCGGCGGAACCCCACAGGCTCGCTGGTACGCGCTGTGGCTGCGGCACCTCGCCCCGGCCATGCTCGGCGCCGGCGACCTGGAGGAACCGGAGCTCGCCGCCGCCCTCGACGCGCTCGACGACCCCGCTAACTCCTGGCTCTCCCAGGTGATGATCTCGGTCAGCGCCCGCAGGCCGGGTTAGCGGAGCCGGCGTGGCCTCAGCCGGCCTGGCCTCAGCCGGCCTGGCCTCAGCCGGCCTGGCCTCAGCCGGCCTGGCCTCAGCCGGCCTGGCCTCAGCCGGCCTGGCCTCAGCCGCAGCGGGACGTGAATCCGCGCGTTGGCGCGCCCACCGCGAACCCGGTCACCGTGCCGTCGTCGGACAGGCCGCTGATCTCGTAGAGCGTGTCCGCCGGGTCGTCCGGCCGCAGCGTGCGTACGACGCCGCCGGTCAGCAGGACGGCCCGGTAGCCGCGGGCGGGCACCACAGGCGCGGGCACGCTCAGGCCGGCCACCGCGCCGTCCGCGCCGACCGCGGACGGCCAGGTGATCTGCGCCGGCAGCGTCTCCATCGTGTCCCGCGCGATGTCGTAGCGGAACGCGGAACCGTCCGAGACCAGGCCGACCACCCAGTCGTCGCGCATCGCGGTCGGGCGCACCCAGTCCGCGCCCGGCGGGAGCGGCAGCAGCCGGGTGTCGCCGCCGGCCAGCCAGAGCAGGCCGGTGCCGGTGCCCGCGGTGTCCGTGATCTGGACGGTCCGGCCGGTGCCGACGGTGCCGAGCACTGTCTCTCCGTCGTCGCCGACCGCCACCACCTCGCCGGACGTGAATCCGGCCGGCAGCGGCAGCAATGCCGGGTCCGCGTCCGGCGCGTCCCAGACGACAGGCAGCTCCCCGAGCCGCCCGCCGAACCGCCCTTGCTCGGAGACCGCGGTCGCCCGTCCGGCGCCGCCGCGCAGCAGCGTCGGGGTGCCGTCCACGTACGCCCAGGGCTGTGTGGTGTCGTCGACGGTGGTGGCGGCGAAGGTCCCGGCACTGTTGATCTGGGACACGGTGAACTGCCCGCCCTGCGTCGCCACCGCGCTGACCAGCTCGCCGTCCCGCCAGAGCGCGGGCTCGTCGGTCACGGTCCAGCGGCCGGTCCGGTCCGTCGCCAGTGGCGTGCGCTCGACGTCGCTGCTTACGCAGGCGGCTCCCTCCGGCGCCGCCGGCAGGCCGCCCGGCCCGGCGACAGGTGGAGCCGACCCGGAACTCGCGGAGGGCCCGGCCGCCACCTGTGCACCGTCCCGGTCGCGGTCCGGCAGCTGCATCAGCACCGCGGCCGCAGCAGTCACCGCGAACACCGTCGCGAACGCGGCGCCGATCCTTGCGGTGCGCCGGCGCCGCAGCCGGGTGCCGTCCCGCATCGCCGCGGCCACGTCGATCCGGGGAGCATGCTCCGGCTCGCCGGCAAGCGGGCGGAGCAGCCGCCGTGCGTCGTGATCCGTCCCGCTCACTGCGACACCTCCGGGGTCAGGCGCCGCGGCCGTTCGCCGAGGATCTTGCGCAGGGCGGTCAGCGCATGGGAGGTCTGCGACTTGACCGTGCCCTCGGAGACGTTCAGGTGGTTGGCGACGTCGGCGACACTCTGGTCGCAGAGAAACCGCAGCACAAGCACGGCCTGCTGACGCGCGGTGAGGCGGCGCAGCGCGTCCCGGAGCACCTCCCGCTCCTCGACCGCGGGCGCGGGCCCGGGCTGCTCCGGGGTGACGTCGCCGAGGAAGCGGACCTTCCACCAGCCACGGCGGCGCTCGTTCAGGAACGTGCGGACCAGGACGCGGTGCGCATAGGCATCGATGTTCTCCGCTCGCGAGACCCGGCGCCACTGGGCATAGAGGACCGTGAGCGTGTCCTGCACGAGGTCGTCGGCCTGGTGGGTGTCGCCGGTGAGCAGGTAGGCCCACCGTCTCAGCGCCACCATCCGGCCGTTGACGAACGCGAGGTAGTCCGCATCGGTCGACATCGTGCGTCAGGCTACCAACGAGTCCAGCGCGCTTTCAGCCGACGTTGATGTCCTTCTCCGAACCTCGCCGAAACCCGCTCCGGAGCGACGTGCAGAGCGCCAGCGGAGCCCGACGCGCTGGGTTGCCCCGCGGAAGCGACGCTGTTGCCCATTCGCGTCCGGCCGTCTGGGACCGACGACCGAATGGGCTGGGGCGTGGTGAGTGGTTTCGGCTGTTCGTTGTGGTCGCGGAGGGCGAGAGCAGCACTGCCGTCGTCTCGGCGGCTTTGGGTCGTGACGGCTTTGGGTCGTGACGGCTTTGGTTCGTGACGGCTTTGGTTCGTGACGGCTTTGGTTCGAGGCGGCTTTGGTTCGAGGCGGCCGCGAACCGAGGCAACTGCGGCTTGGGCGGTCGCAAGGGCTGGCACCGAGGCCGGGAGTTTCGCAGGTGTGCGGGCTGGTCGCGGCACTCCGGCAGGTCTCAGGCCGGGCATGAAGACGGAGCCATTACCGGATTCCGCATATGTCAGGACACAGCCGACGCTCACGACCCGGCTCATCTGGAGATCCGCGGTCAGTGTCCAGGTTCGAGCGCTACGCGCCCGACATTTCGTCATCTGGGTACCTCCCTCTGCGTTTCGTCCTGACGCCGAAGGGTCAGGAAGGCCCACGTCAAGATCCTTGCGGCTCTGGTGGCCCTTATCGCGCTCGGATAAGGGCCACCAGAGCCGCAAGGATCTTGCATCCCGCCAAGTGGACGCGAGATCCCGCACAACGAGCCAATCTCGGCGCGGAGCGCCCGAGCTGCCGCTGTCTCTGGCGCGGCGGCACGCGAGAGCCAAGATCGACTAACCCTGCGGCAACTCTCGGCTTCGGTGCTGGTCCTTGCGACCACCCAAGGCGAGCTCGACCGGCTTATCCGGTCGCGTCCGCTGTCTCGCTGCTGGTCCTTGCGACCGCCCAGGGCGAGTTCGACCGGCTTACCCGGTCGCGTCCGCTGTCTCGGTGCCAGCTCTTGCGACCGCCCAGGGCGAGTTCGTCCGGCTTGCCCGGCCGCGCCCGCTGTCTCGGTGCCAGCTCTTGCGACCGCCCAGGGCGAGCTCGACCGGCTTACCCCGCCACGCCCGCTCTCTCGGTTCCGGCCCTTGCGACCGTCCAGACCGCAGCCGCCCAGACCAGCCGCCGCTCAGACGATGACCGTGCTACCCCCGCGTGCCGCGAGACCGCTGACCAGCCGGAACGACCCGCCAGACTCTCGGCTCGCTGCCAGCCCTTCGATCGTGAGGCCCCAGACCGCCGCACGCGGATGGGCAACAGAGTGCGGGCCGGGGCCACCGCGCGAGCGGGAAGATCGGGGTCCGGGGCCGTCCCCAGGCTCGCTCGAGTGCCCGCGGGAGCACACGGGCCGAGGCCACCGCGAAAGCGGGAACAGAATCTTGATCTGGTTACGTCAGGGAGTCTGCCGCGGCTGGACGGTCAAGGTGCGGCAACGTGTGAACCGGGCGCGAGGCGGGAGATCGGGCTCGGCCGCCCCACGCCCGGAGAGAAGGGTGCCGATCCGGCACGTCAGCCGTATCGGCAGGCCGGGCCGGTGGCTGAGAATTTCTCGTTACCGGACGGCGTCCGCGAACGCCGGCGCGATCTCCGCCCCCGGCACCCCCGCCGCAAGCAACACGTGCAGCAGCACCCGTGCCTTCAGTGGATCCAGCATCCCGGCCGGAATCAGCCCTGCCGCAAGTAGTTCCACCTCGCCGCCCGGATATCCGTAGGACGAGGTCAGCACCGGCCCGGCACCGGTCCGGGACGCGAGCACCACAGGCATCCGCGTGGCCAGCCGCCGGAGCGCCGGTACCACCCCGGCCGGTACGTGCCCGCCGCCGAAGCCTGCGATCACCGCGCCGTGCCAGGCGTCGTCCCGCAGCAGCGCCTCGACGAGCGTCCCGTCGTCGCCGAGCGCCATGGTCAGCAGCGCTACGCGTACGCGCGGCCGTCGGGGATCGAGCGCGGGTGTCGCCACGGTCCGCCGCGCCGTCATCGCGCCGGCGAACCGCACTCGCCCTTCGGTGATCTCGCCGAGCGCACCGCCGTCCGGCGACCGAAATGCGGCGACGCTTGTCGTGTGCGTCTTGCGGACCCGGGACGCCGCGTGGATCTCGTCGGCCATCACCACGAGCACGCCGCGCCCGCGTGCCTCCGGCGAGATCGCGGTCCGGACCGCGGCCAGCAGGTTCGCCGGGCCGTCCGCGCCCGCGAGGCTCGCCGCGCGCATCGCCCCTGTCATCACCACGGGCGTGTCGCCGCGGTAGACGAGGTCCAGCAGGTAGCCGGTCTCCTCCATGCTGTCCGTGCCCTGCGTGATCACGATCCCGTCGACGCCGTCGAGCGCGTCGAGCACCGCGGCCAGCCCGAGCAGGTCGTCGAAGCTGAGTGACGCGCTCGAGGTCTGCCGGAAGTCGAGCACCTCCACGTCCACGCCCACCCCCGCGAGTCCCGGCACGGCCGCGAGCAGTTGCGCCGCTCCGAGCGCGGGCACGACGGCCCCGGCGGACGAGGCCATCGCGATGGTCCCGCCGAGACCGATCAGCATCACCCGGGGTCGTGGCACCGCAAGATCATAAGCGCCGGCCGGCCCGGAGAGCTGCCAGGATGCGGGCGACCGCGGCCGGATGGGCGAGATGGGGGAAATGACCGCCCGGCAGCACTGTCACGCCCGCGTCCGGAACCAGGTTCGTCAACCACGCCAGATACGCGGCGGGCGGCTCGCTCCCGGTCACCAGGTGGTAGCCGATGCCGCGCGCCGCGATCGCCGCCAACTCCGCCCGGCGCTGCTCCGCGATCTCCGCATCCGAGTGGCGCAGGATCTCACCCCAGTAGCCGAGCAGCAGGTCGGGCCGCGGATCCGTCGCGGTCTCGACAAGCCTGCGCGCGTCGTCCGGAAGCGCGTCGATGCCCATGCCGGCGAGCATCCGGTCCCAGACCGTGCGCCAGTCCGGGCCGCGCAGCACCGGCTCGGCCGCGCGCACCGCCGCCCCGAACGGCCCGAGCAGCAACGGCTGGTCGAGGTTGAGCACGGCCGCGGCCGGATACGCGGCCGCGTACGCCGTGGCGATGATCGCGCCGACCGAGTGCCCGACCACGATCGGTTCCGTCAGGTCTTTCGCCTGCTCATGGACGACCTCGACGACGTCCCGCATCGCATAGGAGCCGAGCCGAGGCGCATCTCCGTGTCCCGGCAGATCCACCGCGCGCACCCGCCACTCCGGGCCGAGCTCGTCGCGCAGCGGCCCCCAGGTCCGGTGGTCGTAGGTCAGCCCGTGCACAAGCAGAAGATCAGTCATACCCGGAGTGGCGTAACCCGGCACGGAACAACCCGTTCGTCGCCCGGATCACACCCGCCAGCGCCGCGGCCCACCCGGCGCCGGCTGATAACGGAACCGCCCACCGGTCCGTACCGACGCCCGCAGATGGGCCGCGGCCAACGGCACGACCGCGTCCAGCCGGCGCAGCACGACACCGATCGCCCTCGTGGCATTGACCCGCGCCCGTTCCGCCTCCGCGCTCTGCCGCCGCGGCCGCCCGGCCGTCCCGGTAGCCGCCCGTAACTCGGTCACCAGGGCGGCCCGCTCCCGCGTCACCTCCGTGGCCCCGGCGACGTCGCCGGCGCGGTCGGCTGCGTCAAGACGCTCCTCAAGCTCCGTGAGCCTTCGCTGATAGGCGCGGCGGGCGGCGGCGTCCAGCAGCGGGTCCGGGGCTGGGACCAGCAGCCCGGCACCGCCCGCCACCAGGTCCAATGCGGCGAGCTCCCGACCGGGCACGGCGAGCAGGGTGCGCAGAAAGTGCAGTCCGCGCACATCCCGCAGCCGCGCCACCTCCACCCCCGCCTCCACAACCCAGTCCTCCCCATCCCGCAGAAGCCCCCATTCGACCCCAGCCGGATCCAGAGCAAGATCCCGCGTGGGTACGCCGAGCAGCGCCCCCGCCGCGCCACGCAACGGGCTGTCCGGGTGAAGGGCGGCGTCATCCGCTCCTCGGCGTTCATCGTCGAGACCTCGCCGGTCGACGCCTTGCCAGTCGACGCCTTGCTGGTCTGCGCCGGGACCCTGCGGCCCGGGCCCGGTCGCCTGCGACTCTGCCCCGGAACGACTCCTGACCGTTCCCACCCGGCCGACTCTGATGCCCAGCCGCGACGCTATGTCGTGTGACCGCTCCCGGTCGCCGGGCCGCTGCCGTGCCGCGAGCACCGCAGCCAGCCACGGAAGCGCGCCCAGCCGCTCCGCCTGTTGCGACGCCCGATCGAGATGCGCCAGGGCCTCCTCCGCCTGCCCGAGCCGCCGCGCGAGGCGTCCCAGCAGTTCGTCGACCGGCCCGGTGATCATGTTGGCGCCGCCCCAGACCACCAATCGCCCCTGATACGGCAGCAACGCCTCATACAGTCTCCGCACCGCCTCACGCCGTACCCCATTGCCCGTCGCCTCGGGTCTTGGGTTGTCGCTCGCCGCCCTCGGCGGTGCGCTGTTGCTCATCGCCGCGGGCCGAGGGGAGTCGACAGCCGTCGCCACGAAGGCGAGATCGGCCACCGCGCCGAGCCATCGGGGGCCGCTCCCGGCCAGTACCGCGGGCAGCAGCCGGTCCAGCTCCAGGAGTGCCTCGTCGTCGCGCCCGGCCTCGGCGAGCGCCCGGGCGGCAGTGGCCTCGAAGAAGTGGCCGGGCATTCGCAACGCCAGCTCCCGCAACGGGGCGACCTGCGCGTTCGCATCGCCGTGAAGCATCGCGAGCATCCCGGTCAGCATCGCCGACAGCCGCTCGGTGTCGGCCAGACCAGCCCGGCGCCCGGCGGCCGTCACCTCATCCGCGAGCGTACGGGCCAGCTCGAAACGGCCGCGGACCAGCGCGAACACGGCCTGCCGCGCCAGCACCATCACCGGGGCGCTCACCTCACCGGCCAACTCGGCGGTGCGGGCATAGGTGACAAGCGCCGCCTCGGCCGCGTCCAGGTCGCCCAGCTCGGCCAGCGCGGTGAACCGCCAGAACAGCCCGCGCAGCTCCAGGCTCGCGTCGCCCGCCCGCCGGGCCAGCTCGACGATCTCCGCCGCGGTCTCCCACCGGTCCAGGGCGGCGGCCGGATCCCAGAGCGCATGCAGCCGTCCGTCAAGCACCTCGGCCAGCACACCCGCCTCGTCCGCCGCCCGCGCCAGCTCGACGGACTCGGCCACGAGCGCGTGACGCCGGCCCACCGCGGACGGGTCACCGAGCAGCTCTCGGGCGAGCCGGATCAGCACCCGCGCCCGGACCGCGCCCGGCAGCGGCTGCGCGGCCACCGTCTCGAGCAGCCGGATGACCGCCACATCCGGCACCAGGAACTCGCCCCGCGCCGGCACCCGCAACGCCAGCCGCGCCACGGCGTCGACCGTCTCATCCTCAGCGGAACCGGCGGACGCTGCCCCGGTGGCCAGGTCGATCGCCGCCTCCGGCCACCCTCCGGTAGCCAGCCAGATCGCGTGTACCACTTCCGCAGGCAGCCCCACCAGCAGCCGCCCGAGCTCCACCTCGGTCAGCGGCACAAGCGAGCGGAGACGCACAACCGAAGACATCGGCCCAGCATAGAAAGCCCGCGGAGGAGCGGGTTCTGCGGTCAGTCAAGCGTTCCGGTGCGATGGTGGCGGCGGCAGAGGACCTGGTAGCGGACCTCGGCGCGGGAGGCGGTGTCGCCGATGACCACCTGTTCGCCGGTACGGGCGATCTGGCCGTCGACGATGCGGGCGTTGAGGTTGCCGCGGCGGCCGCACCAGCAGAGAACCTCGACCTGGAGGCGGTGGACCTCGTCGGCGAGTTCGAAGAGGCGCTGGGAGGCGGGGAAGAGCCGGGAGCGGAAGTCGCTGGCCAGGCCGAAGGCGAAGACGTCGACGCCGGCCCGGTCGACGAGGTCGGCGAGCTGCTCGATGTGGTCGAGGGTGTAGAAGCAGGCCTCGTCGCAGATCAGGTAGTCGACCTTGCCGTACGCGAGGTCCCACAGGTTCAGCTCGTCGGTGACCTCGATCGCGTCCTGGGCGAGGCCGATACGCGTGGTGACCTTCGGGCCGAGCGAGCGGTCGTTGCGGGTCAGGACCAGGCCGCGGCGTCCCTGGCGGCCGTGGTTGTGGTGCATCTGCAGCGCGAGCGTGGATTTTCCGCAGTCCATCGGCCCCCAGTAGAACGTCAGCCGGGCGCCGGGCCCGGTGCCGTCGAGCCCCGGCAGAGGGGAGTGGGTGGTCGAGAGCGCGGAGTCGTTCTTCACGGCCGGTGAGCATAGTCGGTAATACCTGGGCCCCATGGCGACACAGAGAGGGGTGAGACCGTGTCCGTTCAGCCGCCGGAGGATGTTGCATGGGACCACCCGACCCTGATCCGCGAAACGAGGCCTGGTTCAGCACCATTTATGCGGATTTCTACCCGCAAATCATGCGGTACGGGGTGCGCCGCCTACCCGACGCGGAAGCGGCCAGGGAACTCGCCCAGGACGTGTTCGTGATCACGTGGCGTCGTCGCGCCGACGTACCCGCGACGCCGTTGCCGTGGCTCTACGGCGTGGCCCGCCGGGTGCTCGCCAACCGCCGCCGCGCGGACCTGACTGCCGCGGTGCCCGTCGCACACGTACCGGAGCAGGCCTTTCAGAGCGAACCCGCTGCCGTGCTTGACCTTCGCGCCGCGCTCGCCACGCTCCCCGAACCCGACCAGGAGATTCTGCGCCTGATCGGCTGGGAGGAACTGAGCGTGTCCGAGGCGGCGACAGTGCTCGGCTGCACCCGTACCGCGGCCGGTGTCCGCCTGCACCGCGCCCGCCGCCGGCTCACCGCCGCGCTCGCCACCCCACAGAAGAAGACACCACGAGGGTACGCCGTAGCCGCCCCAGAATCGGGAGGAAGCCGATGAAGACGCCCGCTCAGCAGATCCGTGACCTGCTCGGTCCCGCCGACCCGGCACGCGGTCTGGACCCGGTGCCGCCGATGCCGGTCCACGCGCTGATCACGCGCGCGGAGAGCGCGCCCGAGGTGATCGTGCCGGTACGGGCCGGGTACCCGCCCGCGCCCCGGACCGTCGCGGGTCCTCGGCTGGCGCGCCGGTCCGTGCTTGTGGGGGCCGCCGCCGGAGTTGCCGCGGTCGCCACGGGCAGCGTGGTTGCCGCACGGACGCTCCTGCCGGGCGGCGGGACGGAGGTCTCCGGACTGCCGCTGACCGACCCGCGCTCGAGCGACGTGCTGGCGCCGCTGGCGTTCGAGTTCGGCGCGGACGGGGGGCCGGCGGCGGATCGGCTGCGTGAGCTGGCCGACCGGCTCACGCCGTCCGCGTCTGAGGGCGGGGCGGGCACGTACACGGCCGTTCACGGCCGAGCCTGGCGTCGCACGGTGATTGTCGCCTCGTCAGACCTCCCGCTGCCGGGAACGCCAGGTGCGACCTCCACCCCGCTCCCTCCCTCGCCGGGAACGCCAGGTGCGACCTCCACCCCGTTTCCGACGCCGCCGGGAACGCCAGGTGTGACGTCCACCCCGCTTCCCCCTTCGCCGGGAACGCCTGGGGTGACCTCCACCCCGCTTCCGCCGCGTACCGGATCGCCTGCGAACACAGTGCTGTCGCCGCATTCCGCATACCCGATCCAGGGCGATCTTCCGGTGGAGACCGGTCTGCCGCCCCGAACCCTCTTGCCGCTCCGGACCGCGCTTCCGACCCTGACCGAGCCCCGTCCGAGTGTCCCCGCCGTCAGGCCGGGGCTGGGACCGGATTCCGGCATCGCCCACCAGACCTGGTCGTGGTACTCGCCCGGCTCACTCGTCGCGACAGAGGCCGGGATCCGCGTCGAGTTCGTGACCGTCGAGGCCCGGGACGCGTGGTACGGGACCAGCCCCGAACCGCTCTCGCCGGACGGCATGCAGATCCGTTCCGTCCCGGAGGAAGGACGGTTGCACGGCCCGATCGGTCTCACCATCGACGAGATCGTCAGCGGCCTGGGCGCCGTGGACGCACCGGAGGCCGTGACCATCGCGGTCGCGCTCCGGCAGCGCGGCGCGGACCGGCAGGATCGGGCCCGTTTCCTGCGGGCGCTGGCCGGCGCGCAGCCGCAGTGGGTGTGGCGGGGTGCTGTCGTCGATCGGGCCGGTCGTGCCGGGGTCGCGATCAGCACGCCGGTCGCGGTCTCGGACGCGCTCTATCCGGGCTGGACGGGCGGGGAGATCGTGCTGGTCCTGGACCCTGTCACAGGCGAGCTGACCGGCGCCGAGCGGATCCGGACGGACGGCAGCCTCGACGAGTACCGCCTGTTCCTGGAGACCCGGCACGTGGCGGAGCCCGGCCAGACCTGGTGAGTGCGCGCGGGTTCCCCGGTGCGGGGGACCGGGGAACCCACGGCGCGGTCAGGCGAGCTCGGCCTTGTGGTTGCGGATGATCTCCGCGTACCGGTGGCCGCTGCTCTTGATCGTGCGCACCTGGGTGTCGTAGTCGACGTGGACCAGGCCGAAGCGCTTGTCGTAGCCGTACGCCCACTCGAAGTTGTCAAGCAGCGACCAGGCGAAGTACCCGGCCAGCGGCGCGCCCTGGGCGACCGCGGACGCGCACGCGGCCAGGTGGTCCTCCAGGTAGGCGGTGCGCTGCTTGTCCTCGAACGCGCCGTCCGCACCAGGCGTGTCCACCCAGGCCGACCCGTTCTCGGTCACGTAGATCTTCGGGACCTGGTACTCCTCGGTGACCCGCAGCAGCAGCTGGGAGAGGCCCTCCGCGTAGACCTCCCAGCCCATCGAGGTCTCCACCGCGCCCTCGACCGGCACCTGCCGCCCGTGCGGGGCCGGGGCCTCCGGCGCGTCCGCGATCAGCTGCCGGAAGTAGTAGTTGAGCCCGAAGAACTCGGTCGGCGCGGAGATCGCCTCCAGGTCGCCGTCCTGGACCGGCGGCGTGATGCCGTAGGTCTCGATCATGTCGGCCGGGTAGCCGCGGCCGAAGACCGGGTCGAGCCACCAGCGGTTGGTGTGCCCGTCCGCGCGGTGTGCCGCCGCGATGTCCGCCTCGGAGGAGCTGGCCGGCTCGATCGGGCTGAGGTTGAGCACGATGCCGACCTCGGCCGGCCGCGGGGAGTTGGCCCGCACGGCCGCCATCCCGAGTCCATGCGCGAGCAGCAGGTGGTGGCTGGCCGAGATGGCGCGGTCGAGCGACTTCTCGCCCGGCGCCATGTTGCCGTCCAGGTGCCCGATCCATGCGCTGCACAGCGGCTCGTTCATGGTCATCCAGTCGGTGACCCGGTCGCCGAGCCGGGCCGCGACCACTGCCGCGTAGTCCGCGAACGCGTAGGCGGTGTCCCGGGCCGGCCAGCCGCCGAGGTCCTGAAGCGCCTGCGGCAGGTCCCAGTGGTAGAGCGTGGCGAACGGCTTCACACCTGCCGCGAGCAGCTGGTCGACGAGCCGGTCGTAGAAGTCCAGGCCCGCCGCGTTGACCTGGCCCCGGCCGTCCGGCATGACGCGTGGCCAGGCGATCGAGAAGCGGTAGGCGTCCAGCCCGAGGCGCTTCATCAGCGCCACGTCCTCCGGCACGCGGTGGTAGTGGTCGGCGGCCACGTCGCCGGTGTCGCCGTTGTCGATCGCGCCGGGCACGCGGCAGAACGTGTCCCAGATCGAGGGCGCGCGGCCGTCATCGGTCACGGCTCCCTCGATCTGGTACGCCGAGGTGGCGGCCCCCCAGACGAAGGCCGGGGGAAGAGCGGCGAACTCGCGCACTGATGGTCCTCCGAGTTTGATCTTTCAACACTTAATTTACGACGTCATTAAACCAGGCGTCCGGTCAGACTCAAGGGGGCCGAAGGGTCGGGTTCGTGCTTTAGGCACCGCGCATGCGGCATGCTTGGCGCGGTAACCCCCGCTGGTGGAAGCGAGAGTGCACGACCATGGATCCGAAGCGGACGACGGTCCGGGACGTACGCCGCGCCAACCGTTCCGTGCTGCTGGGCCACCTGTACCGCAACGGCCCGATCTCCCGGCACGAGCTGGCCCAGGCGACCGCGCTCAGCCAGGCAAGCGTCAGCAACCTGATCGGCGAGATGGTCGCGGAGCGCCTGGTCGAGGAGGCCGGCTCGGTCGACTCCGACGGCGGCCGCCCGCGCATCCTGCTGCGCGTCGCGCCCGGCTTCGGCTACGTCGTCGGCGCGGACGTCGGCGAGACCCGCGTCCAGGTGGAGCTGTTCGACCTGGCCATGACGCCGCTCGCCAAGGCCGAGTACCCGATCCCGTCGATGCGCCCGGCGCCCGAGGGCGTACTCGCCCACCTGCGCGACGGCCTCGCCTCGGTGATCGACCGGTCCGGCGCCGACCCGGCCACGGTGCTCGGCTTCGGCGTCGCGGTCTCCGGCGTCGTCGACTCCGACGCGGTCGTGCACGCACAGACGCTCGGCTGGGAGGGCGTGCCGCTCGGCGCCATGCTCCGCGAGGTCACCGACATTCCAGTGCTCGTCGACAACGGCGCGAAGACGCTCGGCCAGGCCGAGATGTGGTTCGGCGCCGGCCGGGGCGCCCGGCACGCGGTCGTCGCCATGGTCGGCACCGGCGTCGGCGCCGCGGTCATCGCGGACGGCGCCTCCTACCGCGGCGCGCACTCAAGCGCCGGCGAGTGGGGCCACACCCCGATCGTGTACGGCGGCCGCCCCTGCCGCTGCGGCTCCCACGGATGCCTGGAGGCCTACGTCGGCGCGGAGAGCGTGCTCGACCGCTACCGCCAGGCCAACCGCGGCCGCCCCGCCCCCGGCGCCGACGAGGAGTCCGCGCTCGCCGCGGTCATCGCCGCCCACGGCACCAAGGCCGGCGCCCAGGTGCTCGCGGAGACCGCCGGCTACCTCGGCGCCGGCCTCGCCACGCTCGTCAACCTGTTCAACCCGGAGCGCGTCGTGCTCGGCGGCTGGGCCGGCCTCGCCCTCGGCCAGCAGCTGATGCCCCAGATCCGCGAGGCGGTCGCCGCCCACGCCCTCCACCGCCCCTTCGAACAGGCAACAATCGAACTGTGCCAACTCGGCCCGGACGCGGTCGCCATGGGCGCGGCCACCCTCCCGGTCGCCCGCCTGCTCGCGGACGGCGGCGCGGGACAGACACCCGTTCGGACCCTGCGTAGACCTGCCCGCCGAAACACTAGATAACGACCAAATCTCGATCACGGTACGGGTTATCCCGTGCCATTTCCCAGGGCTGCGACATTGCGGATGAGTGGATGATCGTGACGCTGTTTCGGCTGTCGTGCTGCCGACACGTTATCGCGTCGGAATCGCATCTATCATCGGGGACGCCCGGTCGGTTTGAGGTGTGGACGGTGGATCGTGGATTCGGCATTGCTGGTTAAGCAATTCGGAGAGGATGCCGGATCGGCGTTCTTGGAGATCATCAAGTCGGTGGGGCGTCCCATCGGGGCCATCGAGATCAAGAAAGAGCTCACTTCCGCCGGTGTGCGCAAAGCCGATCTCGACCGGAAGTGGAAGCAACTCCAGCCGCACATCAGACTGCATCCGAACATCGACCTGGACAAGAACAAGTACGAGTGGCGTCTGACGCCGGGTTCTTCCAAGCGATCCCTGGAGCGGTTGTCCGCCAACTCGCTGAAAAGCGTCCCCGCCTGGTTGACTCAGGCTCTCGTCGAGAGTGTGCAGGACAGCCTGGCGGCGGAGGAGACCAGTGGAGACCGGGCCCGATCCTCCTGGACTCACCAGCGTGAACTCGAAAAGGCAACGCTGGTGGCGGACCTCGCGGTCTCAGTCGAGGTGATGCGCGCCGACGGGGCGACCATCTCCGACGTGGCCGACTGGCTCGACGGGGAGGCGAGGCGCAAACGCCTCCGCGTCATCGCCGCGCCTGGCGACACAGTCTCCTTCAACCCTGAGCTGCACGAGACCGACGGGCATGCCCGTGTAGCCGCGGGTGCAGAGGTGAGGGTGGTCCGAACCGGGTACGTCTGGCACGGCGGCCTCGGCCCGGAGGTGCTGGCCAAAGCGCTCGTCGCCACCTGACGGCCGCCCGATGGCCAAGCGGCGTGACGTGAAGGGGATCGTAGACGCCTGCGGATACCCGATCGGTGAGGTCTTCCGCGGAAACTCCTACTCGCTGGACTACTACCAGCGTGACTATGTCTGGGAGGAAGAGCAGGTCGAGAGGCTACTGACCGATCTGGCTGAGAGATTCCTGCTCCAGTGGCGCGAGGAACACCTCCCGGGTGACGTCAACGCCTATGAGCCGTACTTTCTGGGGCCGTTCATCGTCTACCAGGTGAACGAGGATACTTTTCTCGCCGACGGCCAGCAGCGCGTCATCACCCTGCTGCTTCTCCTGATCTATCTCAGTCATCTCGTGGATGATCCCGACAGTCCATACGGGGACGGGGCGGATCTGCGCTCACTTGTCATCCACGGCGTATTTCCTCGCCGTCGATTCGCCGTGGACGTCGACGTATACGACGACTGTTTCGACGCCCTGGTGCGAGGGCGCGCCTTCAACACTGACGGGCAACCGCCGAATGTCCGCCGGGTGTATCAGGCATATCAGCACATCGAGGCGCACTTTCCGCTACGGCTACGAGGCGAGGCGCTTGGACCGTTCATCATCTGGCTGTTGCACCGGGTCTCCATGGTGGCGATCAACGCGGGTGATCGGAACCGGGCGCAGGAGATGTTCCAGACGATGAACGACCGCGGCGTGCGTCTGTCGCCGATGGACCACCTCAAGCACTATCTGCTCAGGGACGCGGAGGGCGACCCGCGAGACGTCGAAGCCCAGTGGCGCGAGATGGTCGCAAGCCTGGAGGCCGTTGAGCGGGGCGCGGCGTTCGGCTTCGTCCAGGCGGTGTTCCGGGCGCGCTACGCCGACCTTACGGACAAGAAGGGCCCGAGCCTCAACGACGCCACCCATGAGTGGGTACGCGAGCACCAGCGCGTCATCTGGCCCCAGCCGCACCGGGGCGACGGCGCGCGATTCATCAGCACGGTACTGCGCCCGCTGTCGGAGACCTATCTGACGTTGCTGCAGGCGCGAGGCAGAATCGTCCAGGGTCTGGAGGCGGTGCGGTTCAACGCTGCGAATGGGATCACCGAGCAGTTCGATCTGACCATCGCGGCGGTGAGACCGGCGGACTCCCCGGCGGCCAGAGTGCGCAAGGCTCGGCTCGTCGCGAACTTCATCGACCTGTTTGTGGTGACCAACGGGCTGAACAACGACCCTTGCGATCAGATGGCGGTGGGGGAGCAGGTGGGCGGGCTCCTGCTCGAGGCCCGTCACTGTCGTACGGAGGAGCAGCTCAAAGGCCTGCTCGGACGGGCGGCCGCGGGCTGGGTCGACCGGTTGGTAGGCATCAGGGATCTGCGCTTTCGGAACAACGGGCCGTTCGTGCACTATCTCCTGGCGCGTCTGACCGCGTGGCTGCAGACGGGCGCGGACGACGAGGACCCGACAGACCGGCTTCTGAAGCGACCGCTGAACGACCGGGGCTTCGAAATCGAGCATCTGTTCACCGCGACTGCGTCGAAGTACGCCCATCTCGTACCCGACGCGCGGAAGTACGGCTACCTACGCAGCCGCATCGGCGCGTTGGTCCTGCTCGACGGGCCGGACAACAGCAGTTATGGCGGGAAGCTCCTCTCGGAGAAGCTGCCGTTCTACCTGTCCGACATGTATCTGGCTGCCGTGCTGAATCCCGGTTTCCTGCAGAAGGGGCAGGGTAACGTCAAGCTGCGGACATTCATCGCCGAAGAGAAGCTGACGGATGCCTTCGTCGAGTACACCGGCAGCGAGGTTCTCGAGGATTTCGTGAGCGCGCGCGGCATCCAGTACCACCGCATGGCAGAGCGCATCTGGCGGCTCGACCGGCTCGGCCTCGACGTCAAGGGTTCCCCTGGCCCGCCCGTCCCGCAGAAGCGGCCGCGCGCTCACCATGGGGTTCACCTCGCGGATCTGATCTCCACCGGGCTTCTCGCGGCCGGCCAGCAGCTGGTCGGGTATCGCGGCGCCCGGTCCTACTTCGCGTCGGTACTTGCGGACGGCAGCCTTCGCACCACATCGGGGGCGGTGTTCCGCTCCCCGTCGGCCGCGATGATGGATGCGCTCGATTCGTCCTCGGGCAACGGCTGGTTGTTCTGGCACACCGATGAACCGTCTCAGCGGCTCGACGCGCTTAGGAAGCGTCATCACGGTTTAATCAAGCCTTGACGTAAGTCGTGATGGCGGACACAGTTTTCACATCCATCGATGTGAGGACGGGTCATGAACTCTCCACATGCACGCTTGCGTGCGATCGTTGCGTCGTGTCTGGTTGCTGCCGGGTTGGGGGCCGGGGTGGCGGCGGAGCCGGCGCGGGCCGCGGGTGAGACCGTGAACATCAGCCTGACCACCACGTCGGATGCGGGCGGGCGCACGGTGACCCGCGGCCTGCAGGCGCAGGCGCCGATCGCATTCGCGGCGTCCTCCGCGAATGCGAACCACACGATCACTGTCAACGAGGGCGCGCAGTACCAGGTGTTCGAGGGCGGCGGCGCGTCGATCACGGACACCACCGCCTATCTGCTGCGCGGCGGCGCGATAAGCGCGGCCACCAGGGACGATGTGATGCGCAGGCTTTTCAGCCCCACGGACGGGATCGGGCTGTCGTTCGGGCGGAATCCGATCGGCGCATCGGACCTGTCGCGGCCGGGGAACGTCTCGCTTGACGACACCTGCTGCGACCTCAACGACTTCGGCGCGAACGGCTACGACGCGAACGTGCGGCTGCTGACCGTACAAGCGAAGGGGTTGAACTCCGCTCTTCGGGTGAAGGGGGTGCCGTGGAGCGCGCCCGGCTGGATGAAGGACAACGGGCGGATGGATCAGATGGGCTATCTGAAGTGGGAGTACTACCCCCTTTACGCCCAATACCTCGTCAAGTACGTGCAGAGTTACCAGGCCGCGGGCGTGCCCGTCGACTACATCTCCGTGCAGAACGAGCCGAACTGCTGCCAGGCGGCCAATCCGACGGCGATGAACTACCCGGGCATGAGCTGGAACCCGTCCGGCCTTGTCGAGTTGACCAAGAACTTCGTCTACCCGGCGTTCCGCGCGGCAGGCCTGAACACGAAGATCCTGATCCACGACTGGAACTATGGCGACTACGCCAACTTCGGCGCCGCGATCCTGGCCGACGCGGGTGTGCGCAACGACCCGCTGTTCGGCGGCATCGCCTGGCACGGCTACTTCGGCGATCCGGCCGTGGGCACCCAGGTCCATGACGCGTTTCCGGGCGTCACGCAGTTCAGCACCGAGCACTCCGGCGGCACCTGGATCACCAACCAGCACAACGAGGACCTGGCCGACATCGTCAACTATGCGCGGAACTGGTCGTCGAGCGTGGTCAAGTGGAGCCTCGCGCTGAACCAGAACATGGGCCCGCACAACGGCGGCTGTGGCACCTGCACCGGCCTGATCACGGTTCAGGAGGGCGGTGCACGCGCCGGCCAGGTCGACTACACAATCGAGTACTACACGACAGGTCACCTGACCAAGTTCGTCAAGCCCGGCGCCCGCCGCATCGACTCCGCCGCCAACGGCACCGTCCAGAACGTCGCCTGGCGCAACCCCGACGGATCAAAAGCCCTGATCGCCCACAACGGGGGTACGTCTGCGCAGTCCGTCAAGGTGGTCTGGGGCGGGCAGTCGTCCACCTACACGCTCCCGGCGCGGACCACTGCCACGTTCACCTGGTCCGGCACGACCACCGCGACGAACCGGATCACCGGGCTCGGCGGCCGCTGCCTCGACGTGGTCGACAGCAACACCGCCGACGGTACGCCGATCCAGATGTGGACCTGTTTCGGCGCTGCGAACCAGCAGTGGCAGCGCGCCGCGGACGGCTCGATCCGCGCGCTCGGCAAGTGCCTGGACGTCACCGGCGGCGCGACCGCGAACGGCACCCGCGTCCAGCTCTACACCTGCAACGGCAGCGCGGCCCAACGCTGGACGTACACGGCCGCGAACGACCTGGTGAACGCGGGCTCCGGCACCTGCCTGGACGTGGTCGACAACGCGGCGGTGGACGGCGCGCGCCTGCAGATCTGGGCCTGCGGCGGCACGGCCAACCAGAAGTGGCTTCTTGGCTGACGGTTCACAGGCATCGGCGGTGTGGCGACACGGGTTTCCCGCTCGGCCGTGCCGGGAGGCTGCTGGTCAGACTCCGCGGAGGGTGGTGGTGGTCTGCCCGGTGCGTTCACGGAGCAGCAGCCGCAGCGTGTTGGGCTGTTCGTAGCCGACGCGGCGGGCGATCGTGTCGATGGACAGTTCCGTGGTGCGTAACAGGTGGGTCGCGCGTTCGACCCGCAGGTCCTGGACGAACCGGATCGGGGAGGTGCCGATCGTGCGCTGCACGCTACGTTGCAGCGTGCGATCCCTGACCCCGATGGCCTTGGCGGCGGCCGGGATGCTGATCGGCGCGGCCAGGTGTTCACGGGCCCACCGTTCGAACGCCGCCACGACGGGGTCACTCTGCGCCAGAGCGCTCGGAATGATGTAGGCGGACTGCGCGGGGCGGTCATCGATCACCAGGTAGCGGGCTACGAGATCCGCCACCATGGGGCTGCGGTGTCGCACAACGGACAGCGCCAGGTCGACGTGGCCGAAGGCCGCACCGGCTGTGGTGATCAGCCGCGAGGTGATCAGCATTCGGTTCTGATCGACGCGTACGTTCGGGTAGGCGGTGCGCAGGGTCGGGGCCAGCCACCAGCTGGTTGTCGCGTCGTGACCGTCGAGGATGCCCGTCTCGGCAACCAGCAGCGTTCCGGTGCATGCGGTGGCGATCGCTGCGCCGCGTGCGTGCTGCGCAACACCTTCATGGCGAAAACGCTATCAGGATTGGCGTTTTCGCCACTGCTGCGCCCGATCGGGCCGACCTACATTTCTTGCCATGCCGGATTGGCCGGCTGGCTGTGCAAGAGGAGTGGTGGCCATGAAGATCGGTCTGCTGGCGCGTATCGAGGCCAAGCCGGAGTACGCGGACGAGGTCGAGGCACTGCTGCGCGGCGCCGCGGCACTTGCCGAACAGGAGCAGGGCACGGTGGCGTGGTTCGCATTCCGTCAGGATGCGACGGCGTTCGGCGTGTTCGACACCTTCGACGACGAGGACGGCCGGCAGCGCCACCTGGGCGGCGAGATCGCCGCAGCGCTGCTGGGCGCGGCGGAGACCATGCTGGCCACGCCCCCCGTCATCACCCCGGTCGACGTGCTGGGTAGCAAGCTTCCCCGATAGTGGGGTGCAGGGTGAGGAGGCACCGCGCCGTCCGTGCCGGGCGCGGCTCCGTGCTGATGTGCTTCCTCACCCGGCCGCTGCGGCGATGAGTGTCACGCTCGACCGGATACGTCTCCGACGCGTCCGTCAGGGGCTTGCACGCAGGCCGTCGATGAACACCCCGACCATCCGCCGCCCGTGCTCCGGCCCTCGCCCGGGCACCGGCTGGGACAACTGCGTGATCGCGTGCAGCACGTCCTCCGCGTCGATGTCCTCGCGTACCCCTGCGGCGATGAGCAGTTCCGACAGGATCGGCCTGAGCCGCCCGGTGAAATAGCCCGGCAGTCCCGCGAATGCCGGATCGCCGGAGTGCAGTGCGGAGGCCAGCCCCCGTTTGGTCGCCAGCAGTTCGGCGAACCGGTGAATCCACAGGTCCAGCGCCTCCGGCGGCTCGTGTGCCTCCCGCAGTGGGCCCGCCGCGTCCGCGACCGCGTCGATGCCGCTTTCCACCACGGCCTTGACCAGGTCTGCACGCTGCGGGAAGTGCCGGTAGAGCGTGCCGACCCCGACGCCGGCCAGGTCGGTGATCTCCTTCGCCGGCGCGTCCACGCCCGAGGTGTCGAAGACCGCCCGCGCGGCATCGAGCAGTGCGTCGACGTTGCGGCGCGCGTCGGCCCGCCGCGGTCTCGTCGTGTCCCGGCTCACCGGCACGCCTCCCTTGCGTAAGCGGAAAGGCTTTCCGTATGGTTTGCGGAAAGGCTTTCCATTTAGCCTACGTGAGGGGCAGCGCCATGCATTACCGCACCCTGGGCCGCACCGGCATCCAGGTCAGCCGCTACGGGCTCGGCACACTGATGATGGCCGGCGCCATGGGCAACACGCACGCGGAGTCGGCCGCGCTCATCCACCGCGCGCTCGACGCCGGCATCAACCTGATCGACACGGCTGACGCCTACGGCGACTCGGAGGAGGTCGTCGGCGCGGCGTTGCAGGGCCGCCGCGACGACGTCGTGCTCGCCACCAAGTTCGGCAGACCGGTCGGTGAGCACCTCGGCCACCGCGGTGCCTCCCGCCGGTGGATCGTCGCCGCGGTGGAGGGCTCGCTGCGCCGCCTGCGGACCGACCACATCGACCTATACCAGCTGCACCGCCCCGACCCGGACACCGACCTCGAGGAGACGCTCGGCGCGCTCACCGATCTGATCAGCAGCGGCAAGGTCCGGGCGATCGGTGCGTCCGGCACCCCGGTCTCCGACATCGTCCAGGCACAGTGGACCGCCGAGCGCCGGGGCCTCGCCCGATTCCACACCGAGCAGCCGGTCTACTCCCTGCTCAACCGGGGCATCGAACGGGAGCTGCTGCCGGTCACCCAGCGGTTCGGGATGGGCACGCTGGTCTGGGGTCCGCTCGGCCAGGGCCTGCTGACCGGCCGGGTCGGCACGGGCGGGGAGAGCGACCTGAAGCGGTCCGGGATGGTGCGGCACCTCAGCGATCCGCAACGGGTCGGCGTGGCCGCGAAGCTCGCCGCGCTCGCGGACGAGGCCGGCCTGCCGATGACGCACCTGGCCATGGCGTTCGCCACCGCTCACCCGGGCGTCAGCAGTGCGCTGATCGGCGTGCGCACCACCCGGCACCTCGACGACCTGCTGGCCGGCGTGGACGTCACGCTCACCCCGGACATCCTGGACCGGGTCGACGAGATCGTGCCGCCCGGCACCGACATCGGCGTGCTCGACCAGACCTACCGGCCACCGGCGCTGGAACAGCCGGCTCTGCGCCGCCGCTCCGCGGCCTGACCTGCCGGGCGCCGCACCCTCGGGCTTATCCGCTGAGGCCGACCGCCGGGCCGGGGGAGCGGAGGAGCAGCTTCGCCGCCTGGTTGACGACCAGGCGGCGTACCCCGTGGTTGAAGGGGTTGGAGGGCACGAAGCCCTGGCCCTTGACGTGCGCGATGAGCTGGTGGGTGCGGATGGTCGGCCGCATCTGGCGCTCCCACTCGCGCAGTGCGGCCGGGACGTCGGCGGGGTGGGCGGTCAGCGCGTCGCCGAGCGCGGCCGCGCCCATCATGCCGGTGCTCGCGCCCATGCCCGAGTAGAGCGTGAGGCACCAGGCGGCGTCGCCGAGCAGCAGCACCCGGCCGCGGTACCAGCGTCGCATACGCACCTGCTGCACGGAGTCGAACAGGCACTCCGGCGCGCGGCGCAGCCCGTCGAGCGCGTAGGGGACCGGCCCGCGCATCCCGTCGTAGCGGGCGGCCACCGCGGCGCGGGGGTTCTTCCGCAGCTCGGCGGCGACGTTCGGCACCCGGTAGGCGAAGAGCGCGGTCGGCGGCCGGTCCCGGTACGGGAAGACCCACAGCGCGCGGCCCGGCTCGACAAGCGCGATCTGGTCCGAGGCGGAGAACCCGGGCACCGGCTCGGTGAGCGAGAACGTGCAGATCACCGAGTTGGTCGGGCGGAGGAACCGCTCGTCCGGCCCGAACGCGAGCCGGCGCACTGTGGAACGCAGCCCGTCCGCGCCGATGACCAGGTCGAACGACTCGGTGCCGCCGTCGGAGAACGAGACGTGCGCGCCGGCGAGATCCTGCCGGATCGCGATCGGGCTGACGCCGAACCGGACATCGGCGTCGAGACCGTCCCAGAGCGCCGCCTCCACGTCGCCGCGCAGCGTGCCCTCGGGGTGGCCGGGCTGGTCGAGGAAGCCGATGCTGCGCTCCCGGCCGCCGTCCGCGTCGACCGCCCAGGTGCGGTGGTCGGCGGGGGTGCGCAGGTGGAGCCGGTCGAGGACGCCGAGCCGGGCGGCGGCGCGCTTGCCCGGCGGGAAGAGGCCCACGAAGTATCCGCCGGTGCGGCGCTGGGCTGCGCGCTCCACGATCACGGGCTTCCAGCCGGCGCCGGACAGGGCGATCGCCGCGGCCATGCCGGCAACGCCGAGACCCACCACGAGTGCTCTCACGATTGTCAGTCTTCAAGACCGGACCGCCAGATCCAAATCATAACGTTTCGATCGCGGGCGGCAGGCGCTCCGGGCGATCGGTGGCGGATCGTCCCGATTCCGAGAGAGCGTTCTCTCAGACTTTGTACACGCCTTGAAATTAGGTGTGGTTCGTTACCTCGGCGTTATTGACGTGGTCCAGCTCACTGGAGTTGACTCCCCCACGGAACCGCTTCCGCAACCGGTTCCGAACGGGCCGGAAATCGTGAAGACACAGATGGGAGGGGAGTGGATTGACGATCACCATCGCGGATGTCGCGGCCATGGCGGGCGTCAGCAAGACCACCGTCTCCCGCGTGCTGAACGGCAAGGACGACCTCGACGCACAGACCGCGGACCGGGTCCGGCGGGTGATCGCCAAGCTGGGTTACGTGCCCAGTGCACGGGCGGTCGGCCTGGCCCGGGGCCGGACCAGGATCGTCGGCATGCTCGTACCCTCGTTGACCTGGCCCTGGATGGGTGAGGTGCTGCAGGGCGCGGTCGACGCGATGGAGGCCGCGGGCTACGGCCTGCTGCTGTTCACGGTCAACCGGGGCGAGGACTCGATGCGCCAGTTCGCGCAGCAGGTCTCCGCCCGCGCGTTCGACGGCCTGCTTGTCGTCGAGCCGGACGGGCAGACCGCCTACATCGCGGAGCTGTACGCGGGCGGGCTGCCGGTCGTGCTCATCGACGACCGGGCCGCACGCCGCCCCATGTTCCCGTCCATCGGCACCACGAACCGGCTGGGCGCCCGCTCGGCCGGCGAGCACCTGATCGCGCTCGGCCGGTACCGGCCGCTCGTGATCACCGGAAAGCACGAGTTCGGCTGCACGCACGAGCGGGTGGCCGGATTCGCCGACGCCTACGCGGACGCCGGGATCACCATCGACCCCGCGCTCGTCTTCGAGGGCGACTTCAGTTACGCGTGCGGCCGAGAGGCCGTGCTGGCCCGCGCCGGGCAGGACTTCGACGCGGTCTTCGCACACAACGACCTGTCCGCCACCGGCGCGATGCAGGCCGTCCTCGAGTCCGGCCGGAGCGTACCGGGGGATGTGGCGGTGGTCGGTTTCGACGATCTGCCCCTTGCCGCGAACGCGCAACCGCCACTGAGCTCCGTGCGCCAGCCGCTGCGGGAGATGGGCGACGCCGCCGCCCGTTTGCTGCTGGCGCACTTCGCGGGCGAGCCGCTGCCCGCGAACCCCGTCACGATTCCGACCACCTTCGTCACCCGCGAGTCCACCACCGGCAGATAAACGACCACTGTAAGCCGCGGCGGTACGTACGCCGTGGCGCGATTCCGCACGCCCAGGCACCGGGCATCAGTTAGAGAAGACAGGGAGCCGTACCACATGAGTCTCACCAGAAGGTCCGTAGCGATCGGGCTGGCCGGCGTGCTTGCGGCCGGCGCGCTGGCCGCGTGCGGCGAGAGCCCGAACGCGAACCGCAACAACGCGGACGCGGCCACAGTGCTCAACGTCGGCATGCCGAACGGTCCGCAGACCGAGAACCACAACCCGTTCCTGGAGTCGTCCTCCGCGTCGATCCTCGGCTACCGCTGGCAGATCTACGAGCCGCTCGCGCTTGCGAACGTGATCCGCCCGGCCGACAAGCCGAAGCCGTGGCTGGCCCAGGACTTCGGCTGGAGCACGGACCTCAAGACGCTCACCGTGACCGCCCGCGAAGGTGCGAAGTGGTCGGACGGCCAGGCGTTCACGGCCGAGGACATCGCCTACACCTTCGACCTGCTGGGCAAGACGCCGGCGATCAACCGGTTCGCGCTGCCGATCGTCTCCGCGACCGCTAACGGCAACAAGGCCGTGATCGTGTTCGACAAGCCGCAGTTCGTCAACGAGGCGCGCATCCTGCGGGACATCGCGATCGTCCCGAAGCACCTGTGGTCGCAGATCGCGGACCCGGCCACGGACATCATCAAGAACCCGGTCGGCACCGGGCCGTACACGCTCAAGACGTTCACGCCGCAGACCACCACGCTGTCGGTGCGCACCGAGGGTTACTGGCAGCCGCTGCCGCAGGTCAAGGAGCTGCGTTTCACGTCGTACAACGACAACAACGCGCAGACCACGGCGCTTGCCAACGGTGAGTCGGAGTGGAGCTTCGTCTTCATCCCGAACTACCAGACGGTCTACATCGACAAGGACCCGAAGAACAACAAGATCTTCCCGGCCCCGGTGATCGGCATCCACGGCCTGTACATCAACACCACAGTGGCGCCGTTCAACGACGCGACGCTGCGCCGGGCGATGGGCATGGTGATCAACCGGAACGACATCTTCGAGCAGGCCTCGGCCGGCTACTTCCACCCGGAGATCACGTCCGTCACCGGCATCCCGACGCCGGCCGGCGAGTCGTACATCGCGCCTGAGTACCAGGGCAAGACGCACAAGGTCGACGTGGAGGGCGCGAAGGCGCTGCTCACCGGCGCGGGCTACAGCTACGACGGCACCACGCTGAAGGACAAGACGGGCAAGCCGGTCACGATCAAGCTGACCGACCCGGCGCCGTGGTCCGACTACATCACCAGCCTGGAGATCGTGAAGGACAACCTGTCCCAGATCGGCATCACGGCCACGCTTGACAAGGCCACCCAGGACGCCTGGCAGAAGTCGGTCGAGGAGGGCACGTTCGAGGCCACGTTCCGCTGGACAAACGGCGGCGCGACCCCGTACGACATGTACCAGACCGTGATGGACGGCAAGCTGCTCAAGCCGGTCGGCCAGGCCTCGCAGGCCGGCAACTTCGGCCGGTTCGACAACCCGGGGGCCACCGCGGCGCTCGAGGCGTACGCGAACGCCCTGGACGACGCGTCCCGCGCCGCGGCCATGAACACGCTGCAGAAGATCTTCGTCGAGCAGGCGCCGATGCTCCCGGTCGGCGCGGACAACGCCGGCGGCGCCTACAACGTGAAGAACTGGATCGGCTGGCCGTCCGCCGAGGACCCCTACGGCCCGGCCCAGCCCACGCAGCCGAACGCGGTCGACGTCATCCTGCACCTGAAGCCGGCCAACTCCTAGTTGCTGAACCTGCTGTCCTCCCTGGGCGAGCCACCGCCGCCCAGGGGGGACAGCACCACCTTGTGAGGAGCCCGGCATGACGCCGAGTGACGATAATGCGGCGACGGCGGTGCTGTCGGCCGAAGGCCTGACCAAACACTTCCCGGTACGACGAGGCTTCGCTGACCTGCTCGCCCGCAGGTCCCGTGCGGTGCACGCGGTGGACGACGTGACGCTCACGCTGCGCCGGGGCCGGGTGACCGCGCTCGTCGGCGAGTCCGGGTCCGGCAAGTCGACAGTTGCCCGCCTGCTCTCCCAGCTCTACCCGCGCACCGGCGGCGACATCCGGCTGCACGGCCAGGTCAGCACGGTCAAGGGCGGACGGGCGTTCCGCGCGTACGCCCGGAAGGTCCAGATGATCTTCCAGGACCCGTTCGCGTCGCTGAACCCGGTGCACACGATCCGCTACCACCTGACCCGGGCGCTGAAGATCCACGGCAACGCCGGGCCGGACCTGGAGGCGAGCCTGCACGCGCTGCTCACCCGGGTCAGCCTCACGCCGCCGGAACGGTACCTGGACAAGTTCCCGCACGAGCTGTCCGGCGGCCAGCGGCAGCGCGTGGCGATCGCCCGCGCGCTCGGCGCCGACCCCGAGGTGCTGCTCGCGGACGAGCCGGTGTCAATGCTCGACGTGTCGATCCGGCTGGGCGTGCTCAACCTGCTGCGCGACCTGAAGGAGCGCCTGCACCTGGCGATCCTCTACATCACGCACGACATCGCGTCGGCCCGCTACTTCGCGGACGAGACGATGGTGATGTACGCCGGCCGGATGGTGGAGGGCGGCGACAGTGAGACCGTCACGCAGCGGCCGGCCCACCCGTACACCCGGCTGCTCATCGATTCCGCTCCTGACCCGGACACGATCCAGGGCTCCGCGCACGCCGCGGCCGCGCACACGCCTGAGGACCGGGCCGGGGGCGAGCCGCCGAGCCTGATCGCGCCGCCGACCGGCTGCCGGTTCCACCCGCGCTGCCCGGCCGTGATGCCGCGCTGCTCCGTCGAACTGCCGCCGCGTCTGCCGGTGGGCGACGCGGACGGCCACTGGGCCGCGTGCTGGCTGTACGACCCCTCGGAGGCCACGAAGTGAAACACATTCTCCGCCGCGTCGCGTTCTACCTGTTCACAGCCTGGGCCGCGATCACGCTCAACTTCTTCATCCCGCGCCTGATCCCCGGCGACCCGGTCCGCTCGATGATCTCCCGCTACCAGGGGCAGCTCAACACGGACGCGATCCAGTCGCTCTACATCCTGTTCGGCCTGGACGAGAAGAAGTCGCTCTGGCAGCAGTACGTGGACTACTGGGGCCAGCTGCTGCACGGCGACCTCGGCCTGTCGTTCACGTTCTTCCCGGCGCCGGTGTCGCAGGTGATCGGCGACAGCATCGGCTGGACCGTGACGCTTGTCGGCATCACCACTGTGGTCAGCTTCATCATCGGCACGCTGCTCGGCGTGCTGGCCGGCTGGCGGCGCGGTTCCTGGGTCGACGGCCTGCTGCCGGCCACCACGTTCCTCTCCTCGATCCCGTACTTCTGGCTCGGCCTGATCGCGATCACGCTGCTGGCCGGGCCGGGCAGCTTCTTCCCGTCGTCCGGCGGCTACGAGCCCGGCCTGATCCCGGCCTGGGACCAGTGGTTCATCGGCAGCGCGGTGCAGCACAGCATCCTGCCCGCGTTCACAATCCTGATCTCGTCGGTCTCCGGCTGGATCCTGTCGATGCGCAACATGATGGTCACCGTCGCGGCCGAGGACTACATCACCGTCGCGCACGCGAAGGGCCTGCCGGAACGCCGGGTGGCGCTCGCCTACGCGGCCCGCAACGCGCTGCTGCCGAACGTGTCGGGCTTCGCGCTGTCGCTCGGCTTCATCGTCGGCGGCACGCTGCTGGTCGAGATCGTCTTCTCGTACCCAGGCCTCGGTTTCCAGCTCTTCCAGGCGGTCGGCGCGAAGGACTATCCGCTGATGCAGGGCGTGTTCCTGGTCATCACGCTGTCAGTGCTTGCCGCGAACCTGATCGCCGACCTGGCCTACCTCGCCCTCGACCCGCGTACCCGAAGGGAGGGCTGATCCCATGAGCACCCCAGCCGTCGTCGCGGTCGCCCCCGCCAAGCGCCAGAACTTCCGGTTCATCGCCAACGGCAAGGCCGCCACCGGCGTCGCAATCGTCGCGTTCTTCGTGCTCCTGGCGATCATCGGCCCGTGGATCGCGCCCTACGACGCGTCCGCGCGCTCGTCCGACCTGCTCCAGCCGCCGTCCGGCGCGCACTGGTTCGGCACCACCCACCTCGGGCAGGACGTGTTCAGCCAGATCCTGGTCGGCACGCGCGGCGTGGTCTTCGTCGGCTTCCTGGCCGGTGTGATCGCCACCGTCCTGTCGGTGATCGTCGGCGTTACGGCCGGCTACCTCGGCGGCACCGCTGACGACTCGCTCTCCGCGCTGTCCAACGTGTTCCTGGTCATCCCGGCGCTGCCGCTGATCATCATCATCACGTCGCTGCTGGAACGCAGCACCGACCTGATGATCGCGCTTGTCATCGGCCTCACCTCGTGGGCCTGGAACGCCCGGGTGCTGCGCGCCCAGACGCTCTCGCTGCGCCGCCGGGACTACGTGGAGGCCGCGCGCGCCACCGGCGAGTCCACCTGGCGGGTCATCTTCTTCGAGATCATGCCGAACCTCACCGCGATCATCGCGTCCGGCTTCGTCGGCACCGTCATCTTCGCGGTCATGTCCGAGATCACGCTCGCGTTCATCGGCATCACCACGGTCTCCGAGTGGAACTGGGGCACCATCCTGTTCTGGGCGCAGGGCCAGCAGGCGCTCGCGTCCGGCGCCTGGTGGTGGTTCGTCCCGGCCGGCCTGGCCATCGCGATCCTCGGTACCGCGCTGTCGCTGGTCAACTTCGGCATCGACGAGTTCGTCAGCCCGCGCCTGCGTTCCGCGGGAAAAACGAAGATCAAAACCGCTTCCGGCCACACGGTACGGATGAGAGTCGGCTTCACGCCCGTGCTCAAGACGACGCCGCTCGGTGCACGGCCGGTGTCCCCGCACGCGCCGGCCGTACCGCTGAATGCCGTTGATCTTGGTGTTGATCGTGAGCAGAAGGAACTGGCATGACTGATGTAGAAGCCGCGCCGGTGCTCCTGCCGACGCCGCGCCGCCGGGAGCCGGTCCTGGAGATCCGCAACCTGAACGTGGACTACGGCCTCGGTGAGAACGCGGTACACGCGGTCCGCGAGGTCCACCTCACGCTGCACCGCGGCGAGGTGCTCGGGCTCGCGGGGGAGAGCGGCAGCGGCAAGTCCACGCTCGCCTACGGCGCCACCCGCCTGCTCCCGCCGCCCGGGGTGATCGCGGGCGGGCAGGTCGTCTACCACCCGCGCGACGGCGAGCCGTACGACGTGCTGGCGCTCTCACCACGCGAACTGCGCGCGTTCCGCTGGGCGGAGACGTCGATCGTGTTCCAGGGCGCGATGAACTCGCTCAACCCGGTCCACAAGATCTCGCAGCAGCTCACCGACGTGATCCGCGCGCACACGCCGGGCCTGTCCCGGGCCGCGCTGACCGCCCGCGCGCGCGAGCTGCTGTCCCTGGTCGGGATCGCGGCGGACCGGCTGGACGCCTACCCGCACCAGCTCTCCGGCGGCATGCGGCAACGCGTCATGATCGGGATGGCGCTGGCGCTGGAACCGCAGGTCGTCATCATGGACGAGCCGACCACCGCGCTCGACGTGGTCATGCAGCGACAGATCCTCCGGCAGCTCGTCGGACTGCGCGAACGGCTCGGCTTCTCCGTCCTGTTCATCACGCACGACCTGTCGCTGCTCGTCGAGTTCGCCGACCGGATCGCCATCATGTACGGCGGGCGGATCGTCGAAGAGGCGCCGTCCGCCGCGCTCTACCGCGACTCGCTCCACCCATACAGCCACGGGCTGCTCAACTCGTTCCCCGCGCTGCGTGGTGAGAAGCGGGAGCTCACCGGCATCCCCGGCTCGCCGCCGGACCTGCGTGCGATGCCGCGCGGCTGTTCCTTCCACCCGCGCTGCCCCAAAGCATTCGAGCCGTGTGGCACGCACCTGCCGCCCCTCGGCCCGCCCCCCGAGGCGCCGGACGCGGCCACCCGTACCGTCGCCTGCTGGCTGCACCCCACCACCGCGCCGGTCGGGTGACGTTGCCGGGTCCGCGCGCTCCCGCACGGTGCGCGGGCCCGGCAACCTTCCACCTCATTTAGCCTCTACGTCTATATCATCCATCGACAAGTGTCAGATCATCGATCGACGAGTGTCCGCGAGATTTCCGGCCGGGGCGCCTCGGCCGGAGCGCGCCGGGGATAAGGCAGGAACGACTCCGCGGACAACGCCGCGATCGCGATCCGGGGCAGGTCCCGGGCGGTCGGGAAGCACAGGTAGCGAGGCTGCCAGTCCGGCTGGTACTTCGCGTTCGCCCGGTACAGCGACTCGATCTGCCAGCGCCGGGACGCCAGCCGCAGCAGCCGGTGCCAGCCGCGCAGCACCGGCCCGGCGCCCAACTCGTCCGCCCGCGCGAAGACCGACCGCAGCACCGCGAAGTTGAGGGAGACGCGGCGGACGCCGAGCGCGGGTGCGGCCTCGACCGCGCACACCACCATCTGCTCGGTCAGGCCGTTGCCCGCCTCCCGGTCGCCGCGCATCAGATCAAGCGAGAGCCCGTCCGCGCCCCACGGCACGAACTGGAGCACGCCACGGATCCGGCCGGTCGCGTCCCGGCTGATCACCAGCAGGCAGTCGCCGTCGCCCGGCTCGCCGATCCGGGACAGCGCCATCGAGAAGCCGCGCTCGACCCCGCCGTCCCGCAGCCGGTCGCTGGCCAGGACCACGCCGGCCAGCACGTCGGCCGGCAGGTCCCGCTGACGGTCCACTGTGCACGTGAACCCGGCGCGCTGCATGCGGTTGACGGCCTGCCGGACACCGCGCATCGGCCGCCCCTGCAGCGAGAACGTGGACACGTCCAGGATCGCCTCGTCGCCCAGCTCCACCACGTCCAGCCCGTGCTTGCGAAACGCCCGGCCCGCCGAGTTGCCGCAGCCAAGCACGGCCGGCGTCCAGCCGTAGGCCGCACAGTCCGCAAGCCAGGCGCCGATCGCGTCCGGCCACGCGGACTCCGGGCCGATCGGGTCGCCCGAGGCAAGGCTCACGCCGTTGATCACGCGGTAGGCGATGACTGCCGACCCGTTCGGCGCCCAGAGCAGCGACTTGTCGTGCCGCAGCGCGAAGTAGCTCAACGAGTCCTTCGCACCGTGCCGGGCCAGCAGATCGTGAAGCATCGACTCGTCCGCGGCGGTCCGCGCCGGGCGCCGTGACCCGGGCCGCAGCAGCAGCACGACGGTGGCGGCGAGCGCGAGCAGGCCGAACGCGCCTGTCGTGTAGTCCACAAGGAGCGCCGCCATCGGTGAGACGAACCGCACCGGGCCGGTCACGCCGATCAGGCCGAGCGCGGAGTGCGCGGCCCAGTCGCCCGGCCCGGTGCCCGGCGCGAGCCGATGCAGCCGGGTGGCCATCTCCAGGAACCCGACCGCGAACCCGGTCGTCAGGAAGCCGGCGCCGACGGCCAGTGCCCGCACCCGGCTGGTCCGCCCGGACGGCGCGCGGAACTCGTGCCGTGCCGCGATCAGCAGCGCGAACAACGCCACGGACACCACGGCCGGACCGGGGCCCGGCGGACGGCCGAGCTGCAGCAGGAAGCCGAGCCCGACCACAGTCGTCGCGAGCTGCCAGGCCCGGTACTTGCCCCGGCGCAGCCCGGCACCCAGATAGATCAGCAGCGCGCCGCCGACAAGCAGTGAGACGCGCGCGGTAAGCAGCCCCGCGGTCGGCAGGAACTCAAGCACAAGCGACCGGCCGTGCCGCCGTGGCGCGAACGCCGCCCACATGTCGAACAGACCGGCAAGCTGCACCGCCCGGGCGACCAGCGCGCGCCGCCGCGGCGGCCTCTTCTGCCAGGACGTGTGAGTCTGCCAGGACGTGCGGGTGTCAGTGTCGGGCTGACTCATCGTCGCTTCCGTTCCGGTCGTAGTTCGGCGATCGCACCACGAGACGTTAGGGAGCCGACGATGAGAGGACGATGAAAAGCGCTCTCATCGAGATCTCATCGTCCGGCTGCCACAGTTCCCAGCATGTCGCTCACCGGCAAGCCGCTGATCCTGCTCGCGGCGTCGATCACGCTCCTCGCGCTCGGGGCGACAGTGCTGCTGTGGCGCCGGGGCGGGCGGTGGCGTCTGCTGATCCGGCCGCTCGGCGTGCTGCTCACCGAGGCGCTGCTGATCCTGACCTGCGGCCTGTACGCGAACCGCCACGAGCAGTTCTATCCGACGTGGGGGGCGCTGCTTGCGGCCGGAGACAACGGGCCTGTCGCGCATCCGACGCCGGCCGGCGCGCTCGACGGCGGGCTGGCAGATGATCCACCGCCCGGGGGGACGTTCGCCTGGCGGCCGGCCGGCTGGGAGAAGTGGGGACTCGCGGGCGCGCCGGCCGTGACCATGCCGGCGGACTACGGCGCGCACCCGGATCGGGTCTATCCGGTCGTGGTGATCGTCGTGGACAGCGGAGATGCGCCCGGCCACGACGGGACGGACCTGAGCCTTGGCGCCGGCGAGGCCGCACCGGAGACGGCCGGCCGGGACGCGGTGCTGATCACCGTGCCGGTGGCGCCGTCCACCCCGCCGGAGGTGCTCGCCACCGGGCTGCCCGCCGCGGCCGGGCACGACCTCCGGGTCACCACGCAGCGGTGGGCCCTGGTCGTGCCAGCCCGTCTGGCCACCGCCGTGGCGGTCCCGGTGATCGGCGCGGCAGCTCCGCGGTACCCGTCTGTCGCGATCATCGGCGTGCGGCCGAAGGACGGGAGCACGCCGGGTGGCAGCACGCCGACGGGTGGCAGCACGATGCCGGGTGGCCTTGCGTTGCCCGAGGGGGTCGCTGTGCGGTGGGAGGGCACGCGGGCCGCGGCGATCGACTGGGCGGTCAAACAGACACCGCCGCCGCTGGTGCCCGTCGCCGCGGCCGGTACTGCCGCCGGCACCACCTCCGGACCGGCCGATCGAGGAGGGGAGCGGCATGGCGCCGAACAGTCTCGCCGCTGAGCTGGTCGCGCTCGGTGTGGCGCTCACCGCCGCGGTCACGCTCGGTGCGGTCTGGGACTCGGCCACGGGCAGGCGGCGCTTCGCGTACCGTGGAATGATTTTGATCTTGTGTGTTGCGGGTGCGGCGGGTACCGGTCTGATCTGGCTGAACCGGCAGGTGGACGCCGTTCCGAGCTGGGCCTCGCTGACCGTGTCCGGCACGCCGGCGGCAGCCGACCCGGCCGCGGTGCCGCAGCGGCGGCGGGAGAACGGCGGGCACATCGAGACGTTCACCGTGGCGGGGCCGGCGAGCGGGCTGACGCTGACCATGTATGCCTACCTGCCGGCTGTCTACCAGCCGGGCGACGGGCGTCGCTACCCGGTGATCGAGGCGTTGCACGGCTATCCGGCGTCGCCGCTGCAGTGGCTGAACGGGCTCGACGCGATCACGCTGCTCGACGAGGAGATCGAGGCGGGGCGGATGGCGCCGACAATCGTGCTGTTCCCTTACCAGACGCCGAAGCCGTCGCTTGACACCGAGTGCACGAACATGGCCGGCGGCCCGCAGACCGAGACGTTCCTGACCGCCGATGTGCCTGCGTTCGCCCGGGCCACGCTGCCGGTGCGGGACGATCCGGGTTCCTGGGGCCTGATCGGCTACTCAGCGGGCGGATTCTGCGCGTCGAGCCTGCTGTTGCGCCATCCCGGGCAGTACACGGCCGCGGCCAGCCTGTCCGGGTACGCCGATCCGGGGATCGCGGTCGGCGACGGCAGCGAGCACACCACCTACGACCTGACCTGGCGGTTGCGGAACCTGCCGGTCCCGGCCGTCTCGCTCTACCTGGCGTGCGCGAAGACGGACCGGACCGCGATGCGCGCGGCGACTGACCTGAGCGGCCTGGCGAAGGCGCCGATGACTGTGACGACCGCGTTCGTGGAGACCGGCGGGCACAACGCGCAGACCTGGTCCGCGTCGGCCCGGCCCGCGTTCGGCTGGCTGTCCGCGCGCCTCGCCCGGCCAGTGCCGTGACCGGGTCAGGCGGGCAGGTGGACGGTGAGCACGGCGCCGCCGAGCGGCGGGCCGTTGCGCACCTCGACCCGCCCGTCGTGGGCGGACACGATCGCGCGGACGATCGACAGGCCCAGGCCGGAGCCGCCGGCGCCACGGGCGGCATCGCCCCTGACGAAACGCTCGAACACGCTGCCGAGCACGTCGCCGGGGACGCCCGGCCCGTCGTCGGCGCACTCCAGGCGTACCCCCGCGTGCTCGTGCTCGATCAGGAACAACAGCCGGGTCGCGCCGGCGGCGGCGCTGTTCGCGGCCGCGTTGGCAAGGATCTGGCGCAGCCGGTCCGCGTCGGCAGGCACCACCACCGGCTCGCCGCGGGCCTCGATGTCCAGGCCGAGCGTGGGGCCGAGCAGCCGCGCCTCCTCGGACGCCAGGTCCAGCAGGTCGACCGGGCGGCGGTCCGCGACGACCTCACCGGACCGGTGCCGGGCCAGCAGCAGCATGTGCTCGGTCAGCCGGATCAGCCGGTCGGTCTGCTCCCGCGCGGCGAGCAGCGACTGCTCGACCTCGTCGCGGTCGTCGAGCGCGCCGAGCGCCAGCTCGATCTCACCGCGCAGCACGGTCAGCGGCGTGCGCAGTTCGTGGCTTGCGTCGTCGACGAACGTCCGCTCCCGGGCGAACGCGGTCTGCAGGCGGTCAAGCATCCGGTTCAGCGTGCGGCCCAGCGTGGCCAGCTCGTCGTCGCCCGGCACCGGCCGCAGCCGTCTGTCGCTGTCGAGCGAGGAGATCGCGGCGGCCTCCTGGCTGAGCACCTCCACCGGGCGCAGCGCGGCGCGTACCAGCAGCCAGCCGGCGCCGACCAGGCCGGCGATCAGGACCGGCGCGGAGGCCAGCAGCACCATCCACTGCCGGTCCGTCGCACCCTCGATGATCTCCGCGTCGGTCGCCACGGCAAGCACGTTCCCGGAGCCGTCGCCGACCGGCACGGCCAGGATCGACACCGGCACCACGGTCCGGCCCGCGCCGATCGGCAGCTCGATGTCGAGCATCGTGTCGTCGGTGAGCGCGGCGGCAAGCGCGGGCGTGAGCAGCCGGTGCCGGGCCAGCGCGGGCGAGCCGGTGATCAGGCTGCCGTCCTCGGCGTAGAGCTGGGCGAGCGAGTCGTGCCGGATCGGTCCGGTGTCGCCCTCCTCGAGCGCGGTCAGCAGGTGGTCACGGCGGTCGTAGAGGTCCGCGCCGACCGCGTTGCCGAGCTGGTCGTCGAGGACCAGGCCGAGCAGGAACAGGCACAGCAGCAGCGCCCCGGCCGTGCCGGCCGAGAAGATCAGCACCAGGCGGGTACGCAGTGATCGTGGCACCGGTGCTCGCCTCCTCAGGGTCACACGTGGTGATCGAACCTTATCCTGGGACCATGAGGCTGCTTGTCGTCGAGGATGATCCGGCGATGGCGAGCATGCTCACCCGCGGGCTGCGCCGGGCCGGTTACGCGGTCGACACGGCCGCCACCGGCACCGACGCGATCTGGAAGATCACCGAGAACGACTACGACGTGGTGGTGCTGGACGCCATGATCCCGGCGCCGGACGGCTTCCAGGTGTGCAGGCGCATCCGGGACGACGGGCTCTGGGTGCCGGTGCTGATGCTCACCGCGCGGCACAGCGTCACGGACCGGGTCGAGGGCCTCGACGCGGGCGCGGACGACTACCTGACGAAGCCGTTCGCGTTCGAGGAGCTGCTGGCCCGGCTGCGCGCGCTCACCCGCCGCGAGCCGGCCGAGCGCCCGGCCGAGCTGCGCGTCGGTGACCTCGTGCTCGACCCGGCCACCCGCGCGGTCCGCCGCGGCGACATCCCGATCGAGCTGTCCGCGAAGGAGTTCATGCTGCTGCACGAGCTGATGCGGCGGCCGAGCCAGACGCTGAGCCGCAGCCACCTCATCGACCACGTGTGGGACTTCGCGTACGACGGCGGCTCCAACGTGGTCGACGTGTACATCCGCTACCTGCGGGACAAGGTCGACCGGCCGTTCGACAGGCAGACGATCGTGACGGTGCGGGGCGTCGGCTACCGCCTGGACGACACTGCGTGAGCCGTCGCCTGTGTGCTCTGGTGGCAGTCGTGCTGCTGGTGGCCGGCTGTGCGCCGCCGGTCGGAGCGTCGACCGCTGCCGCGCCCGCACCCCTCGTCGTCGCATTAGGTGACTCCGTCCCCGCGGGCACCGCCTGTGACTGCGTGCCGTTCCCCGACCTGTACGCCGCCCGGCTGTACGCCGGTGCCGGCGCGATCGATCTGGCCGCTGACGGCTACACCTCCGCGGACGTGCTCGCGCAGATCCGGTCCGGTGAGGCCGAGGACTGCCTCCGCCACGCCACCACGGTCCTGATCATGGTCGGGGCGAACGACGCCGCCGACGGATTCCCCGGCGCCGGCGCCTCCGGTTACGCCGAGATCTCCGGCCGGACAGAGGAGAACGTGACAGCGGCGGTCCGGGAGATCCACGCGGTCGCCGGCGCCGCGCTGCCGGTCATGGTGCTCGGCTACTGGAACGTCGTCCAGGACGGCGACGCCGCCGAGTTCGCCCCCGGCGAGGATGTGGAGGCCGCGATCGCCACCGACGACACCAACCGCGCGCTGGCGGCCGCTGCCGAGGCGGGCGGCGCGTCCTTCGTGCCCACCTACCCGCTGTTCAAGGGCGTGGACGGCCGGTCCGACCCGACCGGGCTGCTCGCGGCGGACGGCGACCACCCGAACGCCGCCGGGCACGCGGTCATCGCCGCCGCCATCCCTAAGGCTTTTCCCTGATCGCAGGCGGTCGCCCGGTGTTCATAATGGACGGCGGCCGATGGTCGGCCGGGGATGAGGGTTCCATGTTCGGACGGACGGGACGATCGATTGTGGCGCTGGCCGCCGTGACCGCGCTGATGGCGAGCGCGGCGCCGGCGGTGGCGGGCGGTGCCGGGGCGACGCTGCGGCGCACCGAGTTCGGGGTGCCGCACGTGCGCGCGGGCTCCTACCACGGCGCGGGCGTCGGGGCCGGCTATGCGTTCGCCGAGGACAATCTGTGCCTGCTGGCGATCGAGATCGTCGGGCTGGACGGCGAGTCGTCCCGGTACTTCGGGCCGGGCTCCGGAAACCTCGAGTCTGACCTGTACCACCGCTGGCTGCTCGGCAACCGGGTGGTGGAGCGGCAGCTCACCGCGCCGGGCGGGCCGTCCCGCAACGCGCGCGACCTGGCCCGGGGCTACGCCGAGGGCTACAACCGCTACCTGCGCGAGACCGGCGTCGGCAACCTGCCCGAGTCCGCCTGCAAGGGCGCCGCGTGGGTACGCCCGATCACCGAGCTGGACATCTGGCGCCGGGTGCAGCAGATCGCGGAGATGGCCGGTAGCGAGGAGCTGACCGAGCTGATCGCGGCCGCGCAGCCGCCGGGCGTCGCCGCGAAGGCCTCCCGCAGCACGCCGTCCGCGATGCCGTCACGCAACGGCGACGGGCTGGGCAGCAACGCGGTCGGACTCGGCGCGGACGCCACCACCGGCCGCACCGGCATGCTGCTCGGCAACCCGCACTTCCCGTGGAACGGCCCGAACCGCTTCCACCAGGTGCAGCTGACCATCCCGGGCGAACTCGACGTCACAGGTGCCACGCTGCCCGGCATGCCGGCCGTCGCGATCGGCCACAACGACCGGGTCGCCTGGTCGCACACCGTCTCCACCGCCACCACAGTCACGCTGCACCGGCTCGCGCTCACCCCCGGCGACCCGCGGTCGTACGTGGTGGACGGGCAGGTCAAGGCGCTGAGGAGCGACCCGGTCACGGTGACCGTGCGGCAGGACGACGGCACGCTTACCACCGTGTCGCAGCCGGTCTGGAGCACGCCGGACGGGCCGATCGTGTCCGTCCCCGGGCTGCTCCCCTGGGACACCGCGCAGGCGTTCCAGCTGCGCAGCGCGAACGCGGGCAATCTGCGTACCGTCGATCAGTGGCTCGGCATGGGCAAGGCCCGCAGCGTGCGCGAGCTGCGCGACGTCCAGGCGCGGCTGCTTGCCTCACCGTGGGTGAACACGACCGCGGCCGACGCGACCGGGACCGCCTACTACGGCGACCTGCAGGTCGTCCCGCACGTCACCGACGAGCTGATCGCCCGCTGCGGCCTGGCCGACGTGGACGGCATCCAGGTGCTCGACGGCTCCCGTGCCGCCTGCGGCTGGGGGACCGACGCGGACGCGCCGGTGCCCGGCCTGCTCGGCGCGGGCCGGCTGCCGGCGCTGTTCCGCCGTGACTACGTCAGCAACATGAACGACAGCCCGTGGCTTGCGAACCCGGCCGCGCCGCTGACCGGCTACCCGTCGATCGTGGGGTCCACCGGCACCGAGCGGTCGCCGCGCACGCGGCTCGGCCTGCAGATGATCGGCGACGGTGTCGCGGACGGCGGCTTCACGCTCGCCGACCTCCAGGCGATGCTGCTCAACAACCGCAATCTGACCGCGGAACAGGGTGTGCAGTCGGTACTGGCACTCTGCCGGGCGAACCCGGCGCTTACCGCCTCCGACGGCAGCGCCGTCGACGTGTCCGAGGCCTGTGCCACGCTCGGCGGCTGGGACACGCGCGGTGACCTGGAGGCCCGCGGCGCGGTCGTCTGGCGCGCGTTCATCCTGCGGCTGCGTACCAGCCCGTGGCGTACGCCGTTCGACCCGGCGGACCCGGTCCACACCCCGCGCGACTTCGACGCGACGCTGCCCGGCGTGGCCACCGCGTTCGCGGACGGCGTCAAGGCACTCGGTCCGACGGTGGGCGCACGGTTGACGGATGTCCAGCAGTACGAGGGCATCGGCGTGCACGGCTGCGACGGCCGCGAGGGCTGCTTCAACGTCATCACCGCCAACCTGACCCCGCCTTCCGGCGTGCAGCACGGCACCAGCTTCGTGCTGGCCGTCGAGTTCACCCGGCACGGGCCGAAGGGGCGCACGCTGCTCACCTACGGCCAGTCGGCGAACCCGACCTCCCCGCACCACACCGACCAGACGAGGCTGTACGCGGCCAAGCAGTGGGTGACTGACCGCTTCACCGAGTCGGAGATCGCCGCCGACCCGGCTCTGACCATCCGCCACCTGCGCTGACGGCGCGCGTGCCGGGCCCATGATGATCAGGCCCGGCACGTGCCGCTCAGGCCGGCTGGTGGTCGACAGCGCGGATCTGGACGGTGATGTTGTCCTGGACGGCGCGGGAGTAGGGGCAGCGGCGGTGGGCCTGGGCGGTGAGCATGGCTGCCACATCGGCGTTCAGGCCGGGCAGGACGGCGGTCAGGTCGACGGCGAGGTGGTAACCGTCGTCGCCGCGGATCAGCGAGACCGACGCGTGGACGGCGCTGCCGGGGACCGCGACGCCGGCCTCGCGGGCGCTCAGCCGCAGCGCGCTGTGGAAGCAGGCGGCGTATCCGGCGGCGAAGAGCTGTTCCGGGTTGGTGCCGAGCCCGCTTCCGCCGGTTTCCGCGGGCGGGGCCAGCGTGACGTCGAGGTGGCCGTCGGTGCTGCGAGCGGTGCCGGAGCGGCCGTCACCGGCGGACCTGACCTCTGCGGTGTAGACGACTGTCATGCGTCGGTTCCTTCCTGGGCGGTGGCGGCCGCGGCGGCCCGCGCGGCGAACGGAAGTGCGGCCGCGAGGTGGGAGAAGGCCTGGTCGTCGTGGGCGGCGGAGACGAACCAGGACTCGAACGGGGACGGTGGCAGGTAGACGCCACTGTCGAGCAGCGCGTGGAAGAACGGGCGGTAGCGGAACGTCTCGGTCGCCTTCGCGGACGCGTAGTCGGTCACCTGCCGGTCGGTGAAGAAGACCGAGAAGAGCGTGCCGGCCCGCTGCACCCGGTGCGCCACGCCCTGCGCGGACAGCGCGTCCGAGACCAGCCCGGCCACCGTATCCGCGGCCCGGCCCAGGTGGGTGTAGACGTCAGGCGTGCAGGCGCGCAGCGTGGCCAGGCCCGCCGCGGTCGCGACCGGGTTCCCGGAGAGTGTGCCGGCCTGGTAGACCGGGCCCTCCGGGGCGAGCTGCGCCATCACGTCGGCACGTCCGCCGAACGCGGCGGCCGGGAAGCCGCCACCCATCACCTTGCCGAAGGTGAGCAGGTCCGGGCGCCAGCCCTCGCGTGCGCCGTCCAGCTCCCAGTGCCCGGCCCGGGCCGCCCGGAAGCCGGTCATCACCTCGTCGGAGATCAGCAGCGCGCCGTGCCGGGTGCAGAGCGAGGCCAGTCCGGCGTTGAATCCGGGCGCCGGCGGCACCACGCCCATGTTGCCGGGCGCGGCTTCGGTGATCACGGCGGCGATCTCGCCGCCCGCGGCCGCGAACGCCGCCTCCACCGCGGCCAGGTCGTTGTACGGCAGCACGATCGTGTCCTCGGCGGCGGCGCCGGTCACGCCGGGGCTGTCCGGCAGGCCGAGCGTGGCCACGCCGGAGCCGGCCTGGGCCAGCAGCGCGTCCACGTGCCCGTGGTAGCAGCCGGCGAACTTGATCACCTTGCGGCGGCCGGTGAACCCGCGCGCCAGTCGGACCGCGGACATGGTCGCCTCGGTGCCGGACGAGACCAGCCGGACGCGCTCCACCGGCGCGATCCGGCGGGTGATCTCCTCGGCGAGCAGCACCTCGCCCTCGGTCGGCGTGCCGAACGAGGTGCCGCGCGCGGCGGCCTCACGCACCGCCTCGGCGACCGCGGGGTGGCCGTGCCCGAGAATCATCGGGCCCCAGGAGCAGATCAGGTCCAGGTACCGGCGCCCGTCCGCGTCGGTGAGCCAGGCGCCGGACGCCGACGACATGAACAGTGGCGTGCCGCCGACCGCGCCGAACGCGCGGACCGGCGAGTTGACGCCGCCCGGCACGACCGCCCGGGCCCGGTCGAAGAGTTCCTGCGAGCGCGTCAGAACGGCGCTTGTCATGCGCGGTCTCCCTTGGTGAGTGTGTAGGCCGCGTCAAGCACGAGCGCGCCGTCGGCCAGGACCCGGACCGGGTTGAGGTCGAGTTCGAAGCCGGCCGGCCAGTCGGCGGTCAGCGCGGACAGCGCCTCCAGCACCCGTACCAGCGCGGGGGTGTCGGCGGCCGGGCGGCCGCGCACGCCGTCGAGCAGGCGCGCGCCGCGCAGCTCGGCGATCATCGACTCCGCGTCCCCGGCGCGCAGCGGCAGCAGCCGGCAGGCCACGTCGTCAAGCGCCTCCGCGAAGATGCCACCGGCGCCGACAGTGAGCACATTGCCAAGCGGCGTGGACCGGACGCCGACGATCATCTCGACGCCGTCCGGGGCCTGCGCCTCGACAAGCACGGTGCCGCCGAGCGCGGCCAGCCGGGCGAAGACCTCGGCGGCCCGGTCCGCGGTCACGCCGACCGCGACGCCACCGGCCTCGGTCTTATGCAACAGGCCCGGCACCACGGCCTTGAGCACCGCGACACCGCCGCGCGCCGTCACTGCCGCGACCGCGTCGGACGCGGTGGTCACCGATGTGCCGTCCGGCACCGGCAGACCGGCTCCGGCCAGCAGCCGCTTGAGCGCCGGTTCGGTGGCGTCGGCGGCCGGCACCGCGTGCACCGCGCCGTCCGGCGCCGGGACCGCGGGTACGGCCGCACCGGCGCCGGACACGGCCGTGGCCAGCGCGGCCGCGGCCCGGACCGCCCGGGCGGGGGACGGGAACTCCGGCAGCCCCGCGGCACGCAGCCGGGCGGGCGCGTCCGGGGCGAGGAAGTCCGCGCCGGTGCGGGCGACCAGGACCGGCTTGCCGTAGGCGTCGGCGACCCGGCCGAACGCGGTCACCGCCTTGTCGACGTCCGGGCCGGCCATCACGCAGAAGGCCCCGATGATCAGGTCGACCGTGTCGTCCCGGGCCACCGCGTCAAGCGACCGGTCCAGCAGCGTCGGGTCGCTGAGCACGGTCGCGGTGATGTCGATCGGGTTGTCCGCCGACCCGAACGCGGGCACGATCCCGTCCAGCTCACGGCGGGTCTCCTCGGAGAGCGGCGCCAGCGTGAGGCCCTGCTCCGCGATCGCGTCCGCGGCCAGGATGCCGGAGCCGCCGGACGTGGTCACCACCGCGATCCGCCCTCCGCGCGGGCGGTGCGGGCCGCTGAACGCGCGGCCGATGTCGAGCAGGTCGTCCACGTCGTCGGCGCGGGTGATGCCGTACTGGCGCAGCGCGCCGTCCAGCACCCGGTCGTCGGTGGCGAGCGCGCCGGTGTGCGAGGCCGCGGCCCGGCTCCCGGCGGCGCTGCGCCCGGACTTGAGCAGCGCGACCGGCTTGCCGCTGGCGGCCAGCTCGCGCAGCGCGGTCACGTCCGGCACGGTCTCCAGGTAGGCGAGCAGGCCGGTGCACTCCGGCTCCTCGGCCAGCGCGCGGAGCACCTCGATCGCGGTGACGTCGGCGTCGTTGCCGGTGCTCACCACCCAGCCGGGCCGCAGCCCGCGCTCAAGCGCCAGGCTTGCCACGCCGAAGCCGAGCGCGCCGCTCTGGCTGACCACGGCCAGGCCACCCGGCTCGAAGGGCACCGATTCGGCCATGAACAGCGGGCTGAACGTGGCAAGCACCCGATGCCGGAAGCCGACCGCGCCGATGCAGTTCGGGCCGACCAGGCGCAGCCCGCCGGCCCGGGCGCGGGCCACCACCTCGGCCTGCAGCGCCGCGCCCTCCGCACCGGTCTCGGCGAATCCGGACGAGGCGATGATCGCGACCGGCACGCCGGCGGCCACGCAGTCGTCGACCGCGGCCGGCACCCGGTCCGCGGCGACCATGATCAGTGCGAGGTCGACCGGGCCGGGCGCCTCGCGGACGCTCGGGTAGGCGGGCAGACCCAGGATCTGCGACGAGCGTGGGTTGACCGGCAGGATCCGGCCCTGATAGCCGTACCGGATGAGGTAGTCGACCGGTTTGCGGCCGAGCGCGCCCGGCCGTTCGGTGGCGCCGATGACCGCGACCGAGGACGCGGACCAGAGGGCGGACAGGTTGTTCACACCAGTACCTCGTTCTCGTCGTGGGGTGCGAAGAGCTCGCCGAGCACACCCAGGTAGACGTCGCCCTGCGGCCGGCCGACCAGCTGCCGGGCGCGTACCGTCGGCTGGTGCAGCAGTTTGTCGACGACGCGCTGCATCGAACGGGCGATCTCGTCGTGCGCGTGCGCGTCCAGGTCCGGCACCCGGCGGGTGAGCCGGGTCAGCTCCGCCGTCAGCGCCGTGCTCGCGGCCGTGCGCATCGCGGCCAGCACCGGCCCGACCCGGGCGGTCCGCTGGCTGATCATGAACTCCTCGACCGCGGCGCTGACCAGCGACTCGGCCGCTTCCACGCTTGCGGCCGACCCGGCGGCCGCCTCGGTCTCCGGCGACGCGTCGGTGAGCACGCGCAGGTCCACGAAGTCCACCCCCGGCAGGTCGCCGACGGCCGCGTCCACGTTGCGCGGCAGCGCCAGGTCCAGCACGAACAGCGGCCGGTCGCCGCGCGAGGCCAGCGCGTCCGCGACAGTGGCCGCGCTCAGCACGACGTCGGTGCCGCCGGCGCAGCTGACCACCACGTCCGCGTCCGGCAGCAGTGACGGGATCTCGTCCAGGGTGGTGCCGCGGCCACCCGCGGTGTCCGCCAGGTGCTGGGCGCGCTCCCGGCTGCGGTTGGCCACGTCGAAGCGCCGCACGCCGGCCCGGCGCAGCGCGGCCGCGACCACCGCCGCCATCGAGCCCGCGCCGATGATCAGCGCATGCCGGCCGGCAAGCGAGCCGATGTGCTCCTCGAACCGGGCGATGCCGACCGTGGCCAGGTCCCGGCCGGCCTTGTTCAGCCCGGTACGGGTGCGGACCGCCTTGCCGGTACGCAGCGCGGACTGGACCAGCTGGTGCAGCACCTGGCCGGAGGTGCCGACGGCCTGCGCCCGCTCCAGCGCGTCCTTGACCTGGCCGAGGATCTGATCCTCGCCGATCACCACCGAGTCCAGGCCGGAGGTGACGGTGAACAGGTGCTCGACCGCGCGCTCGGCGGTGTGCACGTACATGTGCGGGCGGAGGTCCTCGAGGGCCTGACCGGTCTGCGCGGCCAGCAGACCGGGCAGGCGGCCGGGATCGGCGGACTCGGCGTAGAGCTCGACCCGGCCGCAGGTGGACAGCAGCATCGCGCCGTGCGGAACCGACTGCAGCAGCGCCACCGCCCGGTCCTCCGGCAGGCTTATTCGTTCCAGCAGGTCGACGGGGGCGCTGGCGTGGCTCAGCCCGACGACGACGAGATTGAGGTTCTGTTCTGACATGTCAGTTCACATCCAGTGCTAACGGGAGAGCTTGGTGGCGAACTCGGTGGCCCAGTAGCTGATCAGGACGGTCGCGCCGGCCCGGTAGAGGCAGGTGAGGCTCTCCAGGACCGCGTTGTCCCGGTCGATCCAGCCCCGGGCCGCGGCGGCCTCGATCATCGAGTACTCGCCGGAGACCTGGTACGCGGAGACCGGCACGTCCACCGAGTCCGCGAGCAGCCGCACGATGTCCAGGTAGTGCGAGGCGGGCTTGACCATCACCAGGTCCGCGCCCTCGGAGAGGTCCAGCGCCACCTCGCGCAGCGACTCGCGGGTGTTCGCCGGGTACTGCTGGTAGGACTTCCGGTCGCCGGTCAGCGACGACTCGACCGCGTCCCGGAACGGGCCGTAGAAGCTGGACGCGTACTTCGCCGAGTAGCCGAGGATCGCCACCGACCCGTGCCCGGCGCGGTCCAGCGCCTCGCGGATGTGCCGCACCTGGCCGTCCTGCATGCCGCTCGGCGCGACGATGTGCGCGCCGGCCTCGGCCTGGACCACCGCCACTTCGGCGAACCGGGCGAGGCTGGCGTCGTTGTCCACGTCGCCGTCCGGCCCGAGCACGCCGACGTGCCCGTGCGTGGTGTACTCGTCCAGGTTGATGTCGCTGATTACCACGGTTTCGTCGCCGACCTCGGCCACCACGTCGCGCAGCGCGATCTGGGCGATGCCGTCCGGGTCGGAGGCGCCGGTGCCGAGCGCGTCCTTCGTCTCCGGGATGCCGAAGACCATCAGCCCGCCGACGCCGGCCGCCACCGCTTCGGCCGCCGCCTTGCGAAGGCTGTCCCGGGTGTGCTGGTAGACGCCCGGCATCGAGACGATCGGCCGTGGCTCGGTCAGCCCTTCCCGGACGAACAGCGGCTGCACCAGGTTGCTCGGCCGTACTGTGGTCTCCGCGGCCAGCCGGCGCAGCGCGGGCGTGCGCCGCAGCCGCCGAGGCCGGTGCAGCGGGTGCCCGCTGTCGCCGCCGTTGGTGTACGTCGTGGGGATGCGGGAGTAGGTCATGACGGTCAGGCCCTTCCGATGAGGTTGCCCTGGAACACGCGCTCGACGTGCTCGGTGACGTGGGGTTCGGGACGGCGGAACCAGTAGCCGGCCCCGGTCCGGGCGAAGATCCCGGACGTGTTCGCCTGCACCAGCAGCTCGGCGGCCTTCACGGCCAGGCCGGCCGGGTCGATGACCGGCACGCCGTGCAGCTCGTGCACGCCGAGGTGCCAGAAGATCTCGTTCGGGATGCCCTCGGCCGGGATCAGCAACTGCGCGCCGGCGTCCACCGCGCGCTGGGCGGCCCGGCCGAACGTCTCCAGGAACAGCGCGAAATCGCCGTTCAGCGCCGCGTGCACGGCCTGCGCGCCGTCGTCGGCGATCTCGTACGAGGAGAGCAGATGCCGAAGACCCTGCCGGGTGATGTTGTCGGTGATCGGCTCGCGCAGCTTCGGCATGAAGCCCAGCACGCCGAACCGGTGATTCTGCATCGCGGCAAGGAACGTGGCGGTCTCGGTATAGCCGAGCGCCGGGATGGTGGCCAGCGTCCGCGCCTCCCGCAGCCCGGGGTCCTGCCCGGCCGCGATGATCCACGCGTCGTAGCCCTCGCGCTCGGCGGTCAGCGCGGTCTCGCCGAAGTAGCCGTTGAACCGCAGCGCCAGGCTGCCGAAGCCGACCAGGTCGAACGGGGTGTCATCGCCGTACGTGCCCTCGGGCAGCGTGTGGATGTCCACTGTGGTGCCGGGCGCGACGAGCGCGGCGAGGTGGTCGTCGTACCACTTGTCAAGCAGGGGAAGCCGTCCGGCGACGGTGTGTTTCTGGAACCAGAGTCGCATGATGTGCTCTTCCTTCACGCGGTGAGCAGGGACGATCGGGCCAGATAGGCGCGGGAGAGCCCGGAATCCGAGGCGGTGCGGATCACCTCCTCCACGGCGGCGCGTGTCTCCGGGCCGCTGCCGTCCGCGCCGCGCGCTCGCGCTTCGCTGAGCGGGAGGACCGTGTCGACAAGCGCGGCGCGACGGCTCGCGGCCCAGGCGTCGGCGCGCACGTCCGGCGCGCCACCGAGCAGATCGGCAAGCACGCCGGCGAGGGTCACCGCGTCGTGCAGCCCGGCGTTCATGTTCAGGCCGCCCGCGGTGGAGGTCAGATGCGCGGCGTCCCCGGCGAGGAACACGTCACCGTGCCGATAGCCGTCCACCACCCGGCGAGCGACGCGGTATGTGTGCGCGTCCTCGATCCCGACGTCCCGGCCGGGCAGCGCCCGCCGGACCAGGTCGCGCACCGCCTGCGGCCGGATGGCCTGGTCAGGATCGGTGCCCGCCGGGATCCGGAAGATCAGCCGCCAGTGGTCCCGAAGGCCCAGCACGCTGAACGACAGCCGGCTGTCCCGCACGTAGGCGAGCGCCGCCAGCCCCGGCACGACCTCGTCGAGCGGCGTCCGCGTGATCACCCGCAGCGCGTAGTGCGGGTAGTCCGCGCCCGGGAAGCCGATCCCGAGTGCGGCCCGCACCGTGCTGTGCGCGCCGTCCGCCGCCACCAGGTAGCGGGCACCGAACTCAGCCCTGGCGGCGGCCACGTCCCGCACCGGACGATCGAAGATCAATCGCGCATGGGGTACGGCGGACAGCTCCCGGGCCAGCAGCCGGGTCAGCACTGTCTGCTCCGCGTGCAGCCGGAACGGATGCCCGGTCAGCCCGGCCAGCAGCGCGAAGTCCATCTCGGCAAGCACCCGCCCGGACAGGTCCCGCCACTGCACCCGGTCGACCGCCCGTCCGGCCGCGATCAGCTCCGGTGTCACGCCGAGCGGAGTCAGCAGGTCAAGTGTGCCGGGGTGGAAGGTGGACGCCCGCGACGCCTGGGACAGCGCCGCCCCGCGCTCCAGCACGGTGACCGGCACACCGCGCCTGGCCAGCGCGAGTGCGCAGGTCAGGCCGACCGGTCCGGCGCCGGCGATCAGCACGTCGGTCATCGCGGCAGCCGGCTCAGCGGCCCGGCCGGCGCGGTCCGCCCGGTCGGCGCGGTCCGCCCGGTGGCTCGCAGCGCCCACCACGAGCCGGCGATGTTCGAGGTCAGCACCGTGCGGGAGGTGTTCTCGCGCAGCCTTTCGACGGCGTCCAGCGTGAACATGCCGGTGCCGGTGAGGAAGAAGACGCCGTCCCGGGCCGGTTGTGCCGCGTCCACCTGCGCGATCAGCTCGTCGGTGGTCACGTCGTACGGCGAGAAGGCCTGCCCGGCCCGGATCGGGATCACCCGGTCGACGGTCAGGCCGGCCGCCCGCCAGTAGCTCACGGACAGCTCGGTCAGCCACGGCTCGTACGGCGAGACCAGCGTGATCGTCCGCGCGCCGATCGCTCCCAGCAGGTCCAGCGTGGCCACGGTCGCGGACGCGACCGGGTAGCCGAACTCCCGGCCGAGGCGCGCGCACAGCTCGCGGTCCTCGTCCGGGCCGAACAGGTAGTGGGAGCCGCTGCACGCGATGACCGCCGCGTCCAGGCGCAGGGTGCCGAACGCGCCGAGCATCTCCGGAATAATCTTGTTATACGTTTCGAGACGTTCCCGGAGCGTCTTTCCGGGCAAGACGGGAAATCGCGAAGAATAGACGTGTGCGAGATTCCGAAGCAGTGTTCCGAACTCCGGTTCCACGGCGGCGTTAGCGGGTGGCAGCACCACCGCGGTCCGCGGCGTCCTATTGTCGGTCACGGTTTTCCTTCCCTCGTCGATCGCTTTTCGAGCGTAGATTCGCGACGAGGGGCAGGCACTACGGAAATCCGCAGTCACCGCAATCGCGGAGAATGCGAACGGGAAATGAAGCGGACGTGAAAAGAACCCGGCATATCACCGGGCTCTTCGCACGAAACGGTCAGACGGCGAGGGCCACCACGGAGAGTGCCCGGGCCAGCTGGGCCCGCCGGGAGATGCCGAGCTTGCGGTACATGCTCGTCAGGTGAAGCTCGACGGCACGCGAGGAGACCTGGAACTGCCGCGCGATCTCCTGGTTGGTCTTGCCGTCCAGGACCAGGCGCGCGATCCGGTGCTCATGCGGTGTCAGGTCCGGTTCTCGCGGATGGGCCGCGGGTTCCGGTGGTTCGAGCAGGCGTTCGCCCATCTGCACGTTCCACCGGCGCACGCGCACGCTGGTGATCACCCTGCCGATCGCGTAGGGATCCGCGTGCAGGATCGACCACAGTGCCTCCTCGTCGGCGGCGCGGCACATCAGCAGGCCGCCGTTCCCATCGGGCCACAGGCCGCCGCCGACCAGGACGCCGCGGTCGGCCAGTCCCTGCCAGTAATCACGATGTGCCGGACGCCATTGCCGTCGCAGGCTCTCGTCGGCGTAGAAAGACATCTCCACCGCATACCATTGCATCCTCGCCTCCCAGCGGGGCCGGCGCATCGAGTGTGCAAATGCGCCGAGCTTTCGGTGCGCGCACGGGAGCCGCACGAACATTGTCAGAAATCCGACGGATGTCCAGCAATCGGCAATTCGGGACCCCCGTGCCTGCCCTTATCGCCGACCTTGACGACGCTGCATTGCTGGCCGGAAAACGTCCGTTTCCGGACACGGCGCTGCCGTCACGAATATGCACTGTATTGGTGACGGTGAGTGCAGACAAGCTGTGTGGCGGGCATCACATGTCAGTGGTTTTAACGGAAAATGAACGCGTTCGGGTGGCCTATCCTGGGGTTATGCATGACCTCGACGTCCGCCGGCTGCGGGTGCTGCGCGAGCTGAGCCGGCGCGGCACGGTCACCGCCGTCGCCGCCGCGCTGCACCTCACGCCGTCCGCCGTGTCTCAGCAGCTCGCAGCGCTCAGCCGGGAGGCCGGCGCGCCCCTGATCGAGTCCGCCGGCCGCCGCGTGCGGCTGACCAACGCGGCGCAGATCCTCCTCCGGCACGCCGACGAGATCTTCGCCCGGCTGGAGCTGGCCCAGGCCGACATCGCGGCCGCCACCGGCGCGCCGGCCGGCCGGGTCGTGCTCGGCGGGTTCGCCGCCACCATCTCCGGGCTGGCGCTGCCCGCGCTGGCCACGCTCCGCGACACCGCGCCGCACCTGCACCTGCGGCTGCTCGAGGTCGAGCACCCCGAGGCGCTCGACCTGCTTGTCCGCGGCGAGCTGGACGTGGTGCTGATGGTCGAGTCCCGGCAGGGCCCGGCCGCCACCGACCGCCGCTTCCACCGCGAGCCGCTGCTCACCGACGTGTTCGACATCGCGCTGCCGGCCGGCCATCCGGTCGCCGCGGCGCCGGAGGTGACCCTCGCCGAGCTCGCCGAGGAGCCGTGGATCCTGCCGCGCGCCGGCGCCTGCCTGGACGTCTCGATGGCCACCTGCGCCGCCGCCGGCTTCACCCCGCACGTCGTGCACAGCATCGGCGACTGGGAGGGGGTGACGGCCGCGGTCGCGCTCGGGCTCGGCGTCGCGCTCGTCTCCCGGCTCGCCAGCGTCGCGGCCCGGCCTGGCGTGACAATCCGCAAGCTGGAGACCGACCGGCCGTCCCGGCACATCACCGCGGTGCTCCGGCGCGGCAGCCAGGAGGCGCCGCACCTCGCGGCAGTGCTCGGCGCGCTCCGGCATCATGCAGATCTGCTGAACGGTCCGGAGCACAATGTCTCGATGGACCTGCACGGTCACCCCGCGTGAGCATGAGTCGGCGGGCCGCGACGGCCCGCGACTTCGCTTCGTGAGGAGACGACCGTGTCCAAATCGAGCCTGCTCAGGCTTGGTCTGCTGGGCCTGATCTGGGGGTCGGTGTTTCTCTGGATCAAAATCACCGGGTACGGCTTCTCGCCGGTCCAGATGGTCTTCGCCCGGCTCGCCCTCGGCGCGCTGGTGCTGCTTGCCGTCGTCTGGTCCCGCGGCCAGCGGCTGCCCACCGGCGCCACGCTCTGGGGTCACCTGCTCGTCGCGGCGTTCCTCGGCAACGCGCTGCCCTGGACGCTCTTCGCCTGGGGCGAGCAGTCCGCATCGTCAAGCGTGGCCGGCGTGATCAACTCGACCACGCCGGTGTGGACGGTGGTGGTCGCGCTGCTCTGGCGCCAGGAACGGCGACTCGGCGGATGGCGCGCGCTCGGGCTCGCGCTCGGCATGGCCGGCACCGTGCTGATCGCCGCGCCCTGGCACGCCGGGAACACCAACAGCACCGCCGGAATCATCGCGTTCACAGTCGGCACGGTCAGCCTCGGCGCCAGCTTCGCCTACATGGGACGCTTCCTGGCCGGGCGCGGCCTGCCGCCGCTGGTGCTGGCCGCGTCGCAGCTGACGGCCGGGACGCTGCTCATGGTGCCGGCGCTGCCGTTCGGCGGGCTGCGCGCGATCGACCTGCGGCTTGACGCGGTGCTCGGCCTGCTGGTGCTCGGCGTGGTCTGCACCGGCCTCGCCTACGTGCTCAACTTCCAGCTCATCGTGCGTGAGGGCGGCACTGTCGCGTCCACAGTCACTTACCTGTTCCCGCCGGTGTCGGTGCTGCTCGGCGCGATCGTGCTTGGCGAGCCGCTCGGCTGGCCGGTGCTTGCCGGTGCCGGACTGGTGCTGGCCGCGATCTACTTCGTCCGCCGCAAGCCGGTCGCTCCGGCCTCTGCTGCGGTTCCGGCGCCCGGCGGCGCGGGTGCGGCCTCCGGCGCCTCCGCGGCCTCCGGCGCTGCCGCCGCTGCCGCAGACGCGCGCGGCTGACCGTCCCAGGGCGCGCCGCCTCCCCGAGCGGCGCGCCCGATCATCGCCGGGCGCCGCTCGCATGGCGCCCGGCCCGGGGCGTGTCCGGTGGATCCCGAACGGCTACCGGACACGCCCCACGCATCCGTCCTCGCCGCGCCCAGGAGCCCTCGCATGAGATTCGGTATCAACGTTCCCAACTTCGGCCCGTCCGCAGACCCGGCCCGGCTGCACGACTGGTGCGTGCGGCTGGAGGAGACCGGCTTCCACTCGATCATGATGTCGGACCACGTGGCGGTCACCCCGGACGTCGCGCGCCTGTTCCCCGCGCCGTTCTACGACCCGCTCACCACGCTCGCCTGGCTCGCCGGCATCACCCGCACCGCGCAGCTCGGCACCACAGCGCTGATCCTGCCGTACCGGCACCCGCTGCAGACCGCGCGCGTGACCGCCACCCTCGACCAGCTCAGCGGCGGCCGGCTCATCCTCGGGGTGGCCGCCGGCTGGGCGCCCCAGGAGTTCGCCGCGCTCGGCCTCGACTACGCCCGCCGGGGGGAGTTGATGGACGAGCACCTCGAGGCGCTGACCCGGCTCTGGACGCAGGAGCTCACGTCGTACCGTGGCCGGTTCGTGAATTTCGAGAACGTCCGGACCGCGCCGCGCCCGGTGCGCCGCCGCCCACCACTGTGGATCGGCGGGCACAGTCAGGCCGCGATGCGCCGCGCGGTCCAGCACGGCACCGCCTGGCACCCCACCTCGCTCACCATGCCGGACCTGGTCGCCGGCGTGTCCCGGCTGGCCGCGCTTGCCGATCGGCTCGGCCGGCCCACGCCCGAGACCGCCCCCCGGATCAAGCTACGTCTCACCGACGCGCCGCTCGGCGACCACCAGCGGCTGGCGGGCGAGGGGACTCCGGATCAGATTCACAGCGATCTGGTACGCCTGCGCGAGCTCGGCATCGGCCACGTGGTGCTGGACACCGCGTATCCCGGCGTGCCGTTCGACGAGCCCCGGCACTGGAAGGCGGTCCGCACGCTCACCGAGCAGCTGGCCGACCTGCCCCGCCAGGCGCTCCGGTAGTCCGGTGGGCGCCTTCCCCGCCCCGATCCCCGGGCGCGCTCCCGTGCGTCGGCGGTGATCCGGTGCGTGCCGCCGCAGTCCTCGCCCTGGGCACGTTCGCGCTCGGCGCCGACGCCTACCTGACCGCCGGTCTGCTGCTGCCGATCGCGTCCGACTTCGGCGCGTCCCCGGCCGCGGCCGGGCAGCTCGTCACCGCGTTCACGCTGGCCTACGCGCTTGCCGCGCCGCCGCTTGCCGTGCTGCTACCGGGTGGCTCCCGCCGGGTGCTCGGCGTCGCGCTTGTCGCGTTCGTGATCGCGAACGCGGCCGGCGCGCTCGCCACGTCGCTTCCATTCCTGTTCGCCACCCGCATCCTGGCCGGCGCCGCGGCCGGTGTCTTCTCGCCGCTGGCCGCCACGACCGCCGCCGCCCTGTCCCCGCCGGCCCACCGTGGCCGGGCGCTGTCCCTGGTGCTGGCCGGCCTGAGCGGCGGCTCGGTCGCGGGCGTCCCGGCCGGCCTGCTGCTCGCCCGGCACGGCGACTGGACGACCGCGTTCTGGCTGGTCACCGCGCTGGGTCTGGCCGCCCTCGCCGCGCTGGTGGTGGCGCTTCCCGCTACGAACGGCGGGCGACCGTCCGATGCCGTCGGCGGAGGGTGTGCGCTCGCTGCCACGGACCCCAGTCGCCGGCACGGCACCGTCGGCGGTGACCGCGCGCGCCCGGCCACCCGCGTCCGGAGCCCGGCCGTGTCGCTCGGCGAGCGGGCGGCAGCGCTGCGGGATCGGCGGGTCGCAGTGGTCGTCGCGGTGACGGTGCTGCAGACGATCGCGAGCCTCGGCGCCTACACCTACCTGGCACCGGCCCTGGCGACCGCCGGAATCAGCGACCCGGCGCCGCACCTGTGCGCGTGGGGTGCCGGCGGCCTCCTCGGCAGCCTCGCCGCCGGCCCTCTCCTCGACCGCGGTCTGCGCCCGCGGCGGCTTGCGATAGTGCTGCTTGCGGTGCTGGCCGGCGCGCTGACGATGTTCGGCCTGGCGGTCGCGGCCCGGTCGGCGAGCACCGGTCCGGCGCTGCCGTTCGCGGGCGCCGGGACGGCCGTCACGGTCATCGCGTGCCTGGCCTGGGGCGCGGCCGGGTGGGCGTTCGTGGTCCCGCAACAGCACCGGCTGCTGCAGGACCACCACGGCGCGGGGGCCGCCGCCGTCGGCGCGAACAGCTCCGCCACCTACCTGGGCGGCGCGATCGGCGCGGCCCTCGGCGGCGCCGCACTCGGGGCCGGCCTGCCACCGGCGGCGATCCCGCTGCTGGGCGCCCTCGCCGCCGTGCTCGGCGTGGCCGTCGCGACGCGGACCGGCCGTGAACAGGCTTCGGCTTCCCGTAGTGAGGAGCGGCGCCGCGCTGCATAGCGTGATGACCGGCAATCCGCACCGCGAACCGAGGAGACCATGATGACCGGACCGCTGCGCGGGCTGCGCGTCGTCGAGATCGCCGGAACGGCGGCCGGCGCGTTCGCGGCCACGCTGCTCGCGGACCTCGGCGCGGACGTGACTCGCGTCGACCGGCCGGCCGCCGCGCCGCCCGCGCCGGGTGACCCGCTGGGCCGCGGCCGTCGCCCGGTCACCGCCGACCTCAAGGATCCGGCCGGCGCTGCCGCGGTGCTGTCGCTGGTCACGGACGCGGACGTGCTGATCGAGGGCTTCCGGCCCGGCGTGGCGGAGCGGCTCGGCATCGGGCCGGCCGAGGCGCACGCGCGCAATCCTCGCCTGGTCTACGGCCGGGTCACCGGCTGGGGGCAGGACGGGCCGTGGGCGCAGCGGCCCGGGCACGACATCACGTTCCTGGCGCTCACCGGCGCGCTGCTCGGCCCGGACGCGGACGTACCTGTCGCGCCCCCGCCGTACTACCTGTCGAGCTTCGCCGGCGGTGGCATGACGCTCGCGCTCGGCGTGCTCGCCGCGCTCCAGCACCGCGCCACGACCGGTCGCGGGCAGGTGGTCGACGCGGCCATGGTGGAGGGCGCGGCGCTGCTCACCGGCCTGGTGCAGCGCTGGCGGGAGGCGCCGGGCGTGCACACAGTGACCGCCGCGCCGTTCTACGCCACCTACGCGTGCGCCGACGGCCGGCACGTCGCGGTCGGCGCGATCGAGGAGAAGTTCTACCGCACCCTGGTCGCCACGCTCGACCTGGACGACCTGCCCTCCCGGGATGACGAGCGGAACTGGCCGGAGGTGAGCCGGCGCTTCGCCGACGCGTTCCGCACCCGTGACCGCGACGACTGGGCGAAGATCTTCGCCGAGACCGACGCGTGCGTGGTCCCGGTGCTGACCCTCGACGAGGCAGCCACTCACCCGCAGGCCGTGGCCCGCAGTTCCTACCTGACCGTCGGCGGCGTCACCCAGCCCGGCCCCGCGCCCCGCTTCCGCGACACACCTGAGCCGGCCGGTGATCTGTCCGCCTAGCCCAGCCGTAGCAGCCCGGCGGCGGTGGGGGAGAAGCCGCAGCCGCGGTAGAAAGACTCCAGGTGCGGCTCCTCGTCCGGCACCGTTTCACGGATCAACAGCACCCGGCGGGGGTACGGCCGCGGCCGCGACGACAATGATCTCGTGAATGGTGAGGTGGAGGAGACCGACGTCGTGGTGATCGGCGCGGGCGTGTCCGGGCTGGTCACCGCCGTGCGGCTGCGCGAGGCCGGTCAGCGGGTGGTGGTGCTGGAGGCGCGGGACCGGGTCGGCGGGCGGCTGCTGACCGAGACCGTCGGCGGCGTGCGGCTGGAGATCGGCGGGCAGTGGGTGTCGCCGGACCAGACCGCGGTCCTGGCGCTGATCGACGAGCTGGGCCTGCCCACGTTCGCCCGGTACCGCGCCGGCGAGTCCGTCTACATCGGACGTGACGGGGTCCGGCGCACGTTCGCCGGTGAGGCGTTCCCGGTGCCCGCGACGACCGCGGCCGAGGTCGACCGGCTGACCGCGGAGCTGGACGCGCTGGCCGCGGCCATGGACCCGCTGGCGCCGTGGGACCACCCGGACGCGGACGCGCTGGACCGGATCTCGTTCGCGGCCTGGCTCGAGGCGCGGACCGACGACCTCGAGGCCCGGGACAACGTGGGCCTCTACATCGGGCCGGCGATGCTCACCAAGCCGGCGCACGCGTTCTCCGCGCTGACCGCGGTGCTGATGGCGGCCAGCGCGGGCGCGTTCAGCCACCTCGTCGACGCGGATTTCATCCTGGACCGGCGGGTGGTGGGCGGACTGCAGAAGGTGCCGCTGCGCCTGGCCGACCGGCTGCCCGGCGCGATCCGCCTCAACAGTCCGGTCACCGAGGTCGCCTGGGACGAGGACGGCGCGACGACAAAAGCCGATAAAGTCTATAAATCACGGCAAGTCGTGGTGGCGGTTCCGCCTACGCTCGTCGACCGGATCCGGTTCGCGCCCGCGCTGCCGCCGGTGCACCGCCAGATGCGCCAGCACCAGTCGTTCGGCATGGTGATCAAGTTGCACGTCACCTACGACCGCCCGTTCTGGCGTGAGCAGGGTTTGTCCGGGACCGCGTTCAGCCCGTACCGGGTCGTGCACGAGGCCTACGACAACTGCAACGAGGACGACCCCCGCGGCATCCTGGTCGGCTTCGTCTCCGACACGCGCGCGGACCGGCTGCTCACCCTCACCCCCGAGGCCCGCCAAGCCGAGGTGCTGGATGCGCTGGCCGGCTACTACGGCGCGGAGGCGCAGCACCCGATCGCCTACTACGAGAGCCCGTGGGCAGCAGACGAGTGGACCGGCGGCGCGTTCGGCACCAGCTTCGACATCGGCGGCCTGACCCGCTACAACAGCCTGCTCCGCGAGGACGTCGGCCCGCTCGCGTTCATCAGCTCCGACATCGCCGGCCTCGGCTTCCTCCACGTCGACGGCGCGGTCCGGATGGGCGAGTCCACCGCCGCCCGGCTGCTCGGCCGGGCCCGGTAAGCCGTTCAGCCCAGGCCGGTGACCAGGCGGACCGGCGTACCGCCGCGGAGCGAGTTCGGGATCTCGGCGATCGCGTCGACGTGCGCGACAAGCGCCCGCAACTCCGCGTCGCCGGCGTCCCCATCGACCTCGACCGCATAGCTGATCCCGGAGGAGACCGCCGGCGCCCCCGCGAACCCGCCGTCCACCGTCACCGCGACCCGGGTCAGCGTGATGCCGCGCAACGCCGCCTCGCGGAACAGGTCGTTCGACACGCACGCGCCCACCGCGAGGTGCAGCAGCTGCCCGCCGTTCAACCCGGCCTCGCCGGTGCCGACGACCAGCGTGTGCGGGCCTGCCACGCCGTTCGCGATCGTCGTGCCGTCCACCGTGCGCGTCTCCACCCGGAAGCTCATACGCCGCACTTTAACGCCGGATACCTGACCGGAGGTGTCATCTTTCCGGGCGACGATCGGCGGCATGACGGACATCCTCCGACCGGCGCGGGCCTGGCTCGGCGTCGTGCAGGCCGCACACGTGCGCCGCGCGGTCACGCTCGGCATTGCGCAGCTCAACCACGGCAGGCGTACCAACCTCGCCCGCCTGCACCGTGGCGACGGGTTGATCTACTACTCGGCGCGGGACGATCTCGGCGGCCGCCCGCTGCGCGCGTTCACCGCACTCGGGATCGTCACTGACGACGCGCCCTACCAGGACGAATCCGGCCCGTGGCGCCGCCGCGTGGACTACGCCGCGACCACGCCGGCCCTCCTCGCCGAGATCGGCACCGCACTACTGGTGACCTCCACCGACGACTGGCGTCGCGGCCTGCGCTTCGGCTTGATCCCCCTCCCGCCAGCCGACTTCACCACCCTGCACACCGCCATGACGACCTGACCCCACGTTTCCCCTTTCCGCGGATGCCGTTGATCGCGCATGCGCCGACTCCCGAGGGCGGTGGTCCCGGCCTGCCCGCGCCCGCAGACACCGGTCCAAGGTCACCTAAACCGAGCCCGATACCCGCGCGGCGGACCCGACATCGCCGACCTGCACAAAGGCGCTACCGGCGAGGGGAAGAACGGCCGGGTTTCACCAAGTCGCAGCTCGGGATGATGATCAGAGGCGCCCGGGCGTCACTGAGGTTGCGTGAGCAAGGTGCGAGTCGGGCACTCCGTGCCCGAAATTTCGCTATATAGACACCTAGAAACGTGTACCCAATTCTGGTAGTTCAGCGCGTCCGGCCGGTGCAGACACGGCCTGGGTCACCGGGCGAGGGTCGCGCTGCGGCGAGGGCGCTTGTCGGTGGAATAACCGGCGCGCAGCGCCCGGCATGGTCACCCGCGCGCGGGTAGGTCCAAAAACCGGGAACCGGCGACCAATGGGCGGGAGTCAAGATCCTTGCGGTCCTGGTGGCCCTAATTCTGCGCTCGAAAGGGCCGCCAGGACCGCAAGGATCTTGATCCGCCGGGAGAGACCTGCTGCGGGCAGGGACCGTGTCCTGACATGTCGGATGTGGCATTCCTGCTGCGGGTCACCGAGGGAATGCTGCAGGTCTCGGGGTTCGATTGCGAGGCGTTTAGCCAGGTGATCGTCGAGGTCAAGATCGTTGTTGCGCTCACGGCTCTTTAGCGGACGTCGAAACAGCCGTGAGCGCAACAACGATCTTGGTTCCCGGTGCGGGGTCGGGTCGTAGTTCTTGCGGGACGGGCCGCTGGCTTCGCGCGGGTGGGGTTGTGATCCGCTTCGCGCGGGTCGGGTTGTGGTCGGCTTCGCGCGGGTGGGCATATGGTCGGCTTCGCGCGGGTGGACATGTGGTCGGCTTCGCGCGGGTGGACGTGTGGTCGGCTTCGCGCGGGTGGGCATGTCGTCGGCTTGGCGCGGGTCGGGTGTGGGTGGCGCCGGCGCGTCGCGGTTGACGCGGTACGAAGCGCACATGCCGAAGAACAGCCAGGCCGCAAAGACCGGCGTTACGGGGAAACGGCTGGTGGTGCGGGGTTCTGGACGGCGGTGAGGTCGAGTTCGACGACCTGGCCGGGGAAGCCGAGTACGGCGACGCCGAGCAGGGTGCTGGCGCTTGTGAAGGCGGGCGCGAGCGGGGACGAGGTGAAGAGGCTCCAGGCGAGGGACAGCAGCGCGCGGTCGTCGGTGGCGATGTAGATGACGGAACGGACCACGTCCGCCGGGGTGACGTTGCCGGCGGACAGGGCGGTCAGGCTGTTGTCGATGACCTGGGTGACCTGGGCGGTGAGGGTGGCGGCGTCGGCGATGTCGGTGGGGGACACGACGGTGCCGGACCGGTCGAGGGGGCATTGTCCGGCCAGGTGCACGGTGGCGGCGGCGATCGTGACGTGGTGGTAGCCGGGTGGGGTGTGCAGCGTGTCGGGATTGATGCGGGTGATCCTCATGGGGACCAGCGTGGCGTACCCGGCAAGGGGTTTAGGAGATCTGCCGCATCAGCGTGGGGATGTCGGGGTGGACCCACTCTTCAGCGATCAGTTCGCCCTCGATGCGGTAGAGCTCAAGGCTTGTGAACTCGATCGGGCGGTGGGTGGCCCCGATGCCCTGGAACGGGCCGCCGTGGGTGCCGCGGAACCGTACGCGCACCGCGACCTTGTCGTCCTGTTCGATCGCGTCCTCGATGGTGATGCTGAGGTCGGGGAAGGCGGCGAGCATGTTCCGGACGCCGATGGCCCAGGCGTCGCGGCCGTGCAGCGGGGCGGGTGCGCCGGGGATGTTGGCGATGAAGTCCGGGGTGAGCAGGGCGGCGGCCGCGTCGACGCCGTCCCGGGTGAGGGTCTCGAAGGCCCTGGCCAGCAGGGTGGCATGGTGGTCCATCGATACAGTGTGCGGCATCAGCTGAAGACCCGGTCGCTGATCATGCGGGTGGCGCCGAGGTAGGCGGCGTCCTCGCCGAGTTCGGACAGGACGATGGGCATGTCGCCGGTGGCGAGTGGGAGTGAGGAGCGGTAGACGACGCCGCGGATCTCGGCGAGGAGCGCGTGGCCCATGCCGGACAGGCCGCCGCCGATGACGATCATGCCGGGGTTGAAGAAGCTGACCAGGCCGGCGAGGACCTGGCCGACGCGGCGGCCCCCGTCGCGGACAAGTGTGGTGGCGAAGTGGTCGCCGGCGGCCATCGCGTCGGCGACGTCGCGGGCGCTGATCGTGCCGGTCGCGGCGAGCCGGAGCGCGAGGAAGTCGGAGCGGCCGGAGGTGGCCGCGTCGGTGGCGTCGCGGGCGAGCGCGGCGCCGCCGAAGTACGCCTCGAGGCAGCCGGTGTTGCCGCACACGCACTGTGGTGGCGGGCGGTCGGGGGAGAGGATGGCGGTGTGGCCGATGTCGCCGGCGCAGCCGTTCGCGCCGCGGTAGACGCCGCCGCGCATCACGATGCCGGCGCCGATGCCCGCGCCGATCTTGACGAAGAGGAAGTCGTCGAAGGGTTTAGCGATGCCGGCGTGCTTCTCGCCGAGCGCCATCAGGTTCACGTCGTTGTCGACCAGGACCGGGCAGCCGAGCTCGTCCGTGAGCTGGTCGCGGACCGGGTGCCGGTCCCAGCCGGGCAGGAACGGCGGCGCTATCGGCACCCCGTCGGCGAACCGGACGGGGCCGGGGATGCCGACGCCGGCGCCGCACAGGAAGCCGCCGCCCTCGGCGCGGACCTTGACGGCAAGCTCAACCGCGCGGCCGAGCACTGAGGCGGGGCCGCGGCGCAGGTCGACCTGTTCGGTGAAGCGGGCGACCGGGCGCAGTTCACCGTCGGTGAGCGTGACCTCGAGCGAGGTGGCGCCGAGCGCGATGCTGAGGAACCGCATGCCGGCTGCGATGCGCACGATTGACGACCGCCGGCCGCCCCGGGAGGCGGCAGGCTCGCCGCCCTCAAGGAGTCCGCGGTCCGCGAGGCGGGTGACCTCGACCGCGGCTTTGGAGCGGGAGAGGCCGACTGCGTCGCCGAGCTCGGCGCGGGACCGCTCGCCGTCGTCGCGGAGCAGCCGGAGGATGCGCGCCTGGTGCGTGTTCTCCGGACCGTCCACCTGTCACCACACTTTCGATCGGGCGAGGACAAAGATACCGCGAAGTCAACTGAAAGTTGTGTCGGTGAGGGTCTTTCTTTTCCTGTGACGGCACGCTAACTTTCCGGGCAGGACGTAACACGGACGACACATGGGAGCGCCGGATCAGCCTCGGCGCCCGCACCACCACAGTCGGCGTTCGGCGGCGCTCGACCCACCTCCTCCAGTTAGCTCGAAACAAAACCGACCTCGGCTCGGGCGATGTCCCCTGCCGTCTTCGAGAGGTGACGAAGCATGGACGAGTCCCGTCAGAGCCTCACCCGACGCAAGATCCTCGGCGCTTCCGCGGCGGCGGCCGCCGCTATCGGCGCGGCCGGCATCCCCGTTCTGGCCACCGGTTCACCCGCCCTGGCGCACGGTGGCAACGACGGGCGGCTGCGTGCCGAGCCGCTGATTCCCAGGAAGAACCGCGGCATCATCCTCTACAGCGTCCGCGACCGGATCACCGCCGCGCCGGACGACAGCGGTGTGCCGTACGGGTTCGAGCGCGTGCTCGCCCGGCTGGCCGAGCTGGGCTACAAGGAGATCGAGTTCGCCGGGTACACGCAGCACGAGTCGATTCTGGGGCGGCAGATCACCCCGGCCGAGATCCGCACGATCCTGGACAACAACGGCCTGGTCGCGAACGGCACGCACACGCAGATCAACGCGGCCACCTTCACCCAGCAGCTGGACATCGCGCAGACGCTCGGCATGAAGAACATCGGCACCGGCGCCGACCCGACGAACAGCTCCTACACCAAGGACTGGGATGCGGCGGCCGACCTGTGGAACGAGCTGGGCCGCCAGGCCACCCGCCGCGGGTTGCGCCTCTACACGCACAACCACGACTCGGCGTACGGGTTCCTGCTGGACGCCGGCCCGAAGGACGCGAACGGCAACCCGACCCGCTCCTCCGGCATCCGCAAGCTTGAGTACTTCTTCGGCAAGACCGACCCGCGCCACGTCTTCTTCGAGATGGACATCTTCTGGTCCTACGTGGCCCGCTTCAAGCACCACACCTTCACCGATCCGCGCGGCAACGCCAAGCAGGACCTGTTCGACCCGATCCTCACGGTCGCGGAGCGCACCAAGCGGTTCCCGCTCTTCCACGCGAAGGACGGCGACAAGAACCCGAACACCGCCAACGGGTACGACATGGTCCCGCTCGGCCTCGGCAACATCAACTTCCAGCAGTTCTTCCAGACGATCGGGGAGCCTGACTTCCACCACGCCAACTGGGAGCATGACGGTGCGCCCGGCGGCCCCGGCAACCCCGGCCAGTCCCTGGCGTTCGCGGACATCAGCTACCGGAACATGTCCGAGCTGACGATCTACAAGCGCTGAGCATGACGAAGAGGGTGGAGTAGACAGTGCGACCCGACGAGGCTCTGCATCTGCGGCTGCTACGGCTGCTGCGTGACCACGGTGCGATCTCCCGTGCCGAGCTCGCGGACCGGCTGCAGATCCCGCGCCCGAGGCTGCTGACGGAGCTGGACCGGCTCACCGCGGCCGGTTTCGTGAGCGAGGCCGGCATGGCCGCGTCCCGGGGCGGCCGTCGCTCCACCCTCGTCGAGCTCAACCCGCGCCTGCGGTTCGCGGCCGTCGATCTGGGCGCCAGCTCGGTCGACATCGAGGTGGTCAACGGGCGGCTGGAGCCGGTCGCGGCGTACGCGGAGGGGGCCGACATCCGCTCCGGCCCGAAGGCGACGCTGCACCGGGTCAACGAGCTGCTGGCCAAGGCGAAGGCGGACGGCGCGTACGAGCGGCTGGACGCGATCGGCATCGGCGTGCCCGGCCCGGTCAGCTACCGCGACGGCGTGCCGGTCTCCCCGCCGATCATGCCGGGCTGGGACCGCTACCCGGTGCGTGAGCTGCTGGCCCGCGAGCACGGCTGCCCGGCCGTGGTGGACAACGACGTGAACATCATGGCGCTCGGGGAACGGCACGGCGGCGTCGCGCACAGCATCGACGACTTCCTGTTCGTCAAGATCGGCACCGGGATCGGCTGCGGCATCTTCCTCTCCGGCCACGTCTACCGGGGTACGGACGGCTGCGCCGGCGACATCGGGCACATCATGGCGGAGCCGCACGGCCCGGTCTGCTCCTGCGGCAACTCCGGCTGCCTGGAGGCGCTGTTCAGCGGCGCCGCGCTGGCCCGGGACGCGACCGCGGCCGGGCGCTCCGGCGCGTCTCCCGCGCTTGCCGAGCGGCTGGCCGCACAGGGACAGCTGTCCGCCAAGGACGTGGCGATCGCCGCGACCGAGGGCGACATCACAAGCATCGGCCTGATCCGCGACGGCGGCCGGCGGGTCGGCGGCGTGCTTGCCGGCCTGGTCAGCTTCGCGAACCCTTCCATGATCGTGATCGGCGGCGGGCTGGCCCAGCTCGGGCACGTCCTGCTCGCCGAGATCCGCAGCGTGGTGTACCGCCGTTCGCTGCCGCTGGCCACCGGGAACCTTCCGGTGGTCCTGTCCGAGCTGGCCTCGCGCGCCGGAGTTACCGGCGCCGCGGTCCTGGCCAGCGATGTCGCGTTCGACGAGCAGGCGGGGTAGAGGGCGATGAGCGAACGTGTGAGTGAATCCGGGACGTCCAGCGGGACGACGTCGACGATCTTGAAGCTCACCGACGTGGTCAAGACCTTTCCGGGTGTGCGTGCGCTCGACGGCGTGCAGCTGGAGGTGCGGGCGGGCGAGGTGCACTGCCTGCTCGGCCAGAACGGCGCCGGCAAGTCCACCCTGATCAAGGTGCTGGCCGGCGCGCACCGCCCGGACAGCGGCAACATCGAGTGGCTGGGCAAGCCTGTCGAGTTCGCGAACCCGCAGGCCGCGATGCGCGCCGGGATCGCCACCATCTACCAGGAGCTGGACCTGGTCGACGGGCTCTCGGTGGCGGAGAACGCGTTCCTCGGCCACGAGCCGCGCCGCCTCGGCTTCATCCGGCGCGGTGAGACCGCACGGCGTACCCGCGAGATATTGGGTCGTCTCGGCCATGCCGAGATCCCCGCGCGGCGGCCGGTGCACCGCCTTCCGTCGGCCGGCAAGCAGATCGTCAGCATGGCGCGGGCGCTGAGCCACGACGCCCGGCTGATCATCATGGACGAGCCGAGCGCGGTGCTGGCGCACGACGAGGTCGGCAACCTGTTCCGGATCATCCGCGAGTTGACCGCTGCGGGCATCGCGGTCGTCTACATCTCGCACCGGATGGAGGAGATCCGCGAGATCGGCGACCGGGTGACGGTGCTCAAGGACGGCCGCACCACCGCCGCCGGCCTGCCCGCCCGCGACACCCCCACGCGCGACCTGGTGACCCGGATGACCGGCCGCACCATCGAGTACGTCTTCCCCGACCGGGCCACGGCAGCACCGGACACGAAGGAGTTGCTTGAGGTCAGGGGCCTGACCCGGCACGGCGAGTTCGCGGACGTGTCGCTGAGCGTGCGCCCCGGCGAGATCGTCGGCATCGCCGGCCTGGTCGGCTCCGGCCGCTCCGAGCTGCTGGAGACGATCTACGGCGCGCGCCGCGCGGACACCGGCACGATCAGGGTGGCCGGCCGTGCGCTGCGGCCCGGAAGCGTGGGCTCCGCGGTCCGGGCCGGCGTCGGCCTGGCCCCGGAGGAGCGCAAGAGCCAGGCGCTGCTCCTCGACGAGCCGATCTACCGCAACGTGACGCTCGCACGCTTCGGCAGGTTCGCCCGTGGCGGCTTCACCCGCGCCGGCTCCGAGGCGTCCGCCGCGTCGGACGTGGCCGCCCGCCTTGACCTGCGCCCGCCGGACGTGCGCCGCCCGGTCCGCCAGCTCTCCGGCGGCAACCAGCAGAAGGTGGTCGTCGGCCGCTGGCTGGTCGGGCCCGGTCCCCGCAACGGTGGCCCACAACAGGATCCGGACCGCTTCGGGGGTACGCCGACCCGCCTGCTGATCCTGGACGAGCCGACCCGCGGCGTGGACGTCGGCGCCCGGTCCGATCTCTACCAGTTGATCCGTGGCCTGGCCGATTCCGGACTGGGCGTGCTGCTCGTCTCAAGCGAGGTGCCCGAGGTGCTCGGCCTGGCGGACCGGGTGCTGATCATGCGGGAGGGCAGCGTGATCCATGAGGCCCCCGGCGGTGAGCTCGACGAGGAGACGGTGCTGGACATGATCATGGCGGGCTCCCTCACCACCGGCGCGCTCGCGGCCGAGACGGCTGATCCGGCGCAGACGCACACGACCGACACGACCGAGGGGGCGGCGGCATGAAGGCCACGACGACGGCGGATCCGGGCGCACGCCCGGTCGGCAAGACGGCGGACGGCGCCACGCTGCGCCGCCTGTGGAGCGGTGAGGGCAACGAGTTCGCCGGGCGGAACCTGGCGCTCGTCGGCGTGCTGGTGATCCTGGTGATCATCGGCGCGGTCACCCGCCCGGACCTCTACGGCGACCCGGAGTGGGTGCGCAACAACGCCTTCACCATCCTGCAGCAGGCGTCAGCGATCGGCGTGATCACGGTCGGCATGACCTTCGTGATCATCGGCGGTGGCATCGACCTGAGCGTCGGCGCGATCATGGCGCTGGCCGGCGTCTGGGCCACCACGCTCGCCACCCAGAGCTACGGCCCGGGCGGCATGATCTTTACGGCGATCGCCGTCGGCATCGGCGCGGGCCTGGTCAATGGCGTGCTCATCTCCTACGGCAAGCTGGTGCCGTTCATCGCGACGCTGGCCATGATGGTGGCGGCGCGCGGCCTGGCCGCCTCGATCTCCGGCAAGCAGACGCAGATCTCCCAGTCCTCGGTGATCAACGACATCGCGACGACGAAGATCCTCGGCGTACCCCTGCTGATCATCATCCTGGCTCTTGTCGTCGCGGCCGGCTGGGTCCTGCTTAACCGGACCACGTTCGGGCGGCGCACTGTCGCGGTCGGCGGCAACCCGGAGGCGGCCCGGCTGGCAGGCATCAACGTCAAGGTCCAGACCCTGATGTTGTACGGGTTGTCCGGCCTCTGCTGCGGGATCGGCGCGATCATGCTGACCGCGCAGGCGAACTCCGCACAGGCCGCGATGGCCAACCTCTACGAGCTGGACGCGATCGCCGCGGCCATCATCGGCGGCACGCTGCTCTCCGGCGGCCGGGGCACGATCATCGGCGCGCTCTTCGGCGTGCTGGTCTTCTCCACGATCACCAACCTCTTCGCGATCAACGGGCTCTCCACCGAGTCCCAGAACATGATCAAGGGCGGCATCATCGTCGCGGCAGTGCTGATCCAGCAGTTCCGCTTCGGCTCCCTGACCAAGCTGTTCTCCCGCTCCGACCGCGCACCCGCACCCGCGCCCCACTAGAGCGCCACCCGCACCACAGCACAGGCGACCGTCGGCACCGACGGCGGCCGGGCACCGCACACCCCTTACACACCAGAACGCCTCCGAGGAGGACCACATGATCAAGGACAACTCCCGTCGCCGGCTGCTGTTCGGCGGGGCCGCGATCGGCGCGGGCGCGCTGCTCACGGCCTGCACAAGCAACGAGGCGGGCCCGAGCACGGCGCAGACCAAGGGGCCGGAGGGCGACAACGCGAACGCGGCCGCGGGCGCGGCCGTCACCATCGGCTTCTCCGCGCCGGCCGCGGACCACGGCTGGATGGCCGCCATCACCAACAACGCCAAGGCGCAGGCCGCGGCGTACCCGGAGGTGACGTTCACAAGCGTGGAGGCGGGTGCGGACGCGGCGGCCCAGCGCGCGGCGCTCGACACGCTGATCTCGCAGAAGCCGAACGTGATCGTGATGCTCCCGCACGACGGCAAGGAGCTGACCGCGTCCGGGCTCAAGGCCATGCAGGCCGGCATCCCGGTGATCAACCTGGACCGGTCGTTCACCCAGGCGCTCGCGTACCGCGTGATGATCAAGGGTGACAACTACGGCATGGGCGTGTCGGCGGGCAACTTCGTGGTCGCGCAGATGAAGGCGAAGGGCGTGACCAACCCGGTGATCGGCGAGATCGCCGGCATCGACTCGCTCGAACTGACCCAGGAGCGGTCGCAGGGTTTCAAGGACGCGCTCGCCACGGCCGGCTTCACGGTCGCGAACCGGCGCGCGGCGGAGTTCACAGTCGACTCCGGCCAGCGCGAGGCCACCAACCTGCTGCAGGCGCTGCCGAAGATGGACGCGCTCTGGAACCACGACGACGACCAGGGCATCGGCATCCTGGCCGCGATCAAGCAGGCCAACCGCAGCGAGTTCATCATGATCGGCGGCGCCGGGTCGAAGGCCGCGATCGAGGCGATCCAGAAGGACGACTCGGTGCTCAAGGCCACGGTGACCTACAGCCCGTCGATGGCCTCGTCCGCGATCTCGCTGGCCCGGCTGGTCGCCCAGGGGCGCGGCCTGTCCGATCTGGTGGAGTTGTCCGTGCCGAAGGACATCACGCTCGCCTCCGAAACGATCACCAAGGAGAACGCGGCGAACTACCTTCAGCTTGGGTTCTGACCGCTTTTTACAGACAGGGAGCTTTCCGTGGGTGAGCTGCGCATCGGTATGGTCGGCTACGCGTTCATGGGCGAGGCCCATTCGCAGGCGTGGCGGACCGTCAACCGGGTCTACGACCTGCCCGTACACGCCCGCATGTCGCTTGTCGCGGGCCGGGACAAGGCGAACGTGGCCGCGGCCGCGGACTGCCTCGGCTGGGAGGCGCACACCACCGACTGGCGCGAGCTGGTCACCCGGGAGGACATCGACCTGGTCGACATCTGCACCCCGGGTGACTCGCACGCGGAGATCGCGCTCGCCGCGCTCGCCGCGGGCAAGCACGTGCTCTGCGAGAAGCCGCTCGCCAACACGGTCGAGGAGGCCCGGGCGATGACCGCCGCGGCGGACGCCGCCCGCGCACACGGTGTACGCGCCATGTGCGGGTTCACCTACCGCCGCGTCCCGGCCGTCACGTTCATGCGGCGGCTGATCGCGGACGGCCGGCTCGGCGAGCTGCGCCACGTCCGCGCCGTCTACCTGCAGGACTGGATCACCGATCCGGAGTTCCCGCTGGTCTGGCGGCTGCAGAAGGACAAGGCCGGGTCGGGCGCGCTCGGTGACATCGGCGCGCACATCATCGACATGACGCAGTTCGTCACCGGCCAGAAGATCACCGGCGTGTCCGGGCTTACCGAGACGTTCGTGTCCGAGCGGCCACTGCCGTCCGGTGACGGCGCGCTCGGCGCGGCGACCTCGTCAAGCGTCGACAAGGGCCCGGTCACCGTGGACGACGCCGCGCTGTTCGTGGCGCGGCTGTCCGGCGGGGCGGTCGCGACGTTCGAGGCGACGCGGATGGCGACCGGCCGGAAGAACGGCCTGCGCATCGAGATCAACGGGTCTAAGGGCTCGCTCGCGTTCGACCTTGAACGTCTCAACGAGCTCGAGTTCTACGACGCCACGCTGCCGGGCACGGAGCTGGGATTCCGGCGGATCCTGGTCACCGAGCCGGAGCACCCGTACCTCTCGGCGTGGTGGCCGACCGGGCACCTCATCGGGTACGAGCACAGCTTCACCCACCAGGCCCGTGACCTGCTCGAAGCGATCGGCGAAGGCACCGACCCGCTGCCGTCGTTCGCGGACGCGCTCGGCGTGCAACTGGTGCTCGACGCGGTCGAGCAGTCGTCGGCGAGCGCGGCCTGGGTCCCTGTGGAACAACCCTAGAAAGAGGCTCCTCGGGCCGCGCGCGAGGGATCCGGCACGCGGTTGCGCCCCGCGTGACGGAAGCGGGTGCGGCCCGAGGCTTTACCGGAAAACAGCACCACCTTGGCGGATGTGGCACCGCGCCAGGGGTGAGGCACAACCCCCGTGCCCGTGGCGGGGCGTCGATCGGCACCGGTCGGCGTCTCTCTGACCCCGGAGGATTCACATGACAATATCCGTCCGTCGATGGCTGGCGGCCGCGGCAGGTCTGGTCACGCTCGTGGCCGCAGCACCGCCCGCGTCCGCCGCCCCCGCCCCCACCAACCCCGACACGCTGATCACCACGGAGAACGGTCCCGAGTCGCTGCGCTCTGCCGCACGGAAGCCCGGGTCGTACCGTGTGCTGGTCTTCACGAAGACAACAGGTGAGCGCCGGGCCTCGATTCCGGCCGCGGTCGCCGCGATCAAGCTGATGGGCCTGGCGAACGGCTTCACCGTCACCGACACCGCGGACGCCCGCGCGTTCACCACGGCGAATCTGGCCCGGTTCCGGGCCGTGGTCTTCCTCAACACGACAGGCGACGTGCTCGACGACGCGCAGCAGACCGCGTTCCAGAGCTACTTCACGAGCGGCGGCGGCTACCTCGGCGTGCACGCGGCCGCGGAGACCGAGCCGGACTGGGCGTTCTACCGGGATCTGGTCGGGACCTCCGTGAAGAGCACGCTCCCGGTCGAGGACGCCACGATCGACGTGGCGGACCGGGTGCACCCGTCCACCGAGCGGATCGCGCGCAAGCTGACGCTGTCCGAGGAGTGGTACAACTTCGCCACGAACGTGCGCGGCACCTCGCACGTGCTGGCCACGCTCGACGAGTCTACGGTGGCCGGCGGGACCATGGGGTACGACCACCCGGTCTCCTGGTGCCGCGACCTCTCCGGCGGCCGTACGTTCTACACCGGGCTCGGCCACTCGACCCGGTCCTACCTGGACGCCTCCTTCCGGCGGCACCTGCTCGGCGGCCTGCAGTGGGCGGCCGGCGTGGCCGAGGGCGACTGCGGCGCGACAGTCGTCGGCAACTACGAGAAGGTGATCCTCAACGACGAGCCCGGCGAGCCGATGTCGCTCGCGGTGCTTCCGGACGGCCGGGTGCTGCACAACACGCGTGGCGGCGAGGTCCGGCTCTACGACCCGGCAAGCGGCGCGAGCCCGGTGATCAACACGGTGGAGGTCTACCGGCACGACGAGGACGGGTTGCAGTCGATCGCGCTTGACCCGCAGTTCGCGTCAAACAAATGGGTGTACATCTATTACGCGCCCACGCTTGACACGCCCACCACCGACGCGCCCGTGACAAGCACCGATCCGGCCGCCTGGGACGCCTACAAGGGTTACAACCAGCTCTCCCGGGTCAAGTTCGTGGACACGCCGACGCCGCACCTGGACATGGCCACCGAACAGCAGATCCTCCGCGTGAACGTGGACCGCGGCGTCTGCTGCCACGTCGCCGGCGAGGTCAAGTTCGACGGCAACGGTCTGCTCTACCTGGTCACCGGCGACGACACCAACGCGGGCGGCTCGGACGGCTACACGCCGATCAACGAATCGCCGACCCAGGGCCCGGGCTACGACGCGCAGCGCTCCGCGGGCAACACCAACGACCTGCGCGGCAAGGTCCTGCGAATCAAGGTCGGCGCGGACGGTTCCTACACGATCCCGTCCGGGAACCTGTTCAGCGAAGGGCAGGCCCAGACCCGCCCGGAGATCTTCCTGATGGGGCTGCGCAACCCGTTCCGGTTCGACGTCGACAAGCGCGGCACCGTCTACATCGGCGACTACTCGCCGGACTCGCAGGTGCCGTCCGCGACCCGGGGTCCGGAGGGGACCGGGCGGTGGATCGCCACCGGCACGGCGGCCAACTACGGCTGGCCGTACTGCTACTCGCCCACGCTGCCGTACATCGACTACGACTTCGTCACCAAGCAGTCGAAGGGCGCGTTCAACTGTGCCGCGCCGGTCAACGACTCGCCGCGCAACACCGGGCTTACCACGCTGCCCGCGGTCGCCCAGCCGGACTTCTGGTACACGTTCCAGGGTCGTACCCCCTGCCCCGGCTCGTATCTGTCCAACCCGCCGACGACCTGCGACTTCACGTGGCCGGTCATCGGCACCGGTGGCGTCGGCCCGATGGGCGGGCCGATCTACAAGTACGACCCCGCGTCCACGTCGGAGACCAAGTTCCCGGAGTACTACGACAACTCAGTGGTGTTCGGTGAGTTCACCCGCGACAAGATCTTCATGATGCGGACCGACGGCAACGGCACGCTCACCGGCGTCGAGCAGTTCCTGCCCGGCTTCGTCTTCGACAACCCGATGGACATGGAGTACGGCCCGGACGGCAGCCTCTACCTGCTCGAATACGGCGACGGCTTCTTCCGGCCGAACCCGGACGCGGCGCTCTCCGTGATCCGCTACGTCAAGGGCACCCGCTCGCCGGTGGCCGCGCTCGAAGCCACCCCGGACAACGGCCCGGCGCCGCTCACCGTGCAGTTCTCCTCCGAGGGCACCTACGACCCGGACCCGGGCGACTCCATCTCCTACGCCTGGGACTTCACCTCGGACGGCACCGTCGACTCCGCCGACCCCAACCCCGCGTTCACGTACACCGCGAACGGGGTCTACACCGCGAAGCTCACGGTGACCGACTCCAGCGGCAAGACCGCGGTGCTCACCCACCTGATCACGGTCGGCAACACCCGGCCCACTGTCACTGTCACCTCGCCGATCTCCGGGACGTTCTTCAACTGGGGCGACACGGTCCCGTGGACTGTCACCGTCACCGACCCGGAGGACGGCCCGATCGACTGCTCGCGCGTCACCGTCTCGTTCGTGCTCGGCCACGACACGCACGGCCACGGCATGAGCGACGCCACCGGCTGTTCCGGGGAGTTCGTCTCCCCGGCGGACGGCGCGGACCACGCGGGCGGCTACCTCTACGGCGCGATCAGCGCGAAGTACACAGACCTCGGCGCGAACGGCCAGCCCGCGCTCGAGGACATCGACCAGGCGGTGCTGCAGACCTGGCGGCAGCAGGCCGAGTTCGCACAGGAGCAACTCGGCGTCACCTCCGCATCCACAAACGACACCGGCGGCGGTAACCACCTGACCGGGTTCGACGCCGGGGAGTACATCGCGTACGACCCGATCAACCTGGGCGGCGTCGGCACCGTCACGCTCCGGTACGCCGGCGGCAGCGCCACCACCACCGGGACACCCCGGGCCACGGTGACGCTGCGGCTCGACGCACCGGACGGCCCGATCGTCGGCAGCGCCACGCTCGCCGCGACCGCGTCCGCCACCACCTGGGCGTCGCAGACCGTGCCGGTCTCCGCCGCCCCCGGAACCCACCGCCTCTACCTGGTGACCGGCGCCGTCCAAGGCGGCCCGACCACCGGCCTCGTCAACCTGAACTGGGTTGAGTTCGCACCGCAGTAATGGGTAAGGCACTCCCTGTAACAAGCGGGTCGTAGATTCCACCCGCCACAAACCCCCGTCCGCCGCGTCGCCCGGGTCCCCGGGAGCGCGCTCGAAGCCCGCCGACTGACGGCGCCACCCCGGGTGGTGCCACCCCGGGTCGGCGTGGCGGGCGGGGCCAATGATCGGAGGTCGTTCGTCATGTCCTTCGTCTCCGGCCGTACCGGCGTCTGGCTCATGGGCGCCCGAGGCTCGGTCGCCACCACAGCGATCACCGGCGCGCTCGCCATCAGGGCCGGTCTCGCCGCGCCCGACGGGTGCGTGACCGAGCTGTTCGACCGACCCTGGCTGCCACCGATCGGCTCGCTCGTCTTCGGCGGCCACGACATCTCCGATCTCCCCCTGCCCAAGAAGGCCGAGGCGCTCGGCGCAGCAGGCGTGCTGCCCGCGCACCTCGCGGCCGCGCTCAGCTCGGATCTGGCCGAGGTCGACGCGCACATCCTGCCGCTGCCGTCCACGGTGGACGACATCGCGCGGGACATCGCCGCGTTCCGCGATCACCATCGGCTCGACCGCGTCGTGGTGATCAATGTGGCGAGCACGGAGCCCGTACCCACCGAAGATCTTGATCTTGTCGATCTGGACGGTCTCCCGCCCAGCTCCCGCGCCGCGCACGCCGCGTTCACCGCAGGCAGCGCGTTCGTCGACTTCACCCCGTCCACCGGCGCCCGCCTGCCCGCACTCGACGCGCTCGCCCACCGGCACGGCGTCCCCTACGCCGGCAACGACGGCAAGACCGGCGAGACGCTCGTCAAGTCCGTGCTCGCGCCGATGTTCGCCATGCGGCACCTGCGCGTGCGCAGCTGGTCCGGGCTCAACCTGCTCGGCGGCGGCGACGGCGCCCGGCTCGCCGACCCCGCCGCGAACGCCGCCAAGACCGCAAGCAAGCAGCGCGTGCTCGCGGACGCGCTCGGCTACCAGCCGCAGGGCACCACCCGCATCGACTACGTCGAGGCGCTCGGCGATTTCAAAGCCGCCTGGGACCTGATCAGCTTCACCGGCTTCCTCGGCACGTCCATGCGCATGGAGTTCACCTGGCACGGCTGCGACTCCGCGCTGGCCGCGCCGCTCATCCTCGACCTGGCCCGGCTCACCGCCGCCGCCCACGCCGCCGGCCGCGCCGGCCCTCTCCCCGAACTCGCCTTCTTCTTCAAAGACCCGATCGGCGCGACCCCGGCCGCCCTCTCCGACCAGTGGAAACTCCTCATCGACTTCGTCGAAGACCTCCAAAAATCCCTTGAGGGTACGGCCGAAGAGGCACACTCCGACGCAGGAACGCGCTCCGGGCCGGTGGCCGATTCCGACGCGGCCCGGCCATTGAGGGCTTCCGATGCCACCAGGCCTCCGGCGTCTTCCGGAGCCGAGGTCGCCGGGCCTTCGACGGCTCCTGACGTCGCCCGGTCTTCCGCGGCCCCGGGCGCTCAGATCGCCAGGCCGGTGGGCGCTTCTGACGTCGCCCGGTCTTCCGCGGCCCTGGGCACTCAGATCGCCGGGCCGGTGGGCGCTTCTGACATCGCCCGGTCTCCGGCGGCTCCCGGAGCCGAGGCAGCCCGGCCAATGGAGGCTCTTGACGCAGCCCGGCCGCCGGCCGCTCCAGGAGCCGAATCGACCACCCCCGATCGAGACGGGGGAGTGGCCTGATGGGCCGCCTCGCCGATCTGGCCGAGCTGGTGCGCGCGCCCGCCGCACTCTCCGTCCCCGGCGACCTGGTGTCCGGCGCGAGCGCGGCAGGCGTCCTCGGCCCGGCGACCGGCGGGCTGACCGGCGCGTCCGTCTGCCTCTACTGGGCCGGCATGGCCGCGAACGACTGGGCCGACCGAGACCTCGACGCAGTCGAACGCCCGGAACGCCCGATCCCGTCCGGCCGGGTCCGCCCGGCCGCCGCGCTCGGGATCGCCGCCGGACTCACCGCCGCCGGTGTGGCCCTCGCGGCCGCGTCCGGCGGGCGGCGTTCACTCGCGGTCGCGGTGCCGCTCGCGGCCATGATCTGGGCCTACGACCTGCGCGCCAAGAACACGGCCGCCGGCCCCGCGGTGATGGCCGCGTGCCGCACGCTGGATGTGCTGCTGGGCGCGACCGCGTCCGGCCCGGCTCCGAGACCGCTGAGCCGGGCGCTGCCGGTGGGCGCGACCGCGTCCGGTCCGCAATCGAGGCCGCTGGGTCGCAGCCTCGCCCGGGCGCTGCCTGTCGCGGCCGCGATCGGCGCGCACACCTACACGGTCACCGCGCTCTCCCGGCGGGAGGTGTCCGGCGCCCGGCCCGCACTCCCCGCCGCCACTCTCGCGGCGACCGGTGCGCTGGCCGCCGCGATCGTGGCAGGTCCGGTGCCGCATCCCGCGGTCGTCGGCGCGCTCGCGGGACAGTATCTGACCGGCTACGGCGTGGCGCAGGGCCGCGCGGTCGCGTCGCCCGGCGCCGGAACCGTCCGTGCCGCCGTGGGCGCGGGCATCACCTCGCTGCCGGCACTGCAGGGCGCGCTCACCGCCCGCGCCGGCTCCACGCTTGCCGGTCTGGTGGTCGCCGCCGCGGCCCCGCTGGCCCGCATGCTCGCCCGGAAGGTGTCGCCGACATGAGCACTCCCGCCATTCGCGCTGCTCGCCCGGAGAGCGCTCCCGGAACGCCGCGGTTCGGTTACGGGACTAACGGATTCGCGAATCATCGGCTGGCCGACGCGCTGCGGGTGATCGCGGATCTCGGCTACGAGGGCGTGGCGCTGACGCTTGATCACGACCACCTGGACCCGTTCGCGCCGGGGCTGGCCGCGCGGACCAGCGAGGTCGCGGACCTGCTGCGGGACCTCGGGCTCGCGGTGGTGATCGAGACCGGGGCCCGCTACCTGCTGGATCCGCGGCGTAAGCACGCACCCACGCTGCTGCACGACGACCGGGCGCTGCGCATCGACTTCCTGCGCCGGGCCGTCGCGGTCGGCGCGGATCTCGGGGCGGAGGCGGTGTCGTTCTGGGCCGGCGTCCGGCCGGACGGTGTGGAGCCCGCCCTGGCCTGGCAACGCCTTGTCGACGGCTGCGCGGAGGCGGGCGCCGCCGCCGACTCGGCCGGGATCCCGCTCGGCTTCGAGCCCGAGCCCGGCATGCTCGTCGAGGACATCGCCGGGTGGCGCCGGCTGCGTGCGGATCTGGGCGCGCCGTCCTGGTTCGGGATGACGCTCGACATCGGGCACTGTCGCTGCCTGGAGCCGCTCGACGTCGCCGGCAGCGTGGCCGCCGTCGCGCCCTACCTGGTCAACGTGCAGATCGACGACATGCGGCGTGGTGTACATGAGCACCTGGAATTCGGCACGGGGGAGATCGACTTTTCGCCGGTGCTGCGCGCGCTCGCTGATGGCGGCTACCGCGGTCTGGTCGCGGTCGAGTTGCCCCGCCACTCGCACGCCGCCCCCACCGTCGCCGAGTCCTCGCTGACCTTTCTCCGGAATGCCTGGTCAACGGCGTCGCGGCTGCGGCCGGCGCCCGCGCCTGCCGACCCGAGCGCGGACCAGGATGCACCTAGTTTCCTAGGAAGCGCTAGACGGGGTGAGGCGCTGCATCACGCGGCGGCCGTGCCCGGCGGGAGGACGTCATGACCGGCACACCGAACGGACAGACCATGGTGGACCAGGGCGAAGACATGATGGAGGAGCTGCGGGGCGCGCTCGACGGCGTACCCGGGAAGGATTGGCTCGTCGAGGCGGTGGCCACGGTGCGACGTGAGCCGCCGTCGATCGCCCGCCTCTATCCCGCCGCAGGCCGGCACACCGGCCGGGACGCGCTGCCCGGCGTTCCCGGCTGGACCGCCGACGCCGCCGCGCGCGCGGTCCTGCTCGGCGCGCTCCTGGAGACCCCGAGCGGCGCCGACCAGATCGCGGAGCTGTACCGCTACGGCGACGCGCGGGAGAAACTGGCGATCGTCACCGCGTTCTCGCTGCTCCCGGACGCGCCCGACGACCAGGTCATCCCGATTCTGCGGGACGCGCTGCGCACGAACGACACCCGGCTGGTCGCGGCCGCGCTCGGCCCGGTCGCGGACCGGCTTGACGACCACGCCTGGCGGCAGGGCGTGCTGAAGTGCGTCTTCATGGGCGTCCCGCTGGCCGGCGTGCACAGCGTGCGCGACCGCGCCGACGACGGCCTCGCGCTGATGCTCGCCGGCCTCGCCGAGGAGCGCGCCGCTGCCGGCCGGGACTTCCCCGAGGACGCGGACGCGCTGCTCACCGCGCTCCGCCGGCGCCAGAGCCGGCCCTAATGACAGCACCGGCACCACACCCGGCGCCCGGCACGGATAAGCGAATGAGGGGAGAGGCGATGCGGATCTTCGACCCGCACATTCACATGACCTCGCGGACCACTGACGACTACGCGGCGATGGCCGCGGCCGGTGTGCGGGCGATCGTGGAACCGGCGTTCTGGCTGGGCCAGCCGCGCACCGGGCCCGGCTCGTTCGCGGACTACTTCGACGCGCTCGTGGGCTGGGAGCCGTACCGGGCGGCGCAGTTCGGGATCGCGCACCACGCCACGATCGCGCTCAACCCCAAGGAGGCCAACGATCCGCGCTGCCGGCCGGTGCTCGACCTCGTCCCGCGCTACCTGGCGAAGGACGGCGTGGTCGCGGTCGGCGAGATCGGCTACGACTCGATGACGCCTGAGGAGGACGACGCGTTCACCAGGCAGCTGGCGATGGCGGTCGAGGCCGGCCTGCCCGCGCTGGTCCACACGCCGCACCGGGACAAGGTGCGCGGCACCACGCGCAGCCTGGACGTGGTGCGCGAGTCCGGGATCGGGCCGGAGCGGGTGGTGATCGACCACCTGAACGAGGTGACGGTCAAGCAGGTCAAGGACGCGGGCTGCTGGGCCGGCTTCTCGATCTACCCGGACACCAAGATGTCGCCGCCGCGGATGGTGGAGATCCTCAAGGATTACGGCCCGGAGCGTGTGCTCGTCAACTCGGCCGCGGACTGGGGGAAGTCCGACCCGCTGCTGACCGTCCGGACCGCGGAGGCGATGCGCGAGGCCGGATTCACCGACGACGACGTGGACCTCGTGTTGTGGCGCAACCCGGTGGAGTTCTACGGCCAGTCCGGGCGCCTCAACCTCGACAACACCACGAGCGCCGAGGGTACGTACGAGGGCAGCTCGATCCTGCGCGGAGGCAGCTGATGCGGTTGCGGCACCGGGACGGCTCGACAGTCCACCTCGGATACTGCACGAACGTGCACCCGGCAGAGGACCTGGCCGGGATCGTGGCCCAGTTCGACACCTACGCCGTGCCGATCAGGGAGCGTCTCGGCGTACCCACGCTTGGTCTCGGCCTGTGGCTTGCCGCTCCGGTGGCGGCGGGCCTGGCGGCGGACCGGGTGGCAGTGCTGCGGCTGCGGTCCGAGCTGGCCGCGCGGGGCCTCGAGGTGGTGACGCTCAACGGCTTCCCCTATCAGGCGTTCCAGGCGCCGGTCGTCAAGCACGCGGTCTACTACCCCGACTGGTCGGCGCCGCAGCGGCTGCACTACACGCTCAACCTGGCGGAGGTGCTTGCCCAGTTGCTGCCGGACGACGCGCGGCGCGGCTCGATCTCCACGTTGCCGCTGGCCTGGCGCACGCCGTGGGACGAGATCACCCGGCTGCGCTGCCAGGCGAACGTGAACGCGCTCGGCGAGGGCCTCTCCGAGCTGGAGCGGCGTTCCGGGCGTACCGTGCGGGTGGCCTTCGAACCCGAGCCTGGCTGTGTGATCGAGTCGACCACGCAGGCCGCGACGCTTCTCGCCGGTGTGGACCCGGAGCGGATGGGCGTGTGCGTGGACCTCGCGCACCTGGCCTGCGCGTGGGAGGAGCCGCGCGAGGCGGTCGCCCGGCTGGACGCGGCCGGCGTGCCGATCGTGAAGGTGCAGGTGTCGGCCGCGCTGGAGTCCGCGGACCCGCGCGCGGAGCGGGAGGTGCTGCGCGGGTACGTCGAACCGCGCTTCCTGCACCAGACGCGCGCGCGGTCCGGCCTCGCCACCGACGACCTGGACGAGGCATTGTCCACACCTGATGACGGCCCGTGGCGGGTGCACTACCACGTGCCGCTGCACGCGGAGCCGATGCCGCCGCTGCGCGCCACCACCGACGTGCTGCGCGACGGCCTGGACGCGGTCATCGGCGGCACCGAGGCGCGCTGTGACCACCTCGACGTGGAGACCTACACCTGGAACGTGCTGCCGGAGGAGCGGCGGCCGTCCACACCCGGCGAGCTCGCGGCCGGGATCGCGGCGGAGCTCGCCTACGCCCGGGACCTGCTGACCACGCTCGGCCTGACGGACACCGTGGAGGCGCACCGATGACCACCAAGCTGCTGGTGCTCGACGTGGTCGGGCTGACCCCGCGCCTGCTGGCGCACATGCCGAGGCTGTCCGCGCTCGGCTTCCAGGCGACGCTCGGCACGGTGCTGCCGGCCGTGACGTGCTCGGCGCAGTCGACGTTCCTGACCGGCGAGCTGCCGTCCGGGCACGGAATCGTCGGCAACGGGTGGTACTTCCGCGAGCTGGGTGAGGTGTTCCTGTGGCGGCAGCACAACCGGCTCGTCGGCGGCGAGAAGGTGTGGGACGCGGCCCGGGCGCTGCAGCCGGGCTACACCGTGGCGAACGTGTGCTGGTGGTACGCGATGGGCGCGGACGTGGACTGGACCGTCACGCCACGGCCTGTCTACTACGCGGACGGGCGCAAGGAACCGGACTGCTACACGTACCCCCCGGATCTTCATGATTCTCTTGTCGGAAAGCTGGGGACCTTCCCGCTCTTCACCTACTGGGGGCCGAGCGCGGGGATCGCGTCGTCCGCGTGGATCTGCCGGGCCGCCGAGCAGATCATGGCGGAACAGAACCCGGACCTGACGCTCGTGTACGTGCCGCACCTCGACTACGACCTGCAGCGCTTCGGCCCGTCCTCGCCTGAGGCGGCCGCCGCAGCCCGTGCCGTGGACGACCTGCTGGCGCCGCTGCTCGACGCGGCCGCCGTCCGTGGCGCGACAGTGGTGGCGCTGTCCGAGTACGGCATCACCGACGTGTCCCGGCCGGTCGACGTGAACCGGCTGCTGCGCCGCGAGGGCCTGCTCGAGGTCTACACCCAGGACGGCATGGAGTACCTGGACCCGTGGACCTCACGTGCGTTCGCGGTCGCGGACCACCAGGTGGCGCACGTGTATGTGCGCGACCCGGCCGACGTTCCCCTGGTGGCCCGCCTCTGCGCCGGCCTTCCCGGCGTCGATCTCGTGCTCGACGAGGCGGGCCGGAAGCAGCACGGCCTCGACCACGCCCGCGCCGGAGACCTCGTCCTGGTCGCCGAGCCGGACGCCTGGTTCACCTACTACTACTGGCTCGACGACGCGCGCGCCCCCGACTTCGCCCGCCTCGTCGAGATCCACCGCAAGCCGGGGTACGACCCGGCCGAGCTGTTCTTCGATCCGGCAGGCGTCGGCGCCGCCAAGGTCCGGGCCGCCACCGCGCTGCTGCGCAAGAAGACAGGCATGCGGTATCTGATGAACGTGGTCGGCCTCGACGCCGGCGCCCGCGCGGTCCGCGGCTCGCACGGCCGGCTCCCCGCCGACCCGCTCGACGGCCCGGTGCTGCTCTGCTCCGACCCGGCGCTCGCCCGCGACCGGTTCGAAGCGGTGGAGGTGAAGGACTTCCTGTTGCGCGCGGCCGGTCTGACCGATGACGCTGTATCAATCGACTGACAACGCTGTGTCCATCGACTGACAACTCAGTGGGAAGGTCGTGGATGTTGATCGACGTCGTCGCGAACGCCGGCGGACTGCGGGACCGCTGCGAGACGGTCCTCGCCGGCTGGCTGGACGCACAGCGCCCGGCCTGGCCCGACCCGGCCGTCTTCGAGACGCTTCGCCGGTTCGTGCTGCACGGCGGCAAGCGGCTGCGCCCGATGTTCTGCTACTGGGGCTGGCGCGGTGCGGGCGGCGAGGACGGGCCGGAGATCTTCTCCGCCGCTGCCGCGCTGGAGCTGTTCCACGCGTTCGCGCTCGTGCACGACGACATCATGGACGGCAGCGACCTGCGCCGCGGTGAGCCGTCCGTGCACCGCAGCCTCGCCGACGAGCACCAGCGGCGGGGCTGGCGTGGGGACCCGGGCGCGTACGGCGCGGGCGCGGCGCTGCTCGTCGGCGATCTGCTCGCCGCCTGGGCCGACCAGCTGTTCGCGGAGTCGGGGCTGCCGCCGGACCGCCTCCGCGACGGCGCGGCGATCTTCGCCCGCATGCGGACCGAGGTGATCGCCGGGCAGTACCTGGATCTGCGGGCCGGCGCCGGCGCCGGCTCGGTCGCGGATGCGCTCACCGTGATCCGGATGAAGGCCGCCCGCTACACCGTCACCCGGCCGCTCCAGATCGGCGCCGCGCTGGCCGGCGGCGGCGATGCGCTGCTGGCCTCGCTCGGCGCGTTCGGCGACCCGCTCGGCGACGCGTTCCAGCTGCGCGACGACGTGCTCGGCGTCTTTGGCGACCCGGCCGTCACCGGTAAGCCCGCCCTCGACGACCTCCGCGAGGGCAAACAGACGGTGATGCTGGCGCTGGCCCGCGACCACGCCACCCCGTCCCAGGCCGCCACGCTGTCCCGGCTGGCCGGAGACCCCGCGCTTGACGAGCCGGGCGCGGCCGTGCTGCGCCAGATCATCGTGGAGACCGGCGCGCTCGCCCGCACCGAACGCATGATCCGCATCCGTGCCGAGGCCGCCCGCGACGCGCTCGCCGCCGCCCCGGTCACCCCGGCCGCGGCGGCGGCACTCGCCGAACTGGCGGACCGGGCCGTACACCGCCTCGCGTGAACGCGTCACCGGTCCGGGGCGCGGGACAGTTCCACGTCGTAGGAGCTGGTGTGCGCCTTTCTCAGAAGGGGCGGGTGCCGGGGAGTGGGCCGTCCGGGTCGATGGTCCGCATGATTCGCGCGCTGATGTCGTACAACTGCTTGGGCTGGATCTTGGTAAGTGGGTCGAAGACCAGGCGGCGGACCTCTTCGACGTGGCCGGGGGCGGAGGCGACGACCTTCGCCATGCCCTCGTCGGTGAGGATCGCGAGCGTGTAGCGGCCGTCCGACGGGTCGGGTGCGCGGCGGACCCAGCCGCGTTTCTCAAGCCGGCCGATCGCCTGGGACATGCGGGGGAGCGAACCCTCGGACATCCGGGCCAGCAGGCTGATCCGCAGCTGCCGGCCGGGCGCGTCGGACAGCCCGGCCATGACGATGTATTCGAAGTGGCTGAGGCCGGCGTCGCGCTGCATCTGTGCGTCGAGTGCGGCGGGCAGGCGCATGAACATGGAGACGAACGCCAGCCAGGTCTTCAGCTCGTCCTCGTCCAGCCAGCGGGGTTCGTCAGTCATCTGGCGAGTATAGCGATGACTTGCGCGCTTAACTCATCGTCGCTACGGTTCGCTTAACTGCTTAAGTCATCTGACAGGTCTGAGGAAACATGAACATCGTTCTGTGGGTCATTGCCGGGCTGCTCGCGGCCGCCTTCCTGTTCTCCGGCGTGTTCAAGCTGGTCATGCCGCGTGACAAGTACGTCGCCGCCCAGCCCTGGTCCGCGGACGCGCCGCGGTGGGCGCCGACGGTGGTCGGCGTGCTGGAGATCCTCGGTGCGATCGGCCTGATCCTGCCGGCCGTGGTCGGCGTCGCGCCGGTCCTGGTTCCGCTGGCCGCGGTAGGCCTGGCCCTGGTCATGGCCGGCGCGATGGTGGTGCACGTGCGCCGCGGCGAGTTCTCCGCGCTCGTGCCGAACATCGTGCTGCTGATTCTGGCCGCGATCGTCGCCTGGGGACGGTTCGGGCCGTACGCCTTCTGATTGATGGGCATGCCTCGATGTCGGTCGTGCTCTAAGGTCCCTTGTGGGCTTACCAGCGCACGATCGACATGCATGGGGGCATGGATGCTTCGACGAACGACCCTGGTTGTCACAGCGATCACCGCGATGGTGCTGAGCACCGCGCAGGGAGCGCAGGCACACGGCGGCGGTTTCACGCCCGGTGCCAGCGGGGTGGGCGACGCCTACTACCCGCTCGACGGCAACGGCGGCTACGACGTCCGCCACTACGACCTCGACGTGAAGTACACGCCGGCCACCGACGTGCTGGCCGGCACCGCGACCATCTCCGCGCGCGCCACGCAGAACCTCTCCGCGTTCAACCTCGACTTCGAGGGGCTGACCATCCGGTCGCTGACCGTGGACGGCACGCCGGCCCGTTACGCGCGCAACGGCGGCGAGCTGACCATCACACCGCGCCACGGCCTGCCCAAGGGCCGGTCGTTCACTGTGGTGGTGCGCTACGACGGCGTGCCGCAGACCATCGACGATCCGAACCTGGGACGTACCGGCGTCTTCCACACCGACGACGGCATGGTCATCGCCGGGCAGCCGGACGTGGCCGCGACCTGGTACCCGGTCAACGACCACCCGCTCGACAAGGCGACCTACACGATCAAGGTGACCGTGCCGGAGGGCCTGGAGGCGGTCGCGAACGGCGCGCTCATCGGCTCGCGCACCCGGCACGGCTGGACCACCTGGACCTGGGACGCGGCCGAGCCGATGGCGTCGTACCTGGTCACTGCGAACGTCGGCGAGTTCGACCTGCACGCCTACAAGGTTGACGGCATCCGCTACTGGGACGCGGTCGACCCGGACCTCACCGAGACCGGGGAGCGGGTGTTCATCGACAAGGCGTTCGCCCGGCACCCGGAGATCAACGGGTTCCTCGCGGACAACTTCGGGCGGTACCCGTTCCGCACGTCCGGCGGCATCGTCGACGACATGGAGGGGCTCTACTTCGCGCTTGAGACGCAGACCCGGCCGATCTACTCGAAGTACTTCTTCACCGACCAGTCGAGCGCGGACAACGTGGTCGTCCACGAGCTCGCCCACCAGTGGTACGGCGACAGCCTCGCCGTCGCCCGCTGGCAGGACATCTGGCTCAACGAGGGCTTCGCCACCTACGCGGAGTGGCTGTGGGCCGAGCACGAGGGCCGGGCCACGCCGCAACAGCTCTTCGACGCGAACTACCAGGCCATCCCGGCCGACGACCCGTTCTGGCAGCTGACGATCGGCGACCCGGGCCCGGTGCGCCTGTTCGACTACCCGATCTACCTGCGCGGCGCGATGACGCTTCAGGTGCTGCGCAACCGGGTCGGCGACGACGCGTTCTTCCGGATCATCAAGGGCTGGGCGACCACCCGGGCCGGCGGCAATGTGACCACGCCGCAGTTCATCGCCTACGCGGAGCGGGTCTCCGGCAGGCAGCTTGACGACCTGTTCGACACCTGGCTCTACACCGCGACCCGACCGGTGGTGGAGACTTCCGCCGCCAGGACGGCCCTTCCCGGGCCGGCTGCGCCGACGCTTCGTAAGTAAGAGTTCCGCCGTGGCCGGGCCCCGTCCTCCGGAGCCCGGCCCGTGCGTTCTTCACAGGCTTTCGAGGGTACGGCCGACGCGCCCGACTGATCAGCGCGAGGAGAAAGCCGCGTCGAAGGCGGCGTCCGGGGCGTCGAAGGCAAGGTTCCTCACGAACCTCAACGCCTCCGGCGCGCCGACAAGCCGATCCATGCCCGCGTCCTCCCACTCGATGGAGAGCGGGCCGGCGTAGCCGATCGCGTTCAGCGCCCGGAAGCAGTCCTCCCACGGCACGTCGCCGTGCCCGGTCGAGACGAAGTCCCAGCCCCGGCGCAGGTCAGCCCAGGGCAGGTGCGAGGCGAGCCGGCCACGCCGCCCGTCGCCGGTCCGGACCTTGGCGTCCTTGCAATCCACGTGGTAGATCCGGTCGGCGAAGTCGAGGATGAAGTTGACCGGGTCCAGGTCCTGCCAGACGAAGTGCGACGGGTCCCAGTTCAGCCCGAACGCGGGGCGGTGGTCGACCGCCTCGAGCGTGCGCTTCGTGGTCCAGTAGTCGTAGGCGATCTCCGACGGGTGCACCTCGTGCGCGAACCGCACGCCCACCTCGTCGAACACGTCAAGGATCGGGTTCCACCGGTCCGCGAAGTCCTGGTAGCCGCGCTCGATCATCGAGGCCGGGACCGGCGGGAACATCGCGAGCGTGTGCCAGATCGACGAGCCGGTGAACCCGACGACCGTGTTCACGCCCAGCTTGGCCGCGGCCCGGGCGGTGTCCGCGATCTCGGCCGCGGCGCGCTGCCGTACCCCCTCCGGCTCTCCGTCGCCCCAGATCCGGGCCGGCAGGATGTCCTGGTGGCGCTCGTCGATCGGGTGGTCGCAGACGGCCTGCCCGACCAGGTGGTTGGAGATCGCGAAGACCCGCAGGTTGTGCTTGGCCAGCTGCTCGCGCTTGCGGTCCACGTACGACTCGTCGGACAGTGCCTTGTCCACCTCGAAGTGGTCGCCCCAGCAGGCGATCTCCAGCCCGTCGTAGCCCCACTCGGAGGCGAGCCGGCACACCTCCTCGAACGGCAGGTCCGCCCACTGGCCGGTGAACAGCGTGATCGGTCGCGCCATGTGATCTTCTCCCTCGATGCGCGCGGTGCCTGTGGTGAGGCAGTGCAGCAGCGCCGGCCCGGGCCGCGGCGGGTGCCGCGGGCGGGGGCGTGCGCCGCTCGGCGCGAGGGGAGGCCGAAGGAGACCCCGGCACGTCCGGTGAGGGCCGACGGGAACCAGCACCCCGGGCGGGTTGCGCCTCCCGCCCGAGCCGTCGGCCCGCGGAACACGCCGCGGATCCGCCTCCCACCTTAGGCCACGATCAGCCCGCCGTGAACTCCCGCGCGATCGACTCCACGCCGCGCAGGATCAGATCGAGCCCGAGCAGGAAGTCGGCGTCGTCGATCCAGTCCGGGTTCGCGCCGAACGCACCGCCGGCCACCGCGGCCGAGAGCGCCGGGTACACCGCCGGGTCGAGCACCTCGGTGAGCATCGCGCCGTAGTCGGCAGGCCCTTCGAGCGCCTCCTGCGGCACCATGCTCGCGACGAGCGCGGCCTGGCTGGCCGCATAGCCGGTGAGCGTGGTGGCGATCGCGATCCCGGCCTGCGCGGGCAGGCCGGTGCCGTCCAGGGCCGCCAGCGCACGGTCCAGCCAGAGCAGCGTGCGCGGGCCGGTCGGCGGCGTGCGCCGGGTCAGCTCAAGCTGCCACGGGCGGGCGATCAGGAAGTCCCGGTTGGCCCGTGTCCAGACCGTCAGGTAGTCGCGCCAGTGCCCGGCGGGCGGCGGCGGGTCGGGCACGGCCGCGTCCGCCATCAGGACCAGCAGCTCGTCCTTGCTGCCGACGTAGCGGTAGAGCGACATCGGTGCGACGCCGAGCGCAGCCGCGACGCTGCTCATCCGCACGCCGGCCAGCCCGTCCGCGTCCGCGACGGCGATGGCGGCCGCGACGATGCCCGGCACGTCCAGGCTCGGCCGCGGCCCGTGCCGTGAGCTGGTGTCCCGCCCCCACATCCGCGCCACAGTCGGCGGAATCGTCCCCATCCGGACAGTCTAGGGATCGCTATTGCGTATGACGTACTGTGTTGCTTATACGCAGAGGGGGAGCGCAATGAAACGCTCGGTGGACGTCGATGCGGTGCGGGGTTTCGCGCTGCTCGGGATCTTCGTGGTGAACGTGACCTTCATGGCCTCGGCCTATCCCGGCAACCTGACAGTCGATCCGCGGTTCGCCTCCGCGGCCGACGAGGTCGTGCGGGTGCTGTCGTCCGTGCTTGTCGACATGAAGTTCTACGTGCTGTTCTCGTTCCTGTTCGGCTACAGCTTCACGTTGCAGATGGACGCTGCCGCGCGAGCCGGGGCCGCGTTCTCCGGCCGGATGCTGCGCCGAATAGCCGGACTCTTCCTGATCGGTGCGCTGCACACAGCCTTCCTGTACGGCGGCGACGTGCTCACGACGTACTCCATGGCGTGCTTGATCCTGTTCCTGATGCGCCACGTGCGGGACTCGATCGCGATCCGGGTCGCCGTCGTCCTCTATGCGATCGTGCTGCTCAGCATGGTGCTAAGCGCCCTGTTCGTGGACGCGTCGGCCTGGTTGCCGGACCCGGCTGCGGCGCAGGCCACCGCGGCCGCCGAGACCGCGCGGATGGCCGCGGGCGGCTGGGAGGCGCACATCGCGCACAACATCGGCGGCCTCTGGCTGGTGCTGCTCAACGCCGTGTCCGTCCAGGGGCCGACCGCGCTCGCCATGTTCCTGCTCGGCATGGTCGCCGGGCGCCGTGGCCTGCTCACCGGCGTCCGCGGCGACGAGCCGGTGCTGCGCCGCCTCCAGTGGATCGGCTTCCCGCTCGGCCTCGCCGGCGGTCTCGCCTACGCGTTCGGTGGCGGCAACGGCTCCAGCCTCGCCGCCGCGGCAAGCGTCGCCACCGCACCCCTGCTGACCGCGGCCTACGTGGCCACACTGCTGCGGGCCATGCATCGGTGGGCCGCGGTCCGGCAGTGTCTGGCCCCCGCCGGCCGGATGGCGCTGAGCAACTACCTCGGCCAGTCCGTGATCGGCATGCTGATCTTCACGGGGGTGGGGCTCGGCCTGGCGGGCACGTTCCCGCCGGGCGCGCTGATGCTCCTGGCCGTGATCGTCTTCGCCGCTCAGGTCGCGGTGAGCGCGCTCTGGCTCCGCCACTTCCGCTACGGCCCCGCCGAATGGTCCCTCCGCTGGCTCACCAACGCCCACCGCCCACCGATCCACGCGACGTGACGTCTCACCTGTCGAAGCACCACCGCCGGCGTCTACTCGGTGCGCAGGGCTGACGCGGTTCGGGTGCGAGCCGCCCACCCGGCCGGCAGCAGCGCCCCCGCAAGCGCGATCGCCGGGCCGCCGAGCGCCAGGAGGATCAGCGGAAGCGGGGCATAGACGTCGAGCATGGACGACGGAAGGCGGAGACCACCGCTGGCGGCCATCGCGGGAACGACAAGCCGTTGGAGGAGAACGCCGGCCGGGACGCCGAGCAGTCCGCCGAGGAGCCCGACGCCCGCGACCGACGCGACGACCATGACGACCGTCTGCCGGGGCGTCATGCCGAGGGCCTTGTAGACGCCGAGGTCGTGCACGCGGTCGCGCAGGTCGAGGACCAGCATGTTGAACACACCCAGCGCGGCCACCGCGACGAGCAGCAGCGTAAGCGTGGCGGTGAGCCCCTGAACCACCAGGAGCAGCGGGTCGATCTCGGTGTCGTTCGGGGCGACGGTGAGGCCGTCGATGGTCAGGCCGTCCGCGTAGTCGTCCGCGTCGGTGCCGGGGGTGAGCGCGATCCGGTACTCGGCGGGCTCCAGGCCGGGGAGCGGCCCGGTGAACACGCTTGGATTCGTGTCGAAGACCTCACCGACGATGAGCAGGCGGGTGACGGCGCCCGCGACAGTGATCGTGGCCGTGTCACCGACCCGGGCCCCGGTCGCGCTCAGGAACTGGCCACCCGCAACCGCCTCACCGGGGGCGGTGAACCACCGTCCGCTCACCATCTCGAAGCCGTCCCAGGAGGCGTCGCCGGTGTAGGCGTTGACGGTGAACGGATCGGTGAGACCGGGCGCGGTGCCGGGCGCCTGCGCGAAACCGTAGGCGGCCCGGGTGCCGTCCTCGGCTGCGATCGCGGCGAGGACGGCCGACGCCTCGGGCAGCGGGGACGGTGCCTGGCCGGAGGATCCGCCGGGCAGCGCCGCGCCGGCGGGTGCCGCACCGGAAGATCTATCAGGGGGTGCGACGGCGGGCGGCCCACCGTCCGTCCCCGCTCCACCAGGCGGCGGCGGTGCGGCGGGCGGAGGCGCCGCTCCGGGCGTTCCGCCGGTGAGCGCCGTCGACACCAGCGTCACATCCGCGGTGTTCTGGGTGGCCGCGCTCTGGATCCGGACCAGCGACGACGCCAACCCGACGGCGAACGTGCCCGCCGCCGCCCCGGACGCGACCGCAAGCAGGATCGCCAGCGTCCGTACCGGCCGGGCGAACGGCCGCGCCGCCCCCAGGCCCACCGCCGGAGACATAGGCATCCGCGCCAGCACCCGTGCCACCCACCGCCCGCTCCCGGGGGCGGGCGCGCGCCCGACCGCGATCGCATCGACAGTGCGCAACCGCCCGGCCCGTGCCGCCGCGGCCAGCGCGGTCACCGCCACCACCGCAAGCACCCCGGCGGTGGCCAGCACCGTCACCCACACGTCGATAGCGGTGTTCGACGAGCCGAGCACCTCCTCGGTCTGGGCCAGCACCGGCAGCGCGATCAGGTTCCCGGCCACCGCGCCGCCCACCGCCCCGGCCACTGCCGGGAGCAGCGCCTGCGCCACGAAGGCCCGCACGATCCCGGCCGGTGTGCAGCCGAGCGCCTTGAGGATGCCGATCCGCCGGGTCGCGGCGCCGACAGTTCCGGCCACCACCGTGCCGACGACGAGCACCGCCATCACGATGCTCAGCAGCGCGAACGCGACCAGGAACGGCACGAACACCGCCGCCTCCCGGACCGCGCGTTTCCGCACGTCGAGCCAGGAGCGGGCGCCGGTGACCGCGCCGGCAGGCAACGCGCCGGTCACGGCGGCCCGCGCGGCGGCCATCTCGTCAGGCGTGCCCGCGGCCCCGAACCGGTACAGCATCTGCCAGCTCCGCACCGTACCGATCGCGGACGGATGTATCCAGGCGACAGCGGTCCCGCTGACCGAGCGGGCCGTGCCGACAACTGTGAGCACCACGCCACCCTCGGCGGTGAGCCGGGTGCCGACTCCGGCACGGACCGGCCCCTCGCCCACCACGATCTCGCCGGGCCCGGTGACCCAGCGCCCGGCGGTCACCTCGACGCGGTCCACGTCCCCGCCCGGCTCCGCGCGCCCCACCACCGTCAGCGGCGGCGGCCGCAGGCCCGGACCCGAACCGAAATTCACAATCGTCAGCGGGTACGGCCCGGAGCGCGCGACCACCCCGGCCGGCGTGGCCGCGGCGAACTGCTCCGCTGTCGCCACGCCCGGGTCCGCCTCCACGATCAGATGCGCGCCGTTCTGGGCCGCGAACGCGCTGTCGAACGGCGTCCGGGACGCGACCAGCAGGCCGGCCCCGAGCACTGTCGCGGTCACGGCGGCGGCCGAGACCAGCGCGACCACCGCGGTCTGCACCCGGCGCCGCCGGACACCGCCCCGGATCACGCCGCTCACACCGTCACCCCCGCCGAGCCCGGCATCGCGGAGGCAGCCGGGGAACCGGCCGGTGAGACAGCCGAGACCCGGCCGTCGCGCATGCCGATCGTGCGGGTGGCGCAGTCCGCGGCGAGCCGCAGGTCGTGGGTGACCAGCACGATCGTCTGGCCGGTGGCGTGCAGGTTGGTGATCAGGTGGCGGACGTCCTGGCCGGCCACGGTGTCGAGTGCGCCGGTCGGCTCGTCGGCAAGCAGCAGCGCGGGCCGGTTGATCAGCGCGCGGGCGACCGCGACGCGCTGGCGTTCACCACCGGAGAGCCGCCCGGGGTACGCGTCCGCGTGCCGTGCGATGCCGAGCGAGTCGAGCAGCCGGGCCGCGTGCTCGCGTGCCGGGCGCCGGGCAGCGCCGGCCAGGTGCGCGGGGAGCAGCACGTTGTCAAGCACGGTCAGGTCGTCGAGCAGGTTGAAGAACTGGAAGACCAGCCCGACGTGGGCCCGCCGGAACCGGGCGGCCGCGGCCTCGCCGAGCGTCTCAAGCCGGGTCCCGGCGACTGTGACCGTGCCGGAGTCCGGGCGGTCCAGGCCGGCGACCAGGTTCAGAAGCGTGGACTTGCCGCTGCCGGACGGGCCGAGCACTGCGACGCACTCGCCCGCCGACACGGTGAGCGACACGTCGTCGAGCGCGGGCGGGCCGTCGTCGTACCGCCGGGTGACGCCGTGAAGCGCGATCATGGGCTGTTCAGAAGTCATGACCGGGACGCTAGTGTTCTGTCTCAGTTTTGAGTAGTCGTTTGTTGGAGGGCGACGCGTCCACGTCGGACTTTTGCGAGGATCGATTCGGTGGTGGCGGTCC
>NZ_JBITDX010000023.1:0-143334 GCF_044454585.1 Catenuloplanes sp. NPDC051500
CCTGTCTGCCCCGTCTGCCATCGACCCGGGCAGAGCCGAGCAGATCATCGGCAGGGCCGCCAGGCTGGGTGGTGTTGGCGGCGGCTTGATCGGGTGTCACGGGTCTGCTGGTCACGTGGGGTGCGCCGGGCTGCGGTCTCGTGGGTGGGCGCGTGTTTCTGGTTGCGCTGCGGGGTGTTGGTATCTGTTCGTTGGTGGCGGCCCTGCCGATGATCTGCTCCCCGTGGGGCGGGTCGATGGCAGACGGGGCAGCCAGGCGGTCACTTTTGTGTGCTTCGCACACGACCCAAGGTCAAAGGCGTGGGGGCGGGGCGGGGCGAGGCGGGGATATGGGTGAAATGCGAGAAAGTAGCGAGGGTGGGGGGCGTCAGGTGAGGCGTAAGCACGCTATTCGGCGCGGATGACGTGCACATGCCTCACCTGGCCGTTGATCTATCGGCCGTTGGTGATTGATGACAGCGCCGACGTGCCGACAGCAGGGGATCATTTCCTAATATTTCCGGCGACGCTCGAAGTGATCGAGCCGTAGCTGCGCCGTTCCCACGATGGGCAACGGGCGGGGAGCATGCGGGCCCTCACCGCCGCGGGAACGGGGACGTGGCGGTGCTGATGGTTGCCGCGCCGGCCCGGCGCATACCATCATCGCGGACTGTGGCCGTGGCTGAGGAGGCATGAGATGGCGGACCTGGGTGTCCTCTCCGCCCACCTGCTCGCCGACTTCCAGCGGCAGCTGCACACGCGTGTGGCGGACGCGGGCTTTGACGGCCTCCGTCCCCGCCACGGCGCTGTCATGGCATACCTGGACCTCGGCGGCACGCGCGCCAGTGACCTCGCCGACCGCTCCGGCGCCCATAAGCAGGTTATCGGCACGCTTGTCGACGAGCTTGAGACGCTCGGCTATGTCGCCCGCCAACCGGACCCGGCTGACCGCAGGGCGAAGCTCGTGGTTCCCACCGACCTCGGCCGCCGCCAGATCGCCGCCGCACGCGCGTTCGTCGCAGACATCGAGCGTTCCTACGCCGAGCGGATCGGTGCCGACCGCTTCGCGGCCTTCCGCGATGTCCTCACCGCACTCGCCGCCCCCACCCGGCCCTCGCCGTAACGCACGACAAGCCGGTCAGCACGGGCAGACGTAACGCATGACGAACCGGACAGCCACGGGCAGAGATAACGCACGACCAACCCGGCCGGCGCGGGAAGACTCAACCCACGACGGACCGGGCAGCCGCGGGAAGAGATAACGCGCGACGGAAGAACCCAGTCAGCTGCAGGCAGACATACCCCACGACGAACCGGACGGACGCGGGCAGACGTAACGCACGACCGACCCGGCCAGCGCGGGCAGACTCAACCTACGACGGAGCAGTCAGCCGCGGGTAGGCGTAACGCACGACCAACCGAACAGCCGCGGCCAGGCGCAACGCACGACCAACCCGGCCGGCGCGGGAAGACTCAACCCACGACGGACCGGGCAGCCGCGGGAAGAGATAACGCGCGACGGAAGAACCCGGTCAGCCGCGGGCTGAGATCAGGTCGGTGCGCGGGCAAGCAGGGCCTCGGCGACGACCAGGTCCTGCCAAGCCATGCCGGAGCCCTTGAAGAGAACCGGGCGCCCGCCGGAGACGGGGACCACACCACGGATGACGTCGCTCATCGGAAGCAGCCGGCCGGGGGCGCCGTCGGCGAGCGCCATGATGATGTCGCCGCATTCCCGGAGCGCGGTGGCGCGGTCCTCGACGATCACGGTGGCGCGCGCGACCAGGGCGGTGTCGACCTCGCGGGCATCGGGCTCGTGAGAGCCGACCGCGATCACGATCGCGGTCTCGCGGAGCAGCGCCGAGTCGAACAGCGGAGTCCGGGCCGTAGTCGCGCACACCACCACGTCGGCGACCTGAAGCGCGGCATCGACCTCGGGGGTCCCGACTCGGTGCACGATTACCGATGCCGGGAAGGCGCCGGCCGTGCCTGCCGGGTCCGGCGTCCCGCCGACCGGCGCCGGACCCGCCGATGTCTCACGGACCGGCACAGCGCCGACCGACTCCACACGGCCAGACCCCGCACGAACTGACTCCGCACGGCCCGATCCCACACGGTCAGACCCCACACGGCCCGACTCCACACGGCCCGACTCCACACGGCCAGACTCCACAGGGACTGACTCCGCACGGCCAGACTCCGCACGGCCAGACTCCACAGGGACTGACCCCGCACGGCCAGACCCCGCACGGCCAGACTCCGCAGGGACTGGCCACGCAGGGACCGGCGGCAGGGTTCCCGTGCGGGTCACCACGGTGACGGAGGCAAGGGCCGTCACGTCGGCGAGCGTGCGCACATGCCCCACCGCCTGCGGGCCCGCGCCGAACACCACCACGTGCGGCGCTGCCGGCAGCAGAGCCGAGACGGCCGCCACCGACACGGCCGGGGTGCGGAGCGTGGTCAGCGCCGTACCGTCGATCAAGGCTTTGGGGTGGAGGGTTTCGGCGTCGAAGATGACGTAGAGGGCCGCGATGCGCGGAAGGCCCCGCGACGGATTGTCCGGCGCGACAGTCGCCAGCTTGACTCCGGCATGGGTGGCGGACTCGGCGGGCATCAACAGCAGGTTCCCGTGCGTGAGTGGCACGTTCGCGCGCGGGAAGCCCGCTGCCGGGTCGAGCCCGTCCCGGAGCGCCGCGAGCACGGCGGACACCGCTTCACCCGGGCTGAGCAGCGCGAACACGTCGGCGGCCGACAGGTAGGGGATCATCGGAGCACGAACCCGGGGGTCATCGGGTCGTCCGGGTCGATCACGAACTCGTGTGTGCCCGTGGGATGGGCCATGCCGGTGATCACCGGCAGCACCTCGGACGTCCCCGAGTAGCACGCCACGAACCGGGATCCGACGATCGACTCGTGAAGCAGTGTGTCGCCGGGGGCGAGCGCGCCGGTCGCGGCGAGCGTGGCGACGCGGGCGGCGGTCCCGGAGCCGCACGGCGACCTGTCCACCTGGCCGTCCGCGAAGATCGTCACGTTGCGTTGGTGCAGCGGACCGTCGACCTGCTCGTGGAAGATCACGCCGTAGATCCCGCTCAGCCGGTCGTCGGCCGGGTGCCGCGCCGCCGGGTGGTCAGCCAGCCCGGCCTTGATCTCGCGTCCGAGAGCGATCAGTGACACGAGGTCGGACGACCGCACCGCGAGACCGACGTCCGCGGCCGGTACCTGGGCATACAGGGCCCCGCCGTAGCTGACGGCCACGGAGACCGGTCCGCGGGAGGTGGGCACCGTGACTGATGCCGATACCAGGAACGACGGCACGCTCACGAAGTCGACAGCAGTCACCCGGCCGCCGGTGGTGTGCACGCGCGCGGTCACCCGCCCGGACGGCACGTCGATCACCACGTCCGTCACGCCGTCGTCGGGCGCCGGGACCCGGCCGGTCCTGACCGCCCATGCGCCGAGCGCGATCGTGCCGTGGCCGCACGCGGTGGAGAATCCGTCCTTGTGCCAGAAGAGCACTCCGAACTGTGCGCCCGGATCGTCCGGCGGCACGATGAAACCGCCGTACATGTCCGCGTGGCCGCGCGGTTCGTGGCACAGGACCCGGCGCAGCCCGTCCACGGCGGCGTCGCCGATCGCGAACATGCGGCGCTCGGCCACTGTGGCGCCGTCGATCGTCACGGGCGGCGACGCCACGATCCGGAACGGCTCGCCGCCGGTGTGGTAGTCCTCGGTGCGTACCGGATAAGCGATCATGGTCCCATCCGACCACAAACGGACATCCCACGGTCCGGCGTGCTGACGCGGCCGGCGGGCGACGAACTGACCAGGGGGTCAGGCTTTCTTGGCGAGCGACATGTACTTGACGGTGTCGCCGTCCATGTCGAAGGTGATGGTCCAGCCGCGGCCCGCGGGCATGCGGTAGGAGCCGTCGGAGGCCTTGGCCAGGCCGCGGTTCTCGTAGGCGGCGAGCAGTTCGGCACGCTTGGAGCCGCGCTTGATGCCCTCGGCGGTGGCGGCGTCCTTGGGGGCGGCAAGCGTGTCGAGGGTGCCCCGGCGGAACGCGGCGCCGCCGGCGTCGAGGAAGGCCTCCAGACGCTCAAGCGTGCGGCGGGCCGAGTCGGCGTAGATCTGGGCCGCGTTGGCGTTCGCGTCGGCGGAGGTGGACGTGTGGTTGTCCGCCTTCGCGACCTCGTCCTCGAGCTTCAGGTCCTCGGCCATCTTCACCGGGTCGGGCGCGGGGCCGCCGGCGAACGAGTAGACGTTCTTGTTCTGCACCGTGGAGATCGGGTCGGGGTGCAGGTCGCCGGTGGCGAGCGCGTCCTCCTCCCCGATGTCGACGGTGAGGTGGCCGAAGCCGTCCGGCCCGAACGGCAGCGGCGCGGAGGCGGCGACCGGAGCGAGCACGGGAGCGCCCGACGCGCCGGTCCCGCCCGCTTCGGCCGCGGGCGTCGTCGTGCACGCGGCGGCAAGTGTGCCGGCCATCGCGAAGCCGAGCGTGCCGAGCAGTGCCCGGCGCCGCCAGCTGGTGTGGGTCTCCCCCTTGATCATGTGGCGCAGCGTAAGGTCGGGCCACAAAGCGTCCACACCGGACCCATTCGGTCAAAACCGCTGGTCAGACGTGTTGCAGGCCGGTTACCGGGGTCATCTCTCACACCATTTTTTCACTAGATCGTGACCAGCTTTTGACCCTACTCAGAGGTAAGTACACATGTTCGATGCTCCGCGTGGCCTCACTGAACACGCAGAGTAATCAGCGCGCCCTTGCGTCCCGCCCGTGCTGCTGGTCAGATGAGTCGGTAGCTGGTCATCTGACGTCTGGGGGTGGTGGGCGTGAAGCTGTTGCGGGTCGGGCCGATCGGCGAGGAGCGGCCGGCGGTGCTCGGCGACGACGGCCGGCTGCGGGACCTGTCCGGCGTCGTGCCGGACGTGGACGCCGCCTTCCTGGCTGCCGGCGGCCTGCGCGAGATCCCCGCCGGCCTGCCCGTCCTTGAGCCGGACGGGCTGCGCATCGGCGCACCCGTCGCGCACGTCGGCAAGGTCGTCTGCATCGGGCTGAACTACCGGGACCACGCGGCCGAGTCGGGCGCGCAGGTGCCGTCCGAGCCTGTGGTGTTCATGAAGGCCGCGGACACGATCGTCGGACCTTTCGACACGGTGCTCATCCCGCGCGACAGCGTGAAGACCGATTGGGAGGTGGAGCTTGCCGTGGTGATCGGGCGGACGGCCGCCTACCTGGGCTCGGACGAGGAGGCGAAGTCCTGCATCGCCGGGTACGCGATCGCCAACGACGTCTCGGAGCGGGAGTTCCAGCTGGAACGCGGCGGCCAGTGGGACAAGGGCAAGAACTGCGCCACGTTCAACCCGCTCGGCCCGTGGCTGGTGACCGCGGACGAGATCGCCGACCCGCAGAACCTCGGGCTGCGGCTGTGGGTCAACGGCGAGCCCAGGCAGAACGGCAACACCCGGGACCAGGTCTTCGGCGTGTACGAGGTGGTCCGCTACCTGTCCCGGTTCATGACGCTCCACCCGGGCGACGTGATCAACACCGGCACTCCCGCGGGTGTCGCGCTCGGCCGGCCGGAACCCAAGCCGTACCTGCGTGCCGGTGACGTGGTGGAGTTGGAGATCGACGGGCTCGGCCGGCAGCGCCAGACGTTCGGGGCGGCCTGAGATGCGCGAGTTCGACGGGATGTCCGCGCTGATCACCGGCGGCGCGTCCGGCATCGGTTTGGCCACCGCCCGCTGGCTGTCCGAGCGCGGCGCGCACGTGGCCGTGCTGGACCGGGTGCTGGAAGGACTGCCGGAGTCGATCATCGGCTTCACCGCGGACGTCACTGACGACGAGGCGGTGCAGGCGGCCGTGGAGGGCGCGGCCGAACGGCTCGGCGGGCTGGACGTGCTCGTCAACAACGCGGGGATCGGCGCGGTCGGCACCGTCGAGGACAACGACGACCTGGAGTGGGCGCGCGTGTTCGACGTGAACGTGACAGGCGTGGTCCGGGTCAGCCGCGCCGCGCTCCCCCACCTCCGCGAGTCCGCGAAGGCGTCGATCGTGAACACCTGCTCGATCGCGGCGCACGTGGGCCTGCCGCAGCGTGCGCTCTACAGCGCCACCAAGGGCGCGGTGCAGTCGCTGACGCTGGCGATGGCCGCGGACCACGTGCACGAGGGGATCCGGGTCAACTGCGTCAACCCGGGCACCGCGGACACGCCGTGGGTACGGCGGCTGATGTCGCAGACGGAGGACCCGGCCGGGGCCCTGGCGGCGCTGGAGTCGCGGCAGCCGACCGGACGGCTGGTCTCGGCGGACGAGGTGGCGGCCGCGATCGCGTACCTGGCCGGGCCGCACTCCGGGTCGACGACCGGCGCGGTGCTCGCGGTGGACGGCGGCATGCACGGGCTCCGGCTGCCGCCGCGGCCCGCCTGACCGTGGCGCTTACCGACGCCGCCATCGCCCGGATCAAGGACATGATCCTCTCGGGCGAGCTGCGGCCCGGTGACCGGCTGCCGAAGGAGTCCGACCTCGCGGAGCGGCTCGGCCTGTCCCGCAGTTCGCTGCGCGAGGCCGTGAAGGCGCTGACGCTGATCAAGGTGCTGGACGTGCGTCAGGGTGACGGGACGTACGTGACGAGTCTGTCCCCCGCGCTGCTGCTCGACGCGCTCGCGTTCGTGGTCGACTTCCAGCCGGACGCGAGCGTGCTGCAGTTCTTCGAGGTCCGCCGGATCCTGGAACCGGCCGCGACCGCGCTCGCCGCGACCCGCATGTCTGGCCTCGACGAGCTGCGCGCCCTGGTCGACGACCTGGACCGCCTCGACGACCTGGACGCCGTGGTCGCCAACGACCTCGAGTTCCACCGCCGGATCGCCGCAGGCGCGGGTAACGACGTGCTGTACTCGCTGGTCGACGCGCTGAGCGGCCCGACCGCCCGGGCCCGGGCCTGGCGCGGGCGCACTCAGGCGGACGCGCTGGATCGCACCCGCCGCCAGCACCGGGCCATCCTGGACGCGATCGCCGCCGGCGACCCGGAGCTGGCACGGTCCTGGGCGACAGTGCACATCGCGGAGATAGAAGAGTGGCTGCGGCGCACGGTGTGACGGCTGTTGCCGCCGTCTGCTGCACTGAGAGTCGTGGATCCGATACAGATTCATCCCGCCGCGATCACTCTGGGATTCCTCCGCGTCACCTCCTGGGGGTTCACAGTGCTCGCCCTGCTCTGGATCTTCGCTGACGATCGGATGCGCCCCGCCGCCGACCTGGTGCTCGGCCCGAATACCGACGTGATCGGCGGGCTGCTCGCGGTCTGGCCGCTGTTCGCCTGGGCCGCCGCGTTCGCCCTGTTCGCGGTCGTGATGGCCGCACGGGTCGAATACGGGCCACCACCCCCGCCCGGCATGATGTTCGGCCGCGGCATGTGGCTGAGCCTCAACGCCGGACTCTTCGAGGAGCTGCTGTTCCGCTGCATCCTCTTCATCATCATGCCGCCGGTCCTGACCGCGCTGAACACGATCACCTTCGGCCTGATCCAATGGCTCTACCAGACGCTGCTGATCCCGCTGGCCGACTTCGCCACCCTCGGCCTGCTGGAACCGCACCTCACCGGCGCCTCATCGTGGCTGCTCGCCGCCGCGCTGCTGACCGTCAACGGCCGCTTTCGCAACAGCCACTCGTACCTCGGCTGGCTCGGCTGGGTCAACTCCTGGTATGTCGGCATGACCATGTTCTACCTGACCTTCGGCCACGGCCTCCTCGCCGCCATGGTCGCCCACGCTCTCTACGACGCCATCCTGATGCTCGGCGGCACCCTCACCTCCTGGCTCCGCTGGAACGACCTGACCAGCCCTTCCATGCGCTACTAGCCCACCCCGAAATCGATCTTCCCACTCGGTGGGCGGCCCGGCCCGCACGCTCCCGCGGGCCGCGGTCCCGTCGTGGCCGGGACACCCCCGATCACCTGCCAACCGCGCGCAGCCGGACAACAGGGCCGGGAGCACGCGGGCCGGAGCACCGAGGGCGGGCTGACAGTTGACTGACGGACGTACGGAAGCGAGGGATTTTTCGGATTTACGCCGCTTGCGGCCGGTAGTGGTGGTCGGATGGGGCCATGACGCGCAGATGGACAGCCGGCCTCGCGCTCGTGCTGGCGCTGGCCGGGTGCGGCGGCGACCCCGCGGACGTCGGAGCGCCGGATCGCGGCCTGGTGGGACTCGCGATGCCGACAAAGGGTTCGGATCGGTGGATCGGCGACGGCGAGAACATGAACGCGCAGTTCTCGCTGCTCGGATACCGGACGTCGCTGCAGTACGCGGACGATGACACAGGCGTGCAGATCTCGCAGATCCAGCAGATGATCGACGATGGCGCGAAGGCGCTCGTGGTCGGCGCGATCGACGGGACCAAGCTGAAGGACGTGCTGGGGAAGGCCGCGGCCGCGAAGATCCCGGTCATCTCGTACGACCGGCTGATTCGGGACACGCCTGATATCGCCTACTACGCGACGTTCGACAACTTCAAGGTCGGCGTCATGCAGGGTACCTACATCGTGGAGACGCTGCGGCTCGGGCGCGGCGGCGGGCCGGCGAACATCGAGCTGTTCGCGGGCTCGGCGGACGACAACAACGCCACGTTCTTCTTCAACGGCGCGATGAGCGTGCTGACGCCCTACATCCGCAGCGGCGCGCTGACCGTGCGCAGCGGCGAGACCGCGTTCGCGGAGGTGGCCACCCAGCGGTGGGACGGCAAGGTCGCGAAGGAGCGGATGGCGCGGCTGCTGCGCACCACGTATGCCAACCAGCGCGTCAACGCCATCCTGTCGCCGTACGACGGCATCACCCGCGGCATCATCGAGGCGCTTCGTGAGGGCGGCTACGCCGCTAACGCGCTGCCGGTGCTGACCGGCCAGGACGCGGAGATCGACTCGGTCAAGCTGATCGCCGGCGGACAGCAGGGACAGACGGTCTACAAGGACACGCGCGAGCTCGCGAAGGTCGCGGTGCAGATGGTCAACTCGCTGGTGACCGGCGGCGACCCGATCGTGAACGACACGAAGCAGTACAACAACGGGGTCAAGGACGTGCCCACATTCCTGCTTCAGCCGGTGACCGTCACCAAGGACAACTATCAGCGGGTCCTGGTCGACGGCGGCTACTACACGGCCGCACAGATTTCGGGGTGACATGGTGAGCAGATTCCTCGACCTCTCGGTACGCACGAAGCTGGCGATGCTTGTGGCTGCGTCGCTGCTTGCGCTCGCGACCTGCATGACCGTCACGATCATCAGCGATCGCCAGGCGGACCGGGCGAGCGCCCAGCTGGAGAACGTCAACGAGGCCAGCGCGCTCGTGCTCCGCCTGGACCAGCTGGCCAGCGAGCTCAAGGTCAGCGGCCTGCAGGCGGTGGTCCGCGCGGACCCGGCCGCCCAGTCCGGCCTGCTCTCCGCGCACGTGGCGCAGGGCGAGGAACTGCTCGGCGAGCTGGACGCGATCCCGCTTCCCGGCAACCTCACGTCCGCGGTCGAGCGGATCAAGACGGTCTACGCCGACTACACGCAGGTGATCACGCGGTTCGTGGCGAGTGCGGTCGCGGAGCAGGCGCAGGCACGGCTGGCGTGGGAGCAGACCGACGTCGACAACTACCTGACGAGCGCGGTCCTCGACAACGAGCGGCAGCTGTTCTCGGACACCATCGAGCGGGAGGACGCGGCCCGGATCTCGGCCGCCAGGCGCGCGCTCGTCATCATGTGGGTGACAGTGCTGCTCGCGGCCGTGGTGCTCGCCGCGTTCGCGTACCTGGTGGTGCAGTCCGTGGTGCCGCCGCTGTCCCGGGTGCGGACCGCGCTCGCCGCGATGGCGTCCGGTGACCTGACCGTGGCCGCCAACGTACGTTCCCGCGACGAGGTCGGCCAGATGGCGCAGGCGCTCGAGGAGGCGCAGAAGGACATCCGCAGCGTGGTCGCGGCCGTCACCGAGGCCGCACACTCGGTCGCGTCGTCCGCCGACCGGATCTCCACGACGTCGAGCACCATGTCGCAGTCGGCCGCGGACGCGTCCGGCCAGGCGCTCAGCGTCGCGGAGGCGGCCGCGCGGGTGTCGAGCAACGTCGACGCGGTCGCGAACGGCACCCAGGAGATGGGCAGCGCGATCCGCGACATCGCGCACAACGCCACCGAGGCGGCCCGGTTCGCCGGCCAGGCAGTGCAGGTCGCCGAGACCACCACCGCGCAGGTCGGCAAGCTCGGCGAGTCCTCCGACCAGATCGCCAGCGTGATCAAGGTGATCACCGCTATCGCCGGCCAGACGAACCTGCTTGCGCTCAACGCGACGATCGAGGCCGCCCGCGCCGGCGAGTCCGGCAAGGGCTTCGCCGTGGTCGCCGGCGAGGTCAAGGAGTTGGCGCAGGAGACCGCGCGGGCCACCGAGGACATCGCCCGCCAGGTGGAGGCGATCCAGACCGATACGGCCGGCGCGGTGACCGCGATCGAGGAGATCAGTCACGTAATCGCGCAGATCAGCGCGTTCCAGACCACGATCGCGGGCGCGGTCGAGGAGCAGACCGCCACCACCAACGAGATGAACCGCAGCATCGCGGCGGCGGCCGAGGGTGCCAGTGGCATCGCGGCAAACATCTCCGGCCTGGCGGACGCGACCCAGGTCACCACGGCCGGTGTGGACGACTCGCAGTCCGCAGTCACGGACCTGAGCACGATGGCGCACCGCCTGGAGAACCTGGTGTCGCACTTCCGGTACTGAACTCCTGAACTACAGTTTCGTCATGCTCCGCAGCGACGCCGAACTCAACCGGGACCGCATCATGATCGCGGCCCGGGACGTCTTCTGCGAGGCCGGCACGGACGTGTCCGTCGACCGGATCGCCCGCCGCGCCGGCGTCAGCGTGGCCACGCTCTACCGCCGCTTCCCCACCAAGCAGACGCTCATCGACGACGTCTTCGCGGACGTCTTCCACAGGTGCTCCCGCGACTGGCAGGCAACCGCCGCCGACCCGGACCCGTGGCCCGCGCTCGCCGCCCGGATCCGCTGTTTCGCCGCCGCCCAGGCCGGCGACCGGGCCTACTCGGCCATGCTTGTCTCCCAGCTCGCGGACGCGATGCGCTCGCCGAAGGTCTCGGAGTCGCTTGCCCTGTCCGACCTGGTCGCGCGAGTCACGGCGAGTGGCCTGCTCCGCGCCGATTTCGGCATGCACGACGTGCTGCTGCTGGTCACCGGCAACGCGGGCGTGATCGCCGCCGCCGGCCCGGAGCACGCGGCGGCCGCGTCTCGCCGCTATGTGGAGACGATGCTGCGCGGCTTCCTGGCCTGACCCGTCACACAGGGGTCGGCGGGAGGGGGAGCGGGAGGCCGGGGAGTCCGTCCAGGCTTGTGGCGATGTGGTCCTTCCCGGTGAAGTAAGCGTTGAGGGACTCGTCGTCCTCGCGGGCGAAACGGCGGGCGTGCAGGTCGCGGTCGGCGTCGTAGGTCATGAACGGGACGGCGTAGCCGCAGGTGTCCCGGATCAGGTCGGCGTGGACCACGATGATTGCGCGTAGGCCGTTCTTGGTGGTGTCGATGCCGAAGTGGGCGACGAGGCCGGGCCAGCGGGCGTCGTCGCGGAAGACCGGCTCGCCGCGGCCGTGCACGCGGACGATGTTCGGTGGCCCTTCGAACGCGCACCACATCAGCGTGACTCGGCCGTTCTCCCGCAGGTGGGCGACCGTCTCCGCGTTGCTTCCGGCGAAGTCCAGGTAGGCGACGGTGTGCGGGTCGAGGATGGCCAGCGAGCCGCGCAGGCCCTTCGGCGACAGGTTGATCGTCCCGTCCTCCGCGAGTGGCGCGGTGGCAGTGAAGAACATCGGCTGCGCTTCGATGAATTCGCGCAGCCGCGGCGTGATCTCGTCATACGTCTTCCCCATGTCCACAGGCTCGCGCACCGCCGCCGCCAGGTCCAGCCGCGCACGCGCCGACCCGCGCAAGGATCACGCCAGGCAAGTCGTACCCCCGTGGTCTCGTCGGTAGCACCAGGGGACTACGGGGCGGTGAGTCCTGCGGGGTGACGACCGGGTACGAGGCGGGCCCCTAACGTCCGGCGCATGGGGATGACTGTGGTGGCGCGGCGGATCGAGGCGGGGACGCCGGCGGGGCGGGACCGGGCCGTGGACGCGTTGCGGGCGGTGGCGATTCTCGGGGTGGTGCTTGGTCACTGGCTGGTCACGGCGCTTGTGGCCACGGGCGGCGGGGTGGTGGTGGCGAGCCCGCTCAGCTACCTCGCCGGGTTCACGCCGGTCTCCTGGGTGTTCCAGACACTTGCCGTGTTCTTCCTGGTCGGCGGCAGGGTCTCCACGATCAACCGTGATGTCCGCTATCGAGAGTGGCTTGTGGCGCGGCTGTGGAGGCTTGTGCGTCCCGCGCTGGTCCTGTTGGCGGTGTGGGCCGTGGTGGTGGCCGGTCTGCTGCTGGCCGGCGCCGGCGGGCGGACCGTGCACACGGTGCTCAGGCTCGCGGTCTCGCCGCTGTGGTTCCTGCTTGTCTTCGCGGGCCTGACCGCGGTGACGCCGCTTGTGGCGCGCCTGCATCCGGGCCTGCCGCTGCTGGCAGTGCTTGTCGTGGACGTGGTCCGGCTCGGGCTGGACGGCCCGGCCGCGCTCGGCTGGATCAACCTGGCGGCCGGCTGGCTGGTCCCCTGGTGTCTGGGCCTGCGCTGGGCGCGACAACCCATGATGCCACGGGGGTACGGATGGGCGCTGCTCATCGGCGGCGCCGCGGCGACTGTCGCGCTTGTGCACTGGGCCGGCTATCCCGCGTCGATGGTCGGCGTGCCCGGCGCGTTCTCGAACCTGAACCCGCCGACGCTTGCCGCGGTGACGTTCGGGCTGGCGCAGTGCGGGGCGGCGATGCTGCTGCACGGGCCGCTGGACCGGGCGTTGCGGCGTGCGCCTGAGGCGTGGGCGGCGGTGGCTCTTGTGAACCTGTCCGCGATGACGATCTTCCTGTGGCATCAGACCGCGATGATGGCGGTCACCGGCCTGACGCTTGTCACGGCCGGGCCGCTGCCGGGCCTGCACACGCTCCCGGACACACCGGGCTGGATCGCGGCCCGGCTGATGTGGCTGCCGCTGTTCGCGGCCGGACTGGCGCTCTGCCTGCTCGTTTTCCACAGGTTCGGGTCCGCCGGTGGAACCGAACCGCCCGTTCGTGCCACGCGGGCGGCCGGGGTGGGATAGGAAGAGGCTGTGCCGACAGGTGATCAGCCACGCATTCTGCTTGTGGACGACGAGCCGGATCTGCTTGACGGCCTGCGCCGTCAGCTGCGCCGCGAGTTCGACGTGGAGACCGCGGTCGGCGCCGCGAACGGCCTGTTCGCCCTCGGGAAGGGGGCGCCGTTCACGGTGATCGTGTCCGACTTCATGATGCCGGGGATCAACGGCGCACAGTTCCTCGCGGCGGCCCGGAAGGCGGCACCGTCCGCGACCCGGATGCTGCTGACCGGGCACACCAACCTCGCGGACGCGGCGAGCACAGTGAACCAGGGCGGCGTCTTCCGGATGCTTCTCAAGCCGGTCGAGCCGGAGACGATGGTCGCGGCGCTGCGGGACTCGGTGGCGCAGCACCGGCTTGTGGTCGCCGAGCGGGAGCTGCTTGAGCAGACGTTGCGGGGCAGCGTGCAAGCGCTGACCGACGTGCTGTCGCTTGTCAGCCCCGCCGGGTTCGGCCGGGGCACCAGGATGCGCCGGGTCGCGTCCGCGGTGCTGGACTCGGTCGAGGTGGAGGACCGGTGGGCGATGGAGCTCGCGGTCCAGATGTCCCAGCTCGGCGTGGTGTCGCTGCCGCCGCCGGTCGCCGCGCGGCTGGTCGCCGGCGCCGAGCTGAGCCCGGCCGAGCAGCTGATGGTCGACCGGATGCCGGAGGTCGCCGAGCAGCTGATCTCGCCGATCCCGCGGCTGGGTGTGGTGGCGGAGGCGATCCGGTACTCGCGCAAGGGCTTCGACGGGTCGGGGACGCCCGCGGACGGCACGGCAGGCGAGCGGATCCCGTTCGGCGGCCGGCTGCTGCGCCTGATCGAGGACCATGATGCGCTGCTGGCCCAGGGCGTCTCCCCGACTCTGGCGATCGCCACCCTGCGCTCGTCCGCCGGCCTGTACGACCCGGCACTGCTCGACGCGCTCGAAACGGCCGCCGCCACGGCCGGTGGGGTACACGGGGTCCCGCTGGCCGAGGTGCAGTGCGGCATGGTGCTCGCCGCGCCGGTGACCAGCCTGTCCGGGGTGCTGCTTGTCAACGACGGGCAGGAGGTGACGGCCGGCCTGCTGACCCGGCTGCGCAACTTCGCGGAACTGGAGGACGGGGTCGCGGAGCCGGTGATGGTGCTCGACGTCAGCCCGTCAGATCCCGCTCCCACCGGCTGATCGCGTCCCGGGTGGGCTGGTCAAGCGCGGCCTCGTCGAGCACGTCGTCGGCGCACGGCCCGCAGGCCGCGCCGAGCCGTGCCTCCACGACCCGGTGCGCAAGCGCCACGGCCGCGTCCGGGCCGGTCAGATCGCTGCGCGGGGCGGTGTGGCGGGCGACGGACGAGATCACCGCCGCCGGCAGGCCCCAGCGGCCGAGCAGGCCGGTGCCGACCTGGATGTGCGAGACCTCGAAGATCTCCTGTTCCCGGCGCTCCAGCGGGTCGTTGCCGGCCCGCCAGCCGTCAAGCGCCCGGCGGAAGTCCGCCGGGCGGGCCGAGGCGAGCACGAGCTGCCCGACCTCGTGCAGCAGGCCGGCGGTGAACGCGTGGCTCTGCCAGTCCGTACCGGCGCCGAGCAGCCGGGCCAGCCGGGAGGTCTCGATCGCGTGCCGGGTCAGCCCGTCGATCCAGTCGGCGGGCAGTGCGACGTCCTTGTCGAACACCCGGATCAGGTCGTGCATCATGATCAGGCCGCGCACGGTGTGCAGGCCGAGGAGCGCGACCGCCTGCCCGACGTCGCTGACGTTGCGGCCTGCCGTGTACGCGGACGAGTTGACCAGGTGGAGCACCTTCGCGGTGACCGCCGGGTCCCGCTCGATCACCGCGGCGACCTTGTCGGCGGACACGTCCGCCGAGTCGAGCGTGGAGAGGATCTCCAGCAGGGTCCGCGGCGGGCTGGGCAGCGAGTCGACGAACGCGACAGCGCCGTCTGTCGTCACCCGCACCTCGAGGAGCCGCTCGATCGTGCCGATCAGCTCCTCCGGCGTGGTCGGCTTGGACAGCATCTCGTGCGCCAGCACCATGATCCGGAGAAGGTTGTCCTCGTTCGTCTGGCCGGACAGGATCACCCTTGCCGTGCCCGGGTGGTCGACCCGGACCCGTTCCAGCAGCGCGGCGCCGTCCATGCCCGGCATGCGGTAGTCGGTGACGACCACGTCGCACGGCTTGTCGCGGAGCACGGCCAGCGCCGCTTCGCCGCTCTCGGCGAAGGACAGGTCCCAGCGCCGCCGGCACGGGCGGAGCATGCGGCCGAGACCCTCGATGATCATGGGTTCGTCGTCGACGAACAGCACGTGCGGCCGGTCCGTCACGAGGCCACCTCCGCCAGGCCGGTCGCGACCGGCAGCGCGAGCGGGAGCCGGACGGTGAAGACAGTTCCGGCACCGACCTCGCTCGTGAAGTCGATGGTCCCGCCGTGCCTGTCGGTCACGAGCGTCCGGACCAGCGACAGTCCCTGGCCGGTGCCGGTGCCGACCTCCTTGGTCGTGAAGAACTGGTCGAACAGTTTGTCCGCGATCTCCGGCCGCACGCCGGTGCCGGTGTCCGCGACCTCGATGACCACGTGCTCGTCCTCCACTCTGGTGGCGACCCGGATGGTGCCCCGGCCCCGGTCCGCGGCGGCGATCGCGTGGGCCGCGTTGACGAGCAGGTTCAGCACGACCTGGTTGATGTCGCCCAGGTGGCAGTAGACGGGCGGCAGGTCGGCCAGGTCCGTCTCCACGTCGGCCACGTACTTGATCTCGTTGTTCGCCACGACGAGCGTGTTCAGGATCGCCTCGGTCAGGTTCGCCGGTGCCTTCTGCTCGCCGCCGGGGTGGCCGAACGCCTTCATCGCCCGGACGATCCCGGCGACCCGGTGGACACCGTTGAGCGTCTGCGCGATCGCCTTCGGCACCTCCTCCAGCAGGTACTCCATGTCGATCTCCTCGGCCGTCTCGTCCATCGCCCGGATGCGCGCGGCGAGGTCGTCCGCGCTGCCGGACCGGTAGACGGTCCAGAGCCGCACCACGTCGGCGAACGAGTCCTGCATGAACCGCACGTTGTCACCGATGAACTGGATCGGCGTGTTGATCTCGTGCGCGATGCCGGCGGCGAGCCGGCCGACGGACTCCAGCTTCTGCGCGTGCCGCAGCTCCAGCTCAAGGCGCTGCCGTTCGGAGACGTCCCGCGCGGTGAACACGATGCTGCGGGAGCCGTCGTGCTCGTTCGCGTACTCGAGCAGCGCCTCCACCTCGAGCCACGGGCTGTCCTCCGCGCCCCGGATCCGGCACATCCGGGGCGGCCGGACCTCCGCCACGCGTTCCAGCAGCCAGTCGCGGTCCTCCTGGTGCACCAGGCCCCACAGCGAGCGGCCCACCAGGTCGGCGTTCGACCGGCCCAGCATGGACTCCGCCGCCGGGTTGGCGAACCGGATCGTGCCCGCCTCGCCGGCCAGCAGCAGCGCGTCCGGCAGGTGCGCGACGACCACGCTGAGCCGGGAGCGGATCAGCAGCTGGTCGAGGGTGAGCGCGGTCTCGCCGGCGAGCGTGATGACCGGGGCGGAGAGGTCGTCGTCCGGGCGGCGTTCGAACGCGAGGACAAGCATGCCGAACGCGTACTCGTTCGCCATCAGCGGCGCGAACGCCACCGCGCGGTGCGGGGGCAGCCGGAGCGCGCCGGTGAGCTCGTCCGCCGCGCCGTCCGCGACCACGGCGTACCCGCCGGTGCGCAGGATCTCCCGGGCCTGTGCGGGCAGCCGTTCCAGCTCGGTGACCCAGCCGGTCGCCTCGGTGCCGACCCGCCCGGTGGCCGCGATCACGTGCAGGGCCGGGCCGGCGACAGTGAAGATCAGGGCGGCGCTGGCCTCCCGGTCCAGGGCCAGCGCGGTCCCCAGCGCGATGTCCATCGCCTCCTCGCGGGTGGCCGCCGCGGCCAGCCCCGCGCCGGCCGACGCCATCGCGCTCTCCCGGGCGGCGGCGCGGTCCCGGGCGCTGCTGCCGCGGGCGAGCACATGGTTGACGGACAGCGCCAGCAGCCCGGTCAGCAACAGCGAGGCCATGGTGCCGGGGCTCGCGTGCGCCACCACGACGCCGGAGATCATGATGCCGGCCAGCACGGCGGCGGCGAGGAGCTTCTCGCGCAGCCCGCCGTACAGGGCGCGGAAGTTGACCCACATGAAGCACAGGCCGATGGTGCCGCCGAAGTCGGAGGCGCCGGCCACCATCAGCACGCAGAGCCCTTCGGGGATCCAGCTCCAGGCCGGGAACCGTTGCCACCGGTAGCCGGCGTAGCACCACACCAGCAGCATCACGCTCACCGCCACGGCCACCGAGATCCGGCGTCCGTCGACCGCCTCGATACCCCAGAAACCAAAGACCGGCCAGGCCATCAGGAAACCGAGGAAGAGGCTTCGCACCTGCCCGAGCATGGTGCCGGTGCCGCAGAGCAGCCGTTCCAGCCGCAGTCTCGAGTACCACACCACGGCCTCCTCCGGCGCAGCGCGACGTGCACACCTGGCATCCGTACCATCGGCGGCGGTTGTGGAAAGCTGAGCCAGGGTTCAGCCGGCCGGCAGCGTGAAGTGGAACGATGCGCCGCGGCCGAGGTTGCCCGCGGCCCAGATCCGGCCGCCGTGCCGGTCGACGATCCGCCACACGGTGGTCAGGCCGATGCCGGTGCCCGGGAAGTCGTCGTTTGTGTGCAGGCGGCCGAACGGCCGGAAGAGCTGGTCCGCCTTGTCCGCCGGGAAGCCCGCCCCGTTGTCGCGGATGACGAAGGTGCCCTCCTCGCAGTCGATCTCGATGCGCGCGTCCGGGGTACGGCCGGTGAACTTCCACGAGTTGCCGAACAGGTTGACCAGGACGACCCGGATGAGTTCGAGGTCGCCGGACGCGGTCATGCCGGGCGTGATCACGGTGGTGACCACGCGGTCCGGGAAGCGGAGCCGGAAGTCGTCGACCACCTCTGCCGCGACCGCGCTCATATCGACGGTGGACCGGCGGAGGTCGCCGCGGCTGGCGCGCGCGAGCAGCAGCAGCGATTCGATGAGCGCGGCCATCCGCCAGGCGGCGCCGTGGATGCGGCCGAGGTCCTGGCGGGCCCGCTCGGTGGTCTGCGGGTCCTCGAGGAGCTGCTCGGCGAAGCCCAGGATTGTCTGCAGCGGCGCGCGCAGGTCGTGCGAGACCGAGCCGCTGAACGCCTCAAGTTCACGGTTGCGCCATTCGAGCTCGTCGACCATCTGCGCGCGGGTCTCGGCCGCGTCCCGGGCGGCGCGCTCCTCGGCGGCCTCGATCTCGCGGGTGAGCAGCGACTCCCGGATCCGGCGGGACTCGTCCTGGAGGTGTTTGCGGCGCAGGTGGGCACGGACATGGGCGCGCAGCGTGCCGGGGCCGTCGACGGTACGCACGTAGTCGTCCGCACCCGCCGAGAGCGAGCTGAGCATCAGGTCGCCGTCCTCCAGGCCCACCATGATCAGGGGGATGTCGCGCAGGCCCGGCACACCCTTGATCCGCTCGCAGGTCTGCCGGGCCTCGGTGACCGTCTGGTCGAGCGCGGACACGCCGAACGACGGCACCGCGCCAAGCACGACCAGGTCGGCGGGCTGGGCGGCAAGCATCGTCATCGCGTCGTCCGCGTGCCGGGCGACCACCACCTCGTAGCCGTCCTCGCGCAACGCGGCCTGGGCCAGCTGCAGATAGCCGGGATCGGCGCCGATCATCAGCACCTTCTTCGGGCCGTGCATGCCGCGCGGCACGTCGATCGGCAGCGCGGTCGCGGTCTGGCGGAGCACCGCCGCGAGCTTGGCCAGCAGCACCGCGAAGTCGTCCTGCTTGCGGACGAACGCGTCCGCGCCCGCGTCAAGGATCTGCAGCTCGGTGGCGTAGTCGTCGGACGCGGTGAGCAGCAGGCAGGGCAGGTTGCGAAGCGCCGCGTCCAGGCGGATGCGGCGGATGACAGTGGCGCCGTCGATGCCGGGCAGCATGCCGTCGACGATGACCGCGCTTGGCGTACGGTCCGCGGCGACGCGCAGGCCCTCCTCCCCCGTGCCGGCCGTCAGCACCGCGTAGCCGGCCTCTTCGAGCGCCTCCGTGACCACGGCCCGGAACGTGGGGCTGTCGTCGATGACGAGCACGGTGCGCGCGTGCGAGGCGGGGGATCCCCGGGCGCGCAGCAGCTCCCGGCTGCGCGCGACCACGAAGTGACCGTCGTAGGGTTTGCCGACGTACTCGTCCGCGCCGGTGGCGAGCCCGCGGACGCGGTCCTTCACCTCGGCCTCGCTGGAGAGCAGGATGCGGACCGCGCCCGCCTGGAGCGGGACCTCGCCGGCGTCGCGGAGCAGGTCGACGCCGTCCGCGTCGGGCAGCAGCACGTCCAGGATGATCACGTCGAAGCGTTCGCGCTGGAACGCGTCGCGGGCCTCGGCACCGGTCGCGGCGAGCACGGTGCGGAACCCGGCCTCCTCGAACACCTCGTGCAGGTCCATCCGGACCGTCAGGCTGTCGTCGACAATGAGAACGACGTCATCTCGCCGCTGCATCGATGATTCGCTCGCACGCTCGCTCATGCCAGCGCCGCCAGTCGTTCCGCGATCGCGGCCGGGCTCAGCGTCTCCGCGGCCGCGCCGAGCAGCACGGCCTCCCGCGGCATGCCGTAGACGACGCTGCTGGCCTCGTCCTGGGCGTAGGTGCGGGCGCCGGCGCGGCGCATGGCGAGCAGCCCTGCCGCACCGTCGCGGCCCATGCCGGTCAGCAGCGCGCCGGCGGCGGACGGCCCGTACGCGTCAGCGACGCTCTCGAAGAGCGTGTCCACGCTGGGCCGGCAGGAGTGACGTTCCGGGCCGTTGCTGAGGTGCAGCAGGCCGCCGCGGATGAGCAGGTGGCGGTCGGGGGGCGCGACGATCACCCGGCCGGCGCCGTCAGCGACCGGGACGCCGCCGGTGGCGTAGGCGACCGGGCGGTGCACCTGGCCGGCGAGCCAGTCGGTGAACGCGGTCGCGAACACCTCGTTCGCGGAGAGGTGCTGGACGTAGAGGATCGGCAGCGGGTACGACACCGGCAGCCGGCTGAGGATCTGGGTGATCGCGCCGGGCCCGCCGGTGGAGGCGCCGATCACCACGAGCTGTGTCCCCTTGGGCCGGGTCGCCGGCGTCGACGCGGGTGCCGGTTCGGCCGCCACCACCCGCCGCCGGGTCACCACCTTGATCCGGGACACCACCTTCACCGCGGTCCGCAGCCGTGCACCCCAGGTCGCGTCCGACGCGTCGCCGCGCGGCTTCTCGAGCACATCCACCGCGCCGGCGGCGAGCACGTCGTAGGTGCCGAGCGCCTCCCGCCGCGCGGCCGACGACACCACGAGGATCGGCGTCGGGCAGGTCTGCATGATCTGCTCGGTGGCCTGCAGGCCGCTCATCACCGGCAGCATCACGTCCATGGTGATCACGTCAGGGCGCAGGCGGCGGCACTGGTCCACCGCCTCCGCACCGGTCACCGCCTCGCCGATGATCTGCATGCCGGGGTCCTCGGTCAGCGCCTCGCGCAGCGCGGCCCGGACGGTCGCGGAGTCCTCCACCACAAGCACCCGGATCATGCGGCGCCCACCAGGCCCTTGATGTAGTCGAGGAGTTCCTCCTGGTTAAACTCGCTCTTCACCACGTACGCGCTGGCGCCCACGTCGAAGCCGCGCCGCCGGTCCTCGGGCGCGGCCCGCGAGGTGACCAGGATGGCCGGCGTCTCGCGCAGCACCGGGTCCGCCCGGGTCTGCTCGACGAACGTGAACCCGTCGATGCCCGGCATGTCCACGTCGACGAGGAAGAGCGCATAGGACCTGTACTTCGCCCGTTCCAGACCCTCTTCGCCGGATGCGGCCAGGTCCACCTGGTACCCGGCCGACTCCAGGATTGACTGCTCAAGCATCCGGGTGGTCAGCGAGTCGTCGACGACAAGGATCGGGCGGCCCTCCGGAGGCGTCTCCGCCGTGGCCGAGGACAGATCACCGGCGCTGTGCGCGGCGGTGGCCCGCCCGCCGGCCGCGACAAGCCCGTGCGGGTCCAGGACCAGCCGCGGATTGCCCTCCGCGTCCATCGACAGGCCGCTGATCACCGGGCCGGCCGGGGCCAGCTCCGGCAGCGGGCGCACCACCAGCACGGACGTGCCGAGCAGCCGGTCCACGCAGACCGCGACGATCTCGGTGCCGGCCTTCACCACCACGGCCACGGCCGCGGACTTCGCCGCCGGGGGCGTACCCCCGAGTGCTTTGGACAGCGGCAGGAACGGGATGACCCGGCCGTCATGCGTGATCACCTCGGCGGCGGCCGCGGCCGAGACCTCCTCGGCGGTCAGCCGCAGGCAGGTCTCCACCGCGTCGAGCGGCACCGACGCCAGCGAGCCGCCGGCGTCGACGACCAGGCCGTGCAGCGACACCAGCGACAGCGGCACGACAAGCTCCAGGCGGGTACCGCGGCCGGGCACGGTGTCCACGTTGACCTCGCCGCCGAGCTGCTCGGCCACGTCCCGGACCGCGTCCAGGCCGATGCCGCGCCCGGACACGCCGGTGACTGACGCGGCGGTGCTGATCCCGCCGCGCATCAGCATCGCCATCAGCTGCCGGGGGTCGGCCGGCTCGCCCGGCGCCAGCAGGCCCTGCGCCTCCGCGGTCCGGCGCACCGCGGCCAGGTCGAAGCCGCGCCCGTCGTCCCGGCACTCGAACGCGGCGAACTGGCCGCGGTGCGTGACTGTCACGATCACGTGGCCGTCCGCGGGCTTTCCGGCCGCGAGCCGCTCCTCCTCCGGCTCGATGCCGTGCGCGACAGCGTTGCGGACCACGTGCTGGAGCGCGCCTGAGGTCTGGCTGAGCACGTGCGGGTCCAGGCGCAGCTCGCCGCCGTACCCCTCGAATGCGACCCTCCTGCCGTGCACGGTGGCGGTGTCGTGCACGGCCCGGTGCAGCGTGGTCAGCACGGACGCGACAGGCACCAGGCGCAGCCGCTCGGCCCGGCCGCGCACGTCGTCAAGCTCCCGTTCGACCTGCTCGACGGTCTCGGTGAGCTGCCGGCCGAGCGCGCCCAGCTCCGCGGTGAGCCGGGACGCCATCGCGCCGGCCTGATCGCTGTAGCGGACCTCGCCGGCGCCCTGGCCGAGGCCGGTCACCGGGTCGATGTGGGTGACCGCGCCGGTCCGGCCCACCCGCAGCTGGTCGGAGAGCGCGGCCGCGGCCCGGTGCGCGCGCTGCACGATCGCGAGCTGCCGCCGGATCGGCCCGAACCGTGCGTGCGCCTCGTCCACCGCCTCCAGCAACTCGTCCACATCGGACGTCTCACTGCGCACCGGCTGCGCCGGAACAGGAAGATCAACCGCTTCCGAGGGTACGGCCGAAGCCTCCTCCGGCCCGGTGGGGGCAAGCGGAGCCGGGGCGGACGGCGGCGGAGAGGGCGGTGCCGGAGCCACGACCGGCGGTGGTGCGGGCGGCGGCGAAGACGGCGATGCGGCGGTGTCCGGCGTCAGGCTCTCCACCCGGTCCGTCATCGCGTCGGACAGCTCGAGCAGCCGGGAGATCTCCGCGGGCGGCACCGGCGTGGCGCCGTCCCGGAACGGCATCAGCACCTCTTCCAGCGCGTGCGCGTCGTCGGCGATCTCGGTCTGCTTGACCACCCGCGCCGCGCCCTTGAGCGTGTGCGCGGCCCGCAGCAGCCGCGCCACCGGCTCCGCGCCGCCCTGCTGCGTCAGGTCGAGCACGCCCTGGCTGAGCGCGTCCACCAGCTCCCGCGCCTCGATCCGGAAGTACCGCAGCGGATCCTTGGCGGTCATTTAGCAGCGCCCGCCGAGGTGACCATCTTCAGCAGCGACCCGGAGAGCGTGCTCAGGTGCGCCGCGGTCTGCCGGGTCTGGGACGCGCTGGTCTCGGTCTCGCGGGTGACCCGGGCCGTGTCCGAGATCGCGGCGTTGACCTGCTCCACGGCCGTGGTCTGCTGCTTGGTGGACAGCTCGATCTCGCGCGCCGACTCCGTGGTGTTGCCGACGAGCGACGCGATCTGCTGGAACGACATGGTCACCTCGCTGAACTGCCGGGTGCCCGCGTCCACCGCCTTCGCCCCGGTCTCGGTCGCCATCACAGTCGTGTTGACCGCGCCGCGCACGTCGTCGATCAGCGCCCGGATCTCCTTCGCGGACGCGGCGGTCCGGTCGGCCAGCTTGCGGATCTCGTCCGCGACCACAGCGAACCGCCGCCCCCACTCCCCCGCGCCGGACGCCTCGATTGTCGCGTTGATCGCCAGGATGTTCGTCTGCTCGGCCAGCTCGGAGACCAGGTCGACGACGCCGCCGATCTGCTGCGAGCGCTGGCCCAGCTCAAGCATGTGCTGCACGATCAGATCCACCTGCTGCCGGATCGCGGTGATCGAGGTGCGGGCCAGCTCGATCGTGGAGTCGCCTGAGGCGGCCGCGTTCGCGGTGTCGTCGGCGATCTTGGCGACCCGCTGCGCGCCCTCGGAGATCTGCCGCGACGTGATCAGCAGCTCCTCGATCGTGGTGGTGATCTCGTTCATCGCGGTGGCCTGGTCCCGGCTGCCGGACGCCTGCTGCGCGGCCGCGGCCTCCAGCTCCGCGGACGAGCTCTGGATGTGCCCGACCGCGCCGGCCACCTGCCGCTTCAGCGTGCGGTTCAGCACCAGCGCGGTGACCACGCCGAAGATCATGGCGGCCAGCGCGATCACGATGACCACGATCACCGCGGTGGTGGCCTGGCTGGTCGCGGCCAGCTGCCGGCTCTCCACGTCCGTGCTGAGCTGGGTGATCAGCGCCGCGATGTCGGTGTCGAGCGCGGCCCGCTTCGGCGCCACGTTCTTCTCCCAGTCCGCGGCCACGGTCGCGATCGGCACGCCTGCCTTGCGGTCCGCGATCACCACCTCGAGCGCGGTCTGGTGTTCCTGCTCCGCGGCCGCGGCCACGTCGATGAGCGTGCGCTGCTGCGCGTCGGTGGCCTCGCCGCGCAGCTGGGAGATGCCGTCCAGGAACTCGGCCCGGTCCGCGGCAAGCGAGGTGAGGAACTTCTCGTCACCGATCAGCAGATAGCCGCGGGACGAGCTGCCCTTCGCCTCGGCCGCCGCGCGAAGCGCCTCCGCCTCCACCAGGCCGCGCTGGCTCAGCCCGATGACCGCGTCCTTCTCACCTGTCACGGTGCTCAGCGCGCCGATGCCGACCGCGCCGGTGAGCAGGGTCAGCAGGATCGTGACCGCGAACCCGGCACCGAGCTTCTGGCCGAACGTCCATTCTCGTCTCATCGGCGTCTCCTCAGCTGTGCGTCAATGACTGGATGGCGGCGCGGACCGCGGCGACGTCGACGATCGGGCGGGCCCCCTCCGGGCGTTGCACGATGCCGCGCAGGCAGCCGCGCGGCCCGTGCCCGACCCGCTCCTCGATGATCTCGTCGCCCGGGATGCGCAGGTGTCCGTCGAGCTCCTCGAAAGCCAGCGCGAACGCGGGTGCGCCTGAGGCCAGCACCAGCCAGCGCGAGTCCGGCCGCGGCGCCTGGCCGAGCACTGCCGCGAGGCTGTAGACAGGCACGATCGAGCCACGGAAGCCGGCCACGCCGAGCAGCGCGGAGATCGGGCCGGGCAACGCGGTCACCTGCCGGTTCGGGAACAGGCCGGCGGACTGGGAGAGGCGCAGCGCGTACCGGCGGCCGGCGACCGCGATGGCGAGCAGGTCGTGGAACTGCACGACCTGCTCACGCGGCGGGTCCGCGAACGACCTGTCGAACGACGCCCGCAGCGCGACGAGCCGCTCCCACATCTCCCGTTGCGCTGTGGTGTCCGCGGGCGGGCCGGCCGCGACCGCGTCCTCGATCGCCCGGTTCCGCTCGGCCAGGTCGGTCATCTCGTCCGCAAGCGACGTGCCCCACGTGTCCGCGGGCGGGGTCCAGCTCACGACGCCGACCCCACGGCCTGCAGTTCGCTGCGGCAGAGCGCGATCAGCGGCTGCCGCCCGAAGCCGCCGCCGAACAGCAGGATCCGCTCGTCCGTCTCGCCGCGCAGCAACGTCACGGCCCGGTCCAGCTCACGCGCCGCGGTCTGCCGGTCGCCTGCCTGCTTGGCCAGCAGCCCGAGCCGCATGCGGGGCATCGCGAACCCGGGGTCGAGGTATGCGGCCAGCTGATGGTGCCGGCTCGCGGTGGCGTGCGACGCGTCGCCCTCGTGGCAGACCCCGATCACGTAGTGCGCGTCCGCGTTCAGCCCGTCCTCGGCGACCAGCCGCTCGCACAGCTCCGCGGCCCGCCCGGTGTCGCCCGCGTGCGCCAGCAACGCGCCGCGCAGCACCCGCACCCGGGGCAGCCGCGCCTCGGACTCGGCCATCGACTCGACCGCCGCAAGCGCGTCCTGGAACCGCTCCACCCGCAGCAGCGCGAGCGCACGGTCGTACCCCTGCATGCGGTTGGTGCTTGGGACAGGTGCCGCCGGGAGCGTGCGGACCTGACGGTCGGCCACCGGCGGCGGCGTGACCGCGGCGGCGCGCTCGGCGACCCGGTGGTAGTAGAACGTGCCGTGCGTGTGCCGGACCTCGAGGCCCTCCGGGCGCGGCCCGAGCGTGTCGGTGTGGCCGAGGAACAGGTAGCCGCCGGGCGCGAGCGCGCGGGTGATGCGCGCGATCGTCCCGCGCCGCACCTCCGGCGTGAGGTACATCAGCATGTTCCGGCAGAAGATCACGTCGTAGCTGCGGTGCGCCCACAGCACCGGATCGTCGTTGACCACGTTGTGCTCGACGAACTGCACGCGGGCGCGCAGCCGCTCGTCGACCTCCACACCGCCGTCGCGCGGATGGAACCAGCGCTGCCTGATGCTTGCCGGCGTCTCGCGCAGCGACCAGGTGCCGTAACGCCCGGCGGCCGCGCGGCGCAGCACTGCCGCGTTGATGTCCAGGCCGACGATGGAGACGTGCCAGTCAGGTGGCACGCGTTCCGCGGTGACCGCCGCGAGCGTGTACGGCTCCTCGCCGGACGAGCAGCCCACGCTCAGCAGCCGCAGCGCCCGGACCGAGGCACGGTCGCGCAACCGCTCCGGGATCACCACCTCGCCGAGCGCATGGAACTGCTCAATGTTGCGGAAGAAGTACGTCTCGTTGATCGTCACGGCCTCGGCGAGCGCGCGCAGCTCCGCCCGGTCCGGGTCCACGGTGAGCCGGTCCAGGTAGTCGCGCTCGGCCATCCGGTGCCGTTCCGCCCGGGTGCGCAGCACCTCGACGAGCAGGTCGTCGCGCTTCTCGTCGAAGACCATGCCGAGCCGGTCGGCAAGCAACGCCCGCAGGCGGTCCAGGTCAGGCCGCATATGCCGCCACCATCCGGGACACGCCGCCCGGGTCCAGGAACATCAGCGGCTCCGCGTCCAGCACGCCGACGGCCGCGACCACGCCGCCCAACGACGGCGCCTCCCTGCCTGCCTCCGGGCGCACGCCGCGCACGCCGAGGACCGCGCCGATCGCGAGCACGCCGCCTGCCTTGGTGGTGATGAACCGCTCCGCCGCGGTGTCGAAGTCGCCGAGCAGCCGCCCCAGGTCAAGCACCGGCACGGCCACGCCACGCACCACGCTGACTCCGCGCACGTAGTGCGGACTGCCGGCCAGCGGCTGGATGGGCAGCGGCCGCATGATCTCCACGATGTCGCCGAGCGGCAGGGCGCACAGCATCGTCCCGGCGCGGAAGATCAGCGACAGGTCGGGCACGGATTCAGGCTAAAGGCCGATTTATCGGCATGAAGCCGAATACCAAGCAAAGCCGGTCACACGGTACGGGTGGGTGTGCGCTTTCCCGCCCGGCGTCCCGTTCACCCGAATGTCCCCACTCCCCGGGCAGCCGGAGGCGGTGACGGCCGGGCGGGTGACGAGGTTGCCGGGACCGTCTGGCAACCTTTGACGGCACTCACCCGTATAAGGCGTGTGAGGCCCCTCGAAACACGGACGGTGATCGTGTCCCGCGGTGACGACGAGTTCGTGGAGTTCAGCCAGGCCGCGTGGAAACGGCTGGTCCACGCCGCGTACCTGATGACCGGCGACCACCACCGGGCCGAGGACGCGGCACAGACCGCGCTCGCCCGCACCTACGCCTCGTGGTCCCGGGTGCGGCGCCAGGACGCGTACGCGTACACCCGGCGGATCCTCGTCAACCACCTCACCGACCTGTGGCGCCGGCCGATCCGCGAGCAGCCGCACGACACCGTGCCGGACCTGCCCTCGCAGCACGACGTGGCCGACGAGGTGTCCCGCCGCCAGTGGCTGCTTGAGGCGCTGCGCACGCTTGCCCCACGCGAGCGGGCGGTGGTCGTGCTGCGCTACTACTTCGACCTCTCCGAGGCGGACGTCGCCACCGAGCTGGGCATCTCGGTCGGCTCGGTGAAGAGCATGGGCGCCCGGGGCCTGGCACGCCTGCGTGTGCACAACGACCGCGTCTCCCCAGGAGCAGCCGGATGAACGAGCTCGACCGACTCCGCGACGACCTGCACGCCGAACCTGACGTGCCGTTCGGGCCGCCGGACCTGACCGCGGTGATGAGCACCGGCCGCCGCATCCGGCGCCGCCGGCAGGTGACCGCCGTGGCCGCCACCGGCCTCGCGGTCGCGGCCGTTACCGGCCTGGTGTTCTCGCTCGGCAGCCTGTCTCCCACGGGAGTCCCGCCGGCCGCACCCGCCTCCGCCGCGCCGTCCGCTTCCGGCACCCCGTCCGCTCGTCCTACCCCGGAGCCGAGCGTCACGGGGCCGAGCACCCCGGGAACGCGCGCCACCCCGCCGTCCACGGTCGGCCCGCCGCCGAGCGTCGCGACGCAGACCGTCCGGACCGGTGTCGAGCTGACCGACGGCGAATTCGCGCTTGTGGTGGAGCCGTCCTACATCCCTGACCGACCGGGCATCAGGTTCGCGCTCACCGCCTCGGTGATCCTCGCCAACGACGTCGTGGAGCCGGTGATCGCGGCCGGCGAGTCCGACGGATTCGACGTGTCCCCGGGCTTTCACTCCGCCTACCAGACCACCTCGGTCGGCAGGAACAGGATTCCCATGTTCGGCTACTACGCCGGCGCCGCCACCCGGATCACCGGCCGGACGGGCGACGGCACGACAGTCGAGGCCTCGATGAGCCCCGCCAAGGTCGACGGCGATGTGATCATCCTGTACTGGTTCGATCCGGCGACGGCCGGCACGGGCCCGATCACCGGCATGGTCGCCTACGACGAGAACGGCGTGCGGCTCCCCACCGGCTCGAACGTGATCGGGCACGGCTGACCGCACGCGATAATCCGTGGAGAGCCCGACACCACGGAGGAGAAACATGAACTGGACGCTTGAGGTCGTCGTCGTACCGGTTTCCGACCTCGACCGGGCAAAGGAGTTCTACGCGGACCGGCTCGGCTTCCACGTCGACCACGACAGCAGCTTCGGCCCGGACGCGCGCATCATCCAGCTCACCCCGCCCGGCTCCGGCTGCTCAGTGGTGATCGGCCGGGGCGCGGTCCCGGACATGCCGCCCGGCTCACTGAAGGGCCTGCAGCTGGTGGTCCCGGACATCCGCGCCGCCCACGCCGAGCTGGTCGCCCGCGGCGTCGAGTGCAGCGACGTCCAGGTCCTCGGCGAGAACCCGAGCCCGGTCCCGGACCCGCTCGACAACGTCGGCTTCGTCTTCTTCTCCGACCCGGACGGCAACGGCTGGGCGGTCCAGCAGATCTCGTCCCGCGCCTGACCGCTACGACTCGATCAGCTCGTCGTAGTCGACGATCGTCAGCGGCGCGCCGGACAGCGACAGGTCCTCACGGGGCACGCTGAGCGGCTCGCCGGCGCTTGTGAACGAGACGGTGCCGATCTCCGGGCGCGAGGTGAGCGTGCAGACGATCTGCCCGAACGCCAGCACCTCGTCGCTGCGGTTGCCGTGCTCGGCCCAGTCGCCGATCTCGACGGTGGCCGCCGCGCCGTCGAGCGTGAGGACCGGCGTGATCCCGGTGCCGGCAAGCGCGCTCGTGTAACCGTCCGCCTGCTCCCCCGCGTTCGGCCCGCCAAAAAGATCCACAAGCTGCTCCGAGGGGGTACGGGCGGTGGGCACCCGGCGCAGCGTGCGCACGATCAGGTTCTCCCTGACCAGGCACAGCCGTTCCAGCGCGGAACCCACCCCGGGCGCGGTCGGCGTGCCGGACCGGTACGGGCGCGGGTTGTCCGGCTCGCGCGGCTGCTCGTCCAGGGGAATCCCGCAGCCCGCCAGCAGCACGACGAGAACGACTGCCGGCAGGGACCTCACACGCACTGTCCTCACAGGCACCGTCCTCACAGGCACCGTCCTCACAGGCACTCCGGCAGATCGATCCGGAAGCGCGCGCCGCCGCCCGGTCGGTCGTGCACTGACGCGGCGCCGTCATGGGCCGACGCGTGCTGGGCGACGAGCGCGAGCCCGAGCCCGGTCCCCCCGCCGTCCGCACGCGACGAACTCTGCGATCGGCCGCGCACGAAACGGTCCCAGATCAGCGGCTTGTCCTCCGGGCTGACACCTGGCCCCTCGTCGTCGACCTCGATCCGGCACCGGTCCACGCCGCCGGCCAGCCGGATCGCTGTCGCACCGCCGCCGTACCCCGCGGCGTTGTCCAGAAGGTTGTCGAACAACTGCCGGATCCGCCGCCGATCCACCGACCAGACGACCGGCCCGGCCAGCACCGCCACGATCGACGGATCGAGCCCGTGATCCCGGCAGGCCTGCCGGGCCAGCTCCGCCACGTCCACCTGCTGGCGATCGGCCGGCTGATCGGTGCGGGCGAGTTCGAGCAGGTCGTTGACGAGCCGCTGAAACCTGTCGATCTCGTCCACGACCAGCCCGGCCGCGAGCCCGGACCGCTCGTCGAGCGACTCCCGCCGCCGGTCGAGCACGCTTGCCGCGGCCGCAAGCGTCTGCAGCGGCGACCGCAGCTCGTGGCTCACGTCGGCGGCGAACCGGCGATCCCGCTCCATCCGGGCGGAGAGCTGGTCGACCATGTGGTTGAACGAGGTGGTAAGCCGCGCCAGGTCGGGTTCGGTGGCCGGATCGAGGCGGGCGAAGTGGCGACCGGCAGTGATCTGCTGCGCCGCGTCCGCGACCCGGATCAGCGGGCGCAACACGTACCGGGTGGCGTTCCAGCCGACAAACGCGCCCGCGCCCGCGGTGCCGAGCGCGACAAGGGTCAGCACCAGCGCGAGAACCCGCAACGTGTGATCCAGCTCGTTCATCGAGTCGATCTCGTAGAACACGTCGCCGTCCTCGAGCGGCACGGCCACCACGAGCGCGGAACCGCCGTCCGCCCGGACCATCTGCACGCCGACCCGCCCGGTGGCCGCGTGCGCCTGCAGCGCCGCGGGAATCGCCGCGGTGAGCCCGGTGTCGGCGCTGCGCGCGTGCCAGTGGCCGTCGAGCTGCAGCACGGCACGGCGGCTCTCCCCGGTGTCAAGGGAGCGCAGCACCGTACCGATGTCGGGGGTGACGTTGTTGTTGACGCCCGCCTCCACGATCGCCGCGTCGTAGTAGGCCGCGCGGACCGCCGTGTTCTCCCGCTCCGCGATCAGCGACCGCCGCACCAGCTGGTACGACACGACAGCCATCGCCATCGACAGCACGAGCGCGCCCGCCGCGAACCCAGTCGTGACCCGCGCCCGCAGCCCGGCCCGCCCGACCACGCTCACCGCGCGCTCCGGCCGCACGACATGTCGCGCCCACTCACGAAGGCAGCAGCTTGTATCCGAGTCCGCGCACTGTCACCAGGTGGCGCGGCGCCCCGGAATCCTTCTCGATCTTGGCGCGCAGCCGGCCGATGTGCACGTCCACCAGCCGCTCGTCACCACCGTCGTAGCCCCACACCCGCTGCAGCAGCTGCTGCCGGGAGAGAACCCGGCCCGCGTGCTCGGCCAGCTCACAGACCAGCTGAAACTCGGTGCGCGTCACGGAGACGGCCGCGCCGCCGACCCGGACCTCCCCCGCCTCGGGCAACACTTCAAGATCACCAAAGGTCAGCACGGGTACGGGGTCGAGCGTCACCGGCCGGGCCCGGCGCCGCAGCGCCCGCAGCCGCGCGGACAGTTCCTTGATCGCGACCGGCTTGACCACGTAGTCGTCCGCGCCCGCCTCGAGCGCCGCCACGATGTCGTGCGTGTCGTCCCGCGCGCTCACCACCACGATCGGCACGTCGTCGACGCGGCGCAGCTGCCTGATGCACTCGAACCCGTCGATCCCGGGAAGCATCAGGTCGACAAGGACGGTGTCGGCCGCCTGCGCGCGCTGCGCCGCCAGGCCCTCCTCCGCGGTCGCGGCCCCACGGGCCGTGTAACCCTCGTCCTCCAACGCCAGCACCAGCGACAACCTGATCCGGTCGTCATCCTCAATCACCAGGACTCCCGACATGCTCCCCATCATGCCCGGATACCGGCCGTCGCGCCGTCGACGGGTGAGAGACCGCCGGCACCGTGGCTCCCGACTGGGGGGAGGGGTCGAGCCGCGGCACCGGCGGGCTGATCATTTTTCGGGCGCTTCATGGCGTTGACTCCCCGGACGTATGACGGTTTCATGACGACCGCTGCCGCGGCGCCTGGCCTGGCGAGTCGGCCGGCGGGCGAGGCGCCTCGACAAGCTTCACCAGCTGCTGCGGCTGCACCAGGTGTTGGGGGGCCATCAGCTGCTGCGCCTCCGCAAGCTGCTGCAGGTCCACCGGCTGCTGCTGCAGGTCCACCGGCTGCTGCGCCTCCGCCGGCTGCTGGAGGGCCGACGGCTGCTGCGCCTCCGTCGGCTGCTGCGGCTCGACCGGCTGCTGGAGGGCCGACGGGTGGGCGGCCAGCCAGGTCAGCGTGGACGGCACATCGCTGAACACCGGCAGCGCATCATCAAGGCGCATCGTGTGCAACACGGTAAGCACGAACCGGCTCGGCGCGGCGAGACAGAGATGGCCGCCGCGCTTCCGCGCCCGGACATGGCCGCGGACCAGCACGCCCAGCCCGATCGGGTCCACCAGGTGCACCGCGGTCAGATCCAGCACGACGTTGTGGTGAAGCGTCGCGGCCCGGCCCAGCGCCTCCTGCATCGTCGACACCAGCAGCCGGTCGATGTCGCCTGTCACCTCGACGATCGCGGCGTGCGGCTCCTGCCGCACCGCGATGTCCCGGGTGATGTGCTTGCGGACCGGCCAGGTGGCTCCCGCGGACGGCTCCCGCAACTGACCGACGGCACAGTTCGGGCAGGTGTGCTGGCCGGTCGCGAACGGAGAACCGGCCCAGCCCTGATCGGTGAGCAACGGCCAGACCACCTCCAGGTCGCGCAGGTGATCGGCGCGGCAGCTCAGCACGTCACCACAGCGATCACAGATCAGGTCGATCACGTTGGCAACAGGCCCGGGGACCGCGGTCATGAGACTCCACCCATTCGTCAACGTGCGTCGATCTGCAGCACCTTCGTAGCGTGCGCGATCTCCAGTAGGCGCAGCACCCGCGCTGTCGGGTGGCGCAGGGTCAGGCGTCCTTCGCTGCCCCACAGGCGACGGTGCGTGCTGAGCAGCAGCTCGATGCCGGCAGCGTCGATGGTGGGGCAGGTGGTCAGGTCGAGCACCAGGCGGGAGGGGTGCTGAGCGAGCGCCTGGTCGATCAGAAGCCGGATGGCGGGAAGGTGGTGCCGGACGAGATCGCTGTCGATCGTCAGCTCGATGAGGGCGGCATGCCCGACCTGCATTGAGGCCTCCCGTTCGCCACGATTCCACTCCATTCAGGCTGCCGGGAACGTTTGACGGAGTGCCCGCCAATATATGTCAATTCCGTGACGATGGTCAGCGGCGTTCTTCGATCACCGGGGCCGGGTACCCGCTGTGGGGTGATCCAATCGGCACACACCGCCTAGTGCATCCTAGGAGGCTAGTCCTATCCAGTCTGACACCTGGGCAACGCGACACAGAGCGGCACGCGTACGCGGATATGATGCTTGTGCAACTAATCTGTGGCAGGATCGTCGGCATGAGTGTTGTTCCTGAGAGTCATGCCGATCTGTTGGAGCGCCCGGTCTTCGCGCACCTCGCCACGGTCCGGCCGGACGGGTCGCCGCAGTCGAGCGTCATGTGGTTCGCCTGGGACGGCGAGGTGATCCGGATGACGCACACCAAGACGCGGCAGAAGTTCCGGAACCTCGGGAAGGAGCCGCGGGTGGCGTTGTCGCTCGCGGATCCGGAGGACCAGTACCGGTTCCTCGAGGTGCGCGGCGTGGTGGAGAAGGTCGAGGACGACGATGCGGTGGCGTCGTTCTACAAGAGCCTGCAGCAGCGGTACGGAATGGATTACCCGATTCCGGACGCGGATGTGCGGGTCATCTTCACCATCCGGCCGACCGCCTTCGTCGCCGTCGCCGGCGGTGGCGTGGTCGCACGCAGCTGACAGGTCCCGGGGCGCCCGCACGGCGCCCCGGAACGGCCGGTCAGGCGGTCTCCAGGTCCGGGTTCCAGACGGCGCGCTCTGCCGGAGCGGCTGTGGAGCGGCCGTCGACGCCGGCGGCCAGCAGGACCGCGATCGGCAGCATCAGGACGGCGGTGCCGGGCACGAACGAGAGGCCGTCGAAGGAGTAACCGCCGCCTTCCAGCATGAAGACCGTCTCGGGTACGAACGTCAGGCCGAGCATGCCGATGAAGGCGACCGCCACGGTGGCGGGCAGTGCGAGCACGGTAAGCACGGTCCACAGCGCGACTGTCCTGCCGGGTCCCCGGTGGCGGTGGCGGCGCAGCAGCGCGAGACAGACGACCACCACCGGCAGGCCGAGCAGCAGTCCGAGCCAGGCGGAGCCGCTGTCGTCCTCGGTAAGCGCGGGCGGGATCGCGCCGCCGATCAGGGTCACGGTCACGGGTAGGGCGATCAGTGGCACGGCCGCCCAGATCGGCACCCGGTGCCGGCTGTAGGACAGCGCGGGAACGACTGCCAGCAGCAGTCCGGCGACGGCCAGCCCGACTGTGGTGATCTTCAGGCCGATCGGCAGGAACGGGTGGTTGACGCCGGGGGTGCCCTGCATCAGCACCATCGGGAGGATGGCGCCGGCCAGGACCACGCCGGCGGTGATGCGGCGCCGTACCGGGCCGCGGCGGGTGCGTCCGGCGGCGGCCCAGCCGGCGACAATCACGGCCGCGCCGAGCAGGAGCGCGATCCGGAGTCCACCGGCGCCGTGTGCCCCCTGGCGGAGCAGCACGCCGTTGGCGATCAGCAGGCCGGCACCGGTGACGATCGTGCCGGCGACGGCGGTGCGACGGTCCGCGGCGGCGATCAGGACGCCGAACGCGGCAAGCAGGATCGCGGTGAAGCGCAGCTCGGACGTCCACATGTACAGCTCGCCGTCGCCGCCGGGCATCGGGGCGGAGGCGGAGACGTCACCCATGCCGGGCGTGAGGATTGCCAGCGTGTAGGCCCAGGCGAGCACGCCGGCGGCGGTGCAGGCGACGCCGATCGCGATGACGGGGGCGCCGTGCGCGGGCGGCTCCTCCGCGGGGGCGGCGGCCTTGGCCGGGCGCGGCGCGAGCGGGGCGAACGCGTAGCAGAACGCGAGCGTGCTGAAGGCGAGCATGACCAGCACCCACGGGCCCATGTAGGAGAACGAACGGCTGGTGAGTCCGATGATCTCGGTGAACTCGGCGGGGGGCTCGCCTGTCATCAGCAGCGAGGTCACGCTTGACCGCCACCCGTCACGGGTGGTCAGCGCCAGCGGTACGGTGCTGACCACGCCGGCCAGCGTGCTGATCAGCGGGGCACCGGCGAGCAGAAGTACGGTGCGGAGCGGGCGGCCGAGCCGCGCGGCCAGCAGGATCAGTCCCGCGCCGGCCGCGGCCCAGGCCAGCACGCCGAGGGCGGCGCCGATCAGGAAAACGCGGTCCCCACTGATCATGGTGAGCGCCGGCACGACCGCGAGCACGAGTGGCGCGGTGGCGCGGCCGGGAAGCGCCATCGGCCAGCGGCGTGCGACCCAGCGTCCGGCGGCCACGCACCAGATCAGCGCGAGCGCGACGCCCGCGGCGGATCTCGGCCAATTCCAGCCGAAGAGGTAGTCCGCGCCGAGTAGTCGCAGGACGAGCGTGACCAGCAGGTTGGTCACCTGGAGCACGCCGAGCGTGGTCAGGCCCGCGACAAGCAGTGCGAACGCGGGGGTCAGCGGCGCGAACGACTCGCCCCAGCCGCGTTCCGGGCGGGACAGGAACAGGCTCAGCACGAAGCGCAGGCGCTCGACGCGGGTGCCGGGCTCGGCCTCGAGCGCGGCCAGTTCCGCAAGCCACTCACGCTCGGTGTCCGCGCGCAGTTCCGCGGGCCGGCGGGCCGCGGCGCGCCGGAGCAGGCCGCGCATCATGCGGTCTGTGGCGACGTCGTGCCACCCAGCCCGCGGCTGAGCTGCTGCTGGAGGGCGGCGATCTCGGTGCGCGCGGCGACGGTGCCGTCCGGGGTGAGCCGGTAGTAGCGGCGGGCCGGGCGGCCGGCCGCGACCGGGTCGATCTCCTCCCAGTGGGCCTCGACCCAGCCGGCCTCCTGCAACCGCAGCAGGATCGGGTAGAGCGTGCCGCTCGGATGCCCGCTGGCCCGCATCAGGTCGAGGCCGTATCTGTCGGCGTCGGGGTCCTCGAGGAGCGCGGCAAGCACCTTCGAGACCGCCGCGGTGACGCGCACAGGTTTCATGCCCGTCACCGTAGCCGACCCTAGAAAGATTATCTACATAGGGTTGGAGCTGGCTGTCTGCCGTAGGTCGATCTCCTCGATGAGTTCGCGGGCGACCTCCTCGGTCAGCCACCGTTCGCGCATTCCGGTAAGCACCGCTTCGCGCTGGCCGTCGAAGTCGCGCCCGTCCATCAGGCGGCGCGCGCGGTCGCGCAGCTCCTCGCGGGCGGCCCGCTCGCCGGCCACGTCGAAGCGCAGCGCACGCGCGAGCCAGCCGATCGTGGTGCCCTGGATGAGCAGCGTGCCGAGCGTGACGATAAGCGCGATCGCCTGGATCGCGTCCCGGCCGGGGAACGGCTCGCCGGACGAGGTCAGCTCCGGGATCGCTGCCGCGGCGGCGAGCGTGAGGATGCCGCGCATGCCGGTCCACCCGGCCAGCAGCGTCTCTCCCTGGGAGGGCGGCTCCACAGGCAGTCCACCGAAACGGCCCGCCCGCTGCTCCATCCGGGCGCGGTACCGCGCGTCGGTGCGCAGCCGGCGGGCGTTCAGCCGGGCGCGGAGCATCCAGCGGCCGAACAGCGCGTACACGCCGACGAGCCGGATCACGATCGCGGCGAGCAGGAGCACACCGGCGGCGATGAGCGTGCCGGTCAGTCCCGGCTCGTCCGACGACGCCAGATCCTCAAGGACGAACCGCAGCTGCAGGCCGATGTACGCGAACACGAACGTCTCAAGCAGGAAGTCGAGCACCGGCCAGACCTGGTTCTCCTGCACCCGCGTCCGGAACGCGCCCGGGTACTGGTGCCTCGGGTCGAACGTCAGGTTCGTGCTCACGGAGAACGCGGCGATCACCACCGCGAGGATGCCCGACGCGTGCACCTGCTCCGCGGCCAGGAACGCGGTGAACGGCAGCAGCAACACAAGCGCGGTCTCGAGCGTGGGGTTGCGCAGCCGCTTGCGTACCCACAGCGTCAGCACGGCCAGCAGCGCGCCGATGCCGATCCCGAGCAGCGCGGACCGGAAGAACTCCCCCACCCCGCCGCCGACAGTGGTGTGCTCGCCGTCGACGGCGGCGAGCGCGATGGTGAACAGCGTCAGCGCGGTCGCGTCGTTGACAAGGCTCTCGCCGGTGAGCACGGACGTGGCGCGGGCCGGCAGCCCGATCTCCTCGCCGTGCGAGACAGTGGTGATCGTGTCCGGCGGGGCGAGCACCGCGCCGAGCACGAACGCGGCCACGCCGATCGACGGCAGCAGCCAGGTCGCGACCAGTCCGAGCGCGCCCGCGGTGAGCACCACGAGGATCACGCCGAGCGAGATGATCGGCCGCAGGTTCCGGCCGAAGCTGGAGAGCGGGGTGCCGCGCGTCGCCGAGTAGAGCAGTGGCGGCACCACGATCGCCAGGATCACCTCGCTGTCCAGCTCCAGGCGCGGCATGCCGGGGATGAACGACGCGGCCGCGGCGAGCACCACGATGAACATGCCGGGTTCGAGTCCCCGGCGGCGGGCGATTGCCGCGACAGCGATGCCGGCACCGGCGATGAGCAGAAGCTGTACACCATTCACGCGGTCAGGCTAGTGCCCCCGTCGGCAAGCGTGACCGGTGAACCGGACGCGGCGGACCGGTTCGCCGCCACGCCGGTGAGCACGCTGCGGATGCCGTCGCGGTACCCGGCCTGCCGGGCGAGTGGATCGCCGTCCGGGCCATGTGCGGCCGCGCCCCGGAACACGTCGTCAAGAAGCAGCTTGTCGCCGCCGCCGTGCCCGCCCGTACCCCTGATGATCGGCACTTCCTCGGGTTTGCCCCACTGCTCCTGGACGGTGAGCCTCTCCCACGAGGAGTCGCCCGCGTGCAGGCCGGCGCTCGGGTCGATGGCCGCGTTGACGGGCGTCCAGGCGCGCTCGCCGACCTCCAGCTCCAGGCGGCCGCGGGTGCCGGTGAACGCCACCCGGTAACCCTCGAACGGGCTGTAGGCGGTCAGCGAGTAGGTGAGCACGGCCCGGCTCGCGTACCGGATCAGCACCGACATGGTGTCGTCGATTGTCACGCCGGGCGCGAAGACGTCCTGGTCGCGCAGGTAGCCGTCCTCGTGCTCCGCCTCCAGGTAGAGCGCGTTGAGTCGCGGGTCAGCGGAGGCGTCGAGCAGGAACGGGTCGGTGCCGAGGCCTGGCGCGCCCTTGGCCCTCGGCGGCCGGTTCGCACCCCCGCCGGCGCCGGAGGAACCGTAGAAGCGCAGCGCAGTCTGCGCGAACACCAGCTCCGGGTAGCTGTCCAGCCACCAGTTGACCAGATCGAAATGGTGCGTGGACTTGTGCACGAGCAGGCCGCCGGAGCTCTGCCGGTCACGGTGCCAGCGCCGGAAGTAGTCGGCGCCGTGCGCGGTGTCGAGCGCCCACTCGAAGTGCACGGCGGTGACGTCGCCGATCCGCCCGGACGCGATCACCTCGCGCACCGCGGAGTTGCGAGGCGAATAGCGGTAGTTGAATGTGACGACAAGCGTGCCGCCGGACCGTTCGGCCGCGGCCGCGATCCGCGCGCAACCCTCCTCGTCCACGGTAAGCGGCTTCTCGCACACCACGTCCAGCCCGGCGTCGAGCGCGGCGACCACGTAGTCCGCGTGGGTGGCGTCCACACTCGTCACGATCAGGACGTCGGCGCTTTCCAAAACCTCAGGCAGACCCTCAGGACCATAGGTGGGTACGGGTGAGGGCAGCCGTCCATTGTGGTAGTCCATCCGCGTCTGGTTCGTGTCCAGGAACGCGACAAGCGTGCCGGTGTCGCTCCAGTCGCCGAGCAGCGCGTCCACGTACATCTGCGCGCGATGCCCGAGTCCGGCGATGGCGTAACGGCGGGTCACTGAGCCTTTTTCAACGTGGTCCCAACCCGCGTGCCCCCGTCCCGTCGACTCATTCGGGGCGTCGGCCTGCTCGCCAGGTTGAAAATTGCTCACTGAGGGCCTCCGGGGGTTGAGGGGTTACGGACGTCGTGGGTACGCAGGCGGCCGCACATGCCCCAGCCCGCGGTCTCGCTCTGCGGCGCGGTCAGCACCACACCCTCGCGGAGGTGCGCGGCGTCACCGGCGTCGAGGTTCTTCAGCACATCCGCGGTACGGGCGGTCTGCGCGGCGACAGTGGTCTGCCAGATCTCCCGCCAGCGCGGCACAGTGGCCTGCACAAGCTTCGCGGCGGCGTCGTAGAACGCGTACAGCGGCGCGAGGTCGCCCTCCATCGCGGCGTTCTTGAGCGTCAGGAAACCCTCCACCGCGCTGTCCCGCCGGCGCGCGACCGCGTCGTCGTCCTGGCTCGGCAGCACGGCCGCCGCCCGGTAGGAGTCGGGGCTGCTCAGCACCTCCGGCGGGAACGTCATCACCGCGTCGCCGGCCTCGGGCAGACCGGCGTTCGACATGAGGACAAGCACCTCGAGGTTGTCGTGGTTGACGGCCCGGTGAATGACGCCGGGCGTGAACCAGACCAGCGCGCCGGCCCGCAGCGGCGTCTCGCGGAAGCCTGATGCGTCGAGCGTCTGCAGCGCCCCGGTACCGGCGGTGACCACATAGGCCTCGGTCGACGCGGTGTGCAGGTGCGGTGTGCCGCCGGCAAGCCCGTCCGCGCATCCTCCGGTGTAGACGGTCAGGCGACTGACCGAGGTGCCGCCCGGGAACGTCATGCCAGCACCGACCGTCCCAGATCCGCAAGCGTGTGCGTACCCTCGTCGCCGTGATCGCCGGCGGCGATGACCACCGCATAGCGGAAGGTGAGCGTGCCGCCCGCCTCGAACGGCACCTCCTCGCTGAAGAACGGCGCCGGGCAGAGGCAGGCGAAGTCCTCGCTGCGGGTGAACCACTGCGGCGGGTGCTGCGGGTTGCGGGTGTCGTCGACGATCACGATCGTGGACGCGCGGCCGGTTTCGTCGTGCTTGCCGCGGTAGGCGAACCACTCCGCGCGGGTGCCGCGCAGGTCGTCCGCGCCGACGCCGTCCGGTGACTGGGCGATGCCGTTGGTGAAGCTGCGCGGGCCGCGCCAGAACAGGCCGCCGTACCCCGCGTTCTCCCGGCCCTTGGTGGTCGGTGATCCGATGTGGAGCGTTGCGCCGGAGACGTTCGTCATCGCGGTCTCGAAGACAAGCGACCAGCTCACGTCGTCGATCAGTTTCACTGTGAGCGAGCGCGTCTCGTCCACGATCGGCGCACCCTGCTGGGAGGTCCAGTCGAGGCGGTGGGTGAGCGCCGCGGTGTCGCCGTCCACGGCCAGCCGGGTCATCTCCCGGTGCGCGGCAGTGCCGTTGTTCTCCTGCTGCACGTAGAACCGGCCGTGCACATAGGTGGGACCGCCCCAGAAGTTGTGCTCGCCTAGATGCGGCAGCGACCAGGCGATGCCCTTGTGCCACACGTGGTCGTGCGGCCGGAACAGCGAGACAAGGTCCCCGGCGAGGGTACGGATCGGGTGCAGGTACGGCTTCGGTGACTCCAGCTGCACGGTGTCCGGCACGTAGACGTAGGTGACGATCGGAACGTCGCCCGCCGTGATGGTGACGTCCCTGCCGAGTTGGTGATCGACCGTCAGGCTCATGCGGTACTGGTTCCTTCCGTTGACGCCAGCGCTGCCCAGGGCGCGGGGGCACCGTTCATGCGGAGCGCGAAGGGGTCGTCCGGGCCGATGTCGCCGGCCCGGACCGGTGCACCTGTGAACGCGGACTTGTAGAGCGCGGCGACGAACTCCATGGTCCGGCGCGTGTCCTCGATCGTGACCGGCAGCGGACTTCCGGCGTCGAGTGCGTCGAGAATCGCTGCCAGCTGGCCCGTGTGGCCCGACTCGACAGTGCTCGGATCGGCGTTCCACAGCGTCTTCACGTCGTCGAAGCCGGTCGCGGGCGTGACGGTCCAGTCCTCGTCCGTGTAGCCGTAGAGGTGCTCCAGCTCCACCGTCGCGCGCTCATAATCGAAGCGCAGCGCGGACACCTGACGCGGCGACACCACTGAGTTGACCACGGAGGCGAGCGTGCCGTCCGCGAACGTCACAAGCGCCATCGACACGTCCTCGGTCTGCACCTGATGGCGTGCCCGGCGGTCGGCGACCGCGGTGACCTGCTCCCACCGGCCGAGGATCGAGAGCAGCAGATCGAACTGGTGGATGCCGTGGCCCATGGTCGGGCCGCCGCCCTCGGTCGCCCACTTCCCACGCCACGGCATCGCGTAGTAGTCGTCGTCGCGGTACCAGAGCGTGTTGCAGGTGGCCAGCAGCGACCGGCCGAGGTGCCCGGCTCCGGCCAGCTCCCGCAGCCGGACCGCGCCGGTGCCGAACCGGTGCTGGAAGACGGTGGCGACGTGCCGTCCGGCCTCCTTCGACGCGGCCGCGATCTCGTCAAACTCTGCCAGGGACAGCGTCGGTGGCTTCTCCACGAGCACGTGCGCGCCCGCGCGCAGCGCCTCCACCGCGAGCGGCGTGTGCGTGGACGGCGGCGTGCACAGGTGCACCAGGTCGAGGTCGCCGCGGTCGAGCAACTCGGTCAGGCTCGCCGCGACGGCCGGAACGTCCCACGCCTCCGCGAACGAGCCGGCGCGGTCCGCGTCGAGGTCGACGACCGCGGTCAGCGCGATCCGGCCGGAGTGGGCACGTAGAGCCTTGGCGTGGGCGGCGGCGATGGCGCCGGTGCCGACGATCGCCGCTCGGTACTGGGTCATGTGGCTCCCCTGGTCACTGGCGGTGGGCCGGGATCCGCCCCGGCCCACCGGCCGTCAGGCGTCAGGCGGCGTCGATCTCGGTCTGCAGTTCCTTGATGAACGACTCCGCGGCCTGCTGCGGCGTCTTGCGCTCGAACAGCACCTCCTCGGAGTGCCGCTTCAGGATCGCCTCGATGCCTGACGCGCCGTTCGGCGTGACGCGCGGCGCCGGGCCGACCTTGATCGCGTCCAGGTAGTCGGCAGCGGCCTTGTCCGTCGCGGTCAGCTTCGGCGCGAGCGCGGCCCGGATCGTCCTGTTGCCGGGCACACCCCGGTCGGTGAGCAGCACGTCAGCGGCTTCCTGGCTGTTGAGCAGGAAGTCGACGAAGGCCGCCGCCTCGGCCGGGTGCTTGGACCGGGACGAGATCGACCAGTACATTGACGACTTGTAGTACGCGCCCGGCGTACCCACCTGGCTCTCGCCCGGGATCTTGATCAGGCGCAGGTTCTTGCCGCTTGCCGCCTGGTAGGAGGTCAGCTGGGTGTTCCACGACGTGCCGATCGCTGTGGTGTTCGTGGCCATGCCGGACTGGTCGAGCGCGGCCGCGGCCCGCTCGATGGTGATCGACGGCTGCGGGGAGATGCCGGCCTTCGCCAGGTCCAGCAGGTACTGCCAGTAGGCGGCGAGCACCGCCGGAGGCGCGGACACCTTGCCGTCCGGGGCGTAGAGCGCGGCGCCCTGCTGACGCAGCCAGACGTTCAGCGAACCGGTGTCGAAGCCCCAGGACTGCACGCCGATGACTGTGCCGCCGCTGGCCTTGGAGATCTTGTCGCCGATTGTGCGCAGGTCCTCCCACGACCAGGTCTCGGTGTCCGGCAGCGTGATGTTGAACTGCTTGATCAGATCGTCGTTCACCACGAACGAGTACGCGTTCAGGCCGGTCGGGATCGCGTACTGCTTACCGTCGACCTTGCCGGTGTCAAGCGCTGCCGGGTCGATGTCGGCCGTCTTGAGGTGGGTCGACGCGGTGCCCAGGTCGAGAAGCGCGCCCCGCTCCGCGTACGAGGCGAGGTACAGCTCGTCCATCTGGATGATGTCCGGCGCGTCGTTCGCCGCGACAGTGGTGGCCAGGCTGTCCCAGTACCCGTTCCAGTCCTTGAACTCGCCGTTGATCGTGAAGTTCGGATACTTGGTCTTGAAGAGCTCGATCGCCTGCTTGGTACGCTTGTGCCGCGCATCCGAGCCCCACCAGGTGAAACGTAGCGTGATCGGCTCCGTGGTGGAGATGGCCGCGCCCGCGTCGCCCCCGCCGCCGCCACAGGCCGCGAGGGTGGTCGCCGCACCGACTCCCGCTGCGATGGACAGGACGTTACGCCGGGATATGCCGTTATTCATCGAATGTGCCCTTTCGATGGATTGGTTATTTGATACCGGTGGTGGCGATGCCCTTGATCAGGTACCGCTGGCCGAACAGGAAGGCCAGGAAGATCGGCAGCAGCGAGACCACACTCATCGCGAACATCGAGCCCCACGACGTCGCCACCGTGGCGTCCACGAACGAGCGCAGCGCGACAGGCACCGTATACATCTCCGGGTCGGTCAGGTAGATCAGCTGCGAGAAGAAGTCGTTCCACGTCCAGATGAACGTGAAGATCGTGGTGGTCGCCAGCGCCGGAAGCATCAGCGGCAGGATGACCTGCAGGAAGATGCGCGGGTGGCCGGCACCGTCGATGCGGGCCGCCTCGTCCAGCTCGCGCGGCAGACCGCGGATGAACTGGACCATCAGGAACACGAAGAACGCGTCAGTGGCAAGCATCTTCGGCACGATCAGCGGCAGGAACGTGTTCACCCAGCCGAGATTCGAGAAGATGATGTACTGCGGCACGATCAGCACGTGGATCGGCAGCATGATCGTCATCAGCATGATTGCGAACCACCACTTCTTGCCCGTGAACTCCAGCCGGGCGAACGCGTAGGCCGCCATCGAGCAGGAGACCAGGTTGCCGACGATGCAGCCGAGCACCACGAGCGCGGAGTTCAGCATGTAGTGGCCGAACGGCTCGGCGAGCGCGTTCCACCCGTCGCCGTAGTTGGAGATCTGCAGGCCGTCCAGAACCAGACCGGGCGACCGGAAGATCTCGTTGTTCGGCCGCAGCGAACTGACCACCATCCAGATCACCGGATAGAGCATGACAAGCGCGGCGAGGATCAGCGCGGTGTGCTTGAGCGTGGACGTCAGCCAGCCCGGCAGCCCGAATCGTGGCGGGGCCGGGTCGCCCGACGTGTCGATCGGCACGGGGCGTTCCCTCAGGTCAGTCATCGTAGAAGACCCATCGCTTGGCGGCCCAGAAGTTGACCGCGGTCAAGCCGGCGATAATGATCAGCAGCAGCCAGGCGAGCGCGGAGGCGTACCCCATGTCGAATCGGCTGAAGCCACGCTCGTAGAGGTACAACGTGTAGAACAGCGTCGAGTCCGACGGCCCGCCGGTCCCGCCCGAGACGACGAACGCCTGGGTGAACGACTGGAACGCGTGGATGATCTGCAGAACCAGGTTGAAGAAGATGATCGGCGACAGCAGCGGCACGGTGATCCTGCGAAACTGGGTCCACCTGCTCGCGCCGTCCACCGACGCGGCCTCGTAATACATCACCGGGATCTGCCGCAGACCGGCCAGGAAGATCACCATCGGCGCGCCGAACGTCCACACGTTCAGCACGATCAGCGTCGACAGCGCGGTGTCCGGATTGGAGATCCAGCCCTTGCCCGCGATGCCGAAGATGCCGAGCACCTGGTTGAGCAGCCCTTCCGCGCCGAAGATCTGCCGCCACAGCACCGCGATCGCCACACTGGAGCCGAGCAGCGACGGCAGATAGAACGCGGAGCGGTAGAACGCCAGGCCGCGCAGTCCTCGGTCCAGGAGGATGGCCAGCCCGAGCGCCGCGATCAGCTGCAGCGGCACCGACACGAACACGTAGACGAAGGTGACGCCGAGCGACCGGTGCAGGCGCTCGTCACTGAACATGCGGCTGACGTTCTCCAGGCCGTTGAACTCCGGCGGCTGGATCAGGTTGTAGTCGGTGAAGCTGAGCGCCAGCGAGGCCACGATCGGACCGGCGGTGATCAGCAGCAGCCCCGTGAACCAGGGCAGCAGGAACAGGAAGGCGGCCTTGTTGTCCCGCTTGCGCGGCGGGCCGCCCTTGGAGGTGCCGAGCCGCTGGAGCTCGCCAAGAGCACTCACACGACCCTCCTTCAGTCTCTTCGTGAGGCGCGGTCCCTGGCCGGGGTGCCTCCGGCGTCAGGGTTCCAGTGGTGCATTTCAGAGCAAAAGCCCCGAAGGGGGAAAGCGCTTTCCGCAGTCTGCATCGATGCTGTGACGCACGTCAAGTGTTTCGGCGGGATGACGGTGGATCGTTTCAGTCGCGCCTGGGCACGGCCGCGGCGCCAGCTATCGATGTTTTTCTTTACACAATTCAGCGGGTACGGCGCGCGCCGCAGGCAGCGGGAAAGCGCTTGCTCGAACGGGACTTTTCCGGCGGCTGCGCACCCTTGCGGTCGCCACCTCCACTCGGGAGTGACGCGGCACGGAGTGCCCGCCGGGCCGCGATGCCTGGAAAACGTATTCCGCAGTGTGCTGGCGCCCGGTAGGCCCGTCAAGCTTCATTTCCGGGAGATGACCGCTGCGTCTCCGCCGAGGGTGTCGTACACCCTGCGCGGCGGGGAAGGGCTGCGCTGGCTGCGACACAGCGTCTATGCGGGCGCTTACTCGCTCGTGAGGCGCGGGCGGCCTGGCCCTTGCCTACGCTCGGGTGCGGCGCCGGCCCGTCCGATGCGGAGACGCTGACCGCGACCCGGCGCGGCAACCCGATACCGGTCCGGCACTGCCCGACACCGCCCCGCACCGCACGACACCAGTCCCGCACCACCCAGCAGCAGTCCCGCACCGCACGACACCGGCCCCGCGCCGCCCAGCACCGTCTGACACCCGTCTCGCACGGGTCCCGCACGGCACCGCCCCGCACCGCACGGCTCCGCACGGCACCGGCCCCGCGCCACTCGGCACCACCCGGCTCCGCACGGCACTGGTCGAGTGCCGCACGGCACCGGTCGAGTGCCGGTCAAATGCAGCATGGGCACTCCATGCCCGAAATTTCGGGATATTGCGATCAGCCAATGCTTTCCAGGCATAAGAAACTGACCGTAGAAGCACCCTGCCGAACGATTACCAAAGCAGCAATGCGGAAGCAAGTCCGCGTGCGAGGGTCTGAATCGAAAGGGAAGAATCGTCGTTGCAGCGACCTACTACACGGCCTTGGAAAGGATGCCGCAGGCTATTTGACATCTCGCGCTACATCATCCGGGATAGAAAGAGTCGAAAGGTAGACGAGGCCGCCGACCTCCGCCGCGAGAGTCGCCGACTGCGCTTACCCGAGATGTTCGATAAACGCGATGGGCATCGACGTGGTGGAACCGCGCGGTCGGCACAGTCTCACCGAGGAAGAGCAAAAGCGGCATCGAAGCCAGGGCTCGCGTCGGGGCCGGCTGCTGGGGCCGCGCATGGCACGCGTTTGGGAACGATTCTGCACGGGATTCGCTGCGGTCGGGCTGGGTAGCGGCGGCCGCGGAACCGAGCGGGACCAGCACCCGCCGAAAAAGCAAGCATCCGCCGCAGGAACCGCGCGAAACCAAGACCAGCCGCAAACAAGCAAGCCGTCGCCGACATCCAGTCCGCGACCGCGATGATTGCGCCCTACTGCCGCGGAACCGAGCGGGACCGGCCCGCTGCGGACGAGCCGAGCAGCAGTTGCCGCAGAAATCCAGCCGGAATATTGATCACAAGCCCGCGGCGCCAGGCCAGGAAACTGTTGCCGTAGATAGCGAGCGGAACGGCCCTCACCAGAGTCCGCTGCAGCCAAGAGGGAAATCACCCGCGAGTAAAATCGGACAGACAAACCGGGCAGAGAAGCCCAACAGAGAAGCCCAGCAAATAAGCCAAGTCAGGAATCGCCGCGGTTAAGTCCCGAAAGCGACTACTACGTAGAGTAGCAATTGATCGGACACCGCGCGCCCGATATTTCACCATAAAGCGAACCCGCCCGAAATTCGACCACGGAGATCATCCGTCGAATGTACATGGGAGTGGTTATAGGCGCCGGATAACCACTCCCACGTACATTCGGCGGATGACCATTCGATCAAGCTACCTAGATCAATAGACTTGCGGGCGCCGTAACCATTGCGGAGCGTTACCGCCTACCCGACCGTCCCGAAGATGCTGCACCGCCTAGCGACCTCATGCCGGAAGGGCGCAGAATTTACCCTACAATAGGGTGATTTATCGGTGCATGACAAACGCGGCGACGCCACCTTCCGCCGCGCGCTCTCAGCGCGGGGCGCGCCGCTAATCAGGCGGGTCACGTCCAGCGGCGTGGCGCAAAAGCGATCGTCACGTTTCCGCTGGTCCTGATGCCAGGCGACGATCTCTGTGATGGTCGCGTGCAGGCTGCCGTGCCGTGGACACCAAGCGTTGCGGTGCGGGCCTCGGCGATCAGGTCGAGGCTCATGGCAGCGATGAACGAGCGCTAACAGACCCCTTCCCGAACCCTCAAGCCGCCATCTACCTTAAATAGATCGATTAGGATATTTACCGCCGACAATGCAATACTCCTGGAAGCGCTCCCAAAACGGATCTCCACGCCGAAGAACGGAGGATGCACCATGCATGCACCCAAGCCCGGACAACCCGGCAGGCACGCGCTACGTGCGCTCGTCCTGCTTGTCGCGCTCCTGGTCGGCGTGCTTCCCTGGGCGGGCCCGGCCCAGGCGCACGGCACCATCGTCGACCCGGGGTCCCGCGCCTACCGCTGCTGGCAGGCCTGGGGCACCAACCACACCAGCCCGGCGATGGCCACCGAGGACCCGATGTGTTACCAGGCGTTCCAGGCCAACGCGGACACCATGTGGAACTGGATGAGCGCGCTCCGCGACGGCCTCGGCGGTAACTACCAGGCTGCCACGCCGGACGGGCAGCTCTGCAGCAACGCGCTGGCCCGCAACAACAGCCTGAACACGCCCGGCGCGTGGAAGACCACGCCGATCACGAGCAACTTCACCGTCCACCTGTACGACCAGGCGAGCCACGGCGCCGATTTCCTCCGTGTCTACGTGAGCAAGAACGGGTTCGACCCCACCACACAGCGTCTCGGCTGGGGCAACCTTGACCTGATCACGCAGACCGGGCGTTACGCCCCGGCTAAGGACATCACGTTCAACGTGTCGACCTCCGGCTACACCGGCCGGCACATCGTCTTCGTCATCTGGCAGGCCTCGCACCAGGACCAGGCCTACATGTGGTGCAGCGACGTGACGTTCGCCTGACACGCCGAGGCCCGGGCGCGACCACGTCGCGCCCGGGCCGCAGCGCACCCCGCCCGGGCCGCAGCGCGCCGACCTGATGGATCGAAGATCGATCAGAGGGTGATCCAGTAGCGCCGGACCACGTCGGGCTCGCTCTCCAGGAGGCCGCCGTGGCGTTCGATCAGGCGGGCCGAGGCGGTGTTGCCGACCAGGCAGACCAGCAGGACGCGGTCCAGGCCGAGGGTGCGGGCGTGCTCGAGCATCCGGGACAGTGCGAAGCTGCCGATCCCCCGGCCGCGCGCGGAGGGCTTGACGCCGTAACCGATGTGGCCGAGCGCGGCCGTTGCGGCGGTCAGCTCGTGGCGGAGCGCGATCCCGCCCAGTACCTCGTCCCCTTCGACGATCCACCGGCAGGTCGCGGTCGCGGACCCGGCCTCCAGGCGCGCGATCCACGCGGCGAAACCGGCGGCGGTCTCCGGCCGGTCCGTCGGCAGCAGCCCGAACCCGTCCTCGTGCCGTCCCGGCCCCCACTCGCGGTGGGCGGTCAGCCAGGCGGCGTGCAGGTCTGTGGTGGGCGGGATCAACTCCGGCATCCGGCAACCCTATCCACGGAGACGGTGGCACGATTCTTACGGAAGATGGCAATCATGCCATTGCTGTGCGCCGCCGGGCCCGCGAAGCTGAGATCATGAGCGAGAACGACACCATGCGGGCGGTCACCCAGGACACCTTCGGCGGCCCGGAGGTGCTGCGGCTGACCGAGGGGCCGCGCCCCACGCCCGCCACAAGCGAGATCGTCGTCCGTGTGCACGCGGCCGGCGTCAATCCGACCGACTGGAAGCACCGGGCCGGCGGCCTGCCCTGGCTTGACGCGCCCGTCCCGGTGCTCGGCTGGGACGTGTCCGGCGTTGTCGCGCAGGTCGGGCGCGGCGTGACGCTGTTCCGGCCGGGCGACGAGGTCTTCGGGATGCTGCCGTACCCGTCCGCCGCCGGCGCCTACGCCGAGTACGCCAAGGCGCCCGCCCGCTCCTTCGCCCACCGCCCGGCGAACCTCGACCACGTGCAGGCCGCCGCGCTCCCGCTCGCCTCGCTCACCGCCTACCAGGCGCTCGTGGAGACCGCGGACCTCAAACCGGGCCAGCGCGTGCTGATCCACGCGGCCGCCGGCGGGGTCGGCCACCTGGCCGTGCAGATCGCCAAGGCTCTCGGCGCCTACGTCATCGGTACCGCCAGCGCGGAAAGCATGAGCTGCTGCGCGGGCTCGGCGCCAACGAGGTGATCGACTACCGGACCACTGACTTCACCACGGCGATCGCCCCGGTCGACGTGGTCCTGGATCTGCTCGGCGGCGACGTGCGCACCCGCTCGCTCGGCGTGCTGCGCAACGGCGGCGTGCTGGTCTCCTTCGTGCTTGGCGGCGACTACGAGGCCGACACGAAGAGGGCCGCCGAGCTGGCCGTGCGGCTTGAGGGGATGGTGGTCGAGGCGGACCGGGCGGGCATGCGCGCGATCGCCGCCCTCGCCGAGCAGGGCACACTGCGCGCCCACGTGGAGGCGACGTTCCCGCTGGCCGAGGCCGCCGCGGCGCACACGCTCGGTGAGCGCGGCCGCACGACCGGAAAGCTCGTCCTCGTCGTGTGACCGCGATGGCACAATGGCCCGATGCCGGTGGTGGAGGCGAGCGCGGTCGTACCCGTACCCCCTGATGTGGCTTTTGCCGTGTCACAGACGATGGCGCCGCTGCGCTATCGCTGGGACCCGTTCGTCCGTGAGCAGTATCTGATGGACGGCGCGGCGCGGCCGGGAAAGGGCGTGCGCACGTTCACCAGGTCGCGGCACGGCCTCGCGATGGTGAGCGAATACGTCTCGTTCGCCCCGCCGACGAACGTGGGCATGAAGATGGTGCGCGGCCCCTGGTTCTTCGAGATGTTCGCGGGCGGCTGGCGCTTCACCCCGGCACCGGACCAGCCCGGCCACACGCTCGCGACCTGGCGCTACAGCTTCCGGTGCCGGCCCGCGTGGCTCCGGCCGCTCGCGGACCCGATCGGCATCCGGCTACTGACAAAAGACATTCACAAACGCATCCAGGGGTACGCCAGGGGCTGCACCGACCCGGCGGTGCTGAACAACCTCTAGGCGCCTGCTCCGCGGGTCCCGAGGATATCCGGCGCTTGTCGAGTCGACCCCTCAGTCCCACGACGTTGTCAGCCAGCGCCGCCTGTGCGCGATGTCGGAAGAACTCACCGGCGTCCGCTTTCCGGTCTGAGTGCTTCCGGTCTGGACGAGGCCCGGCCGCGCCCGCCGGCCGGCATCCGCGCCGTGGTCGCCGTCAGGCGGTGGTGCCGCCGTCAGCCAGCAGGGTGCTGCCCGTCATGAACGTGGACAGGTCGGAGGCGCAGAACAGCGCGATCCGGGCGATGTCGTCCGGGACGCCGGGTCGCCCGATCGGGCCGGTCATCATCAGCGCCATCGCGGAGAGTTGCTCGGCCGGGATCCCGGCGGCGGTCGCTGCGGCGATGTTGCCTTCCGTGGGAACGTGACTCGGTGCCACGCCCAGCACACGGATGCCCAACGGTGCCAGCTCGAGGGCCAGTTCCCTGGTGAGGCCGCGCACGGCGTGCTTGGACGACACGTACGCGGCCAGGCCTGGTGCGCTGCCACGGAACCCCGCCGTGGAGATGACGTTGACGATGACGCCACCGGTGCCGGCGTCCGCCATCCGCCGGGCGGCCTCACGGGCGCCGACGAAGCTGCCCCGGGCATTGACGTCGAGCACCGTGTCCCAAACCTCGTCGCTCATCGTGAGCAGCGGCACGCTCGGGAAGATGCCGGCGTTGTTGACCCAGATGTCCAGGCCGCCCAGCTCGGTGACCGCACGATCCGCAACCGCCTGCACCGATGCGGTGTCCGTGACGTCGAGGGCGCAACCGATGGCGCGTACCCCGTGGAGTCCTGCGATGTCCTCGGCGGCCCGCACGGCGAGATCTTCGGCTAGGTCCCCGATCACCACGTCGGCGCCCGCCTCGGCCAGGCGCAGAGCGATCGCCTTGCCCAGCCCTTGCGCGGCGCCGGTCACGACGGCCCGGCGGCCGGTCAGGGAGATCAGATCGGTAAGCGACCTGCTGGAAACGTCAGCAGTGGACATGGCAGTGCCTTTCTGTTCGCGGTGCCGGCCGGAGGCGCGGCGAGCCGGTGCGACTGCCGACGCTAGGTCGCCATCAGCAAAATGGCAACAGTCTGTAAACATTAACTGCGGCGGCCGTTCCCACAGCGGTCCAGGACGTTCGTTAAGGTCGAGGCCTGATGACGGCACCGAACCGGCCGACCCGCGGCGTACAGCAGGGTCCTCGCAGCATCCAGGTGATCGAGAGCGTCCGCGCCGCCACGGTGGCGGAGCTGTCGAGGACCGGGTTTGCGAACCTCACCATCGACGCCGTGGCCAAGGCGGCCGGGGTGAGTCGCCCGACCATCTACCGGCGCTGGCCGTCGAAAGCAGCGCTGCTGCAGGCGGTCGTGGAGCCGCTTCTCGAACGCTACGACGTCGACCCTGACACCGGCACGGTGTCCGGGGACCTGCTTGCGCTGATGGTGCTGATCCGCGACAACGCAGCCCGGCCCGAGGGCCGCGCGATGATCACGGCGGCGACGACCGGCGCCGCCGAGCTCCGGGATCTGGTCCGCACCGCCAACGCACGCACTATCGCACCGTTCCAGCGGGCATTGGAGCGCGCCGTCCTCCGGGGCGAGCTGAGCCCGGCATCCGACCTGCCGATCATCGCCTACGTGATCTTCCAGGCAGTGGTCATGTGGGAACAGGCACACGACAGTCCACCGTCGCAGGCAGATCTCACCCGCATCCTGGGCACGGTTCTGCCGCCGCCAGCCGCTCCCTAGCGGCCCGTCTCTGCAGTGGAGGTCGGATGTCCGGAGAACCCACCGGCCGGCACGCCGAGCGGGGCGAACGCCTCAGGGAACCGTCACGGCGGAGAGGAGTTGGAGGCGTTCGTAGCTCTCGCTGCCCGGGACCGCGGTGTAGACCAACAGGCAGTGCGACTGGTCCGGGTCGAGGAGGGTCTGGCAGGCCAGGTCGAGGAGGCCGACGTCGGGGTGGATGAAGCGTTTGGCGTTGTTGAAGCGCAGGCCGACGCGGTGCTGCTCCCAGAGCGTGCGGAACTCCTCGCTGCGGGCCAGCAGCAGCTCGCCGTATTCGGCCGCGCGTGAACCGGGGCCGCGGCGGGCGACCATCTCGCGCAGGCCGGAGACGTACACCTGGGAGTGCTGGTCGTGGTCGTCGGGGTGATAGCGGGTGCGGACGGCCGGGTCGGTGAACCAGCGGTAGCCCATGCTGCGCGCCGGGCCGGTGAAACGGGTGTTGTCGCCGGTGAGTGCGACACCGAGCGGGGTCTGGCGGAGCGTCTCGCCGAGCTCGGTGACGATCTCGGCGGGACTGTCCAGCAGCCGGTCGAAGACGCGCAGCAGGCCAGGGCTGATGTGCTCGCCCGCCGCACCCTTCGCGGGCGGCTGGTGACCGGCGAGCCGGAACAGGTGGTCGCGCTCCTCGAGCGACAGGTGCAGGCCCTGTGCGATCGAGGCGATCATCTCGGCGGACGGGTGCGGCCCGCGCTCCTGCTCCAGGCGCCGGTAGTAGTCGGCGGACATGTTGCTGAGGCCGGCGACCTCCTCGCGGCGCAGGCCTGTCGTCCGGCGGCGCAACCCGCGCGGGAGGCCCACGTCCTCGGGCTGCAGCGACTCCCGGCGGCGGCGCAGGAACTCGGCCAGCCCGACTCGATCAATGACCACGTCTCCCTTTCTACAGGCCTCGCCGGGGCGGATCCAGGACTCGCCGATCCCCCCTTAGCGCGTGGCGGCGGGCGCGGGACGGGGGGATCGAAAGGTCCTGGATAGCCATCGCCGACCGGGGCAGTCTCGTAACGTCAACCCGGTCACCGCCGAAGGAGCAGACCATGTTCACAGTTCCCGACCTCGCTGGCAGGCTCGCCGTCGTCACCGGTGCCAGCGACGGCGTCGGCCTGGCCATCGCCACTCGCCTGGCCGCCGCCGGCGCGGAGGTGATCATGCCGGTCCGCAACCGCGGCAAGGGCGAGACCGCGATCGCGAAGATCCGGCAGCAACACCCGTCGGCCACCGTCTCGCTGCGGGATCTCGACCTGTCGTCGCTTGACACGGTCTCCGCGCTCGGCGACCGGCTGCGGGAGGAGGGCCGGCCGATCGACTTTCTGATCAACAACGCCGGTGTGATGCAGCCGCCGACGCGGCAGACCACTGCGGACGGTTTCGAGCTGCAGTTCGGAAGCAACCACCTCGGCCACGTCGCGCTCGTCGCGCACCTGCTGCCGCTGCTGCGTGCGGCCAAGGGCCGGGTGACGTCGCAGCTCAGCGTGGCGGCGAACAGCGGATCGATCAACTGGGACGACCTGAACTGGGAGCGGTCCTACGAACCCCAGCGCGCCTACAACCAGTCCAAGATCGCGTTCGGGTTGTTCGGCCTGGAGCTGGAGCGGCGCAGCGCGGCGGCCGGCTGGGGGATCTCGAGCAACATCTCGCACCCCGGGATCAGCCCGACCAACCTGCTGGCCGCGCAGCCGGGGATCGGGCGGCCACGGGACACGATCGCCGTGCGCGCCATCCGGGCGATGTCCCGGCTCGGCATCCTGGTCGGCACGCCGGAGACGGCGGCGCTGCCCGCGCTGATGGCCGCCACCTCTCCGGACGCGCGCGGCGGGCGGTTCTACGGACCGAGCGGGCCGGGCGGGCTGAGCGGCGCACCAGCCGAGCAGACGCCGTACAGCCGGCTGCGCAGCGAGTCCGAGGCGGCGGAGGTCTGGCGGATCTCCGAGAAGCTCGCCCAGGTCACCTTCCAGGGCTGACGGGGACCTCGGATGATTCCGCTCGCCATCTTCCTCGTCACGGCACTCGCGGCCTTCCTGCGCAAACGGGGATTCCGGCTGCCCGGCCGACGCCGTCCCGACGAGACCGCCTGAGCGTCAGGCCAGGATCGGCAACGCCTGGCCGGTCTGGGCCACGTGGCTCAGCCGGGACGTGAGCCTGCGCAGCGGGCCCACACTGCCGATCCGGGCTCCCAGCCGCAGCGTCCGCACCCCGAGCGCGGATGCCGGATAGGCGATCCCCGGCATCCCCGGCGGCAGCTGCTGGGCGTCCGTGATCAGCGGCCGCATCCACTGCTCGTAGCGGCCGAGCGCCTCCTCGATCGGCCCGCCCTGACTGAGATGGGCGGCCAGCACGTAGCCACCGGTCATCGCCAGCGAGGTACCCCCACCGCCGAGCGGCGTCACACACCAGGCGGCGTCGCCGGTGAGGCAGACCCGCCCCGCCGACCAGGACGACATCGTGATCTGCGTGAGGTGATCCATGTACACGTCGTCCGAGCCGTCGAAGCCGTCGAGCACGCGCGCCGCCTGCCAGCCGGCGTCGTGGAACACCTCGCGAAGTGCGGCGCGGGCCTCGTCGAGCGGCAGGTCCGCCAGGTTCCGGCCGCGGCTGGTGAACGCCAGCGTCGCGCGCGTGGTGCCGGTGTTGTCCGGCCGCAGCGTGATCTGGCGCCCGCCCGCGGCCGAGTACCAGCGCCACCAGCGGTCGTCGTCCGCGGTCCGGGGGATCGTGCCGTAGGCCATGTCCACGCCGAGTTCCCGCCGGGAGACCGAGGACCCGAAGACCAGGTCGCGGGTACGGGAGCGCACTCCTTCCGCGATGACCAGCAGGTCGTAGACGCCGGCCGCCCCGGACCGGAACGTCACCTCGACCGGCGAACCCTGCACGCTCTCGATCCGGTCGCCGTAGCGGACCGTGACGGTGTCCGGCAGCGCGTCGAGGATGACGCGGGCGAGGTCGCCTCGGAGGATCTCCAGCTCGGCCGTGGGCCCGTCCGCCTCCTCGACCGGGAACCTCGCCACCGGGCGCCCGCCGCCGTCCACGATCGAGGTGCCCTCCTCGGTGGTGCTCCGGTCGCGCACCTCCTTCTCCAGCCCCATCATGGCCAGCACCTCGCGGGCGGCGCCGCGCACGTCGATGTTCTGGCCACCGTCCCGGAACGCGTCGAACCGCTCGATGACGTCGACGTCCCAGCCGGAGCGGCCGAGCCAGTAGGCGGTGCTGAGGCCGGCGATGCTGGCGCCGGAGACGAGTGCGCGGGGCGTGGTCATGAGATAGTTCTACCGTGAAACTGTTTTAAGAGCAAACAATCGGTCCCTGGTTTCTGGTGCCACCCACGGATCCGCCGGCCGCGGGAGCGCGCGGACGGTGACCACAGCGGAGGCGGGACAGCGCCCTTTATGGGTTGATGATCCGCCGCACGGCGGTCTTGATGGCCTCGCGGTGGGCCTCGGGTTCGGTCGCGTCCAGGCCGGTGCGGCTGAGCTCGAGGATCAGCGTGAGCAGCGTCGGGGCCGGGAGCGTGGCGTCGATGACGCCGCGGCGCTGGGCGGCCGCGAGCGCCTCGACCTTCTCCGCGGTCGCGGTGCGCACGCTCTCCGCGGACATGCCGAGGCCGTCGCGCTCAAGCGTGTCCCAGCGGTGCAGGCGCAGCAGCTCCGGGCGGGCGCGGAACTGGTCCCAGAGCCGTGCCGTGTAGGCGGGCAGGTCGTCCGCGTCGACCGGCACCTCGTCCATCGTCTGGATCACGATGGTGTCGAAGACCGCGTCGAACAGCTGGTCCTTGCTGCCGAAGTACTTGTAGATCATGGCTTTGTTCGCGCCGGACGCGGCCGCGATCCGGTCGACGCGCGCGCCCGCGATGCCGAACGCGGCGAACTCCGCGATGGCCGCGTCGAGGATGCGGCGTCGGGTCGCGGCGGCGTCTCCAGGCATGGCCCGAGTGTAGTAGGCAACTAGTTGGTTGCCTCCGGCGACCTCCTCGCTCTAGGGTGGCCAACTAGTTGGTTACCAAAGGAGCCGCATCATGTCCCAGACCGTCAACGCGTTCGCCGCCCTCGAGCGCGGCGGCCCGATCCGCCCGTGGACCTACCGGCAGCGCGACGCCCGCCCGCACGACGTGCGCATCGAGGTGCTCTACTGCGGCATCTGCCACACCGACCTGCACTACGTCGGACCGTGGGGCCGGGACTACCCGGTCGTCCCCGGCCACGAGCTGGTCGGCCGGGTCACCGAGACCGGCCCGTCCGTGACCACCCACGCGGTCGGCGACCTGGTCGCGGTCGGCCCGGTGATCGACTCGTGCCGCGAGTGCCCGCCCTGCCTGGCCGGCGAGGAGACACTCTGCCTGACCGTTGCCACCTCGACCTACGGCGCGCCAGACCGGCACGGCGACGGCGTCACCCGCGGCGGGTACGCGGAGCAGATCATCGGCGACGAGCGGTTCGTCTACCGGCTGCCGGACGGTCTCGATCCGGCGGCCGCCGCGCCGCTGCTCTGCGCGGGAAGCACAGTCTTCGCGCCGCTCCGGCACTGGGAGGCGGGCCCCGGTCGCACCGTCGGCATCGTCGGGATCGGCGGCCTGGGACATCTGGGCGTGAAGTTCGCGCGGGCAATGGGCGCGCACGTGGTCGCGTTCACGACGTCGCCGGCCAAGGCCGAGGACGCGCTGCGGCTCGGCGCGCACGAGGCGGTGATCACCGGCGATGGCGAGATGCCGGCCAACCGACTTGACCTGATCATCGACACCGTGCCGGCAGTGCACCCGATGACGCCGCTGGTCCAGGCGCTCGCCACGGACGGGACGCTTGTCAGCGTCGGACTGCCGGCCTCGTTCGACGTGGCGCCGTTCGCGCTCGCGGTCGGCCGGAAGTCGATCGCGGGCGCGGGCGCCGGCGGGACCCGCTCCACCCGGGAGATGCTCGAGTTCAGCGCGGCGCACGGGATCACCGCGGACATCGAGGTGGTCGGCACCGGCGACATCAACACCGCGCTGAAGCGTCTTGAGGCGAACGATGTGAAGTACCGCTTCGTCATCGACATGAAGCGCTGAGCCCGCCGCCCCGGCACCGGACCGGCGTCAGGCCGGGTCCGGCGGCAGCTGGGTGAGGAGCCACTCCAGCTGGTGGGCGGCGTGGAAGGCGTCGCCGGCCTCGTGGCCGTTGAAGGGGTACGCGTGGATCTCCTTCGGGGTGCGGGGCCCGCCGTAGGCGTTGAAGGCGGCGTACGCGCCGGTCGGCGGGCAGACGTTGTCCCGGAGGCCGGTGCCGAAGCAGGCCGGGGCGGTGGCGCGGCGGGCGAAGGTGACGCCCTCCATGTAGGACAGCGTGTCGAAGGCCGCGGGCGTCAGGTCCCGGCGGACGGCCAGGTAGGAGGCGACCTCGCCGTAGGGCGACGTCTCCACGTGGGAGAGCGCGTGGTGGATGTCGCACAGGAACGGCGAGGTGACGAGCAGCGCGGCCAGGTCCGGCACCAGGCCGGCGACGGCGAGCGCGAGTCCCCCACCCTGGCTGTTGCCGATCGCCGCCACCCGTGACGGGTCGACGCCGGGCAGCGCCCGCACCGCGAGCACGGCCCGGACCGCGTCAGTGATCAGGCGCCGGTAGTAGTAGGTGTCTGGTGAGCCGATCCCCCAGGTGACCGGCCACGGCGCGTCCGGGACCGCGCCGGGGTCGGGCGTGTCGCCGCCGTTGCCGTAGCGGCCGCCCTGGCCGCGCACGTCCATCAGCAGGTGGGCGTAGCCGGCTGACACCCACATCAGGCGCTCGTGCGGAAAGCCGCGGCCACGGCCGTAGCCGGGGAATTCGACGACCGCCGGGATGGTGACGTCCTCGACGAAGGACGGGCGGGAGTACCAGGCGCGGATCGGATGGCCGCCGAAGCCGGCGAACGCCACATCCCAAGTGGAGATCAGGCGCAGGCGGGTCTGCACCGGCGTCACGGAGAGCAGGATCGGGCCGCGCCGCTGCAGCGTGGAGGACCAGAACTCGTCGAAGTCAGGTGGGACGAGCACCTCCGGGTCGTACCCCTCCAGGTCCGGGGTCATGACGGCGGCGCCGTCGTCTCCCGCAGTACGAGCGAGGTGACGAAGTCGATGCGGCTTGCCTGCACGGGTACGCCCCGGGCCAGGTCGAGCAGCATGCGGGTGGCGGCGCCGGCCATCTCGCGCAGCGGCTGGTTGACGGTGGTGAGCGCGGGCCCGGTCCAGGCGGCGGTGGGCAGGTCGTCGTAGCCGATGACGGACAGGTCGCGGGGGACGGAGATGCCGAGGCGGGCGGCGGCGCGGAGCACGCCCATGGCCTGCATGTCCGACCCGGCGAAGATCGCGGTGGGGCGGTCCGGGCGGTCGAGCAGCCGGGCGCCGTGGTGCAGGCCGGCGTCGGCGGTGAAGTCGCCGTAGCGGACCAGGTCCGGGTCGACCGGCAGGTCCACCGACTCGTGGGCGAACCGGTAGCCGGCGACGCGGGCCTGACTGCAGAGCACGTCGCGCGGGCCGGAGACGACAGCGATCCGCCGGTGGCCGAGGTCGAGCAGGTGGCGGGTGGCGAGCAGGCCGCCGTTCCAGTTGTTGGCGCCGACCGTGGGCACGCGCGCGGAGGTGGCGCTGTCCGTGTCCACGATGACGAGCGGGATGCCGCGCCGGTCGAGCTGGAGCCGCTGCGCCTCGGCGAGCGCGCAGAGCACCATGAGCACGCCGAGCGGGCGGCGGGACATCAGCCGGTCGATGCGGGCGCGGTCCGGGCGGTGGCTGCCGTCGAGGTGCGAGACGACGACGGGCGTGCCGTCCGGTTCCGCGACCGAGCTGACGCCGCGCAGGATCTCCATCGCCCAGACCGAGTCGAGTTCGTGGAAGACCAGGTCGATGTGGCCGGCCGCGCGGCGGGTGGTGCGGCGCTGGTACTGGTGGCGGCGCAGGCTGGCCTCGACGCGATCGCGGGTGGACGCGGCCACGTCGGCATGGCCGTTGAGGACCTTGGACACGGTGGTGATCGAGACGCCGACCTCCTCCGCGATCAGCGCGATTGTGGGCTGGGTCATCGAAAGCAGCGCCGCAAGTTTCGGTCACGCGCAACAACCATGATCAACCCCAAGAGCCATCGTGGGTACGGGTAAAGCCTGTCTACACCGGTTGCGCCGCGATATCGAGACCTTGACATGTGTAGATGAATGGATTTAGGTTCCCGGCAGATATACCGGTTCAACTGCCGAAACTTTCGGAGGGGGTGCGCGTGACCACACTCGTGAAGGCACGGCCCACCACCGGAGGCACGACGCGCACGAAACGCCCGTGGCGCCGGGACCTGCAGCTCTACTCGCTCGCCGTACTCCCGCTGCTGTTCTTCCTGGTCTTCCGGTACGCCCCGATGCTCGGCAACGTGATCGCGTTCCGCCGGTTCCGCCCTGGTGGCAGCGTGTTCGGCGAGTACTGGGTGGGCCTGCGGTACGTCGAGATGTTCCTTGCCGACCCCGGTTTCTGGCAGGTCTTCACGAACACACTGATCCTCGGCGCGCTGTCGCTGGCGCTCTGCTTCCCACTGCCGATCATCCTGGCGCTGCTGCTCAACGAGGTGCGCATCAGGACCCTCAAGCGGTTCGTGCAGTCCGTGTCGTACCTGCCGCATTTCCTGTCCGTGGTGATCGTCGCGGGCATGATCGGGCAGTTGCTCTCCGTGGACGGCGCGATCAACGCGCTCGCCGGGACGGAGATCCCGTTCCTGCAGCGCCCCGAGTGGTTCCGGACGATCTACGTAAGTTCCGAGGTCTGGCAGACCGTCGGCTGGGGCACGATCCTCTACCTGGCCGCGCTGACCACGCTTGACGAGGAGCTCTACGACGCCGCGAAGATCGACGGGGCCGGGCGGTGGCGGCAGACCTGGCACGTCACGCTGCCCGGCATCCGGCCCACGATGATGACGCTGCTGATCCTGAACATCGGCACGTTCATGGCGGTCGGCTTCGAGAAGGTGCTGCTGCTCTACAACCCGCTCACCTACCCGACCGCGGACGTGATTCCGACCTATCTCTACCGGCTCGGCGTGGTCAGCGGGAACTTCTCCTACGGCGCCGCGATCGGGCTGTTCGAGGCGCTGATCGGGCTGATCCTGGTCTTCTCCGCGAACGCCATCAGCAGGCGCACTGTCGGAACGAGCCTCTGGTGAGACGCCTCTTCCACGTGATCAACGCGCTGATCCTCACCACTGTCGTCGTGGTGACGCTCTACCCGTTCGTCAACATCGTGGCGCGGTCCTTCTCCGACGAGGAGGAGATCATCGCCGGGCGGGTCACGCTGCTCCCCCGCGGGTTCGACCTGACCACGTACCGGCTGGTCATGTCCGATGATCTGTTCTGGACCAACTACCGCAACACTGTGGTCTACACGGTGGTCGCCACGCTCATCTCGATCGTGCTGACCACCTGCTACGCGTACGTGCTCTCCAAGCACCACCTGCGCGGACGCGGCCTGCTGGTCGGCATCGCGGTCTTCACCATGTTCTTCTCCGGCGGCCTGATCCCCAACTACGTGCTCGTCACCGGCCTCGGCCTGCGGAACACGATCTGGGCCGTGGTGCTGCCGAACGCGATCAACGTGTTCAACCTGCTGGTGATGAAGGCGTTCTTCGAGGGCCTGCCGGTCGAGCTCGAGGAGCAGGCCGCGGTCGACGGGCTCAATACCTACGGCATCCTGCTGCGGATCGTGCTGCCGCTGTCGAAGGCGATCGTCGCCACCATGCTGCTCTTCTACGCGGTCGCCTACTGGAACTCGTGGTTCACCGCGTTCCTCTACCTGGACCGGGCCGAACTGTTCCCGGTCACCGTCTACCTGCGGAACCTGATCGCGGGCGCGACGGACGCCACCTCCACCGGCAGCGCCGGCACCGACGTCGCACAGGTCGCGGCCAACATCAAGGCCGTGACCATGGTGCTGACAGTGGTGCCGATCCTGGCGGTCTACCCCTTCGTCCAGCGCTACTTCGTCTCCGGGGTCATGCTCGGCGCCGTCAAGGGCTGAAAGGTCTTCCCACTCATGAAACGTGTTGCAGCCTCCCTTCTTGCGTTAGCGACAGTCGCCGCCTGCGGTTCGAGTCCGGAGAGCACGAACCTGGACGAGAACCGGGCCGGCGCCATGACCGACTACGCGGTCGGCACGCAGTTCACCGCCACCGAGCCGATCACGTTCGACATGCTCTACAGCGACCACCCGAACTATGCGATCAAGAACGACTGGCTGTTCTGGCAGGAGCTGAGCAAGCGCACCAACATCACGCTCACGCCGTCAGTGGTGCCGGCCAGCGACTACAACCAGAAACGAAGCCTGGTGGTCAGCGCCGGAGACGCGCCGTTCATCATCCCGAAGGTCTACCCGCCGCAGGAGCAGCCGTTCGTGTCGTCCGGCGCGGTGCTGCCGGTCAGCGACTACGTCGACCTGATGCCGAACTTCAAGGACAAGATCGCGAAGTGGCGGCTGGAGCCACAGATCGACAACCTGCGTCAGGAGGACGGCAAGTTCTACGTGCTGCCCGGCCTGCACGAGGAGGTCTGGCAGGAATATTCGCTCGCCGTGCGCACGGACGTGCTCGCCGAGCTGGGGCTGCCCACGCCGAAGACCTGGGACGAGCTGCACACGACGCTGAAGGCGCTCAAGGCGAAGAACCCGGGGGCGTACCCGTTCTCCGACCGGTTCGCGATCCCGGACCCGGGCGGCAACCTGCTCAACATGATCTCGCTGGCCTACGGCACCACCGGCGGCTGGCAGTACCACAACGAGACCTGGGACGGGCAGAACTTCGTGCTCACCGGCGCGATGCCGGAGTACAAGGCCATGCTCACCTACCTGCACACGCTTGTCGCGGAAGGGCTGCTCGACCCGGAGAGCTTCACCCAGACCGACGACCAGGCCAAGCAGAAACTCGGCGCCGGCAAGACCATGGTGATCAGCACGAACGCGCAGACCCTGGTCAACGACTACCGCCCGCTGCTCAAGGACGGCGCCACAATCGCGAAGCTGCCGTTCCTGTCCGGGCCGGCCGGCGAGGTCAAGGGCTACACGCGGCTGGAGAGCGGCCTCATGATCTCCTCCAAGGCACGCGAGTCGAAGAACTTCGTGGCGCTCATGCAGTTCATCGACTGGCTCTACTACTCCGACGCGGGCCAGGAGTTCGCGAAGTGGGGCGTGGAGGGCGTCACATACACCAAGGACGCGACCGGCAAGCGCACGCTCACGCCGGACGTCAACTTCGTCGGGCTCAACCCGGCCGGCTCCAAACACCTGCAGAAGGACTTCGGCTTCTCCGGCGGCAACTTCGCCTACGGCGGCACCACCGAGCTGCTCAACTCCACGTTCTCCGCCGAGGAGCAGGCCTTCCAGCAGGGTATGGCCGCGAAGACGTCGATCCCGGTCCCGCCGCCCGCGCCACTGACCGACGAGGAACGCGAGCAGGCCACGCTCTGGGAGACCCCGCTCAAGGACTACGTCACCCAGCAGTCCCTGCGCTTCATCCTCGGCCAGCGCGACCTCGCCGAATGGGACACCTACGTCACGGAGCTGAGCGCCAAGAACGGCCCCGCCTACATCGAACTGGTCAACAAGGCCAGAGCCCGCTACGCGGACAAGAACAAATGACAACGCCATGAGGGTACGGCCGGAGGCGTCGATCCTGGACAGCCGGGCGGCCCGCACGGCGGCGTCGGTGCACCGGCTCCTCGTCACCGGCGTGTGGACCGCGCTTGGGTGTTCGCCCACAGTCGCCGCCGGGCTTGCGCTCGGCGGCGACGGGAGCAACCTGCCCCTGCTGGCCGTGGCCGCGCTGCCGGTCGGACCGGCCGTCGCGGCGGCGTTGTTCTCGCTTCGGGCACACCGGCCGGACCTGGGCGACCTGCATCCGTCCGCGGACTGGCTGCGCGGGTGGCGGTCGCTTGCCGGGCGGGCACTGCTGCTCTGGGCACCGTTCCTGGCGCTGCTCACCGTGCTCTCGATCAACCTGACGCACCTGGACGTGGCCGGAGTGCCCGGGTGGTGGGCAGCGCCACTGACGGTGATCGCGGTGACGGCGTGCCTGTGGGTGGCGGTGGCGCTCGTGCTCGTCGTGCTGTCCGAGGACGCGCCGGTGTCGGTGGTGGCGCGGCGGGCGGCGTACACGCTGATGACCCGGCCGCTTGTGACACTCGCGGTCGCGGTGCTGCTGATCGTGGCCGCCGCGGTCACGCTCGCCTGGTCCGAGGGGGCGCTGCTGATCGCGGCGCCGGTGCTGCTGCTGGCGCTGCTGCGAGCGGTGACCGCGTGAAGAGCACTCGCCCTTGATCAGCGCCAGTTGATCAGCGTCTTTGATCGGCGTCTTTCAGAGGGGCTGTCAGCGCTTGATCGCGACGCCGCCGCTCATCTGGACGTGCGGGTCCTGCTCGGCGGGGTCGGTGCCGGGCTCCGGGCGCCAGCGGTGGACCATGACCACGCCCGGCTCCTCGAGCTCGAGCGTGCGGAACAGCCCGCGGACCTCGTCGTCGGTGCGTGGCTTCGCCGGGATGCCGCGTGCCTTGTAGCCGGCGGCCGCGCCGACCGCCTGCGCGCTGTTCGCCGTCACTGTGGAGATCGCGAGCGCGCTGCCGGCCGGGACCGCGCTCAGCAGCTCATCGATGATCGCGTGCGCCTCCGCCTCCTCCGTGACGAACTGAAGTACCGCGATGAGGCTGATCGCAACCGGCTTGCTCAGGTCGAGCGTCTCGAGCAGCTGCTTCGCCCCGAGGATGGCCGGCACGTCGCGCAGGTCGGCGTCGAGGTAGGCGGTGATCCCGTCCGCGTGCGAGCTGAGCAGCGCGCGGGCGTGCGCCAGGACCAGCGGGTCGTTGTCGACGTAGACCACGCGGGACTCGGGCGCGACCTGCTGCACGACCTCGTGCAGGTTCGGCGAGGTGGGCAGCCCGGTGCCGATGTCAAGGAACTGGCGAATGCCGTGGTCCCTGGTCAGGTGGCGGGCGGCGCGCACCATGTAGTCGCGGTTGGCCCGCATGGAGATCGGCAGGCTCGGCGACGACTGCATGATCGCCTCGGCCGCCTTGCGGTCGGCCTCGAAGTTGTCCTTGCCGCCCAGCAGGTAGTCGTAGATGCGGGCGGAGTGGGCAACTGTCGTGTTCAGCTCAAGGGGCGGCACGACTGTTGAATCTACCTCCCACACGTCGTGCGTGGACAGCCGGTCTCATCGCGTTTTGGCATCACCCTCCGTAGATAACCGCTGCTTCCGACCGGTCGGTTCTCGCGATCATGACGCAACGCATACGCCGATGTCAATGATCGCTTTCGGGCGCCGTCCACAGTTGACTGAGCCACCGGACAGTGCGCATAGTCGATGTCGACGGCAGCCGATACGGGGGTTGAGGTTGGCCGTGCGTGCGATTCAGCGCGTGCGATGACGCCCCCGTGCGGTCCGAACCGACACGAGGGACAGCGATGAACAAGCTCAGCAAGGCGGCGTACGCAATCGCCGGTGGCATGGTGCTCAGCACGCTTGTGGTGGCGCCCGCACAGGCCGTTACCGCACACGGTTGCGGCTGGCCGCGGGTCTGCTTCTACCAGTCGGCCTCCCGCTACAACGCCGCCAACCCGAACGCGGCCTACCAGGACCGGGGCTACCAGACGCTCACCACCGCCGCGAAGGGCGCCGACTACATCTACAACAGCCGCAACGACGACGGCGCCCTGCTCTACACCCGCTGGGACGACGGCTCCTCCCGCACCTTCTGCATCTTCCCCAACGAGACCGTCCACCTCCTCAGCGACGAGACCGTCTACGCGATCAACATCAAGAACGCGGAGAACTGCAGCTCCTGACCCCCACCGGCCGGTCACGCCGCGGTGAGGCGCGACCGGCCGGTCACCTTTGCGATCATGTCCGCATGACACAGTGGAGGCCGGTCCAGGGGTGGCGCTTCGGGCATGTCCTGGTCGGGCTGATGTTCCTGTTCGGCGTGGGGATATTGGGAGTGGTCACGGTCGGCGTGCTGAGCGCCGAGGACGGCGACCCGAGGTCGCTGCTGGCCTACCCGTTCATCGCCCTGTGGCTGAGGCTCGTCTGGCAGATGGGCACGACCGGGCTGTTCGTCGGGCCGTCCGGCATCCGGATCCGGCGGTTGTTCCGGAGCCGTACCGTGGCATGGTCTGAAATCGCCCGGTTCGTCGTCGCGCCCGGTGAGGCGTCGGGTGGGCGGGACGCGATCTGGGTGTGGCTGGCCGACGGTGAGCGGCTCTCCACCAGGGTGTATCGCGACACGGGCCTGAACGTCACGCGGAACAGGCAGGACGAGGTGCTCAGCGCGGAGCGTTTCGACAGGGTCCTGGAGGATCTTCGCGGCCGGCTGGCGGTCGCCTGAGCTCAGCTGTGGAACTCCTCGACGTGGCGGCGCAGCACGTCGTCGCCGAAGTCGCAGTCGGGGTCGCGCCACACGGTGTGGACGTGGTTGACGTTGCGCTGGGTGTTGTCGTACTCGGCGAGCAGGTGGGGGCCCTGGAGACGGTAGTAGTGCGGGAGACCGCGCTCCAGACCGCCGGCCCAGGCGACGTGCACGTCGTGGAGGCGGTCACCGGCGAACTTCTCGGCCTCACGCGCGGCAAGCTCCTCCGGGACGCGGCCGATGAACACGTCGAGGAGCGCGCGGAGCCGGGCCTGCTGAGACGCGGACAGCTCGGCGGCGGCAATGCCCTTCGGAGCCGCGGTGAGACCGACCGCATCGTGGTGCTGCGGGCCGAAACCGGCGCGGGCCTCGGCGTTCTGATGGATCGAGGTGGCCAGGTCGTGCAGGCCGGGCTCGGGGAGATGGCCGCGCCAGACGTCCGGGAGCGGCATCAGGCGGTCGCCGTCACCGAGGCGCGGCCGGTTCCCGCTGACGATGTCGACCGGCGCGACCGGGCTGATCACCGCGCGGGAACGCTGCTCCTCGTCGAGCGACTCGATCAACTCGCGGGCCAGCTCCTCCGCCGCACCGAGCGGGCGCAACAGCAGGCCGCCGAGCAGCGGTGACGTGGCCGGATCGGCGCCGAGGAAGCACGGCGTGCTGGCCCGCACGCGGCCGTCCAGGATCAGGTGGTGCACGGAGACGTGGTGCCCGCCGAAGCGCCACGACCACGGCCCGGACAGGCTCGGCTCGCCGAACACGGTCAGCCAGTAGGCCAGCGGGTCGCGGTTGCGCTCCCGGCCCCAGTTGCCGGCCCACCCGTCCGCCTGGTCAAGCACATTCTCCAGGCCGATGATCGTCGACGCGGTCACGTAGCCGGGGTGCGACAGGCCGGCCGCGACCAGGCGCATCGCACGCTGCTGCTGCGCCGGGCGCATCCGCTGCAGCGGGAGCCCGCCGTGGTCGGTGGGCGTGTAGTACCAGCGGTGCCGTTCCTCCTCGGACGGCCAGGGCCGCACCGCGGCGGCACGCTGCTCACCGTCCAGCAGGTCCAGCCAGGCACGCGCCGCCTCGACCATGCGCTCGCCCACGACCCGGTCCGGCACGGACCCTCCCTCGCCTGCAGAATTCCCAGGCGGGAGCGCATGGGAGACGGCGGGCCCGCGAGGACAGGATCGACTCAACGGCCCGACGCGGCCCGGCGCGCCGGCCGGTCAGGCACGCCAGCCGGTCAGGCACGCCAGCCGGTCAGGTCCCATCGCGAATCCGCCACCGTCGACGATAGAACATCCTGATCGCCCACGCGCCGCACCCCGGACCGATCGGCCACGGAAACGCACGCCCGCCGGTCTTCCCGGGCCACGGCGGCACCGGCTCCGAGCGACGTGCGGAACGCCAGCGGAGCCCGACGCGCCGGCTTGCCCGCAGGAGCAACTCTGTTGCCATTCGCGTCCGGTCGTCTGGGGACCGACGATCGAATGGGCTGGGGCGTGGTGAGTGGTTTCGGCCGGTCGTTGCGGTTGCAGAGGGCGAGCAGCACGGCCGTCGTCACGGCGGCGGGCCGAGGCGCTGTGGGTCGAGACAGATCCGAACCGGGGCAGCCGCGAAGCGGGGCAGCCGCGGCTTGGGCGGGCACAAGGGCCGGCACCGAGGCCGCGGATTCCGCAGGAATGCGGGTTGGTCGTGGCACTTCAGCAGGCCTCAGGGCCGGGCATGAACGCAAAGCAACACCGGATCCGCATATGTCAGGACACAGCCCGCGCTCACGGCCCGCGTCAGGTGGAGGCCCCGCGGTCAGTGCCCAGGTCCGAGCGCTATGCGCCCGACATATCGTTATATGAGTGCCTGCCTGTGCGTTCATCCTGACGCCGAAGGCGCAGGAAGGCCCACGTCAAGATCCTTGCGGCTCTGGTGGCCCTTATCGCGCTCGGATAAGGGCCACCAGAGCCGCAAGGATCTTGCATCCCGCCAGATGGACGCGAGATCCCGCACAACGAACCCATCTCGGCGCGGAGCGCCCGAACTGCCGCAAGCCCTGGCGCGGCGATACGCGACAGCCAAGATCGACCGCAGCCCTGGCGCGGCGACACGCGAGAGCCAAGATCGACTGGTGCTTCGGCAAGCTCCCGGCTTCGGTGCGGGCCCTTGCGACCGCCCAGGCCGAGATCACCCCCGTGCCGGCCCTTCGACCGTGAGGCCGCAGACCGCCGCACGCGCATGGGCAGCAGAGTCGGGAGTGTGCGGGCCGCGACCACCCACAGAGTGGGTAGAGGCGGCTCTGGAATTGTGTGACGGGCCCGGGAGGGGTCGCTCACCTACTCGCCATCGCCGCGGCCGCGACGGTGCTGGTCAGGCTGCCGGGGCGATGAGTGGGCCGCGGCGGCCGAGGGCCCAGACCGCGAGCGCGAGGGCACAGACGGCGAGCTCGGCCAGGGTGATCGCGGGCCAGCCGCCGGAAGACCACAGTGGGGCGACCACGGCCGAGGCGACGGCGCCGGTCACGAAGTTGGTGGTGATCATCGCGGTGTTGACCCGGCTGCGCGCCTCCGGGACCAGGGCGAACAGCCGCGACGAGATCAGGACGGTGAGCGGGAACAGCGCGATGTGAAGCAGCACGATGCCTGCGATGAGCAGCGGCACGGAGTCCTGCGCGAGTCCGAGCAGCCCGAAGGACACCAGCGCCACACCCCATGTCACCCCGATCGCCGGCAGTGACAAGCCGCGGTCGTGCAGGACGCCGGTGCGTTGCGCGGCGACCGCGCCTGGCAGACCCGCCAGACCGAAAAGGCCGATGACGATCACGGGGTACGCGAACGGGGGCGCGCTGAGCAGGAAGGTCAACGAGGTCCAGAACATCATGAACGCGGCGAACTGCAGCGCGCTGAGCAGCAGGCTCCAGCGCACCATCCGATGCCTGCGGATCACGGTCCCGACCGAGGCGAGCAGCGCTGGATAGCGCAGGCGCGGCCGGTCGGGCAGCACCGGGATGCTGCGGTAGGCGAGCGCGGCCAGGATCAGTGTGGCGACGGCGGCGACCACATAGATGGCGCGCCAGCCCGCGGCTTGGGAGATCAGGCCGCTGAGGGTACGCGAGATGAGCGTGCCGCTGAGGAACCCGGCCATGACGGTGCCGATCACCCGCCCCCGCCCGGCGTCGTCCGCGAGATCCCCGGCCAGCGGGATCGCGACCTGCCCGGCGACAGTGCTCAGCCCGAGCAGCGCGATCGCGGCCAGCAGTGCGCCGAACGTCGGCGCGAACGCGCAGGCGAGCAGCGCCACCGCGGAGCAGGCCAGCAGCGCCGGGATCAGCAGGCGGCGGTTGAGGAAGTCGCCGAGCGGCACGACAAGCACGATGCCTGTGGCGTAGCCGATCTGGGTGGCGGTGACCAGCCAGCCCGCCGTGGCCGTGGAGACCTCCAGATCCTCCGCGATCAGCCGCAGCAGCGGCTGCGCCCAGTACAGGTTGCCGACGGCCACGCTGCCCATCACGGCGATCAGCAGCGTCAGCCCGCGGCTGATCGTGGGACGGGCCGGAGCCGGGTGCACGCTCATCACCCCAGTAGATCAGCGGGGACAGGTCCGCGCGCGCTTGGAGGACCGGCGGGCTGGTCGCGCGCGGCGACGACGTGTCTCAGGGGCGCAGCAGCGTCTTGATCGCGCGGCGCTCGTCCATCGCCCGGTAGCCCTCGGCCGCCTCCTCAAGCGGGAGCTCCAGGTCGAAAACCTTTCCGGGGTCGATGGTGCGGGCGGCGATCAGGTCCATCAGGTGCGGCAGGAAGCGGCGTACCGGGGCCGGGCCGCCGTGCAGGTGGACCAGGGAGAAGAACATCTCCATGCCGGGCAGGGCCACGTCGTGGGTGACGCCCACGTAGCCGACGTGGCCGCTCGGGCGGGTGGAGCGGATCGCCTGCATCATCGACTCCTGGGTGCCGACCGCCTCGATCACCGAGTGCGCGCCGAGCCCGCCGGTCAGCTCCTTGATCCTGGCGACGCCCTCGTCGCCACGCTCCGTGACCAGGTCGGTGGCGCCGAAGTCGAGCGCGAGCTTCTGGCGGGACTCGTGCCGGCTCATCGCGATGATCCGTTCCGCGCCGAGCTGCTTGGCGGCCAGGACCGCGAGCAGGCCGACCGCGCCGTCGCCGACGACCGCGACGGTCTTGCCCGGGCCGGCCTCGGCGGCGACCGCGGCGAACCAGCCGGTGCCGAGCACGTCGGACGAGGCCAGGTAGCTCGGGATCAGGTCGGCGGGCGGGGCCTCGGGCGTGGCGACGAGCGTGCCGTCGGCAAGCGGGACCCGCAGGTACTCGGCCTGGGAGCCGAGCATGCCCATCGGCACCCGGTGCACGCAGCCGCTCTGGTAGCCGGCCCGGCAGATCTCGCAGGTGTTGTCCGACGCCCAGAACGAGCCGACGACGAACTGGCCGGGCCGTACGGTGGTGACCTCGCCGCCGACCGCCTCGACGACGCCGACGTACTCGTGGCCCATGGGTGTCGGGCCGTCGAGCGGCTGGATGCCGCGGTACGGCCACAGGTCCGACCCGCAGACGCAGGCGGCCGACAGGCGGATGATCGCGTCCGTGGGCGCCTCGATCCGCGGGTCGTCCCGGTTCTCCACCCGGACGTCGCCGGGGGCGTGCATGACGGCTCCACGCATGATGTCTCTCCTTGAGGTCGTGCCCGGTAGCGGCGCTTTCTTCAACGCGCCGGACACCTTTCAGGAAACCGCGCCGGGGCGGAACGGGGGAGCCCCTGTGGTGAGGTGTACCGGCAGTACATCCCAGTTGCGCGCGCTGCCGCGTACCGTCGGGGAGGTGAACAACCGAGTCGAGGTGCAGGAGTTCCTCTCCTCCCGCCGCGCGAAGATCACACCGGAGCGGGCCGGCATTCCCGCTGGTGGGCAGCGGCGTGTTCCCGGGCTGCGCCGCGGCGAGGTCGCCGCGCTGGCCGGCATGAGCGTCGAGTACTACTCGAAGGTCGAGCGCGGCGCGCTGGCTGGTGTGTCCGCCGGCGTGCTCGAGGCGATCGCCCGCGCGCTGCACCTCGACGACGCGGAACGCGCCCACCTGATGCGCCTCGCCCAGGAGGCCAACGGCAGCAGCGCGCTGCTCAAACCGAGCCGGCGGCCGAGACGGCGTACGGTCCGGCCGAGCCTGCAGTGGACGCTCGACGCGATCACCTCCCCGGCGATCGTGGTCAACGGACGGCAGGACCTGCTCGCGGCGAACCTGCTCGGCCGTGCCCTGTTCCGCGACCTGTACGCCGGCCCGTCCGCCACGCCGAACTTTGGCACGTTCACGTTCCTCGACGCCGCCGCCCGCCGCCTCTACCCGGACTGGGAGCTGTTCGCGGACATGACGGTGGCGAACCTGCGCACCGCCGCCGGCGTCGACCCGCACGACAAGGGCCTGCACGACCTGGTCGGCGAGCTGTGCACCCGCAGCGACGACTTCCGCCGCCGCTGGGCCGCCCACAACGTCCGCATCCACGGCACCGGCACGAAGGACTTCCACCACCACGTGGTCGGCGATCTGACGCTCGCCTACGAGAGCATGGAGCTGCGCGCGGACAGCGACCTCACGCTGACGATCTACGCGGCCCAGCCGGGCTCGCCGACCGCGGAGGCGCTCGCGCTGCTGGCCTCCTGGGCCGCCACCACCGGCACGGCCGCCGCCGTCCCGTCCTGAGCTGATCGCCGAAGGGCCCCGGAGCGCTCCGGGGGCCCGTTGAGGGCCTGCGTGAGTTCGCCTACCCGCACGCGATCTCCGAGCGCACCGAGCCCGCGACCGGCCCGGTCACGACGACGTTCGGCCGGGCACCGGGCGCGATGGCGGCCGCGCTCGCCGCCGTCCGCGACCGGCTGGAGCGGACGGCCTGATCAGACGTGCCGCCACCGTCCGGGACGCAGGCTGTCCCGGCCGGCCCCCGCCTGTGGGCGAGGGCCGGCCGGGACGTTGCCAGGTGTCACCTCCCGTCGAGGAAGGTGAGGAGCATGGTTGTGGTCTCGGTGGGGTGTTCCTCGTAGATCCAGTGGCCGGAGTCGGGGATGACAGTGCCTGTGACGTCCGTGGCGTACTTCTGTGCCTGGTCACCGACGAAGGTGCCCATGGTGCCCGCCGCGCCGACCGCGAGTACCGGCATGGTCAGCGGCGTCTTCTGGTACTCGGCGTCGTTGGTGATGTCCTGTGGCAGCGTCCGGAACCAGGCGAAGCTCGCGGCGAGGTGGCCGGGCCGGCGCAGGTTGCGGGCGTAGACGGCGATGTCACCGCTTGTGAGTGAGCCCTTCTTGACCATGAGATGGTCGGAGAACGTGTCGATCCACACGTCCTCGTTGCCCTGGATCATCTGTTCGGGCAGGCCGTTGCCGACGGTGAAGAACCCGAAGTTCCACAGGCCGGGGCCGTTCGCGGTCAGCGCGGGGAAGTCATAGATGCTCGGATCCGGGATCGGCGCCTCGCTGAGGACGAGTTTCGTCACGTCGGCGGGGTGGGCGGCGGCGTAGGAGTAGGCGACCATGGTGCCGATGTCGTGGCCGACGATGCGCAGGTCCTTGTCCAGCCCAAGCTGGGTGAGCAGGCCGTGCAGGTCGGCGGCCATGGTCTTCTTGTCGTATCCGGTGGCGGGGGCGTCGCTGTCGCCGGCGCCGCGCAGGTCCGGGGCGACGACTGTGTACTGCTCGGCCAGGGCGGGCATCACGTGCCGCCATTCGTACCAACTCTGCGGGTAGCCGTGGATCAGCAGCAACGTCGGCCCGTGCCCGCCGATGACGTAGTGGATGCCCACGTCCCCGACCGGCGTCTTGTGCTCGGTGAACCCGGCCGGCATCACCTCGGCGGGAGCAGGGGCCGCGGCGTTGCATCCGGTGATCGCCGCGGCGGCGGCAAGCGCGAGTCCGAGGCCGATGCCGAGCGAACGTGAGTAGCGCATGGTGAGCTCCTTGGGGCTGCGAATGGGGGGTGTGCGGGGTGCTGCCCGACAAGAACACCACCGGAGCCCCCACCCCCGAATCAGGGAAACCCCACAGTCCACAGCCACAGCCCCGGGGGTACGACTGGGGAGCCGGCGGATGGTCTACTTGAACGCGTGCCGATAGCTTCCGAGGGCCGGCCGGTCCCGTTCATCGGGCGCCAGGACGAGCGCCGCCACCTGGAAGAGCTGCTTGACGGCCTGCGCGACGGCCGCAGCGGCACGCTCGTGCTCGCCGGTGAGCCCGGCACCGGCAAGACCAGCCTCCTCGACCGGGCGGCCGCGGGCAGCCAGGACGTGCGCGTGGTCCGCATCGCCGGCGTCGAGTCGGAGGCGGTGCTCGGCTTCGCGGCGCTGCACCTGCTGCTGCGCCAGTGGCTGCCCCGCATCGACGCGCTCCCGGCACCGCAGCGGGACGCGTTGCACACCGCCTTCGGCCGGCTGGCCGGCGTGCCCGCGGACCGCTATCTGGCCGGCATGGCCGTGCTCACGCTGCTCGCCGAGGCGGCCGAGGAGCAGCCGCTGCTGTGCATCGTGGACGACGCGCACTGGCTGGACCGGGCGTCCGCCGAGGTGCTGGCGTTCGTGGCGCGTCGCCTGCACGCCGAATCGGTCGGGCTGCTGTTCGCCACCCGCCCGCCGGTCCCGGCCGTGCTCGACGGCCTGCCCGCGCTTACCGTGCCGGGAATGCCGGGCGACGACGCCGGAAGCCTGCTCGCGGCAAGCATCGGCGGCCGCGTCGACGGCACGGTCGCGGCCAGGATCGTCGACGGGACCGGCGGCAACCCGCTCGCCCTTGTCGAGCTGGCCCGCGCGCTCACCCCGGAGCAGCTCAGCGGCGCCGCGCCGCTGCCCCGGCAGCTCCCGGTCGGCACGCTTCTGGAAACCCACTACCAGCGGCAGATCGCGGAGCTTCCGGCCGGGACCCGGGCGCTGCTGCTGCTCCTCTCCGCGACGCCGCCGGAGGAACCGGCGCTGCTCTGGCGTGCCGCCGCGCATCTCGGCATCGCCGCGGACCGGGTCGACCCCGCGTTGTCCGCGGGCATCCTGACCGACTCGCTCGACTTCCGGCACCCGCTGATCCGCTCCGCCACCTACCGGGGCGCGAGTGCGCCCGACCGGCGGCGCGTGCACGCGGCGCTTGCGGCCGTCTCCGATCCGGTGCGGGACCCCGACCGCCGCGCGTGGCATCGCGCGGAGGCCACGATCGGCCTTGACGAGGACGTCGCCGCGGACCTGGAGCGGGCATCCGAACGCGCGCGGGCCCGCGGCGGCAACGCCGAGCAGGCCGCGTTCCTGACCCGCGCGGCCGATCTGTCCCCCGCCCTGGCCGACCAGGCCGCGCGCCTGGTCGCCGCGGCCCGCGCGCACCTCGCACTCGGCGACTCGGCCGCCGCGGTCGCGATGCTCGACCGGGCCGAGGGCGGACTCGACGGCGTCGTGCCGCGCGCGCTCGCGATGCAGGCCCGGGCCACGGCCGCGATGCAGTCGGGCAGGTTCACCGACGTACCCGGAATCCTTCTCGAGGCGGCCGCGTCGATCGCGGACCGGGACGCGGTGCTGGCTCGGCGGATGATGTTCGAGGCGCTCCAGGCCGTGCTGATCTCCGACAACCGCGCCACCACTGTCACCCTTGACGACCTGTCCCACGTGGTGCTGGCCTCGCCCGCGGCGGCGACACCGGCGCCGGCCTATGCCGACCTGTTCCTGACCGGCTACGCGACCCGTGCCGCGGTCGGCTACCGGGAGGCCGTGCCGCTGCTGCGCGACGCGCTGGCCGCGCTTGACGCGGCCGAGAACATCACCGACGAACGCCTGCCGTTCGCGGTCGTCTGCGCGTTCGCGGCCGAGGACGTGTGGGACGACGAGGCCGGACGCCGCGCCTGGCAGCGACTCGAATCCCACGACCGGGACAGCGTCGCGCTGTGGACGCTGCGGACCACGCTGATGGTCGGCGCCACCTGGGAGATGCGCGCCGGCCGGTTCGCGGCCGCCTACGCCCGCCACGACGAACTCGCGGAACTCTCCGACGTGGTCGGCCGCCGGCACCCGGCGATCCAGCGCGTCGAGCTGCTCGCCTGGAGCGGCCGCGACGCCGAGGCCCGCGCGGCCGCCACCGAGGCCCTCGGGGCGGACGACGTCATCCGCAACTGCCTGGCCGTCCTGGACATCAGCCGCGGCCGGTACGCCGAGGCGCTCGCCGGGCTGCTGCCGTCGTTCGCCCGCGACATGCCGGGCATCGCCAACCGCGCGCTTCACGACATCGTCGAGGCCGGCGTCCGCAGCGGCGACAACCAGGCCGCGAAGGCCGCGCTCGCCCGGATGGAGGAACGCGTCCCGGTGAGCGGCACGCCGTGGGGGCTGGGGCTGCTCGCCCGCTGCCGCGCGCTGATGGCCGACGACGACCAGGCCGAGGCGCTCTACCGCGAGTCCGCCGACCAGTTGGCCCGCACGCAGATGGCGGTCGAGCTGGCCCGGACGCACCTGCTCCACGGCGAGTGGCTGCGCCGCGGCCGCCGGCGGGGTGACGCCCGTACCGCGCTGCGCACCGCCTACGACATGTTCACCGGGATGGGCGCGGCAGCGTTCGCGGAGCGGGCTCGCGCCGAGCTGACCGCGACCGGCGAACGGCCGGCGGGCCGCGACGCGCAGACCACCGGCGGCAACGGGCTGACCCCGCAGGAACGGCAGGTCGCGACGCTTGCCGCGGCCGGGTCCACGAACACCGAGATCGCGTCCCGCCTGTTCCTGAGCAGCTCCACTGTCGAATACCACCTCACCAAGGTCTTCCGGAAGCTCGCCATCACCTCCCGCCGCCGCCTCGCCGCCGCCCTGAGCGACGAGGTGTAGCGGCAGCCGCCCGGGATCAGGCCGCCTGCGCGTCGTCCGCCTTGACGGCCGGCGCGTGATCATCCGCGGTGACCGCCGGAGCGCTCGTGGATCCGTTGCGGAGCCGCCCGAGGAGCCCTGCGAAGTCGACCCCGGTCAGGTCCGTGCCCAGCTGCAACCCCTGCGCCACGTTGCCGGCCACCGACCTGGTGATCGACGACGCCCCGTCCGTGGAGATCACCGTCAGCTTGTCGATCTCGCCGATCGGGCGGCTGGCGGCCTCGACGACCTGTGGCAGTACCTGGGCCAGCAGGTCGAGGATGGCGGCCTCGCCGTACAGGTTGAACGACGCCGCCTTCAGCCGCATCGACTCCGCCTCGGCCTGCCCGAGGGACCGCCACGCCGCGCCCTCGGCCTGGCCCTCCAGCTCGGTGGCGCGGGCCAGCGCGGTACGCCGGGCCAGCTCTCCCTCGCCGACCAGCCGGGAGCGTTCCGCCTCCGCCTGGGCCTCGGCGATGGTGCCCTGCCGGCGGGCGTCGGCGGCGAACACCTCGCTGTTGCGGTGCGCCTCCGCCTCCTGCTCCAGCCGGTAGCGGGCGGCGTCCGCGGGCTTGCGCACCTCGACGTCGAGCTCGCGCTCCTTCAGCTCGGCGTTGCGCTCCGCGACCTTGCGCTTCTCGGCCAGGATCGCCTGGTTCTGCTCCGCCTCGGCGAGCGGGCCGGCCGCGGCCGAACGGGCCTTCGCGGCGTCCACCTCGGCGCGGATGCCGGCCCGCTTCAGCTCCAGGTTCCGTTCCGCCTCCGCGACCGACTCCTCGGCGAGCAGCCGGGCCTGCTCGGAGGCCTGCCGGGCCAGCGACTCGGCGATCGCGGCGTCCTTGAGCACCCGGGCCGCCTCGGGGCGGCCGAGGTCCTGCAGGTAGCTGCCCTCGGTGAGGATGTCCTGGACCTGGAACGTGTCAAGCACCAGGCCCTGGTTCGTCATCGAGTGCTCGGCCTCCTCCGCGACCGCGCTCGCGAACGCGACCCGGTCCCCGATGATCTCCTCGATGGTGAGCCGGCCGACGATCGCGCGCAGCGAGCCGGCCAGGACCTCGCGGGTGAACTGGTCGATCTCCTTCTGCTGGTGCAGGAAGCGCTGGGCGGCCGCGCGGACCGCGTCCTCGGTGCCGCCGACCTTGACGATCGCGACGCCGTGCAGGTTCGTGCGGATGCCGAGCTTGCTTACCGCGCCCTGGATGTCGACGCTGATCCGGCGGCTGGACAGGTCGAGTGACTGCTTGCGCTGCACCACCGGCAGCACGAAGACGGACGCGCCCATCACCACCTTCTGGCCGGAGAAGTCGAGCGAGCGGACACCTGCCGAGTCAGTCACCGAGCGTCCCTTGCGGCCGGTGATGATGAAGGCCTCGTTCGGGCCGGCGACCTTGATCCGGGAGAAGACGAACATCACGACGAGGAAGACCACAAGTACGCCACCGGCGGTCGCGATCAGAATCGGCATGCGCTGCTCCTTAGGAGAGACGTTCCACGATGACGCTTGTGTCCGACGGCGCCTCGACCACGAAGATCTCGGCGCCGAGCCCGATCGGGCGGTCCGCGCGGGCGTAGAGCTTCACCGGCAGGCCGCCGAAGCGCACACGCACCTCGCCGTACCCGTGATGGGGGATCGCGGTGACGACCACGCCCATCGCGCCGATCAGATCGGCCCGGGTGGGTGTGGCATCGGTGGGGATGTTCCGGGCCCAGTGGGACAGCCGCACGGCGAGATACGCGGTGGGGACCGCGGCCGCCACGCCGATGCCCGCGGCGGCCAGGAGCTGACCTGGCGTACGCGCGCCGAGCACCTCGGCCGCGATCGCGCCGCCGAAGCCGAACGCACCCAGGAATCCGGCGATCGACTCGACCGAGGCGGGCCCGCCGAGGTCGACGTGCACCACCCGGAGCGCACCGGCGCCGAGCAGCGCCACCGCGAGGATCGCGGCGCCCAGGCCACCCACGAGCAGGAAGATCAGCGTCGGCGGTGCCACCACGGACCCTCCTCACCTCGGAGGCGCCGCACGCTGATGATCACTCACCGTGTGTGTACCTCACCGCGAGAGTAGGCGGCCCGCACCACCCGGCCTTCGTGCGCGAACGCGGTGTACCGGGCCCGCCCGGCTGGCACCATGATCGGAGTGGATCGTCGATGCTTCGGCCGGACAGTGCTGCTTGCGGCGGCGTACCCGCTGATGCCCTCGGGGGTGGCAGTCGACTACGGCGGGCGCATCACCAGGGCGGCCGTCATGGCACGCGCCCACGACTGGCTGAGCCGTAAGGTGCGGTATTCGCAGGACAACCGGCTGGCCCGCTGGGACCTGAACAAGGGCCGCCGCTACCGCCCGGACTGCTCCGGCTTCATCTGCATGGCGTGGGCGATCGACAGCCGCGACCCGCGCTACGGCCGCGCGCTGACCACCTGGGAGCTGCGGCAGGTGGTCACGCCGATCAGCCGGGCCGGTCTGCAGCCCGGCGACGTGCTGCTGCGCGCGCGGGCCGGCCACCGCGGCAGCGACCACGTCCGGCTGTTCGAGGCGTGGGCCGACCCGGCACGGACGGTCGCGACCGTGATCGAGTCGAGCAGCAAGGCAGGCGGCATGCAGCGCCGGACCGTGGTCCTCGCGCAGGCCGCCCGCTACAAGCCCTACCGTTACCTGCGGATCGTCTAGGCGACCGTCAGCTGCCCCAACTCCTGGGTGCAGCGGGTCAGTGCGACGTAGAGCCCGTTCCAGCCGCGTGGCTCGGCCGCGATGCCGTCCGCGTCGACGACGAGCGCCGCGTCCCATTCCAGGCCCTTGGCCTGCGTGGCGGTAAGCACCGGCACGCCGTCCAGCGCTGGCCGCAGCGCGGCGATCCGGCCCGCGGGCGCGACCACGCCGACCGTGCCGCCCTGCCACCGCTCCCGCAGCGTCGCCACCGCGTCCACCGCCGCGGACACCAGCTCGCTGTCCGGCACGGTGCGCTGCCACGGCGCGATGCCGGACGAGCGGACCGCGCGCGGTGGGCTGTTCCGGCTTCCGGCCCGCCGCAGCACCGGCCCGGTCAGCGCCATCACCTCACGCGGCGTGCGGTAGCAGATGGTCAGCTCCGCCGCGGTCCAGCGGTCGCCGAGCGTCGCCTGCACGGCCTGCGCCCAGCTGGTGTGCCGGTGCGCGGCCTCGGCCTGGTCGATGTCGCCGACCGCGGTGATCGAGCGGCTGGGGCAGCGTCGCAACACCATCCGCCACTGCATCTCGGACAGCTCCTGCGCCTCGTCGATCACCACGTGGCCGTACACCCAGTCGCGTTGCTCCTTCGCCCGGTCCGCGAGGAACTCGCCCTGCGGACGTGGGCTCTCCACCGGGCCGAGTAGATCCGCCACCGCGTCAAGCAGCGGGATGTCGCTTGAGGCCCACGGCTCCGGCTCGGCCGCCACAAGCGCGGCGTCCTCGGTGGACAGATGGCTCGGGTCGGCAAGCACCGCGCGGAGCGTGGCCGCCGTTTCCCGGGTCGGCCACACCGACTCGACGAACCTGCCGATGGTCGGGTGTTCCGCGATCCGCTCCCGCAGCTCCTCGATCTCCTCCTCGGACATCAGCCCGTCGACGTCCGAACCGGACCGGCCGTCGTTCCCGGGTTCCGGCCGCCCGAACCGGGCCAGGATGTCCTCGAAGCCCTCCTCCATCTGCTCCAGCAGCGCGGCCCGCTGTTCCGCGACAGCGGTGGCGAGCACCTGATGCAGCTGCTCGGCGAAGACCGCACGCGCCCGGTGGTACGACCGGCCCTGCACCGCAGAGGTCAGCATCTGCGCCATCACGTCCGCGCCGATCAGATACGTCTCACCCGCCCAGCGCAGCGACAACTCGCGCGCCCGCGGCAGCAGCGAGCGCACCCGGGCCTCAAGCGCGGACTGCCACACCGCCCGCCCCTTGATCTCCGCCACCCGCCGCGACTCCGGCCGGGCCACGGCAGCACCCGGCACAAGCGTGTCGCAGGTGGCCGACACGACCGCGGTCTCGCCGAGCGCCGGAAGCACCTGCGCGATGTAGGTCAGGAACCGCGCGGACGGGCCGAGCACCAACACCGCCTGCTCCGCCATCCGACGGTGGGTGAACAGCAGATACGCCACCCGGTGCAGCGCTACCACGGTCTTGCCGGTGCCTGGCCCGCCCTGCACGATCAGCGGCCCGGCCGCGTCCGCGCGGATGATGTCGTCCTGCTCGCGCTGAAGCGTGGAGATCGCTGTCGACATCGTGCCGGTGCGCCGCTCGTTGAGCGCGGACAGCAGCGCGCCCTCGCCCACCAGGTCACCCGCCGCGGCGCCGTCAAGCGGCTCGTCGTCCATACCGACCACCACCACGCCGCTGGTACGCACGTGACGGCGCCGGGCCTGCCCCTGCGGGTCCACAGGCGTCGCCGTGTAGAACGGGCGTGCCGCAGGCGCCCGCCAGTCGACGACAAGCGGATCCGCGTTCTCGTCGTCGTCCCGGATCCCGGCCCGGCCGACACGAAGCACCGTGCCGTCCAGCCCGTCCAGGCGCCCGAAGACCAGCCCGCCGGACGCGCGCCCGATCTCCTCGTACTGGCGGCGGAGCAGGCGGTGCCGGGCGCGCTCGGTGGCGTCCTCCGCGGGCACGGCCAGCTCGGCCGCCAGGCGCGCGGCCAGCCGGTCGCGCTGCGCCACCGCACGGTCGAGGAAATGCTGTTCCTCCGCGACGGCGGTCTCCAGCGACGTGTTCCCGGAATCATTTCGGAGCATTGCAGGACCTCGAATTGACTAATCAGATCGGCTCGTTCCGAGCGGCAATGCTAAAGCGATCCGGCGGTACGTCCCGGCCCGAAACGCCTTGAAGAGACGGTTGTCTCACGAGCTTGCGCCGGGCGCCGTAATGGTGATCTCCGGCCGCTGAACTGCTACTTGACGGGCGGATTCGACTGTGCCCAATGCGTCTTTATCAGGTGGTGAAAATCGCTTGCGTCAGGCAACTCGGATATGACCCGGAGTGCGGAAAAGCCGAAAAGGCTGCACACTGTACGTACGCGAGGCACCACCACCGCTCGGACGACGAGGCCAGGAAACACGATGAAGGGACGGGCGGTCACGGTGCTGGACATCGACGAGGACATAGCGGCGCCGCACGAGACCGTCGTCGCCGCCGACCCGGTCCGCGCCTACCTCAAGGAGATCGGCCGGGTGCCGCTGCTCGGCGCCGACCAGGAGGTCGACCTGGCCCGCCGCGTCGAAGCCGGGCTCTATGCCAGGCACCTGCTTGCCGGTGACGGCGGCCGGGACCTCGCCCCCGCGCTCGCCGCCGACCTGCGGGTCGTCTGCCGCGACGGCGACCGCGCCAAGAACCACCTGCTCGAGGCGAACCTGCGGCTCGTCGTCAGCATCGCCAAGCGCTACACCGGCCGCGGCATGGCATTCCTCGACCTGATCCAGGAGGGCAACCTCGGCCTGGTCCGCGCGGTCGAGAAGTTCGACTACGCCAAGGGCTTCAAGTTCTCCACCTACGCGACGTGGTGGATCCGGCAGGCGATCGCCCGCGCCATGGCCGACCAGTCCCGCACCATCCGCCTCCCCGCCCACCTGACCGAGGTGCTCAGCCGCCTCAAGCGCGCCCAGCGCGAACTGCTGCACAAGCTCGGCCGCGACGCGACGCCGGAAGAGCTGGCCGCCGAGATGGGCAGCACCCCGGAGAAGATCCTCGAGGTCCAGCGCCACGCCCGCGACCCGATCTCGCTCGACGCCTCCCTCAACGGCGAGGACACCTCCCTCGGTGACCTCCTGGCCGACCGTGACGCCGTCGTCCCGCTCGACGCGGCAAGTGCCGCGCTGTTGTCGGTCGCACTTCAGGAGATCCTGAAGACGCTTACCCCGCGCGAGGCAGGCATCGTCCGCATGCGCTACGGCTTCACCGACGGCACGCTTCACACCCTTGACGAGATCGGCCGGGTGTACGGCGTGACCCGCGAGCGCATCCGCCAGATCGAGCACCGCACCCTCGCGAAGCTCCAGCACCCGGCCCGCTCGCACACCCTCGAGGGCTACCTCGACTGACGGTGGCTCCTCGCCCCCGCGATGACGGGGACCTCTATCGGCTACGGGCGGCCCGCAACGCGCCCGGCGCGACTTCGTCGTCCCTCCGGGCCGCCCGCCACGCTCTCCCTATGCTGCCTGCGCTGTAGCGTCGGACCATGTTGTACGCGATGCCCCTGTTGGATGCGGCGGACGTGGAGGTGCTGGGCGAGCTCAGTGAGATGAACTCCGAGCTTCAGGCGCGGCTGCGGTCCAAGCCGCGGTGGGAGGGCCAACTGCGCCGAAGCCTTTTCGCGGCGGCGATCCAGGGATCCAACACCATCGAGAACATCACGATCAGCAACTCGGATGCGCGGGCGCTCGTGGAGCACGCGCCGATGTCCGCGGAGGCCGGTGAGGAGACGCAGCAGGCCGTCATCGGCTATCGGGATGCGATGACCTATGTGCAGCAGACGCCGATGATGACCTTCTTCGGCTATTCGGAGACCCTGTTGTCAGCGCTGCACTTCATGATCACGAAGTATCAGCCCGCGAAGTGGCCGGGCCGGTACCGGGCCGGCGGCATCTACGTCACGAGCGGCGACCCGCTGGAACCGGCCTACACCGGACCCGACGCCGATCAGGTCCCCGGCCTGATGGGCGAACTCGTCGAATGGCTGCATGCCGGAGACCTCGACGCGCCGGCGTACGCGCGGGCGGCCCTGGCCCATCTCAACCTGGTGGGAATCCACCCTTGGCGCGACGGCAACGGCCGCACCGCGCGAGCGCTGCACACCCTGCTGCTGGCCCGCACCGGCGAGTTGGCGGCTGAGTTCTCCTCGATCGAGGAGTGGTTGGGCGAGCAGACGAACACCGTGCAGTATTACGAGGCGCTCCGGTCCACCCAGCAGGGACGCTTCCAGCCGGAGCGCGACACCCATGCCTGGCTCAGGTTCGTCTTCGCATCCCATCACCGCCAGGCGCAGCGCGTGCGCCGGCGATCCGAGTGGACCGTGCGCCTCTGGCACGACCTGGCCGGGCTGGCCGGGGAGAGGGGATTGCCCGAGCGTACGGTGTCCGCCCTCTACGCCGCCGCGGTCGGCGAGGTGCGGCGCACCACCTACCAGCAGGACGAGGGCCTCAGTCGCGACCAGGCGATCCGCGACATCCAGGCGTTGACGCGCGCCGGCCTGCTCTCCGCCCGTGGCAACGCGACCACGCGTGTCTACGTGCTCGACGGCGCCGCCACCGACATCGCGGAGGCTGCCGCCGCGGCCGTCCGCGGCCCCGGCCGCGACCCCTACGCCTAGTCCGGCAGTGCCGCCGCCATCCGCCGCACCGCCTCGGTGAGGACGGCCTCGGAGGTGGCGAAGTTGAGGCGGACGAAGCCGTCGCCGCCGCTTCCGAAGACGTGGCCCGAGCTGAGTGCGACCCGCGCCTCGTCCAGGAGCATGCGTGCTGGCCCCCCAGTCCGTCGGCCGGCCGTGCCGAGGGTAGCCCGAGCGCCCGGCAGTCGGTGGACAGGTTGTCCACTTGAGACTCGTCCGGCCCCGGAGCTGCGCGAGCGACGGCTGTTCCAGCGGATCCATCGACATTCGACGATCCCAAGGTGTTATCGCCGCTATCAAGACAATGTTGCCGCTGGAACCTACCAGTGCTAACTTGAAACTGTTAGCAACGAAAACAACGCAGGGGGTACGTCATGAACGGGCGCGTCGCGATAGTCACCGGTGGAACGCGGGGGATCGGCCGCGCCGTCGCCGAACGCCTTGCCGCTGACGGCCAGCAGGTCGTCCTTGCCTACCTCGGCGACGACACCGAGGCGAAGGCCGCGTCCGGCGCGATCGAGGGAGCCGTCGCCGTCCGGGCCGACGTAGCCGACGAGACCGCGGTCGCCGCGCTCTTCGACCTCGCCGAAGAGCGTTTCGGCGGCGTGGACGTGGTAGTCAACGCGGCCGGCATCATGATCCTGAAGCCGGTCGCCGAGCTGGACCTCGACGACTTCGACCGGATGCAGCGGGTGAATGTGCGCGGCGCGTTCGTCGTCGCCCGCGAGGCCGCCCGCCGGGTCCGCGACGGCGGCGCGATCATCTCGTTCTCCACCTCGGTCACCCGGACCAGGCTGCCCTCCTACGCCGCCTACGCGGGCGGTAAGGCCGTCACCGAGGTGCTCAGCCCGATCCTGGCCAGGGAACTGCGCGGCCGGAACATCACTGTCAACACGGTGGCGCCCGGCCCGACCGCCACCGCGCTGTTCCTCGACGGCAAGAGCGACCAGCTGATCGCCACCATCGCCGGCCAGAACCCGATGGGCCGCCTCGGTGAACCGTCCGACATCGCCGAGGTCGTGTCGCTGCTCGCCGGCCCGGGGCGCTGGATCAACGGCCAGACCGTCTTCGTCAACGGCGGCATGGCCTGAGAACAGGCGAACACCGGAAAGCCATCGCCGGTACGCACACCGTACCGGCGATGACGACCGGCCTCAGGAGCGCTTGAGGAGCGTAATTCCCATCTCGTCCCGTACGACGACGTAGCCCTGGGACTTGGCAACCTCGAGCGCCTTCTTCGTGTCCTCGATGCTGATCGGGTAGCTCAGCGGGCGCTCGAGGTCGACGACTATCCACTCCGGATTCGGCCGCAGACCCTCGAAGCCGAACAGCGTCACCAGGGTACGGCTTGTCAACTGCGGCGCCAGATTGTTCGACGCGGCGACGTGCACGCCGTCCGGTATCTCGTCGAGGATGTCGTTCGCCACCCGCACCCGCTCCGGCTCCCGCCAGGTGTCCGCCCGGAACGTCAGGTAGAGCGGCGTGACCGGGAACATCAGCAGCGCCGCAGCGGTGACCACGGCCAGCTCTACGCGCACGATCCGCCGGTTCTCAGGTGTGTCGACAGACCTGGTCCGGATCAGGGCGGCGATCAGCGCGGCGAACAGGACGGGCATCAGCACCGCGCTGTAGTGGTAGGCCGTACCCCAGAACGCCGGTTTGTCAGCGGCGAAGCGCCAGGCGAACGTCGGCAGCACCACAAGCGCCAGCGGGGAGCGGAGCGCGGCGAACGCGGTGATCCCGAACGTGATGAACAACGTGCTCACCTTGGTCTGCGCGAACAGCACCTCGCGGACGTACCGGCCGGCGGGCACCACCTCGGCCTCGCCACCGACCATCGACGTGTACGCGTACGCGCCGTCCGGGTTCATCGCCGGCAGGAAGACAAGCACCACGAGCGCCAGCCCGATGATCCCGGCCGCTGCGACCCCGAATCCCAGCCGCCGCCTGCCGTAGAACGCGATCAGCAGGCCGATCACGGCGACAGTGAGCCCCAGGTCCTCCTTGACCAGCAGCAGCGGCAACGCCCACGCCGCGGCCGCGACCAGTCGCCGCTCGCCGAGTGCGGTCATGCTGAACGCCAGCAGCGGCACGGCGAACGCTATCTCGTGGAAGTCGAAGCGGACCGCCTGCGCTATGCCGAACGACAGCCCGTACGCGACGCCGACAACGACGGCCGCGCCGGTGCCGAGCGCCCGGTGCGCCCAGGCGACCAGCGGCACCACCGCGACGGCCATCAGCGCGGACTGCGCCACAAGCAGCGTGAGCGGGGAGGGGAACAGCCAGTAGAACGGGGCCAGCAGGATCAGGGCCGGCGCGAAATGGTCACCGAGCTGACGGAAACCGGGGCCCTTGAGCTCCGTGATGCCGAGGTGGCCCTCGGAGTAGGAACGCACGACCTGGTCGAAGATGCCGAGGTCGTACCCGTAGGTCGTCAGCAGTTGATGCCCGCGCACGGACGCGGCGGTGTACAAGGCGAACAGTGCCAGAGCGAAGCCCCAGCCGAGGTACGCGCCCGCTGGAACCCTGGACAGCAGACGCCGTCCCCGGGATGCCGTCTCCGAGGAAGTCAGGATCATGGCGGGTAGTATCGCGATGCCCGCGCCGGCGCCCTCCCGCAGGGTCGGCCCGCCACCGGCGACCTGCCCGGAGATCCCGAACGCCCCGTCGCACGGCCGAATCGACGACCCAGAACCGAAAACCTGCGACGGTACGATCCGGGCGTGAGCGAGTCCCTCCTCGGCCGTGACGAGGATCGTGCGCGGGTGCACACACTTCTGGACGGGGGCGGGGCCGCGCTCGTGCTCGGCGAGCCCGGAGTCGGCAAGACCGCGCTGCTGGCCCGGATCGCGGCCGACGCGGAGCACGACGGGGCGAGGGTGCTTACCGCGTCCGGCGTGCAGTTCGAGTCCGGCGTCAGCTATTCCGGCCTGCACCAGCTGCTGTCCGGCGTGCACGAGCGTTTCGACGTGCTCGACCGGGAGCACCGGGACGCGCTGCGGGCCGCGATCGGCCTCACCACCGGCCCGCCGCCGAGCCGCCTGCTGGTCTGCACAGCGGTGCTGCTGCTCACCCGCGCGCTGGCCGCGGACCGGCCGCTGCTGCTCATCGTGGACGACCTGCCCTGGGTGGACCGGTCCAGCGCCGCGGTGCTCGGCTTCACCGCCCGGCGGCTGGCCGGCGGCCGGGCCCGTCTGCTGAGCGCGGCCCGCACCGGCGACGCCGCCGCCTCCGGGAGCGCGGACCTCGAGGCCACCGACCTGCCCCGGCACTCGCTCGGCCCGGTCGACGACGTTTCCGCGCTGGAGATCCTCGGCCGTCACTTTCCCGGCCTGGCCTCGTCGGTGCGGCAGCGCGTGATCGCCGAGGCGGCCGGCAACCCGCTGGCCCTGCGTGAGCTGCCGACGGCGCTGACCGGTGACGAACGCCGCGCTGCCATGCCCCTGCCGCCCGTGCTGACGGGTGATGAACGCCGCGCTGCCGCGCCGCTGCCACCCGTGCTGACGGGTGATGAACGCCGCGCTGCCGTGTCCCTGCCGCCCGTGCTGACCGGTGATGAACGCCGTGCGATCGCACCCCTGCCGGCCGTGCTGCAGTTGACCGAGCGGCTTGAGCGCCTGTTCGCCGCGCGGGTCTCCGTGGTCCCGCCGTCCACCCGGGAACTGTTGCTGCGTGGCGCGCTCGACAGCAACGGCGGGCAGGCCGCGATGCGTACCGCCGAGAACGCCCTTGACCTGCTCGTGCCCGCGGAGCGGCGGCGGCTGATCCGGGTCGCGCCGGACGCCCGGCATTTCACGTTCCGGCATCCGCTGATCCGGTCCGCCGTGGCCGGCGTCGCCACCGCCGCGGAACTGCGGCGCGCCCACCTGGCCCTGGCCGGGACGCTTCACGACCACCCTGAGCGGTACGCCTGGCATCTGGGCGAGGCCGCGGCCGGCCCGGACGAACAGGTCGCTGCGCTTCTGGAACGGTCCGCGCGGGCCGCCGCCGCGCGTGGCGATGCGAGGGGCGCGATCGTCCGGCTGCACCGGGCGGCTGGCCTGAGCCCGGACCCGGCCGGGCGGACCCGGCGGCTGGCGCGCGCCGCCCACCTCGGCGCCGAGTCGGCAGGAGAGGACAGCAGCGCTGACCGGTTCCTTGCGGAGGCCGGGCGGCCCGCGTCCGCGCCACTGCTCGCGGTCACCGCCACGGCCGCGCTGCAGATCAACGGTGACGGCGACGTGGCGACCGCGTACGCGCTGCTGGCCGGCGCGATCGAGGCCGGCGACCACGGCTTCGACGGGCGCGACGACGCGCTCACCCAGTCCCTGCACATGCTGCTGCTTCTCGCCAGGTACGCCGGCACGGCCGCGGCCTGGGACCGCTACCTCGCGTTGTTCGGCAGGCTGCGCGCCCCGGCCGACCCGGATCTGGCGCTGATCACCCGGGTCTACGCGGACACCACCGACCCGGACCCGGCGGTCATCGCGGACCTCGACGCCCAGTTGGCCGGCCTGCGCCGGGAACCGGACCCGCACCGGGTGGTCCGGATCGGCTCCGCCGTGCGGTACCTGGACCGGGTCAGCAGCGTGCAGAACGACCTGTGGCGCGTGGTCCGGCAGGGCCGCGCCGGAGCAGCCCCGACCCGCCGGCGGATCACCGCGCTCGGCCTGCTCGGGCGGGAGTTGTTCCACGCGGGCGCCTGGGACACGGTCGCGGAGATCGCGGAGGAGGGCCGGGAGCTGTGCATCGAGCGCGGATTCCCGTTCCCCGCCTGGATCTTCCGCAGCCAGCAGGGACTGCTCGCGGCCGCCCGCGGCGAGGACCTGTCCGGCAGTGACGAGCTGGTCCGGTGGGCGGTGGCCCGGCAGGCCGGCGGCGTGGAGATGTTCGCCCGGCACGCGCTGGCGCTGCACCACATCGGGCAGGGCGACTTCGCGGCCGCGTACCGCGAGGCGGCCACGATCGCACCGCCCGGAACACTTCCGCGCTATCTGCCGCAGGCGCTCTGGGCCGGGCTGGATCTGGTCGAGGCCGCGGTGCGCACCGGACGCCGGGACGAGGCGGTAGCGCACGCGGACGCGCTGCGCCGGGCCGGTGCGACCCGGCTCTCCTCGCGGCTCGGACTGCTCGCGGCCGGCGCTGCCGCACTTGTCGCGGACGACGGGGAGGCGCGCGCCGCGTTCGGGCGGGCGCTGTCGCCGCCGGACGTGGCGCGGTGGCCGTTCGACCGGGCGCGGGTACGGCTGGCCTACGGCGAGCGGCTGCGCAGGCTGGGCGCGGTGCAGGAGGCGCGATCGGAGCTGTCCGGCGCGGCCGGCGTGTTCCGCAGGCTGGGTGCGGCACCGTGGCGCGACCGGGCCGAGAACGAGCTGCGTGCGACCGGGCTGTCCCGGCCCCGGGCGGCGGCGGGGGAGCAGCCGGTGCTGACCGCGCGTGAGCGGGAGATCGCGGAGCTGGCCGCGGCCGGGCTGACCAACCGGGAGATCGGCGCGCGCCTGTTCCTGTCCCAGCGGACCGTCGGGTCCCACCTCTACCAGCTGTTCCCCAAGCTCGGGCTGCGCAGCCGGGCCGGTCTCCGCGACGCCCTGCTGCGGCTGACGGACTGAACAGTCAGGCCAGCGGCTGCGGCCCGCGGTTGTCCCACGGCATGCGCGGTGCGCCATCGTACAGCTTCTCGAAGTCGATCGCGTCCGTCAGGCCGTCACCCGCATCGTAGAACGTCACTGTGTTCGCCGGTGCCCCGCGACGGCCCGGCGGCGGCGTCCGCGACGCCCGCACCGCCGGATCCGTGCAGGCGGGCCGGGTTGTCCGACGTCCATCGATGGACCCGCGCTCCGCCGCGCCAGCGCTCATAGGTCGGCCGAGTAGTCTGTGCACGGTCGGGCGCGGCGGGCCGGTGAAGTGCTGGCGAGCCGCGCCGATCGCCGGTCCGGACCGGGCTCGGGCAGCGCCCGCAGCACCCGGAACGCTCCGTCGATGACGCTTCACCGATCGTCACGAAATCCTCCTCGTGTGCGACGACCCGAGCGGGATCTCTCCTCGCCGGGCGACGGCGTACCGCGGAGGTTGCGCTTCTTCACCTGGAGCGCAGCAGGATCTAGAAGGGTAGACGCGATGACCGTAGGTGGGAGCGAGAACCCGCCCTCACGGGCCTCCGGCAGCGCCCGGCCCGGGCCTCCCGGCGGACGCGCCCCGGCCAGCGGCAGCGCCGCGGTCGGCGGGGCGCGCGTGCCAGGCGGCCCCGGCTCCGGGCCCGGCGGCTACGGCCCCGGCCAGGGCGGCTCGGGCCAGGGTGGCTACGGCTCCGGCCAGGGCGGTTCCGGTCAGGACGGCTACGGCTCCGGCCACGGCGGCTCGGGCCAGGGCGGTTACGGCTCCGGCCACGGCGGCTCAGGTCAGGGCGGCTCAGGCCAGGGCGGCTACGGCTCCGGCCAGGGCGGCTCGGGTCAGGGCGGCTACGGCTCGGGCCAGGGCGGCTCGGGTCAGGGCGGCTCGGGTCAGGGTGGCGGTTCCGGTCAGGGTGGGTACGGCCAGGGCGGTTCCGGCCGCGCCTCGGTCGGCGGCCAGCCCGGACGGGCCTCGGTGGGACCCGCGACTCCCGGGCGTGCGTCGGTCGGCGCCGCCCCCGTCGGCCGTGCCGCGCCGGGCCGGGCGGGCGTCCGCCCCGTCTCACCGGACGGTGCGCCGAGCGGCCCCTCGGCTGGAGCGGGTGGACCGGGCGGTCCGGCGGACCCGCCCGGGCGCCGGGCACGGCACGGCACCGCGCCGCTCGATCCGGACGCGGCCAAGCGCCGCAGACGCCGCAAGATAGCCAACTGGTCGATCGCCGCGTTCGCTGTGGTCGTCATGGCGGCCGGCGTCGGCGTCGTCGGCATCACCTACGCGTTCGAGGACATCCCGGACATCAAGACGTTCGAGCCGGAGACGACCTCAGTGGTCTTCGCGGACGGCACCGAGCTGACCAAGCTCGGCGAGCAGAACCGGACCGTCGTACCCAGGGAAAAGATCTCCGAGGTTGTCAAGCACGCGGTCGTCGCGGCGGAGGACAACAAGTTCGAGAGCCACCACGGCATCGACATGAAGGGCATCGCGCGCGCGGCGTGGAACAACGTCTCCGGCGGTGACACGCAGGGCGCGTCGACGATCACGCAGCAGTACGCACGGCACGCGGCGGACCTGACCGGCATCAACTACAACCGGAAGATCCGCGAGGCGCTGCTCGCCCGGAAGATCGAGGACACGTACGAGAAGGACGAGATCCTGTCGTTCTACCTCAACGCGATCTACTTCGGCCGTGGCGCGCACGGGATCGAGGCGGCCGCCAAGGCGTACTTCAACAAGTCGGTCACCACGCCGGCCGGCGACCCGAACGCGATCACCGCGTCCGAGGCGGCAGTGCTCGCCGCCGTGATCAAGCAGCCGGAGCCGATCGAGGGCGGCCACCAGGGCTACGACCCGAAATACAACAAAGACGCGTCGAAGGAGCGCTGGGGCTACACGCTCAACAACATGGTCCAGCTGGGCTGGCTCAGCCAGGCGGACCGGGACGCGGCGAAGTACCCCGAGGACACGCTTGTCGACTACGACCCGGAGGCGTGCCACCTGCAGTGCGTCGGCAACAAGCCGCTCGGTCACGTGATGGGCTACGTCAAGGCCGAGCTGAAGGCGATGGGGATCGAGGACTGGCGGGAGAAGCCGTACCGGGTCCAGGTCTCGATCAACCCGACCATGCAGCGGCTGGCCGAGGAGACCGCGTCGCGCCAGAGCAAGTCCTCGCCGATGAACAAGCTTGCGGAGAACCTGCAGGCCGCGCTTGTCGCGATCGACCCGTCGAACGGTCAGGTGCTCGCCTACTACGGCGGTGACGACGGTTCGGGCTTCGACTATGCGGGCCTCAACGGCGGCCACCCGCCGGGCTCCACGTTCAAGATGTACACGCTTGTCGCGGGCTTGCGTGAGGGCATGTCGATGGACTCGTACTGGGACGCCACCAAGGTCAAGGACGAGAGCCGCAACCGCGAGATCTCCGACGCCGGCCGTGCCGTTCCGAGCTGCAAGCAGTACTGCCCCCTGGAGCAGATGACCATCGACTCCCGTAACACCGCGTTCTACTGGATGACCGACGCGATGGGCCCGGACAAGGTCGTCGCGGCGGCCCGGGACGCCGGCGTGCGCAGCATGTGGACCAACGACGACGAGGTGATCGACCTTTCGAAGCAGGACCCGTCCAAGGTCTCGCCGAGCAAGTTCGACGTCGAGGTCGGCTTCGGCCAGTACAAGGTCAAGGTGATCGAGCACGTCAACGGCCTGGCCACGCTCGCGGCGCGCGGGACGTACAACAAGGCGCACTTCGTGGTCAGCGTCGAGAGGAAGAACGGCTCGACCGGCGACTGGGCGAAGGTCAACGGGGAGAAGTTGGAACCGAAGAAGGTCTTCGACCAGGCCCAGATCGACAGCATGCTGAAGGTGCTGCAGAAGATCCCGGCGAACAGCGAGGTCAACCCGCACGACCTGGCGGGCGGCCGGCCGTCGTTCGCCAAGTCCGGCACCTGGGAGCTCGGCCCGTCCGATCCGGCCTCGAACGGCGACGCCTGGTACCTCGGCGCCACGCCACAACTCGCGGCGGGCGTCTGGGTCGGCACCAAGGGCGACCGCAAGGCGCTCAAGGAGGCCGCCGGCGGCAACATGTTCGGCGGCGGCACCCCGGGTCAGATCTGGGAAGACTTCATGAACGCGGTGAACAAGGAACTCGCCACGAAGGTCGAGTCCTTCCCGGAGGGCGAGAAGGTCGGCGACCCGACCGTGCTCGCCAACGGCGTCTCACCGTCGCCGAAGCCGTCCCCGACGCCAAGCCCGACCCCGTCCCAGACCCAGGAGCAGAACGAGCCGCCGAGCCCCACCCCGAGCCGGACCAACGGCGGCGGTGGCAACCCCGGTGGCGGCGGCAACAACAACACCCCCACGCCGTCGGCGCCTCCGACGTCCGCTCCGACCTCGCGGCCACCGGGCCCAGGCGACGACGACTGACGAACGGCAGTCGGCCGGTACGGTGTGCACCCGCACGCCGTACCGGCCGACTGGTGTTTCAGGCGTCTGTGAGCACCTCCCGGCACCACCTGCGGAACGTGGTCGGGGTGTCCGCGGCGGCCGCGCGCGCGACGCCGAAGTCCAGGCCGCCCGCCTTGGCCAGCGCCATGTCCAGCACCGCCTGGGCCATCGCCTCCGAGTGCCCGCCCCGCATCCGCGCCGCCTTGAACTCCTCCGGCGGGATCTGCGCGTAGCGGACCGGGCGGCCGAGCACGTCCGCGATGATCGCGGCCTGCGCGTCGCCGCTCAGCTCCTCCGGCCCGAGCACCGGCACCTCCTCGTACCCGGTCCAGGCGGTGTCTCGCAGCAGCCCGGCCGCGACCGCCGCGATGTCCCGGGTGGCGACCAACGGCAACGGCAGATCCGGTGGGTACGGCCCGGAGAGCACACCCCGTGCGCGGATCGGCGCCCGCTGCCGCAGCGTGTTGTCCATGAAGGACGGTGCCGTCAGCGCGCGATAGGGCACGCCGGTCGCCGCGATCCGGTCGTCCATCGCCAGCGTCGCTGTGATGTACCCGGCCCGCCCGGCCATCGGTGTGCCCCGCCCCAGCCCGGAGATCCCGACCACGCGCCCGCCCCGGCCGGCCTCGAACGCGGTGATCGCGGCCCGTGCGAAGCCGGAGTAGGCCTGGTCCGCGCTCGCCGCCCGCGGATCCGGTGGCACCAGCCAGAAGACCGCCTCCGCGCCGTCGAAGGCCGCGTCCACCACGGCCGGGTCCGCATGCGACCCGGCCACGATCTCCACCCGTGCCGCGATGTCCGGCGCGAGCCGTGCCGGGTCGCGGGCCACGACGCGGACCGGCGCGCCGTCGTCGAGCAGGCGCCGCACGACCTGAGAGCCGAGGGCGCCGGTGGGAGCGGTAACCACAATCATTGGCGTTGAGTCCTTTTCGCGGTGAATCCGACCCGCTCAGTCAACCGCGGGCCCACCGCCTACCGGAAAGACCTGTCGCCTCCCGATTGAGACCGCCGCGGTCTGAGTGCCGCTCAGTCCAGGCCGCCCAGGGCCGTGATCACCCGGTCCTCGATGCCGGGCGGCCACGGGAACGCCCGGGTCACCGCGCGCTGGTGGGCGAGTCCGTGCAGGCCGAGCCAGAGTGCCACCGCGTCCGCCGCCGGATCCGTGCTTGCGGAGACGCCTGCGGCCGCGCACTCGGCGAGCGCGGCCGCGACCAGCCCCATGCACTCCTTCCCGAGCGCGGCCAGGTCCTCCTCGGTCACCGACCCGCTCTCAAGCGTCGGCACCCACAGCCCGCCGAACATCGTCCGGTACCGCTCCGGGTGACTCTGCGCGTACGCCAGGTACGTGCGGCAGATCGCCTCCAGCCGGGCGCGCGGTGAGTCGGCCTCGGCCGCCGCGGCCCGCAGGATCTCGGTCAGCTCCGCGAACGCGGTGCCCACCACGGCCAGCATGATGGCCGGCTGGTCCGGGAAGTGCGGGTAGATCGACGGCGCCGCGATACCGGCCCGGCGGGCGATCGAGCGCAACGTGAGCGCGCGCTCGTCCCCGGTCTCGGCAAGCAGTTCGACGGCCGCGGCCACGATCTCCTCGCGCAGGCGCCCGCCCTCACCCCGGCGGTTCCGTGCCCGGCTCGCTGTCTCAGTCATGCGCCGACTTTAACTTATGACCGTAAGCTTGCAAGCGTTAGCTAACACGTGTAATCATATTGCCATCCACCCGAGGAGAGCGTCATGACAGTCGAAATCGTCCTGCCCGGCACCGTCGAGCCGGCCGGCCTGCAGATCCGCACTCGCGCACTGCCCGCCCCGTCCGCCGGCCGCGTCACGCTCCGCATGGAGGCGACCGGCGTCTCCTTCGCCGAGCAGCAGATGCGCCGCGGCAGGTACTACGACCAGCCCGCGTTCCCGTTCGTCCCCGGCTACGACGTGGTCGGCACGGTCACCGCCACCGGCCCCGGCGTGGACCCCGCGCTCACCGGCCGCCGCTACGCCGCCGTCACCAAGATCGGCGCCTGGGCCAGCGAGCTGGAGCTGGACGCGGCCGACCTGGTCGGCATCCCGGACGGTCTGGACGCGGCCGAGGCCGAGACGGTCGTCGTCAACGGCATCACCGCCTGGCAGATGCTGCACCGCTTCGCCAAGGTCCGCCGCGGCGGCACGATCGTGGTGCTCGGGGCGAACGGCGGTGTCGGCTCCACGCTGCTGCAACTCGCCCGGCACGCCGGCATCTCGGTGATCGGCACCGCCGCGCCGCAACATCACGACCTGATCCGCGCGCTCGGTGCGACCCCTGTCGACTACCGCGACCCGCACCTCTACGACCGGCTTCGCGAGCTCGCACCGGACGGCGTCGACGGCGTCTTCGACCACGTCGGCGGGCCCGGCATCGCCCGGTCCTGGAAACTGCTGCGCCGCGGCGGCACGCTCGTCTCCTACGGCACCGCCGCCGCCAAGGACGAGGCCGGCAACTCCCAGCTGCCGTTCCTCGCGCTCTACGCCCGTCTCCTCGCGTGGAACTGGCTGCCCAACGGCCGCAGCGCCTACTTCTACAACTTCTGGGCCGGCAACCGGCGTCCCACGACGTTCCGCGCCCGCCTGCACGACGACCTCACCCAGGTTCTCGCGCTGCTCGCCGAGGGGGCGCTGACCGCCCAGATCGCGGCGCGGTTGCCGCTGTCCCAGGCCGCGGCCGCGCTGACGCTCGCGGAGTCACGGACGGTCGCGGGCAAGATCGTCCTCGTACCCGATGCGGCCTGAAAGATCTGCCACGCCCGCGGCGTGAGGAACGTGACGCCCGGCATATGAACCCGCGCGACCTCCAGCCGTCAGTGATGTGGATCTAACGCCTCATCGAGGAGGAACCCATGTCCGACCACGCTTCCGCCACACTGCCGCGCAACAGCGGGCAGCCCGGCCGCCGCTACGTCATCCGCGGCGGCACCGTGATGTCCCTGGATCCGGCAGTCGGCGACTTCGAGACCGCGGACGTGCTTGTCGAAGGCACCAAGATCGTTGCCGTCGGCCCCCGGATCGACGCGCCGGACACGGACGAGATCGACGCGCGCGGCCGGGTCGTCATGCCCGGCTTCGTCGACACGCACCACCACCTGTTCGAGACCGGCCTGCGTTCGTTCCTGCCGAACGGCCTGCTGCTCAACGACGGCTCCGGCACGCCGAGCGCGGACCCGTCCTACATGGAATACATCATCGGCCGGTTCGCGCCCGCCTACCGGCCGCAGGACGTGCACATCAACATGCTCTACGGCCGGCTCTCCCAGCTCGACGCCGGCGTCACCACGGTGCTCGACACCTCGCAGATCCACCACACCCCCGAGCACAGCGACGCCGCCGTCCAGGCGCTTGCCGACGCGGGCGCCCGGTCCGTGGTCGGCTACTGGCCCGGCGACGGCCGCGCCGACTCCCGCCACCCGGAGGACGCCCGGCGCCTGCGCACGCAGTACTTCTCCTCCGCCGACCAGCTGCTGACGCTAGCGATGGGCGGCGAGGTCGCCGGCGGCCCCGACTACGCCGCGGTCTGGACGCTCGCCCGCGAGCTGGACCTGCAGATCGCCGCGCACGCGCTCGGCTTCATGATGGAACCGGTGCTGCAGGGCCTCGCCCGCGGCGACAACGGCATCGCCTTCGGCCCGGACGTGCTGTTCATCCACATGGTCCACATCTCGGACGCGGTCTGGCAGGCCGCCCGCGACGCCGGCGTACGCGTCTCGCTCGCGGTCCCGATCGAGATGGCCATGCGCCACGGCACGCCGCCGCTGATGAAGATGCAGCAGCTCGGCATGGAACCGTCCCTCAGCTCCGACGTCGAGACCACGATGACCGCGGACCCGTTCACGCTGATGCGCTCCACGCTGACGCTGCAGCGCATGCTCGCCAACGAGCACGTCTTCGCCCAGCCCCGCCGCGGTCCCGAGGACATCTGGCCGACCCCGGCCGACGACGCACCCGCGCTGCTCCTGGACCGCGACGTGCTCCGCTTCGCCACCCTCAACGGCGCCACGGACCTTCGCCTCGGGGCCCGTACCGGTTCTCTCACCCCGGGCAAGGAGGCGGACATCGTGCTGCTCGACGCGACCGCGCTCAACGTGGCGCCGATGAACAGCGCGCCCGGCGCCGTGGTGACGCTGATGGACCGCTCCAACGTCGAGTCCGTCATCGTCGCCGGCAAGATCCGCAAGTGGCAGGGCACCCTGCTCGACGCCGACCTGCCGCGCCTGCGTACCGAGCTGGAGGCCTCCCGCGACCACCTGTTCGCCGCCACCGGCATCAAGCAGCAGCTCTTCCCCTGACGGGTCCGGCCTGGCCTGATCCGATCTTCCGCGAGCGTGACACGCCGCCGCCCCGCTCGGGCGGCGGCGTGTCACGGAACTTAGACCACGCTTCCGGCCGGTGCGAACGACGCCAGGCGCGCCACAGTCTGTGTGCCGGAGCAGGCCACCGCGCCGGCCGGCAGGTGTCTCCCCACCGGCCGGCCGCGTCGAATCCGACATGAAACCGCAGGCCTGACCCAACCCCAAATCCCCTCGGGGGTACGCGTCGGAGCGCGCCGGCAGCGCCGCGCCCTCCGGCAGGCCGAACGTGTCCTGGTGCCAGTGCACCGTCGGCAGCCGTGACCCGGACGGGCCCGGCAGCGGGTTCGGCCTCGGTCAGCTCCACCGGGCCGGCGCAGGCCTGCACGGCCGGGCCGCCGCGCGCCGAGCGCGTCGCCCCGCCGGGTCCGGTTGGCACCACTCTCCCGGGTATCCCGGGTCCCCGCGTCGAACCTTTCAGGCGTATCTTCCGTCCATCCTGAGTGGACATGGTGCCGGGCGGACGGGCCCGGGGCGTGCCGGTGACAGCCGGGTGACAGTACGGAAACCGCGGTGACATGAAGGCGATCGACATGGATGTGGCAGCTGTGGATCAGAGTGCACGTGGGGCGGCCAATAGGTCAGGGCTTCGCGCATCGGTCGTCATCGAGAGTTACACTGAGTTCTTATCGCCCATAATGTCGTCGTCCGCTTCAGCGATCACCTCGGCTGCCAATAGCGTCTCCACCCGAAACGGTTTTCCAGCAGCATCGGAATGCCTTGAGCGGGATCTTCACACGGTCTCTCTCGGCGGGGGAGTCGCCTCGGAGGGTGGTCCTGCCTCAGGCGTCGACGCTGTCTGTGGTTCGCCGCCGCGCCCGCAGCTTATGACCCTTTTCGCGCCCGGCGTGGTGACGGTGTCAGCACAGAAAAGGTTGTCATGACCCAGATCCTGCCCATTGGGGCCGGCGGAGGCGCGGAGCCCGCCGGCATGGGGTTGTCGCATGGCGGGGCGAATGATAACTACCCCTGGGACGATTTCGACCCGGACGCCTACTTCATCCACAACTATCGCCAGCTTCGCGATGACGATCGGGATATTCTCGGCAAAGTCCGAGATTTCTTTGCAGATGCCGACATCTCGCCCAGATCGCGGGGAATCGATGTCGGCTCCGGGGCCAATCTCTACCCGGCGCTCTGCATGCTGCCGTTCTGCGAACGGATCACGCTCTACGAGTGGTCCCGGGGCAACATCAAGTGGCTGCGGAAGCAGTTGCGCCGGCACGGGCCCGCCTGGGAGCAGTACTGGCGCCACCTGATCGAGTCACCGGCCTACGGCGCGGTCGACGATCCCTGGACCGACCTGCAGCACAAGGCGCGTGTGACCCGGGGCAGCGTCTTCGAGATGTCCGAGCGCGCGCTGGACATGGGCACCATGTTCTTCGTGGCGGAGTCGATCTCCAAGTGGAGTCACGAATTTGAGTCCGCGGTAGGTGGTTTCCTCGGTGCGCTTCGCCTGGGCGCGCCGTTCGCAGCCGCTTTCATGCAGAATTCTCGCGGTTATACAGTCGGCGGGATCAACTTTCCGGCCGTGCCGATCACCGCGGACGACGTTCACCGGTGTGTCGGGGAGTGGGCGAAGATCGACAGTCTTTACGAGATCGGCAAGGGCGACAAGCCTTTGCGCGATGGCTATGATGGGATGATCCTCGTCACTGGGTGGCGACGGTAACCGCCGGTTTGGATCCCCCGCCGGTGGCTGACTCGCCTCTGGCATTCGGGTGTTGATGGTGGATGCGGATTCGTCCTCGTCAGGAGCTTCTCGAAATCTGGCGCGCGCTCGCGGAGTACTCGATTCGTGACGCCGACGGCAATGGTGACAAGGGGTGGAACTGGGAGGGTCGGGAGGGTCGAAACTCGATCAGCGATGCCGAGCAACTGCTCTGCCTCATGCTGCCGGCCACCCAGGTCGAGCCGTTCGGTCTCGACCAGCCGGATGACACACCAAGCGACATCCTGCAGGTGCTGCGCCCGCTCGGCGACGCGGTGGCAATTCCCCGCACGCTGATCCGGATCGTGACGGAATACTTCGAGCGGTACACCGCCCCTGACGAGACGCCTGTCTTCTCCGGTGGCAGCTACTTCACCTCGGCCGACGACGAGCCTCCCACCGCCGAGCAGCGCGGGCTTGACATCGTCGACTCGTATGCGATGTCCGTGCGGCTCTCGCTCGCCGTGCTCGGTTTCCTGCGGGTGCTGCGGCCCGTCGTCCGCGGCGCCACCATCCGCCGGGAGATGGATGATCTGGAGCGGATGGCCAGCCGGCGACTCAGCGCCGCAATGGTCGGCCTGCTGCGCAGCTTCACGGTGTCGACGTTCGCGACCGACTCCGGCGAGGGCAGGGCGCTGATCCGTACCGCGAACCAGGCGAACGTGCCCGAGCGCAAGGTGGTCGCCGAGCTGCGCCGGGCGCTGCGGGAGACGACCGCGGCCATCGCGGAGATGACGATCGGCTCCGGCCAGGCCACCGACGAGCTGGAGAACCCGAACCGGCTCTTCGAGTGCGGCTGGTCCTGGGGCATCGTGAACGGCGCGCCGACGATCGAGACCACCGAGCCGGTCGGCGGGCAGAGCGAGGGCATCGCGCTCAGCGCACCGTGGCTCTACTTCACAGTCGTCGCCATGGACGCCATCGAGGACCTCTTCTCCGAACGCACCCGGATTCTGAACATCCTCAACGAGGAGCAGCAACGCCTGTCCCGTGCGCTTCAGCTCCGCTGGGACCTGACCCGGTCCTACTGGGCGACGCTTGCCACGTTCGGCGGCGGGCGGCGCTGGCCGCTTGAGGACATCCCGTGGCGCACCGTGGACAACGTCGAGTCCGACTACCTGAGCCTGCTTGTCACCTCGCTTGTCGTGCACGACCTGGTCCAGCGGCGCGGTTCCGACGCGGAGCTGTCCCGGGTCGGCTTCGTCCTCACCGAGCTGGGCAACCGGGGCCGGATCAGCAGGCGCCCGCTTGAGGACGACGAGCCGGCGATGCGCATGCACGCGCCAGGTGTGCCGTTCGACCTGGTGGGCAGCGAGGACCGGGGCGGGCCGGTGCTGCGGTGGTCCGCCACCGACTTCGCGCCGCTGCTGCTCCAGCGCACCACGCGTATCGCCGGGTTGATCAACGACACCGACCGCCGGGCGAACCTGCTTGATCTTGCGGACCGCACCTGGGACCACCTCGCGGAGCGGCGCTTCGACACCGGGCCGAGCCGCAGCCTGTGGGACCAGCCGGGTGACGTCTTCCCGACCATCTCCGCGCGGTACGACCTGCCCTCCTGGTACTACACGGTGCGTGTGGTGCTCGGCGTGGTCGGCGCGACCCGCGTGCTGTTCAGCAATCCGCTGCGGAGCCCGACGCTTACCGAGTTCGCGCTTGAGCTGCTGACCGAGGCCGAGCACCTGTTCGACCAGGAGCTGCTCAGCCGCCCGCTTGGTGACAACGAGAAGATGCGCGGCACGTTCACCGCGATCGGCGCGAGCCTGGCCCGTTCGCGGGAGATCGTGCAGGACCGGCCCGCCACCGCGATCGCGCTGGCGAGCAAGGTGCTGCGGGACATCGATGCGCTCGCTGTCGCCCGCGCCGACGTCGAGGGGACGGACTGATCGCCGGTGTTCGTCTTCGCTACCTCGGACAAGGGCGGCACCGGCCGCTCCGTCACCACGAGCAACCTCGCCTACCGCACCGCGCTGCAGGGGGCGAACGTGTGTTATCTCGACTTCGACTTCGGCTCGCCCACGGCCGGCGCCATCTTCGACATCCCGCGGGCCACCCACGGCACGGACCGGGGCGGCGTCCACTCGTTCCTGGACAAGGGCCCGGGCGGCGGAACCGTCTCCGAGCCGCACCGCATCGATGTGTGGACGGAGTCGGACCGGGCGAGTCTGCGCCAGCGGCCACCCGGCTCCGGCCTGCTGACGCTGATCCCGGGCGACACGGGCGGCGGCGAGTTCCACACCACGAAGTACGCGATCGAGCGGTGCCGGCAGCTGTTCCTGCGGCTGCACGGCGAGTTCGACCTCTGCCTGGTCGACCTGAGCGCCGGCCGCTCACACGCGACGCACATCGTGCTCGCCGCGCTTGCCGACCCGGCGCTGCGGCAGATCACGGCGCGCTGGCTGGTCTTCCACCGCTGGACCCAGCAGCACGTGCTCGCCGCGTCCTCGCTCGTCTTCGGCGAGAGCGGCATCCTTGAGGCCGGCGTGAAGGCCGGGCACGACTACGAGCAGCTTCGTGACTCGCTCCGGTTCGTGCGGACCGCAGTGGTCGATCCGGACTCCTCGGAGCTGTCCGGCCTGACCGCCACCCAGCTCGCCTGGCTGCGGGAATGCAACGAGAGCCTGATCTCGCTGGCCCGGGAGAACCGGGTCGGCCGCACGTCGATCCTCGGTGTCATCCCGCACGACCCGGTCCTGCAGTGGCGGGAGCAGCTGATCTCCGACAACGACGTGTGGGCGCGCAAGGTGGCGAACGAGCGGACCGTGGAGGCGTTCACCGAGCTGGCGAAGAAGCTGACCGACGACGCCGCGTGGGAAGTGCTGTGACCACGGCCGAGCCGGTCTTCCGGGAGACCTCCGCGGAGCCCGCCGCGCGGAACGTGCCGCTCGCCCACCTGTCACTTGAACTCGGCCACCTCTACCGCGAGGATCTCGGGTCCGGGGCCGACGGGCTGGTCAGGTACTTCCGGGCGGTGGCGCCGTGGGCGGAGGCGGCCCGGCAGACCTGCCGGGCGCGGCTGACCCGGGGTACGCCCCGGGTGGCGACGTGCTTCCTGATCGACGACTATTTCGCGCCGTTCGGCCGGCCGGACGAGATCATTCCAATGTTGATGGAGAGCGCCGCCGCCGCGGGTCTCTCGATCGACTACATCGCGCGGGAGGCCGGCTGCGCGGTGGCGGACGGCGTGCCGCTGGCCCAGCTTGTGGAGCACCACATCGTGACCGACCCGGTGCCGGGCAGCAACGGCGACCGGCCGCCGGCGACCGAGTCCGGCTGGCTCTGCAACGGGCAGCGCAGTCCGCACACGGCCGCCGCGCAGGCGATGGTCGACTCGCCCGGCTGGCGCCCGCCGCTTGAGCACGCGGCCAACCGGCACTCGATCTTCGCGGACGTGCAGCTGTGGGACGAGACGGCGGGGGAGCGGACCTGGTCGTGCGCGTTCCTCGCCGCGGTGTGGCAGCTGCTGCGGCTCGGGCTGCTGCGCCATCGTGACGCGCCGGTGGCGGAGCCCCACCCGGTGCCGGAGCGGCTGCCGGACGACTGGCGGCAGGTGCCCGCGATCCTGCGGATGAACCCGCGCGCGGCCCCGTTCGCCGCCTACCGCACCGCCTCGGTGCTCGGCAATCGCTTCCTCAGCACGGAGCACGGTGTCCGCACGATTCTGAGCCAGATCGCTGTCGAGCGCCCGGCGGCCGAGCAGGTACTACGCCGGGCGGCCGCGGAGGGGTTCGACGTGCCCGCGGACCTCACCCGGCGTGTCGAATACGTCTTCGCCGACGTCTGAGTGACAGGCGTCTGAGCGACAGGCGACTGCGCGACAGGCGTCTGAGCTACAGGCGATTGAGCGACAGGCCTCTGCGCCGTCAGCGCTTGCGCACGATCGGCGCGAGGATGGTGTCCCGCTTCCAGTAGAGGCAGTCCTCGGGCGGCGCGACCGGGATGATCCGGTGGTCGATGTCCTCGCGGGCGAACCCGGCGTCGAGCAGCATCTGCAGGTGCTCGGGCCGGTACCCGGTCGGCTCGTCGGAGAAGTAGGTGAAGATCCCCCCGGACCGCAGCAGCCGGTACGCCGTGTCGGCGAAGTGCGCCTGGTTCTGGACCTGCGACTCCTCAAGCGGGTACGCGTCGTGCAGGATGCCGTCGAAGGTGCCCTCGTCGAAGACGCCGCCGGCGGACTCCTTGATCACGTCGTAGGAGACGCCCTCCACGATCCGGACCAGGCCGGGCCGGTGCCTGTCGCGGAACTCGCGGGCAAGCACGGCCACGTCATGGTTGGCCTCGACGATGACGTGCTCGGTGACGCCCTGGTCGTAGAACTGGCTGATGAACCCGGCCGAGATGCCCATCCCGTAGCCGATCTCCAGCACGCGGCCGCCGTTGAGCGTGGCGATCCGGGCGAGCTCCTGCATGTAGGGCCGCTCCCAGTCCTCCATGACGGGATGGCCCAGGATCTTCAGGGAGTGCTCGTCGACTGTGGCGGGCGCGGACTTCCACTTCTCCGGCTCGTAGAAGCCGACCTGGGTATACATCCCGTGCAGCTCTTCGCGGAGGCGCAGCTCGTCCTCGCGGTGCTGACCGGCTTGTTCCCTAAGGACACTCACGTCGACAACTCCATTGTGGGCAGATCGGGGGCGCCCATTGTTCCACGCCGCCCGCGACTGGGCACAGCCGTTCCCTCGTCAGTGTCGCACGCCCGTACCCGTTTGAGCGTGACCGTTTTGCCGGTTTTCACGGCTTTTTTGAGTACCGGTTGTCAGGGCAGCTCCCGCGCGGAGTCCCACATGTCCTCGAACCAGCGGATGCGTTCCCGTACCCGATCGGGTCGCATGACCAGCCGGGTGGTCGCGATGATCGCCTTGGCGGAGCTGTCGACGCTCGATGCGCGGGTCGTCTCGTAGCTGAGCGAGCCGTCGAACACGATGAAGTCCAGCAGTGCGTTGCGAAGCGTCCCCGGTACGGACCGCGGCTCCAGCACCCGTGCCTCGATCCCGGACGCCCGGTGCAGGTCGGACAGCATCCGCAGCTCCTCGTCGTCCTCCCCGGTCGGCTGGTCGAGCACCAGGATCCGCCGGACCGGGACGCCGCGCTTGACCGCCTGGCGTTGCGCGTCAAGGTAGCGCTGGCCGAGGTCGCTGGCCCACAGGCCGCCGCCCTCCAGGACGCCCTTGCTGCCGGAGTCCACGGTCATCAGGCTTACCGCGTCGATACCGACCGCGGAGTCCTCGGTCAGGCAGAGCAGCCACTCCCGGTCCTCGCCCTCGTAGATCGCGTCCGCCTTCTCGCTGAGCTCCCGGAGCAGGTTCGACGTCCGGCGGATCTGGGCGCTGGCCAGGCTCTGCACGAGCGGCGGCGTGGTCGGCCCGATAAGCGTGGAGTGGCGGACAAGCGTGGTGACCTCGTCCGGCTGCATCGTCGAGGTCTCCACAAGTCTGAACAGCTCGGTCGCCTCGGTCAGTTTGTGGAATCGCGATTCGACGAGCTCCTCGACGTGCTGCGCGTGGTCCCGCTGGTGCACCTCGACATTCTGCAGCCGATTCTCGAAGTCGTTCAGAAACTGCACGATCAGGGTGATTCCGCCGATCAGCACGGAGAGCGTGAACCCCGCGATATTCGGTTTGTCGACCAGGCTGGTAATCACATATGCGATGCCGGCGCTCAACGTTGTAGTGCCGACCTTACGTAGAAGTCCCATCGGGATCTTTTCCCGGCTATCCGCCGCACTCTCGATCATCCGGTCATCCCTCGCTGTCTCTCGTCCCCGCTCAGCACCGCGATCGCGTTGACCGTGACCTGATCCCGGATTCTGCTGACGCATGCATTCCACTGCCGGGTGAAGCCGGGCCGCCGCTCCATCCGCTCCCAGACCGGGAGCAACTCCTCGTCCACGCGGGCCGCGGGCATCCACAGGTGCAGCAGGTGGTCGATCGCCGGGCGGAGGCGGCGGACGTTGCGCGCGTCCGCGGCGGCCGAGGTCAGATGCCGGTCGATCATGTTCAGCAGCGTGGTGAGCAGCCAGTCGTGAAGTGCGAGGTCCTCGCAGAGCGTGACCGCCGCCTCCAGCCGCTCGTTCGCCACGGCCACCCGCAGCGTCCGCAGCGTGGGCGACACCACGGTGAACTGCAGCGCGCCGGACGGATCCGCGTCCGCGACCCAGCGGAGGCTGGTCGGTGAGGTCCGCAGCGTGATCCGCCGATCCAGCCGCGGGGACCGCTGCACCTCGTCCATCGCCCGGTCACAGATCGCGCCGAGGTCAAGCGCGCCGGGCGGCCGGGCCGGGCCGAGGAAGCCCTGTGCCAGATCCTCGTCGTTGCTGCGGCCGATCGTCTCCACCTGGCCAGGCTGCCCCAGGTAGTGCGCCCACGGGAGTCGCCGCCCGGCGCCCGGCCGGACCCGGGTGTACGCCGAACCCTGCAGGACGTGGCCCTCCGTCACCGCGGCCCGGCTGAGCACCGTGCCGACGCCGCGCACGGCCGCCCGGCTCTGCGAGCTGAGCGGGCAGTCGACGCCGACCAGCCGCTCGGGCGACGTGGCGTGGTGAATCGGCCGCTCCGACACGCGGACCCGCTCGCCCATCACCAGGTCGAGAAGAAGTGCGGCGTCAATCTTCGACAGCGCCGTGGAGTTCTGCAGGAGGCCGGTACGGACCTCGCCGAGCACGAGCATTCAACCTCCGGGTCGGGCGGTGACGACCGGACCACCGACGGTTACCCGGCCGCTCATTCTCTAATGGAAGTTGCCTGACTGTCGAGATCGCTATGCTTCTCCGAGCCCATTGTGCGGAAACGGTTGATCGAGTAAGGACGGGGCGAAGATCGCATATACCGCTGCGGCCTGAGCGCGCGTTAGGCTCCTATAATGGCCCGTTCAGGCATTGACGTTCTTGTCATCGGTGCCGGTGTTTCCGGCATAACGACCGCGCTGCGCCTCGCCGAGCGCGGCCATCGGGTGCGCATCCGCGCCCGGGAGCTGCCACACGAGTCCACCTCGTGCGCGGCGGGCGCGCTGTGGGGCCCGGTCGTCGCCGAGCACGAGCGGGTGACGGAGTGGAGCACCGAGACGCTTGAGGCGTTCCGGGCGCTCGCCGCCCACCCGGAGACCGGGGTGCGGCTGGTGCGCGGCCTGGAGGCGTCGCACACCGGGATGGCGCCGCCGGTCTGGCTCCGCGACCTGCCGGACCTGACCGTGGTGCACCCGGCCGAGCTGCCCGCCGGATATCTGTCCGGGTGGCGGTACACCGCGCCGATCGTGGACATGCCGATCTACCTCACCTACCTGGTCATGCGGGCGAAGGACGCGGGCGTGCAGATCGAGCAGGGCGAGGCGGGCCCGCTGGCCGCTCTGCCCGCCGGGTACACCGCGGTGGTCAACTGCTCCGGCGCCGACGCCCGCGAGCTGGTTCCGGACCCGGACGTGGTGCCGGTCCGCGGCCAGCTCGTCGTGGTGGAGAACCCGGGCATCCACGAGTTCTTCGCCGACGCGGAGGACGCGGCCGAGATGACGTACTTCCTGCCGCACGGCGAGCGGATGGTGCTCGGCAGCACCGCCCACGCCACGCGTACCGACCGGGCCTGGGACCCCGCGCTCGCGGAACGGATCGTCGCGCGCTGCGCCGCGGTCCGGCCGGAGCTGGCCGGCGTCCGCGTCCTGGAACACCGGGTCGGCTTCCGGCCCACGCGGTCGCGGGTGCGGGTCGAGCGGGAGGAGATCGACGGTGGGCATCTGGTGCACAACTACGGTCATGGCGGGGGCGGGGTCAGTCTGTCCTGGGGCTGCGCGTCGGCCGCCGCGGACCTGGTGGAGGCGCCGAGGTCGTGAGCGGCCGGCCACAGCTCCTCGAACCGCTGCCGTTGCAGGTCGATGCGGCGGCTGTCCAGGAACAGCTGCGTGCGGACGTACATCGGCGGGGCGTGTCGCTGTCTGGTCGGCGCCTGCTCGGACTCGTAGCTGGCGACGCCGTCGAAGAGGATGAAATCCGACACGAAGCTCAGTCCCGCGATCCGGATCTCCGGCAGCGCGATCGCCCGGACCTGGATGCCCATCGCCGCCTGCTCGTCGTAGATCTCGCGGAAGACCGGGTCGGCTAAGAGGCTCTCGTGGTCGAGGATGAAGATCCGGCGGATCGTCACGCCGTTGCGCAGCGCCCGGCCCTGCGCCTCCAGGTACCGCCGGCCCAGCTCGGTCCGCCACAGGCCCTCGTCGAGGAACCGGCCGTCCGGATCGCTTCCGCCCGGGCTGATCGCGTCAAGCGTGGAGCGCACGTGGTGGGTCAGCGCGAGCAGCCACTCCCGGTCCTCACCCTCGTAGGTGACCTCGCCGCTGCCGACCTGCCGGAGCAGGTGGTCGGCGTACTGCAGCTGCGATCTGGCCAGGTCCACCACAAGCGGCGGCAGCGTGTGCCGGACCTGCAGCGCGCTGTGCGCGACCTGCAGGACGTCGTCGCGCAGCGGTGAGTTCTCCACCCGGCCGAACAGTTCCGTGGCCTCGCTCACCGCGGCGAACTTGTCGGCAAGCAGGTCACGCAGCTCGGTGGTCAGCCGGCCCTGGCCCGCCTCCACGGCCGCCACCCGGTTGTCGAACTCGGCGAGCAGCTGCACCACAAGCACGACGCCGCCGACGAAGAACGCGAGCATCACCGCCTGGGCGGGCGGCTGCTTCACCAACGCGCTGGTGAGGAAGGTGGCGCCGCCGACTGTGGTGGTGATCAGGATCCGCGCCATGAGACGGCTGCGCTGGCTCATGGGGCTCCTAGGGTGAGGTGGCGCTACCCATAGTGAGGCATCCATGCCACCTGGTGAGGTGGCTGCCGTGTGCACACCTGTCACAGCGGAAGACGCCGAAAGTCACGCCTGCGGCGGTCGCGGAGTTCGTCGCGGGGTGACAATGGGCCGATGCTGGATCAGGTACGCGACCTTGGCCCGACGATCCGTGAACTCGGCCCCAGGATCGACCGGGAGGCGGCCGTACCCCCGGAGATCGTTGATGCTCTTCTGCACCTCGGTGTGTTCCGGCTGGCGGCGCCGGCCGCGTCCGGCGGCCTGGAGGCCGCACCGGAACACCTGGTCGACGTCTTCGAGGAGCTGGGCCGGGCCGACGGCGCGACCGGCTGGGTCGCCATGATCGGCGGCGCCACCGGCATCGCGCTGGCCTGGCTCGACCCGGACGTGGCGAAGCGGCTGCTCGCCGACCCGCGCTTCCTGATCGCCGGCGTGGCCGCGCCGATGGGCCGGGCCGAGGCGGTCGACGGCGGCTTCCGGCTGACCGGCCGCTGGGCGTTCGCAAGCGGCTGCCGGCACGCCACCCACCTGGTCGCGGGCGCGATGACCCCGCTCGGGGTGCGGATGTGCGTGCTCGACGCGGCCGACGTGACGGTCCACGACACCTGGCAGGTGATGGGCCTGCGCGGCAGCGGCAGCCACGACTTCTCCGCCGACGGCGTGTTCGTGCCGGCCGAGCGCGTGTTCAGCCTGGCCGAGCCGCCGCGCGCGACCGGCCCGCTTCACCGGCTGCCACCGTTCACCACACTGTCGCTCGGCATCGGCGCGGTCGCGCTCGGCATCGCCCGCGCCGCGATCGAGGACTTCACCGCGCTCGGCCGGGTGGGCCGCCCGCCGTCCCGGACCGCGCTCGCCGAGGCCACCGCGCTGCACGCGTCAGGCCTCGCCTACCTGCGCAGCGAGATCACCCAGGGCGGCGCCGGACGCACCCGCCGCGCCGCCCAGCGCCTCGCGATCGTGACCGCCACCCGTCACGCGGCCCACGCGGTTGACCTGCTCTACGCCGCGGCCGGCGGCACCGCGCTCTACGACGCCGCCCCGCTCCAGCGGCGTTTCCGCGACGTGCACGCCGCCACCCAGCACGCCATGGTCTCCGCAGACATCGTCGAGACGGCCGGCGCGGTCCTGCTCGGCGAGAAGATCGACACCACACGCCTGTAGGGCCGGTTGAGCCACGGTCCGGCCCGCGGGCGCCGAGCCGGGAAACGACATTTCTTCCCGCTTCCGCGGTGGTGGCGGCCCGCATGCTCCCGCGGGCAAACCGGAGCGGCGGGCTCCGCTGGCGCTCCGCACGTCGCTCCGGAGCCGGTCCCGCGGTGGTCCCGGAAGACCCGGGTAGTTCTACGCTGATACTGTTCCGCGCCGAAGATCTGAGGAGGCCCCGAGTGCTCGACGCCGCGACCGGACCGGAGGCGCAGCGTGACCGCCTGCTGCAAGGGCTGCGCGAGCACGGCACCGTCTTCGGGGAGCTGGGGCGGCAGTTCGGCGCCCGGATGGGCCTGCACACCACTGACGGTCACGCGCTTGTGGAGATCCTCTCCGCGCAGGACCGGGGCGCGCCGCTGACGCAGGCCGAGTTGGGCCATCGCGTCGGCCTGACGCCCGGTGCCACCTCGGCGCTGCTCAACCGGCTTGAGGCCGCCGGCCACGTGACCCGGTCCCGGGACAGCGTGGACCGGCGGGTCGTCACGCTGCGGTCGACCGACGGCGTCGAGGCCATGGTCGGCCGGTTCTTCGGCCCGCTCGCCGACCGGATGGGCGCGATGATGAGCACCTACCCGCCGGAGCTGCTGGCCGAGTTCGAGCGCTTCCTCGCCGAGGTCTGCGCCACGATGGACGCCTACGTCGCGGAGTCCGCTAACCGATGATCGCCCGGCTCGGCACGTCCGCGGCCTGAAAGACGGCGGCGGGCGTGCCGTCGGCCGTGGACACCAGCCAGTAGTGGCCGGCGTAGGACGGCTGGTCGTAGCTGTAGCCCGGCTCCAGTGTGGCGTACGCCGTCGTGGTGCCGTCCGCCTCGAGCCACGAGATCAGATGCCGCTCCCCGGTGTGGTTCTCGAACGCGATCTGCGTCTCGGCCCCGCTCCCGGTGCCGTCCGGCGCGGTGTCCGCGGGCAGCGCGGTCAGTTCCGGCCAGTTCTCGTGCGTGTTCTCCGCCGGTGCCGGCGCCGCTTCGTCGGTGGGGGCCGGTGGCGCGGTGGACGCGTTGTCCCGGGGCCGCAGCAGCACGAAACCGGCACCTGCGGCACCGACGGCCAGCACGGCCGCGGTCGCGAGGACAACGTGGAGGACCCACCGGGTGGGCCGGGCTTCGCTCGGATACGTCACGTCCGAAACCGTAAGCGGCCATGTCCATATCGACGCGTGCGGTGTGACGCCGACCACCTGAACAGCGTTCAGGATTGAACATCGTTCAGGACTGATGCGACGATGCCCCCATGCAACTCAAGCGGGCGGACATCGTCACCGCCGCGATCGCCCTGCTCGACGCCGAGGGCCTCGACGGCCTGACCATGCGCAAGCTCGGCGCCCGGCTCGGTGTGCAGGCCGGCGCGATCTACTGGCACTTCAAGGACAAGGAGGCGCTGCTCGGCGCGATGGCGGACCGCATGATCGGCGAGTCGGCCGACCCGCCGCTCGCGCCCGGCACCTGGGACGCGCAGCTCACCGAGTACGCGACCCGCGCCCGCCGCGCACTGCTCGCCCACCGCGACGGCGCCCGGGTGATGGCCGGCACCTACGTCCAGGAGCAGAACACCGTGCACGCCGGCGAGATGGGCGTGCGCATCCTGACCGACGCCGGCTACCCGCTCGATCGGGCCGGCTGGGTGATCTTCTCGCTCATGTACTACGTGCTCGGCTACACCATCGAGGAGCAGGCCCAGGCGCAGGCCGGCGACTGGGAGGACCGGGGCATCGAGGACACCGCGCTGCTCAGCGCGATGAGCGACGTGGTCCGGTCCGACCCGGACGAGCGCTTCGCCTACGGCCTCGGCCTGTTCATGGACGGCGTGCGCCTGCGCCTGGCGGAGGCGCTGTCCTGATTCGCGGGCCGTCGCCTGTTCCTCACGGCCGCACCGGCATCAGCAGATTCCCAGAGGAGACACCATGACCACAGTGATCGACACGTCCGAACGGTTGCGCGAGTACGTCAAGCGCCCGCTGCGCCTGATAGCGGAGAAAGGCATCGACCACATCGACGCCGAGTCCCGCCGCTTCATCGAGCTGAGCCCGTTCTTCCTTGTCGCGACCGCCTCCAAGCAGGGGTTCTGCGACGTGTCCCCGCGCGGCGACCCGCCCGGTAGCGCCGCCCTGGTCCTCGACGAGCACACGCTCGCCTTCCCGGACCGCAAGGGCAACAGACGCCTGGACAGCCTGGAGAACATCCTCCGCAACCCGCACGTCGGCCTGCTGTTCATCGTCCCCGGCTCCGGCGACACGCTGCGCGTCAACGGCAGCGCCCGGATCGTGGCCGAGGCGCCCTACGCGGAACGGCTGGCCGTGCAGGGCGTCACCCCGCAGCTGACCGTGGAGGTCCGCGTCGAGGAGCTGTTCCTGCACTGCAGCCGTGCGTTCGTCCGCGCCTCGCTGTGGGACACGGACACCTGGCCCCGGCGCGCGGACGTGCCGACCGCGGGACGCCTCGCCAAGAGCCAGGCCGGCCTGCCCATCCCCGCCTCCATGCTTGACGCGTTCATGGACCGGGGCGCGCGCGACACGTATTGAGACTCTCCCCGCCCGTGCCGACGCGCGGGCGGTGCGAGGCCAGTTCCTCGCGCAAGGCCGCGCGGGCGCGCAGCATCCGGGACTTGACGGTGCCGGCCGGGATGCCGAGCCGCCGCGCGGCCTCCCGGGTGGTGAGCCCGTCCAGGACCGTGGCCTGCACGACCGCCCGCAGCTCCGGCGGGATGCGGCCGAGCGCGCCGCCGGCGTCCCCGTACTCCACACCGACCAGGACCAGGTCCTCGGCGGACGGCGCGATCTGCTCCGCCCCGGTGAGGCGCAGCGTGGCGGCGCTCCGGCCCTGGAAGCGGGCGAAGAGCCGCCGGATCGCGATGCCCCAGATCCAGGCCGCCACGTCGCCGCCGCCCCGGTAGCGGTCCGCGCCGCGCCACACGGCCAGGAACGTGTCCTGGACGACCTCGTCGACCAGGCACGGGTCGGCGCAGCGGCGGGACAGCCGGGGCGTCAGCCAGGCGGCGTGCCTCCGGTACAGCGTCTCGAGCGCCCGGCGGTCACCGTGGCGGATCGCGGCGACGAGGTCGTGGTCGGCGTCCATGCCGGACCCGTCGGGCCGGGGCGGCGCGGTGATGCGGCCGGGCCGGAAGCGCTCGTCATCTGCGTGACCGGGCGTCCCGGCGGGCCGGGCCGGGAGTGGCCGTGGACAGGTGACACAGCCGCGGTCGCGGGGTCGCGGCCCAGCAGACAGGAGTGCTCTCGTGCGCCTCTCAAGAATCCTGGCGGTGCTCGCCGTCGCGGCCGCCGCCTCAATCCTTCCGGGAACGCAGGCCGCCGCCTCGACCGCGCCGGGCCTGTTCGCCGTCACCGACTACACCGGCACCCTGGTACGCGGATCCGGCGTCACAGGCGTGGTCCGGCAGTCGGCGGGCCGGTACGAGGTCCAGTTCCAGCGCAACATGGACCCGTGCTCGTACACCGCGACGATCGCCGGGCCGGGCAACGACATCGTCTACGCACCCGGTGTGGTGACGGTGGCCAGCGGCGGCGCACCCAGCCGCGTACATGTGGAGACGTGGGCGTCGCCCGGCGGTGTGCTCGCCGACTTCCCGTTCCACCTGCACGCGATGTGCCCGCCGGACACCGACTGGGCGGTCGTCGGCGGCGACGGCACGCTGTCCCGCGGGTCGGCGTCGGTCACGTCGGTGGTCCGGCTCGGGCCCGGCCGGTACGAGGTGAGGCTGAACAAGCCCGTGTCCGGCTGCGCCTATCTGGCGACGCGCGGGCACACGAGCTTCACAGGTGTGGCGGCGCCGGGCACGATCTCGACCGCGACCCGGTCCGGCAACCCGAACGCGGTCTGGGTGGAGACCAGAACGCTTCCGGGCGCGTTCACCGACAGCGCGTTCCATCTGCAGGTGCAGTGCCCGGACGCCGGCAGTGTGAGCCGGTGGGCGGTGGTCCGTGCGGACGGTATCGCGGCCCGCACCGCGTCGCTGCTGATCAGCTCCGAGAGGATCGGCCTCGGCCAGTACCGGGTGTACCTGCTCGGCGGCAACTCGTACGGCTGCGCGTTCGTGGCCGTCCCGGGCGACCCCGGCGCGGGCTCGGCAGGTCAGCAGGTGCTCGCGTTCACCACGCGTGACGCCGACTACCCGGACTGGGCGGTCCGGGTGGAGACGAAGAACGTCGGCGGCGGCCTGACCGACGTCCCGTTCCACCTCCAGGTCAGCGGCAACTGCTGACCCGGAGGCGGCGCCTGGCTCAGCGGTCCAGCAGCTGGGCCAGGTGCAGGGACGGCCGGTCGCGCAGGTCGGTGATCTGGGTGCGGCAGGAGAAGCCGTCCGCGAGGACCACGGCGTCCGGTTTCGCGTCGAGCGCGGGCAGCAGGTTCTGCTCCGCGACCGCGACCGAGACCTCGTAGTGGCCGATCTCCACGCCGAAGTTGCCGGCCAGACCGCAGCAGCCGGCCAGCCGCTTGACTGTCGCGCCGGTGGACGAGAGCAGGTCCGCGTCGGCCTTCCAGCCGAGCACGGCGTGGTGGTGACAGTGCGGCTGCGCGACGACCTCCACACCTGACAGGTCCGGCGGAGTCCAGCCGGGCGTGCCGGCGAGCAGCTCGGCAAGCGTCTTCACCGACCGCGCGACCGCGGCGGCGTCCTCATCGCCGGGCAGCAGCTCGTGGATGTCGGAGCGGAGCACGGCGGTGCACGACGGCTCGATGCCGACGATCGGCACGCCGGCACGAGCATCAGGAGCAAGCGCCGCCACGGTACGGGTGAGGATCTTCTTCGCCGCGTCGAGCTGCCCGGTGGTGATCCAGGTGAGGCCGCAGCAGACCGATCCGGACGGCAGCCGCGGCTCGTACCCGGCCGCGCGCAGCACCCGGACCGTGGCCTCCGCGACCTCGGGGGAGAACGCGTCCGAGAACGAGTCCGCGAACAGCACGACAGGTGTTCCGGTGGTGGCGAGCGGCCTGAACACCCGTCGGAACGGCTTGCGGGCGAACGCCGGCACCGAGCGCCGCCCGTCCACCCCGGCCAGCCACAACGCGAGCCGGCCCACGCCGGGCAGCCGCACGCCGAGGTTCGCCAGCCGTGGCGCCCAGCCGGCCAGCCGCGCCCAGAACGGCAGCTTCCCGAGCGTGTAGTGCGAGCGCGGCCGCAGCCGGCCCCGGTAGGTCTGGTGCAGCACCTCGGACTTGTAGGTCGCCATGTCGATGCCGGTCGGGCAGTCCGACGCGCAGCCCTTACAGGCCAGGCAGAGATCCATCGCATCGTGTACGTGCGGGTCGGCGAAGGACAACTCGCCGCGCACCACCTCCTGCAGCACCCGGGCCCGCCCGCGGGTGGAGTCCTTCTCCTCGCGGGTGGCCAGGTACGACGGGCACATCACGCCGCCGGCCGCGGAGTTGTCCGCCCGGCACTTGCCCACGCCGGTGCAGCGGTGCACCGCCTGCCCGAGGTCGCCGTCGTCGTGCGGGTAGGCCATGGCCAGCTGCTTCAACGGGAACCGGCCGGCCGGGCGTACGTCCGCGTCGATCGCGTCCGGGTCGACAAGCACACCCGGGTTGAGCAGGTTGCCCGGGTCGAACGCGGCCTTGACCGCGCCGAACAGGGCGATCGCGTCCGGCGAGTACATGTGCGGCAGCAGCTCGGAGCGGGCCCGCCCGTCGCCGTGCTCGCCGGACAGCGACCCGCCGAACTCGCCGACAAGCCTCGCCGCGTCGGTCAGGAAGTCCCGCATGATCTTCGTGCCGCCGGGCTGGTCGAGCGGCAGGTCCAGGCGCACGTGCATGCACCCGTCGCCGAAGTGCCCGAACGGCGCGGACGTCATGTCGTACGACGCGACAAGCTCGTCGAACCGGGCCAGGTACGCGCCCAGCTTCTGCGGTGGCACTGCCGCGTCCTCCCAGCCGGGCCACGCGGGCCGGTCGGACGGCGCGCGCCCCGCCAGCCCGGCGCCGTCCTCACGGATGCGCCAGAGCCGGGCCTGGGTGGCCGGGTCCGTGACGACAAGCGCGTCCCCGGTGATGCCATCGCCCGCCAGCTTCCGCGCCCGCGCCTCGACCTCATCGGCGTCGTCGCCGGCCAGCTCCACGAACAGCCAGGCACGGCCGCGGGGGAGCGGGGGCACCGCGTCCGGCCCACGGCGGGCGCGCAGCACGTCGAGCAGGCGTGAGTCGAGGCCCTCGCAGGAGGTCGGGCCGTGGGCGACCACCGACGGGGACGCCTCACCGGCGGCCACGATGTCCGGGAAGCCGAGCACGACCACCACCCGGACCGGCGCGTCCACCACAAGCTTCACTGTCGCCTGGGTGATCACCGCGAGCGTGCCCTCGGAGCCGACCAGCGCCTTGGTCAGGTCGAACCGCTCGGGCAGCAGGTGGTGCACGGCGTAGCCGGAGACCTGACGGCCGAACCTGTCGAACTCGGTGCGGGCCGTGGCCAGGTGCCTGCCGAGAACCGCGCGCAGGTCGCCGATCAGGCCGTCGGCGCCGGTGACGAAAGCCTCGCCGCCGGAGTGGTAACCGGTGCTGAAAGCGCGCCCGTCGACGGACAGAAGTGACAGGCCAGCGACGTTGTCAGAGGTCCGGCCGTACGCAAGCGACCGGGAGCCGCAGGCGTTGTTGCCGATCATGCCGCCGATCGTGCAGCGCGGGTGGGTCGACGGGTCCGGGCCGAAACGCACGCCGTGCGGGGTGGCGGCCTTCTGCAGGACCGCGTGCACGGTGCCGGGCTCGACCACCGCGGTCCGCGCCTCCGGGTCGACGCTCAGCACCCGGTTCAGGTGGCGGGAGAAGTCGAGGACGATGCCGCGGCCGACCGCGTTGCCTGCTACCGAGGTACCCGCGCCCCGGGAGGTGACCGGAACGCCTGACTCCCGGGCCACCGCGAGCGTGGCCGCGACCTCGTCGACGTGCCGTGGGCGGACCACGGCGAGCGGCGGGATCCGGTAGAGCGAGGCGTCGGACGCGTACATGCCGCGCGTGCCCGGGTCGGACCGCACCTCGAGCCCGGCGCGCTCGAGGGCCGCCACCACGTCCGTCACCACGTCAGTCATGCGTAACATGTTACTCATGCCCACACCTGGCCGGTCACCAGAGGTCCAGCTCAGCCCGTCGACACGGGCCCGAACAGGCCCGCCGCCAGAGGACCGGCCCGGTCCGTCGCCGGAGTCCCAGCTCAGTCTGTCGCCGGAGGCGCAGCTCAGGCCGCCGCCGGAGGCGCAGCTCAGCCCGCCCGAGGGGGCGCAGCTCAGCCCGCCGCCGGAGTCCCAGCTCAGCCTGCCGGAGGCCCGGCTCAGCCTGCCGGAGGCGAGGACGCTCGCCGACGCGGTCGCCCAGGCGGTTCGTGACGGTGTCGCCGCAGGTCAGCTCGTGCCGTCCCGGACCTACTCGGTCTACCAGCTGGCGGAGTTGCTCGGCGTGTCCCGTAGCCCGGTCCGGGAAGGGCTGCTGCGGCTGGCGGAGGCCGGGCTTGTCGAGATCCGGCGCAACCGCGGCTTCCGGGTGCTTCCGCCGCGCGCGCACGACGTGGAGGAGATCATCGACATCCGGCTCGCGCTGGAGCCGGCCGCAGCCCGGCGCGCCGCGCTGTTCGGCACGGACGAGCAGCACGCCCTGCTGAGGGAGGTGCTCGACCGGATGGCGTCCGCGGCCGACGCGGACTTCTGGGCCGCCGATCGCGAGCTGCACGACCTGCTGCTGCGCGCGGCCGGCCGGCCCCGGTCCGCCGCGATCGTCGCGCAACTGCGCACCACCACCGCGCTGCTCGGCCCGCCCACCACGGCCAGCGGCCGCACGCTTGCCGAGATCCACGCGGAGCATGTGCCGGTCGTCGCCGCGGTGCTTGCCCGGGACGGCGACGCCGCGTTCGAGGCGATGCGGACACACCTGGAGGCGACCGGCGCGCTACTGGTGGCCAACCTCTAATCTTCTCGTCGTGCCAGGATCATCGTTGACCGCCGTTGTCCGTCCCGCCGTGGAAGCCGACGTGACCAGCATCGCCACGATCTGCGCCACGGCCTACCGCGAGACGTACCGCGAGCTGCTGCCCCAGGGATACATAGACCGATCGGTCGTCGCCTTCTACGACCCGGCCCGGGTGGCCGAGGAGATCACGCCCTCGCCGCCGGAGTGGTTCGGCTACCAGGTGGTCGAGGAGGAGGGCCGGGTGCTCGGCGCGGCCGGCGGCGGCATGCTCGCACCCGGCAAGGGCGAGCTGTCCCGCGTCTACCTCGAGTCGTCGGTCCGCGGCCGCGGCCTGGGCACGCTGCTTCTGGAGAGCGTCACGGCGCAGATCCGGGCGGCCGGCGGCACCGAGATGTGGGTGTCGGTCTTCCTCGGCGACCGCGACGGCATCGGTTTCTACCGGGCGCGCGGCTTCGAGCCGGTCGAAACGGTCCGGGCCGCGCTGTCCCGCATCGACGACCACATCGTCAGCCTGCGGATGTGCCGCACACTAAACCTGCCCTGAGCGCGCCCCGCCACCATCAGCCGAGCGCGGTCTGTCGCCGTCAGCCGAGCGCGGCCTGCCGCCATCAGCCGATGGTTGCCTGTCGCCGTCAGTCGAGGGTGGCCCGCCGCCCGTCAGCCCAGGGCGGCCCGCCGCCATTGCTCCCGGAACGCGGCCGCCCGCTCGGCGTTCCAGCGCGGCGTGTGGACCACGCGTGGCGTCCACGGGATCACCGCGTCCGCCAGGCTCAGGTCCGGTGCGACCGACATCCGGGCGAACGCGGCCGCGCCGAGCGCGGTGCCGTGCGGGGACGGGAAGACCTCCACCGGCAGTTGCATCACGTCCGCGACCGCCTGCATCAGCGTCCGGCAGCCGGTCAGGCCGCCGTCAGCGCGCAGCCGGGTCAGCGGTCGGCCGAGGTCGCGGGCGACCGCGTCCCCGAGCTCGGCGACCTGGGCGGCGATGCCCTGCAGCACGGCGGTGACCAGGTGGCCCGCGGTTGTGGACAGCGTCATCCCGGTCAGTGACGCGGTCGCGTCCGGCCGCCACCAGGGGGCGGCCAGCCCGGCCAGGGACGGCACCGCGAGCACGCCGCCGGCGTCCGGGGCCGCGACCCGGTCCAGCTCCGCGGCCGGGCCGGCCAGCCCGAGGCGTTGCATCCAGCGCACCGCGGCCGCGGCCGCGTAGACCTGGCCGTCCAGGCAGTACGTGGTCCGGCCGCGCACCCGCCAGGCGACCGAGGCGGCCAGCCCGGTACGCGACCGGGTCGCGCCGGCACCGGTGTTGGCCAGCAGGAACGCGCCGGTGCCGAACGTGCACTTGAGGTCGCCCGGCGCGAGGCAGCCGCCGCCGGCCAGCGCGGCCTGCTGGTCCACGACGAGCCCGCCGACCGGGAGCGTGCCGCCGAACGCGTCGGTGGTTCCCACAAGCGCGTCGCAGGACACGATCTCCGGAAGCGGCTCCGCGTCCAGGCCGAACAGCGCGAGCAGCTCGGGGTCCCAGGCGGCGGTGTCCAGGCCGGTGATCAGCGAACGGCCGGCGGTGCTCGCGTCGGTGACGAACGCACCGGTCAGGCGGTGGAGCAGCCAGCTGTCCGAGGTGGTCACCACGCCCTCGCGGGTGACGTGCGCGCGCAGCCACGCCATCTTCGGCGCGGAGAAGTAGGGGTCGAGCACCAGGCCCGTACGCGCGGCGAAGGTCTGCCGTTGATCGTCGAGGCCCGCGCAGATCGACTCCGCCCGGCGGTCCTGCCAGACGATCATGTCCGACAGCGGCCGGCCGGTCCGCGGGTCCCAGGCCAGCACGGTCTCGCCCTGGTTCGCGAGCGTGACCACGCCGACCGGCAGCCCGGCCCGCGCCACCGCCTCCCGGCCGGCCTCGATCACGCTTCTGAGCAGCGCCTCCGGGTCCTGCTCCACCGCGCCGCCGGGTGCGTAGCGCGGCCGCACCGCCCGTTCCGCCGTGCCCGCGATCCGCCCGGCCGGGCCGACAACTATCGCCTTGGTGCCGGAGGTTCCCTGATCGATGCTGAGCACAGTGGTCATGGCCGGTCCGCCTCTCCGAGGAACAGTTCACCCCGGAACGAATGATCCGGCGGGAACGCCTCGGCCTCCACCCCGTACCCATGGAGGGTTTTCGATGACAAACACAGAGACGACAGGCGCGACGACGTAACTACGCCGCTGCCCCTGCGGACTGCCGCAGGGGCAGCCGGACCGTGTCGCCCCGGCCGATAGGTGACACGCCGGTCAGCCCGCGGTCGCGTGCCGTGGCGAAGTAGTCGCTTACGGGCGAGGTGAACACCCGGAAGTCGTCGTGGTGGATCGGCAGCGTCAGCCCGGGCCGGATCAGCTCGGTCAGGTCCGCGCCCTGCCGGGCGTCCATGGTGAGCAGCATGCCGAGCAGCCGGGTCCCGCCCAGGTGGATCAGCATCGCGTCGATGTCACCGCAGCGCCGGGGGATCTCCGCCAGTTCCGGCCGGAACAGGGTGTCACCGGTGACATAGAGGCGCAGCCGGCAGACCTCGTCCTCGAACAGTTCCACGACCGAGCCCATCACGTCCGGCAGCAGCCTGTCGACCGGGCCGGGCCCGTGCCGGCCGGGGACCGCGGTGATCCGCACCCGCTGCCGGCCCACAGTGAGGTCGAAGTTCTCCCAGGTCGGCAAGCCGTGCGTGGTGGTGAACCGGGTCCGGGCCAGCTTGCGGCCGGCCTGCGGCGTGGTGATGATCGGCAGGTCCGCGGGGAGGCCCCGGCTCGCCGTGCGGTCGAAGTGGTCGGAGTGCAGGTGCGACAGCAGCACCGCGTGCAGGGGCGGCAGCTCGCCAAGCCCGAGAGCCGGGTCGATCAGCCGGCGGGTCCATGCTCCGTACCCCAGGTGGTATCGGCTGCCGGCCGGGCCGAACGCCGGATCGGTGAGCAGCGTGAGATCGCCGAGCCGCAGCAGGGTGGTGGCATTGCCGATGTAGGTGACATGTGCCTCGGTCATTCAGCCGCGTACCCGCCCGGTCGCCGAACACACATGCATTTATCCCGGATTCACGGGTAAGCCGGTGTCATGAGCGACTTCCTGAAGAAGGCCGGCGACTTCGCCGACAAGCACGACGAGCAGGTGGACCAGGGTCTCGAGAAGGCCGGCGACGCGGTGGACCAGCGCACCGGAGGGAAGCACTCCGAGCACATCGACCGGGGCGTGGACGAGCTGCAGAAGCGGACCGGCGAGGGCGACACGAACGGGTGACCGGCTCACTCCAGTAGTGGTCCCAGGCCGCACACGGTGAGTGTGTGCCGGACGAGCGGCGACGCCAGGGCGAGCCGGAGCCGTGAGCCGCGCGAACGCGCGAACTCGGCTACGGCCGCCAGCGCCCTGGCGCCCGCCGTGTCCGACAGCGGCACGCCGCTCAGGTCAAGCGTCACCGTCGGCGGCAGAGTGACCCGGTCGAGCACGTCGCACAGGCGGTGGTGCAGGGCGGGGGCGTTGTCCCGGTCGATCTCGCCGGTCACCCGCAGCCGCACCTCGCCGGTGACGAGCGTGCGATTGGTGATCCTCGGCGCCACCGCGTCCCGTCCGAGAAGCACACGGTGCCGGAGCGCGCTGATGCGCTGGTTGTCCACAGACATGGTCGTTCCTCACGACATCAGTCCGCGGACACAGGGCGGAGACGGTCAACGTTGCAGTATTCTCCCTCACCCGGACGGGCTAAACCAGTTTCCCCGCCGCGGTACGGGGAAGTGGCGATCTGTGCCCACCATCGACTCCGAGCGTCTCAACACCAGCCTGCGCAACCTCGACACCGGCTCGGGCACCGACATCGACGCCGCAATCAGCGAGGTTGTCGATGCGGTGGTCACGTTGTTCCAGGTCAAGGGCAGCGGCCTGATGATCGCCGACGAGGAGAGCAGCCTGCACTACCTGGTTGCGAGCGGTCCGACCAGCCGCCTCCTGGAGAACGCGGAGTCCGCGGCGGGCGAGGGCCCGTGTGTGACAGCGTTCACGAACAACGAGCTGGTCCACGCGGATGACCTGCGGCAGGACTCGCGCTGGCCTGCGGTCCGGGAGACGTTCCTGCGGGAGGGCGCTGTCGCGGTCCTCGGCGTGCCGGTCCGCATCGAGCGGGTGCCGGTCGGCACGCTCGACGTCTTCCACGATCGCCCGCACGTCTGGGACGAGTCCGAGCGACTCGCGCTGACCCGCTACGCCGACGTGATCGGCACGATCCTTGCCGCTGCGCTCGCTGCCCGCCGCGCCGGTGAGCTGGCCGGGCAGCTGCAGTACGCGCTCGACTACCGGATCGTCATCGAGCGTGCGGTCGGCTACCTGATGGCCCAGCGCCGGGTCGACGCCGTGCGCGCATTCGACCTGCTCCGCACCTCGGCGCGCGGCCGGCGGCGAAAGGTCGCCGAGGTCGCGCGCTACCTGCTCGACACCGGCGCGCTACCGGCCTGAGATTCAGACCCGGTGATCGGCGACTCCGGCGGTACCTGACGCGCCACCCCGACGACCTCTGCGTTCCCGTCCAGCCATTGCAGCAGCGCGGTCCCGATGTTGCCGGTCGCGCCGGTCACTACGACCCGCATGCTCACCGGACCTCCGTACCCAGGACAAAGGGTTTGAATCTGAGGTGCGGGCCGGCCGGGTTCCAGGAGCCGCACGCGAGACGGTCCACGCCGCCGCCGGAACTCACTGTGAGAGACGCGACTCGGCGGCTTTCGTGAGGGCCGAGGCGAGGAGGGCCACCGGGCGGTCGGTGTCCTGGGCCAGGAGGCGGAGCGCGTCGAGCGCGATGGTCCCCGGCATCTCGGCCAGCGCCTGGGTTAGCCGCGACCGCACGGCCGCGCCGGCGTCGGGGTCGGCCAGCCGCGCGACAAGCGCCGCAATGATCCGGGCGCCCCACGAAGGGTTACCCGCAAGCGCGCCGAGCAGCTCGGCGGCCTCGACGTCGTTCGGGCCGTCCGCGACCAGGGTGAGGAGCGCGGGCACGGCCGACGTCGCGCCCCTGGCCCCCAGCGCGAGCGCGGCCGGTCCGCGGACCGCCGGGTCCGGGTCGTCGAGGGCGGCGGTGAGCAGTGCTGTCGCGTCGTCGTCGTGCAGTTCGCCGAGGGCCAGGACCGCCCGGCGCCGGACCCCGGCGTCGTCGGAGGCCAGACCGGGCGCCAGGCCGGCCGCACCGGCACCGCCGGCCCGCGCGAGCGCCCACCGCAGCGCACCCGCCACATAGGGGTCGGCTTCGGTGAGGACCGCGTCGGCGAGCAGCTCGGCCGGCGCGTGGTCGGCCAGGACTGCCTGCTGACGGCGTTCGGCGCTCGGTGAGCCGAGGCCGTGCAGGAGTTCGACGATCCGGGCGACGTGCTGCCAGTCGGCGGGGCCTGCGGCGTCGACAGTGCGGAGGCGGCCGAGAAGCTCCCGCTGTTGGCGCAGGCGTGCCTCGGCCTGCACGACGAGGTCGCCGACCAGGGCGGACGGGGTGAAGGCGGGATCGTCGAGCGTGCGGGCGATCTGCCGCAGCGACAGTCCGAGGGAGCGCAGCCCTTCGACGTGGAAGATCCGCCGGATGTCGCCGGTGGTGTACTCCCGGTATCCGCCCACGGTGCGGCCGCTTGGCCGAACGAGGCCGAGGGAGTCGTAGTGCCGCAGCATCCGCGCGCTCACCCCCGAGCGGCGCGCCACCTCACCGATCAGCACGCCGTGCCCCAGCTGGTCCGTGGTGCGGGATCATCACGCGGTCGTCTCCTCCGGTCTCCAGTCCGGGCCGAGTGCCACGATCCGCTTCGCCTCCTCGATCGCGGGGCCGGGCTCGGCGTCCGGGTCGTGCAGCAGGCGGGTGGTGGCGTGCGCGTGTGCCCGTACCGCCGGGTCGTGGTGGGTCGTCGCCCGGGACAGCACCGGCTCGGCCGCGTCGCCGAGCGCAGCCAGCGCCTGACTCAGACTCCACCACACGGTACGGTCGCCGCGGCCGAGTTCCGACGCCAGCGTCACGGCCAGCGACTGCTCCTCGCCGTGCGGCACCAGCGCGACCGCGGCCCGCCAGGCGGCCCGCGCGACCTCGTCGTCCCGATCGTGAAGCAGCGCGTCGGTGACCGCCGGCCACGCGTCCCGGTCCCCGATCTTGGAGAGCGTGTGCAGCGCCTGGCTGCGGGCCTGCGCCGGCGCGGCGAGAAGCTCCGCGCGCAGGCGGGGCACCGTGATCTCGCGGGGGAGCCGGGTCAGTGCCCAGGTGAGCATGTCGCGGACGAAGAAGTCCGGCTCGACCGCGCACCGGGCGACGAGCGCGTCGAGGAGTGCGGGCTCCGGGCGGGTGCCGGCGGCCAGGGCGGCCTGCAGCCGGGTCGACGGGTTTTCGGCGCCGAGCGCGCTCACCTGCGGGTTCATCGGAACCACCTCCGCCGCCAAGTCAACGGCTTGACACAGTGACAGGGTCAAGCCCGCCGCTCAGTCCGCGGTGCCGAGGACGGCCAGCCGGGCGCGGACCTTGTCGCCGATGGTGACGAGCGTGCGCAGCTCCACCTCGGTGAGCTGGTCGATCACGGCGGCGCGCACGTCGGCCACGTGCTGTGGCGCCGCGGCCGTGATCAGCTCGGTGCCGCGGGGCGTGATGGTGACGACCGCGCCACGCTGGTCGTCCTCGCTGCGCTCGCGGGTCACCAGGCCCCGGGTCTGCATGCGGCTCAGGTGCTGGGACAGCCGGCTCTTCTCCCAGCGCAGCAGCCGGCCGAGCGCGAACGACCGCAGCCGGCCGCCGGGCGCCTCGGACAGGTGCGCCAGGACCTGGTAGTCGGCGTTGGAGAGGCCGCAGCGGGTGCGTAGCCGCCGCTCGATGAACTCGGTGAGCTCGTCCTGCATCGCCATGAGGCCGCGCCAGGCCTGTTGTTCCTGGTCATTGAGCCACCTGGCCTCCGTCATGGCCGCAATCGTACCGGGTGGTTGACATGTGAACCAGGCGCGGCGTAGCTTCTGGTTAACACGTTAACCAAATCGAAGGACTCGACATGACGCGGTACGCGATCGCCGGTAGCGGCAGCATCGGCACGGCGCTGGCCAGGCTGTTCGCCCGGGCGGGCGTCGAGGTGGACATCGCCAACACCCGCGGGCCGGAGACGATCGACCCGATCGGCCCCGGCGTCCGCCCGGTGACCATGGAGGCGGCGCTGACAAGCGACGTCATCTTCATGGCGGTGCCGTTCGGTGCGGTGGCGCGCTTCGGCGGGCAGCTGCCGGACTGGACCGGCAAGACGGTCGTCGACATGACGAACGCGCACTACTCGCCCGGCTCGGCGGAGATCCTGCGCGGGCGGCTGTCCGCGCACTACGCGGCGGAGCAGCTGCCGGGTGCGGACGTGGTCAAGGCGTTCAACCACCTCGCGGCCGCGGACCTGGCCGCCGAGATCGACAGCGCGGTGGGGCGGCGCGTCATCTTCATCGCCACCGACGTGCCCGCGGCCGGCGACCGCATCGCGGAACTGGTGGGCGCGCTCGGCCTGGCCGCGGTGCAGCTGGGCCGGATCGACGAGGGCGGGCGGCTGATCCAGGCGCCGCACGCCCTCGTGCTTCGCAACCTCATCGAGCTGGCGGGATAAGGCCGAGTGAGGCCCGGAACAACAGGAGAGGAACCATGACATCAGTCGTGCTCATCGGGGCGACACAGGGGACCGGCCGTGAGCTGGCGGCCGCCTATGCGCGCCGGGGCGCCGAGGTGGTGATCACCGGGCGCGACGCGGAGCGTACCCGGGAGATCGCCCTTGATCTGTCGAAGGAGACCGGGGGAGCTGTCACCGGGCTGCCGCTTGATCTGACCCGGCCGGCCGAGATCGGCGCGATGCTTGCCGGTGTCGGGCGCGTCGACCGGCTCGCGATCGTCGGCATGGTCCGGGACCGCAACACCATAGCGGGGTACGACATCGCGAAGGCGAGCGAACTGGCGGTCACGAAGATCGTCGGCTACACCGCTGTGGTGAGCGCGCTCGCCCCGCGGTTCGGCCCCGACGCCTCCGTGCTGCTGTTCGGCGGCGTGGCGAAGGACTACCCCTACCCCGGCTCGACCACCGTGACCGCGGTGAACGGCGCGGTCACCGGCCTGGTCCGCACGATGAGCGTCGAGTTGTCCCCGGTCCGCGTCAACGCGATCCACCCCGGCCTGATCGAGAACAGCCCGTTCTGGGAGGGAAACGCGGCCGCGGCGGAGATCGTGAGCGGGTTCCGCGCGCTCTCCCTGACCGGGCGCCTCGGCACCATGGCCGACATCGTCGGCGCCTGCCTGTTCCTCCTGGAGAACACACTTGTCAACAGCGTCAACCTGGCCGTCGACGGTGGCCACCCCTAGGCGGGTCCGGAGCCGCCGGGAGCCGGGCGGTCTGCGCGCCCGGCTCCCCGGTGCCGGCTCAGTCCAGCGCACCCTTGATCTTGTTGACCACGTTGGCGACGCCCTGCGCGTGGGCGGCGACGCCCCCGCCGGTCTTGCCGGGACCCTGCGAGCCGTCGTACGTGACGAACAGGCGGGGGTCCGGCGCCGGGCCGAGCGGCTTGTCGTCGGTCAGCGGCGCCGCGGCGACGTGCGCGATCGGCCGGCCGTCGATCAGGTTCGCGCCGTTCGCCCAGCTGTCCCGCGGCAGCGCGTTGCCGCCGGTGGCGATGGCGTGCTGCGGGTTCATCCCGCCGATCACGGCGGCCAGCACCGGGTTGGCCGCAACCGCCTTCTCGGCGGGCGCGCCCTCAAGCAGCCGGGCCAGCATCGTGGTGAGCATCTCGACGTGGCCGATCTCCTCGGTCGCGATGTCCATGATCATGTCTTTGTACTTGCCGGGGACACGGCACGTCCAGCCCTGCCACAGGTACTGCATCATCACAGTCATCTCGCCGAACTGGCCGCCGACGAGCTCCTGCAACTTCATTGCGAACAGGGCGTCGGGCTTCTCCGGCTTGGCCTGGAACTGCAGGTAGTCCACGTGCTTGAACATCGGAGCCTCCGCGGTCGGTGTGTCGTGCCGTCCTCCACCGGCTACCCGGCGTTCCGGCCCGGCAGGGCCACCGCGCGGCCCGCCGGTGCCTCCGTCCGCGGCCACCGATCGCGCCGGGGGCTGGTCCTGGCCCGCAGCGCTCCGGGCAGAAGAGGGACGTTTACCGGTGGGTGGCACGGGGCACGCGCCCACGCCACTGATGCCGGTGAATGGGAGTTTTTCGTGACGACAGTCGTTCCGAAGCCGATCGTCACCCGGCCATGGCCGGTGCGCCGCCCGCCCCGGGGCTCCGCGCTGCGCCGCCTTCTCAGCACCACCGACGCGAAACAGATCGGGATCCTCTACCTGGTCACGTCGTTCGCGTTCTTCATGGCCGGTGGCCTGATGGCGCTGATCATGAGGGCGGAGCTGGCCCGGCCCGGCATGCAGATCCTGTCACCGGAGCAGTACAACCAGCTCTTCACCATGCACGGCACGATCATGCTGCTCTTCTTCGCCACTCCGGTGGTGTTCGCGTTCGGCAACTACGTGGTGCCGCTGCAGATCGGCGCGCCGGACGTCGCGTTTCCCCGGCTGAACGCGTTCGCCTACTGGCTGTACCTGTTCGGCGGCCTGATCGTGATGGGTGGCTTCATCACCCCCGGCGGTACGGCCGACTACGGCTGGACCGCCTACACACCCCTCTCCGACGGCACCCACTCGCCCGGCGTCGGGGCGAACATGTGGGTCGTCGGCCTGGCCCTGTCCGGCCTCGGCACGATCCTCGGCGCGGTCAACCTGATCACGACGATCCTGACGCTCCGCGCACCAGGCATGACCATGTTCCGGATGCCGATCTTCACGTGGAACATGCTTGTCACAAGCCTGCTCGTGATCCTGGTCTTTCCGTTCCTGGCCGCGGCCCTGCTGGCGCTCGCCGCGGACCGGGTGCTCGGGGCGCACGTCTACGCCCCGGAGACCGGCGGCCCGATGCTCTGGCAGCATCTGTTCTGGTTCTTCGGCCATCCCGAGGTGTACATCATCGCGCTGCCGTTCTTCGGCATCATCACCGAGATCATCCCGGTCTTCAGCCGCAAGCCGGTCTTCGGCTACAAGGGACTTGTCGCGGCCACGCTGCTGATCGCGGGGCTGTCAATGAGCGTGTGGGCGCACCACATGTTCGCCACCGGGCAGGTGCTGCTGCCGTTCTTCAGCTTTCTGAGCTACCTGATCGCCGTACCGACCGGCCTGAAGTTCTTCGCCTGGATCGGCACGATGTGGCGCGGCCAGCTCACGTTCGAGTCGCCGATGCTGTTCGCGATCGGGTTCCTGGTCACGTTCCTGTTCGGCGGCCTGTCCGGCGTGCTGCTGGCCAGCCCGCCCGTCGACTTCCACGTGCACGACTCGTACTTCGTGGTCGCGCACTTCCATTACGTACTGTTCGGCACGATCGTGTTCGCGGTGTTCGCGGGCGTCTACTTCTGGTTCCCGAAGATGTTCGGCCGGATGCTCGACGAACGGCTCGGCAAGCTTCACTTCTGGCTCACCTTCCTCGGCTTCCACGCCACGTTCCTGGTGCACCACTGGCTGGGCGCGGAGGGCATGCCCCGCAGGTACGCCGACTACCAGGCACAGGACGGCTTCACCGCGCTCAACACGTTCTCCACCCTCGGCTCGTTCGTGCTGGGCGCCTCGGTGCTGCCGTTCCTGTGGAACGTGTGGCATTCGTACCGGGCGGGCCGGCTCGTCACCGTGGACGACCCGTGGGGCCACGGCAACTCGCTGGAGTGGGCCACGAGCAGCCCGCCGCCGCTGCGCAACTTCGACCGTATGCCGCGCATCCGTTCCGAACGGCCCGCGTTCGACGCGAAGTTCCCGGAGCTGGCGGCCGGGAGCCAGTCCATAAGCGGGCCACCCGAGGGCGGCGCCACACCTGCCACACCCGAGTCGGACGGCGGCGCGACCTACCGCGACCACTGACCCGCCGGGGCCGGCCGGCCGTCGTCGGGTCAGGAACCGAAGTCAGGCCGCTGGTCCCCGGCCCAGGCCCAGAGACGAGCAAGGGTTTCGGCGCCGGCCAGCAGGACATCGACGGAGGCGCGTTCGTCGCTGTCGTGCCAGTGGTCCTCCGGAAGGCCGGTCCCGAAGAACAGGACGGGTGCGCGGCTCGGGTGCGGGTGAGGTCCCGGACGGCTCCGGCCAGCCAGACCAGGCCCAGCAACATCGCGGGTGCGACGGCGGCCCGGCCCGGAGCGGCCAGCAGCGCGATCAGGTAGACGGTGACGACCGCGGTGCGACAGGCCAAAGCAGTGCTCATCACGTGCTCCCTTCTCTCCTGACGAAGGGCATTCCCGGTGCACCGGCCCGCCCGGGCCGTGCGCTGTCCCTCCGGGGTCAGGCGGCGCACGCCAGGGTTACCGAAAGGTGCCTCAATTTCGAAAAAGTGCCTTCTTCCCTGGTACGTCCCGGTCTCTTACGGTTCCTGAGTAACCAAAAGAGAGGGCACAACCCGATGGCCGTCACCTTGATCAACCCCGCCGGACTCCCGGAGATCCCCGTCTATCGGCAGGTCTCCATCGCGACCGGGACCAGACTGATCCACCTCGCGGGCCAGGTCTCCTGGGACGAGGACGGCAACGACGTCGGCGTCGGCGATCTGGCCGCCCAGGTCGAGCGGGCCTACCTCAACGTCGGCACCGCGCTGGCCGCGGCCGGCGCCACCTTCGACGACGTGGTGAAGCTTGTCGTGCACGTGGTCGACTGGACGCCGGACAAGATGCCGCTGCTCCTCGACGGCATCGCCCGCGCCGCCGCCACGCTCGGCGTGACCCCGGCCGCGCCGGCTTCGCTGTTCGGCATCGTCGCGCTCGACGTGCCCGAACACCTGGTCGAGGTCGAGGCGACCGCGATGATCGACTAGCCGGGTTCTCCCGGACCACCGCGGAACCGGCTCCGGAGCGACGTGCGGAGCGCCAGCGGAGCCCGGCGCTCCGGTTTGCCCGCGGGAGCATGCGGGCCGGACCACCCGCAGAGCGGGAAGATCGAATGTCAGGTGGGTCGCCGTCAGGGGGCGTCGTACCGGGTGCGGGACGCCTCGATGTGACGCAGGTAGGTCTGGGTCCAGCCGCACATGCCGTCGACCACCCCGCGCAGCGCCTGGCCGGCGGCGGTGAGGGCGTAGTCCACGCGGGGTGGGACGGTCGGGTGGACGGTGCGCTCGATCAGGCCGTTGCGCTCCAGGAGGCGCAGGTTCTGGGTGAGCATCTTGTGGCTGATGCCGCCGACCTCGTCACGGAGTTCGCTGAAGCGCATCGTGCGCTGGCCGAGGAACTCGATGATCAGGAACGCCCACTTGTTGGCGATGTCCGAGAAGATCTCCCGGGCCAGCGAGTCGGCCCGGGCCAGGTCCGCCTCGGGCGGCAGCGTGCTGATCTCTTGCCTGGTTCCCATCCGCCCACTGTAAAGAGGCGGCGCCCCGGCCGCGCCAGGTAGCGGTGCGCGCCATCGGCGCCGACGACGCCCGCCAGCTCCTCGTCCCTGCCATGAGGCTGTCTCCTTCCCGCGCGTATGAACCCTTGCAACGCGCCGTTTACCTGTTTCGGCGCCGGGTATGCCCCCGACCATGACGGGAGTGGCAATCATCACGGGCTCGGAGTCGGGCATCGGCCGGGCGACGGCGGTGGTGCTGGCGGAGGCCGGCTTCGACATCGGCATCACCGTCCACCGGGACCGGGAGAAGGCGGAACAGACCGCCGAGGAGGTACGGGCCGCGGGGCGGCGCGCCGAGATCCGGCCGCTGGACCTCACCGAGCTGCCCGGGGCCGCCGAGGTGGTCGACGAGCTCGCGGACGCGCTCGGCGGGCTCGACGTGCTCGTCAACTGCGCCGGCACCGGCATCAGCACGCCGGTGATCGACACCTCCTACCAGGATTGGCGCCGGGTGCTCGCGGTCGACCTGGACGGGCCGTTCCTCTGCGCCCAGCGCGCGGCCCGGCGGATGATCGCGGCCGGGCGCGGCGGGCGCATCATCAACATCACAAGCGTGCACGAGACCGCACCCCGGGTCGGCGCGGGCGCGTACTGCGCGGCCAAGGGCGGGCTCGGGCTGCTGACCAAGGTGATGGCCCAGGAGCTCGGCGCGCACGGCATCACCGTCAACTCGGTCGCACCCGGCGAGATCGCCACGCCGATGACCGGCCAGGAGGATCAGGACCCGCACGGCATCCGGCGCCCGGGCGTGCCGCTCGGTCGGCCCGGCGCCGCGCACGAGGTCGCCGCGGTCGTGGCCACGCTTGCCGGCCCGGCCGGCTCCTACGTCACAGGCGCGTCCTGGACCGTCGACGGCGGCATGCTTCTGATGGGCCCTCAGGCCGGCTCGCACCTGGAAAGCGACGATTGGCGTTCATGACCGGCCCCGCCCGGCCGATATGCGTGGTGTGGTGGCGATCTGGCGGTGGTATCTCGGGCTGAGCGTCGTCGCCGTCGGCGGATACCTGGTGCTGCCCGCGCAGGCCGCCTACGGCGCGCTCTTCCAGGTCGTCGTGGTGTGCGCGATCATCGCCGGGGTGCGCCGCAATCGGCCCGCGACCCGCTGGCCGTGGTACGCGATGGCCGCCAAGGTGGTGCTGTTCGCCACCGGTGACATCGCCTACTGGATGCAGACCTACTTCTATCAGCGAGACGTGTTCCCGTCGCTCGCGGACGCGTTCTACATCGCCAGCAACGTGCTGGTGATCGCCGCGCTGATCGGCTTCGTGCGCGCCCGCCGCGCCCGGTACGACCTGGCCGTGCTTCTTGATGCCTCGATCCTCTCCACGGGTGCCGCGATGCTGGCCTGGCTGTACGTGATCGGGCCGACCGCACAGGTGGCGGACCTGTCCATGCTCGGCCGGGTCGTGTCGCTGTCCTACCCGGTCTTCGACCTGCTCGCGCTGGCCCTGCTGGTCCGGCTCACGCTCGGGCCCGGCCGGCACCCGCCCGCGTACCACCTGCTGACCTCCGCGATCGGCGTGCTGCTGGTCACCGACGTCGTCTACTCGATGCAGGAGCTGAACGGGGCGTACCAGATCGGCGGTGTGCTCGACACCGGCTGGCTCGTCACGAACGCGCTGCTCGGTGCCGCCGCCCTGCACCCGACGATGGCCGCGGTCTCTCAGCCGGTCGCACCCACCACCGCCGGGGCGATCATCGGACGCCGCCGCCTGATCGCGCTCGGCGCCGCAAGCCTGACCGCGCCGCTGGTGCTGACAATCGAATGGCTGCGCGGCGGCCCGCTCGACGTGCCGATCGTGGTAGCCGGCTGCGTGGTGCTGTTCCTGCTTGTCATGGCCCGGTTGCAGGGTGTCGTGGAGCTGCTCGCCGTGGCACTCGACACCGCCGAGTCACAGGCCTGCACCGACCAGCTGACCGGCCTGGCCAACCGCCGCCTCTTCCACACCCGCTGGCAGCGCGCGCTGGCCGACGGCCCGACCGCGCTGCTCTACGTCGACCTGGACGGCTTCAAGACGGTCAACGACACCGGCGGGCACGAGGTCGGGGACGCCGTCCTCGAGACGGTCGCCGGCCGGATCCGGGGCGTCGTGCGCTCCGGCGACCTGGTGGCCCGGCTGGGCGGCGACGAGTTCGCGGTCATCCTGCCCGGCACCGGGGACGATCAGGCCGCCGCGATCGCCGCCCGCATCGTCGCGGTGGTCGCCGAACCGATCCTCACCGGCACCGGCCCGGTGACGGTCGGTGCCAGCGTCGGCGTCATCTCCGCCCCTCACCACGCGGACCCGGACACCGAGATCAAACGCGCCGACACCGCCATGTACGCCGCGAAGGCGGACGGGCGGGGCCGCGTCCGCGCCGGCTGACCCGCGGATCAGCCGACGCGGGCGGACACGGCGCCGGTCAGGGCTCGAAGACGGCCCGCACGCAGCCGTCCTCCTTGTCCTTGAACATGCGGTAGCCCTCCGGGCCACGGGCGAGCGGCATGACATGGGTGGCCAGGTACTCGGTGACCAGCTCGCCCCGCGCCATCCGCTCAAGCAGCATCGGGATGTAGCGCTGGCCGTGCATCTGCGCGCCGCGGACGGTCAGGCCCTTGTTCATCAGCGCGCCGAGCGGGAACTTGTCGACGAACCCGGCGTACACGCCGAGCACGAACACGCTGCCGCCCTTGCGAGCCTGGTAGATCGCCTCCCGGACCGCTGACGGCCGGTCAGTCTGCAGTCGGAGCTGCTGCTTGACCTGGTCGTAGGCGTGTTGCGGGCCGGGCCGGTGCGCCTCCATGCCGACCGCCTCGATGCACACGTCGGGACCGCGCCCGCCGGTCGCCTCGAGCAGTGCGGAGCCGATGTCGTCGCGCGTGTAGTTCAGCGGTTCCGCGCCGGTGAACTTGGCCGCCTGGTCCAGCCGGTTGTCGAACCGGTCGATGATCATTACGCGCTCCGCGCCGAGCAGCACCGACGCACGCGCGGCCATCTGCCCGACCGCGCCCGCGCCCCAGACGGCCACGACGTCGCCCGGTTGTACGCCGCCGAGGTCCGCACCCATCCAGCCGGTGGACGCGGAGTCGGAGGCGAACAGTGCGCGCAGGTCGTCGACCTCGTCCGGGATGGTGAACGCGCCGACGTCCGCGAACGGCACCCGGATGTACTCGGCGTGGCTGCCGGCGAACCCGCCCATCGCGTGTGAGTAGCCGTAGCAGCCGCCGGGCGCGAAGCCCCACAGGCCCTCGGTGATAGCCGGGTTCGTGTTGCCGTTGTCGCACAGCGAGTAGAGTTGCTGGGAGCAGTACCAGCACTTCCCGCAGGAGACGAACGAGCTGACCACCACCCGGTCGCCGACCTGGTGGTTGCGCACCTTCGGCCCCACCTCGACGACCTCGCCGATGAACTCATGGCCGAGCACGTCGCCGCGGCTCATGAACGGGATGTACCCGCCGATCAGGTGCAGGTCCGAACCGCAGGTCACGGTCTTGCGGACCTTGACGATGATGTCCTGCTCGTTGCGCATCTCCGGGTCGGGCACGTCCCGGACCGCCAGATCGTTCACGCCTTCCCAGCACAGTGCCTTCACAGTCGTCCCTCCTCGCGTCCGTGTCGCGTCGCATAGGCCAGCGGCGCCCCGAGTGGTGTGCGCCGGGTGGTCGGCGGTGCGTCGGGGAGCAGAACCTCGCCGGTCTCGGCGACCTGCCGCGTCTTCCGGAGCGCCAGCCGCAGCGCGCGGACGCTCTCCCGGTCCGAGGTCAGGCAGCGCGCGGCGACCTCAGTGCCCCGGCCGCCGGGCGCGGGACGTACCCGTACCTGTACCGCCTCGCCCAGGTCGTGCAGGGGCTGGGGCAGCGAGCCGACCTCCTCCGGCTCCCGGTTGATGGTGACGCTGTGCCATCGGTCCTCGGTGCCCTGCCGTTGCCGTGCCCGCCGGGCCGCCGCGGTCGCCGCCGCGATGCCTGCCGCACCCCCGGTCACCAGCGCGACCGTCATGCCGATCCTTCTCATGCCGCCTCCTCCGGACGAAGCCGTCGTGGTGTGGACGCATGCCCGTGCCGTTCCGCCTCAAACGGCGCGATTCGCCCTCCGTCGACGTGCTGTTGCTGCTCAGGTGGGGAGTGGCGAGCAGACCTCGTCGCGCAGCGTCCGGACGCCGGTTCGCTCGCGGCCACGACGTCGCGCATGCGGAACGTCGGCAGCTCCCTCTCCGTACCCGGGAGGATCTTCTGGGTTTAGTCCTTTGTGTTCCTGGAATGCGTGCCTCGGGGGATGTCCGCGGTCGTGGAGAGGACGCGTCGTGACCGCGGTGTCGCCGGAGCCGTTCGCGGTCGATCCGAGGATATTCACATCAAGGCATTTACTGATGGCGTGTCCGGTGGAAGCGTATAGCCGCATGACACGGAAAGCTGCGCTTGTCACAGCGCTCATAGCGGCGATTGTCGGTGCGTCGGCGACACCGGCGAGCGCCGCGGCGCCGGTTCCGAGGTTCACACACCTGGCGCCCGGGAGCCAGCCGACGCTCGTCGAGAAGGTCCCGGTCAACGTGGTCTTCCTCGGCTACGACCGGCAGGAGGTCAACCAGGCGCAGTTCACGAGCGGCCTGGCCAAGACCTACGTGCCGGAGGTGCGGTCCCGGCAGTGGTACGGCGAGCAGGAGAAGCTCGGCATCACCTACGCCTACGACTACAAGATCTCCTATGCGGACCGCGGTTACGAGGACTCGTTCTTCACGAAGCTGTCGAGCCTGGCCACGCCGGCGCCGCTGACCGCCTATCAGGAGGCCTACAACGCCCAGGAGAAGAACGTCCTGGACGTCACGGAGAACAACTACATCGACGGGCCGAGCGTGGAGAAGTACCTCGCGTTCCACCCGCCGCGCGGCGTCGACACCCGGCGCAACACGATCTTCCTGATCAACTGGTACGGGCGGGCCGACTTCAAGTTCCACCTCTACAGCAAGACCGGTGAGCCGGACCCGGACACCGGCTTCGACTTCGGGGCGAACCGGGACAGCCGCAAGATGATGGCCTGGGGCGGCACCACAGCGGACGACGAGGAGACCGGCCTGGGCGCGACCCGCCGCGTCTGGTTCGCCGACCTGTCCGCCGGCCCCGAGGCGAACATGGCGAACTACATCGTCGACCAGCTGGACGTGGACGGCGACGACTACCCGGACTACCGCATGCCGACCGCCTGGGAGTACACCGCCGGTGGTTTCCGGTCCCCGGCAGCGCTCGCCGGTGACCTGGCCAAGCTCACCCGGTACGTCGCGCTGGACCTGCTGATGACCACGTCGCCGCTCTACCCGGTGGAGCTGCCGACCGCGAACGGCCTGCCGAAGACGATCAACCTGGACAGCAACACGTACGAGGGCTGGCCGGGTGTGGACGCGTCCGCGCAGTACATCAAGCCGCAGCTGCTTGTGAAGGAGCTGTCCGAGCTGCGCTGGCGCAACAAGCTGGACTACGACAACCAGGACATCGCCTGGGACGCGCGCAACACGGCCTGCTTCACCGGTCAGTTCGTCACCGGCGAGCCGTGCTACGAGGGCCAGGCGCTGCCGCCGGGGGCGAACCTGTTCCTCTACAACGACGAGTTCATCGCGCGTACCAAGGACGACGCCGGGAAGGTCGACTACGAGCTGCCGCTGATCAACTACGTGTACACGGACGAGAACGCGGGGACGCCGCTCGGCTACGCGGACGACAACTGGGTGGACGGCACGCAGAGCTACGTCTTCTCGTTCCTGTCACCGGGCATCGTGGCGGCGGGCTACGGCCTGACCACCACGCAGATCCACGAGGCCGGCCACCACCTCGGCATGTCGCACCCGCACGACGGCTGGGACAGCGAGTCCGGCGCGGACATCGGCGCGAGCGGTGACTTCTTCTTCTCGTGGGTCGGCGACGAGAACAACTCGATGATGAGCTACATCGACGTGAATTGGGACTTCAGCCAGTTCGACAGGGACAACAGCGACCGGTTCCTGACCGCGGCGTACAACGAGGGCGCGAACGCACTTGCCGCGGACGTGCTGGCCTCCCGGAACGCGCGCAAGGGCACCGCGGACCTGTACGCGGCCGACCTCGCGCTCGGCCTGGCGAAGAAGGCGTTCGCGAACCACGAGTACCGGGCCGCGTACACGTTCGCGGAGGAGGCGTACAACGCGGTGGTCCGGGCCGCGAAGAAGGCCGGCGTCGACCCGAACACGGCGGCGGACGCCATGCGCGCGCAGGCCGAGGCGGCGCGCGTTTCCGGCAAGGCGAACGACCCGCACGAGTTCATCGACACGCTGGAGCAGGGCTCGGGCCCGCGCTCGCTGCCCTAACCGCTCAGGCCCAGCACCCGTGCCGGGCCGCCGGAGCCCTGCTCCCACGGCGTCACGCCGACCACAAGCGTGGCGCCGTGGGCGGGCAGCGTGTCCAGGCCGCGCAGGTTCTCGATGCCGTACCGGTCCGCGCCGAGCAACGCGAAATGCACCGGGTAGTCCTCGGACCGGCCCGGGTCCAGGCTCAGCGTGTCCACGCCGAGACACCGGATCCCGCGCTCGGCGAGCAGCCACTCGCACGCGTCCGCGCTGAAGCCGGGGAAGTGCATGACGCCCGCGCCGTCCGGGTTGCGGTACCGCCGCGCGGAGCCGGCCCGCTCGTCCCAGCCGGTGTGCAGCAGCACTGCCGCGCCGGCCGGGATCCGGCCCCACTTCCGCTCGTGCGCCACGATGTCCGCGACCGCAAGCACCGCGTCCGCGTTGTGTGCGGCCCGCCGCCGGATGCTGAGCACGATGGCCGGCAGCACAAGTTCCTCAGGCGTCAGGTCGGTGACCGCGCGCCCGCCCGTGACGAAGTGGTTCGGCGCGTCGACGTGCGTGCCGGTGTGCTCGACGATCCGCCACTCCTGCATGTAGTAGCCGTCCGTCTCGATCGACTTGTACGGCCCGCGCCGCGCCTCCTCCCCGTCCGCGAACGTGGGGAACGTGGTGGTGAACGGGTGCGTCAGGTCCCGCACCACCCGGGACGCGTGGGCGGAGGCCGGTGCCGGGACCGCAGTGGCGGCGACGAGCCCGGCAAGCCCGGCCAGCGCACCCCGCCGGGAGACGACGGGGTGCGCGGCGGCATGACGCAGGCACTGTTCGGTGCACATGGCGGTGCTCCCTTCCTAGACGGGAAGCCGACCACACGCCCTACCGTCATGCAAGCATCACTCAGCGTGTCGGTTGACGCTGTTCACACTCAGCGGCGCGGCTCCCAGCGGAACATCCGGCTCGCAAGCGCGACCGCGACGACCACCCAGCTGAGCGTGGGCGCCAGCAGGATCAGCGACTCGGAGACCGCGGTGCCGCCGTTCCACGCCTGCGTGATCAGCTCGGTGGCGGCACCGCCCGGCAGCAGCCGCTTGAGCAGCGTCAACTCCTCCGTACCGGAGAGGCCGACCCAGCTGGCGATCCCGATCACGCCGAGGATCACCGGCAGCGTGGTGACCTGCGCGTGCTCCGGCGAGTTCGTCAGGCCGGCCGTGGCCAGCGCCAGGCCGACCATCATCGCCACGGTGGCCAGCACCGCGAGCACGAGCAGCGCCGGGTTGGCCGGAGCCTCGGCGACCACGGCAAGCACGGTCAGGATCACCGCGATCTGTACGACCGCGATGACAGTGGCCGGAAGCATCAGCCCGGCCAGGATGCCGGCGTCCCCGGCCGTGGTGGAGCGCAGCCGCTTCAGGAACAGGTTCTGCCGGCGCGAGGCCAGCGTGGTGACAGTGCTTGCGTACAGGCCGACCGCGCTGATCGTGAACAGCACCACTGCCGCGATGTACCCGATGCTGCCGAGCGCGGCGAACACCTCGTGCCGGTAGACGAAGAACGCACTGACCGCGGCCGGCATGATCATGCTGGTGACGAGTACGAGCCGGTTGCGGAAGATCTGGATCAGCTCGTGGCGTGCGATGGAGAGCATCAGTTGTCCCTCAGGTCTCGGAAGATGTCGTCGAGCCGGGTCGGGCCTGCCTCCAGGCCGTCCAGCGCGATGCGGTTGTCGTGCGCCCAGCCGAGCAGGTGATAGAGGTCCTTGGGCAGGTCGGTGCTGTGGGCCAGCCACCGGCCGTCGTGTTCCTTCGTCGCAGGCAGCGGAGGCTCCACCTCCGCCGAGAACCTGATGAAGGACGGCAGCGTGCGGGTCAGCTCCGCGACCGTCCCCTCCCGGTGGAACACGCCCCGGTGCATCAGGCCGATCCGGTCCGCCCGCTGCTGCGCCTCCTCCAGGTAGTGCGTGGTGAGCACGATCGTCGAGCCGTCCTCGCGCAGCCGGTCCACGGCCGCCCACAGGTCGTCCCGGGACGAGATGTCCAGCCCGGTGGTCGGCTCGTCCAGGAAGATCAGCTCCGGCGCGCCCCAGACCGCGGTGGCGAAGTCCAGCCGCCGCTTCTCACCGCCGGACAACTGGGAGACGAGAGTGCCGGACTTGCGGGTGAGCTCCACTAGGTCGAGCACGCGGGCGACCGTGTCCTCGCGCCGGGTGAGCCCGCCGATCAGCCGCACCGACTCCGCCACCGTCAGATCGGGGGAGAAGCCGCTTTCCTGAAGCATGATGCCGGTCCGCGGCCGGACGGCACGCCGATCCCGCGGGCTCCCGCCGAACACCCGCACCTCGCCGGAGGTCGGCAGCCGGTGTCCCTCCACCACCTCGAGCGTGGTGGTCTTGCCGGCGCCGTTCGTGCCGAGCAGCGCGTACAGCTCGCCCTTGGACACCTGAAAGGACAGATCCTTGACGGCGTGGAAATCGCCGTATGTCACGTTGAGCGTGTCGACTTCAATGACCATGCCGTCGATTCCAGCCCGTACGCCGGCCGCCGGGCAGTGCCGTCACGTCACCACAAGGTCATGACGTGGTGTCACTGCCGGCCGTCGCGACAAGCGGAAATACTCGGTGGATGAGAACCGGCCGGACGGACGCGCAACAGCAGCTGCGCGGCCTCAACCTCACCACCGGCGTCCCGATCCTGCTCGCCGCCGGCGCGCTGCTGGTGGCCACGGACGCGGACACCTGGTGGCAGGCGCTGATCCTGACGGCCAACCTGCTTGTCGCGCTGCTCGCGTTCGAACGGTGGGCCGCGCACGACTTCGACCGGGTCCTCGTGCCGTGCCTGATCGTCACCGCGCTTGTCTGGCCGCTCGGCGTGCTCTGGCTGGACGCCCCCAACGCCTACTACGGGCTCGCCATCGTGGGCGCGCACGCGGTGCCCCAGGCGCCCCGGTTCCGGATCACGGCCGCGGCCGCGCTGATCGGCTACGTCGGGCTGGCCGGCGCGCTGCGCCTGCTGGTCGCGCCCTGGGACGCGGGCGACCTGCTCATCCCGTACCTCGTGCTGCCCGTGGGCGTCACCGCCGTGATGACCGGGTTCATGTTCCCGAACAAGGGCTTCTACGACGTGGTCCGGGAGCTCGAGGAGGGCCGCGACCGGGAGGCGGAGCTGGCCGTGACGCGCGAGCGGGTCCGGTTCGCCGGCGACCTGCACGACATCCAGGGCCACACGCTGCACGTGGTGAAGCTGAAGGTGACGCTCGCCCAGAAGCTCGTGCACACCGACCCGGACCGGGCCGCCGCGGAACTGCGGGAGATCCACGCGCTGGTCAGCGACACGATCACACAGACCAAGGAGCTGGCGTACGCGCAACGCCGCCTCAACCTCTCCGCAGAGCTGGAGAACGCCAAGAACCTCTTCGAGGCCGCAGGCATCCGGGTGCACGTCGACCGCGCCTCCCCGGACGGCGGCATCGCGCACGAACTGCTCAGCCAGGTGCTGCGCGAGACCACCACGAACATCCTCCGGCACGCGCAGGCGACCGAGGTGCACATCACGCTCACCGGCGCGGGCATCACCATCGTCAACGACGGCGCGCGGCCGGTGTCCGGCGGCCCGGAGCTGCGCGGCCTGTCCACGCTGCGGCAACGCCTGGCGGACGAGGGCGGCGCACTGACCGTCGCACAGTCCGGCGGCCGGTTCAGCACCGCCGCCACCGCACCGGAAGGGCGTTCCCCCGTCCCGGAGGAGAACCGATGACCACAGTGGTACTCGCGGACGACGAGGTGCTGCTGCGCAAGGCGATGGCCGCGCTGCTGCCGATGGAAGGCGACATCACGGTGCTCGCCGAGGCCGAGGACGGCGACACCGCCGTCGACGCCACGCTCCTCCACCGGCCGGACGTGCTCGTCATCGACCTGGAGATGCCCGGCACGGACGGTCTCGGCGCGGTCGCGCGGATCCGGCGTACCCTCCCCGCGCAAGTGATCTTGATGTTGACCCGCCACGCGCGCCCCGGCGTGCTGCGCAAGGCGCTGAAACTCGGCGTCCAGGGCTTCGTCACCAAGTCGGCCGAGCCCGCCCACATCGCCGCCGTCATCGCCGCGCTGCACGGCGGCCGCCGCTGGATCGACCCCGACGTCTCCGCGCTCGCGGTCATCGACGACTGCCCCCTCACCGACCGCGAACTCGATGCGCTCCGCGTCACCGGGGAGGGCTATTCCGTGGTCGACATCGCGGCCCGCCTGCACCTCGCGCCCGGGACCGTCCGCAACTACCTCTCCAGCGCCATGCAGAAGACGCAGACCCAGACCCGCCATGAGGCCGCCCGCTACGCCCGCGAACACGACTGGCTCTGACCCGACCGCGCCGCGGTCCTTCGTCCGGCGCGACAGCTCGCGCCGGGTTCCGCTGACTTTCGCGCCGCCAGGCGGTCCATGCTCCGGTCGCAACAGCTCGCGCCGTCCCGCCCTGCTCGCGCCGCGCTGTCCCGCCCTGCTCGCGCCGCCCCGCCCCGCGGCGCGCTCTTCGGCCGCAGCCGCTCCTGCTGCTCCGCTCTGCGGCGCTAAGTAATCAATCAGTGGTACAAAAGATAGGTCAACTAGCGATGTGGATCTATCTTTTGTGCCACTGAGTGGCTGCTCAGTGGCATGGACCTCGGCCAGCGACGCTTTATGGAGATATTTCCGGTGGCGCCGTCGGAGCAGCGGCGGCGAAATGAGACTAGCCTCCTAGGATGACAAACGCGGTGTGAGCGTGAACCGCGCCGGGCCGCGCTCGCCCCCTCACCACCGATGATCGACTTCGCGCTTCGGGACCTGTTCGATGAAGGGCCTATTGTGTCGGCGTGATCTCGTTGCGTGGGCAGTGGCCGCTGGCATTCCTGCTTGCCGTGCTGCTCGCGGGCGACCTGGAATCGTCGCGCGGCATCTCGTTCACCGGCCAGCTGTGGGCGGTGCCGGGCATGCTGCTCCTCGGCGTGCTCGCGGTCCTCGCGCCGCTCCGGGTGACCGCCGCAGCGCTCGCCGCGGCCGCGGTCGTGGTGCTGTCGTCGGCGTTGCTGTGGGTGGCCGGCGCGTTCGTGGTGGCCGGGCTGCCGCTGCTGGCCAGCGAGACGGCCGCGCTGATGATCGTGGTCGCGGCCGTGGTCCGCATCCTGCCGCCGGTCAGGGCCGCCGGGCTGGTCTGCATACAGATCGCCGCGATCCTTGTCGCCGCCGTGCTGCGGCCCGACCTGGACGCCACGACGCCGGCCGGCGAGGTGTTCTTCACCGACGCATTCCTGCTGATGTTCGCGATCACCGCCGGCTGGTACCTGCGCGGCCGGGACCGGGAACGACTCCGCCGCACCGAGGAGGCGGTGGCCGCGGCGCAACACCGTGAGCGGATCGCGCTGGCCCGGGAGCTGCACGACGTGGTGGCGCACCACATCGGCGGCATGGTGGTCCAGGCCCAGGCCGCCCAGGCGGTGGCAACGGCCGACGCCGGTGCCGCCGCCCGCGTGCTGCCGGTGATCGAGCGCGCGGGCGCGGACGCGCTCACCTCGATGCGCCGCATGGTAGCCACGCTCCGGGACGCGGACGCCGACGCCGGCACCCGCGTGCGGGCCGAGGACCTCACGACCTCGCTGCACGCGCTGGCCGCCACGCCCGGCACTCCGGTGCGGCTCGGCATCATCGACCCCGTCCCGGCCGCGCTCGCTACGTCAGTGCTCCGCCTGGTCCAGGAGTCGGTCACGAACGCCCGCCGGCACGCCTCCGGCGCAACCCAGATCGCAGTGACGCTAACCAATGAAAACGGAAAAATCGCCGTGAGGGTACGCGACGACGGCCGCCCCGGCGCAGCACCAGTGACCGTCGGCGGCGGCTTCGGCCTGATCGGCATGCGCGAACGCGCCGACCTTCTCGGCGGCACCCTCTCCGCCGGCCGCACCGACGGCGGCGGCTGGGAGGTCGCCGCCTATCTGCCCGTCGCGCACGGAGAAGCCGAGGCGCCGGCGCGCGGTATCCCCGGCGCGTCCACGCACGGTGAGGCGGGGATGCCCCGTGGAGGCGGGGACGGCACATCCCCGTTCGGTGATACCGACGCGCTTGCGCGCGGATCGGATGACGCATCCGCGCACGGCGTTGGCGAGTTGCCCGCGCGCAGTGCGGCCGTGACGCCACCGCTTGGCGATGCCGGGATGCCCACGCTCGGCGAGATCGAGACCCGGTGAGCGCATGCGTGTCCTGATCGCCGACGACCAGGAGCTCATCCGGGCCGGCTTCCGGATGATCCTCGAGGCGCAGCCGGACATCACAGTCGTTGCCGAGGTCGCGGACGGCCGTACCGCGCTCGCCGAGGCGCGACGACTGCGCCCGGACGTGTGCGTGCTCGACGTGCGCATGCCCGGCCTGGACGGCATCGAGGTCACCCGCCTGCTGGCCGGGCCCGACGTCACCGGCCCGATCCCGGTCGTCGTGATCACCATGTTCGACGTCGATGAATACGTCGACGCCGCCCTCCGCCACGGCGCCTCCGGCTTCCTGCTCAAGGACTGCGGCGCCGCGCTGCTGATCGAGGCCGTGCACGCTGCGGTCCGCGGCGACGCGCTGGTCGCGCCGCAGATCACGGTCCGTCTGCTGCGGCACTTCCGGCAGGGCGGGCCGGCGCCGGCCGCGGTGGACCTGACCGATCGGGAGCGCGAGGTCGTCCGTGCGGTCGCGCGCGGCCTCACCAACCATGAGATCGCGGCGGAGCTGTTCGTGGCCGCCACCACGGTTCGCACCCATCTCGCCGCCGCGCGGGCCAAGCTCGGCGTCCGCAACCGGGTTGAGGTGGCGTCCTGGGCCTGGCGTTCCGGGCTTGCGGGGGACTGACTACGACTTTCGGCCGATCGGTAGGCAGCGGAATCTCGTCATCGTGCCGACCGTTCCGCAGCCTGCGGACGGAGGTCGACGGAACGCCGATCGGGAACGCTCGACCGCATGACGACCACCACCGCCGCGCCGGCCCGGGCTCGGGTCGATGCGCTCGACGCGCTGCGGGGCTTCGCGCTCTGCGGCATCCTGCTTGTCAACATCCCGTGGCAGATCATCACGGTGCGGATGACGTACGACGCGCCCGCCGCCCGGCTGCTGGAGCTGACCGTGCACGGCCGGTTCTTCCCGATCTTCAGTTTCCTGTTCGGCGTGAGCTTCGCGCTGTTCCTCGACTCGGCCGCGACCCGCACCCGGCATCCCAGGGTGGTGCTGCTGCGCCGCCTGGTCGTGCTCGGGCTGTTCGGCCTGGCGCACCTGCAGCTGCATTCGGGCGAGGCGCTGCTGCCGTACGCCATCGTCGGGATCGTCATCCTGCTGCCCGCGTCCTGGCTGCCGCGCCCGGTGCTGCTCGCGCTGGCCGTGCTCGCGCTGGCCGGCGGGGTGCTTGCCGGCGGCGGAACCCTGCTGATCCCGGGCCTGTTCCTGATCGGCCTGGCCGCGGTCCGCTACGGCGTGATCGACACGCTCGCGCAGCGCCGCACGTCGATCGCGGTCCTGTGCGGCCTGTCGGTGGCAGGCGTGGTTCCGGCAACGATCTGGCAGCACGCCGCGCCGGCCGACGAGGTTGCGGTCACGGTCGCGGGCCTGCTCGGCGCGATCGCCTATGGCACCGGGCTGCTGCTGTTCCTGCGGACGCGTGCGGGGGCGGCGGTGCAGCGCGTGCTGGCTCCGCTGGGCCGGATGGCGTTGACGAACTATCTGACCGCCACGCTGATCGCGGCCGTGGCCGGCCCGTTGATCGGCCTGACGCATTCCGCGCACTACGGCCGGATGGTGCTGCTGGCCTGCGCGGTCCTCGCCGCGCAGGCCGTGTGCAGTCACTACTGGCTGGCCCGCCACCGGTACGGCCCGGCCGAGTGGCTCTGGCGGTACGCCACCTGGCTCACTGTCCCGCGGGCGGAGACGCCGCGGGGGACGCCGTCGCCGGATCCCCTTCCGACGGCGCGATGAACTCGGGGTGCGCGGTCAGGAACGCGCCGAGCGTACCCCCCTGGGCGGCCTTGATCATTTCGAGCGACAGCGGGTTCAGGTCTTCGAAGTAGGTGTTGTTGATGATGCGGGTGTTGACCACGCCGGAGTTCGTCTTGAGCAGCGTCATGTCGTTGGCCGCGACGCCCCGCAACGTGAAGATGTAGTCGATGATCGGCGTGCCGCGGGTGTCCAGGATGAACGCGTCGCCCGCGGCGCCGATCAGCTGGTTCAGCTTGCCGGGGTCGGTGAGCACGCCGGTCGAGGTCGCCTGCTTGACGATCGCCTTGATCAGCTGCTGCTGGTGGCGCTGCCTGTCGTAGTCGCCGTTCGGAAGGCTCTTGCGGATGCGTGAGTAGTCAAGCGCCTCGGTCGCGGTCATCTTCCGGCACCCGACCTTGTGCACGAACGGCGTGACGCCCTGCTGGAGCTGGATGCCGCTCCACTCCGAGTACCAGCCCTGCACCAGCTTGCCGTCCTTGTCCACGCCCAGGTGCGCGGACTCGGCCTCCTGGTCGACGCACATGTCGACGCCGCCGAGCGCGTGGATGACGCTTGAGAACCCGTTGAAGTCGATGATCGCGGCGCCGTTGAACTTGATTCCGGTCGCCTTGTTGATCGTGGTGGACAGCAGGTCCATGCCCCGGCCGAGCTTCTCCAGGTGGGTGCCCTCACCGTCGTACCCGGCGGAGAAAGCGGTGTTGATCTTGTCGCTGATCCCCGGGAAGCCGTTCTTCTGGTAGGCCGGGATGTCGACGAGCCAGTCACGCGGCAGCGAGATCAGGTAGGCCTTGTCGTGCGTCTCCGGGATGTGCAGGATAATGATCGTGTCCGATCGGACCGAGTCACCGTCGCTCCCGCCGTTCTCGCCGCGCGCATCGATGCCGACGAGCAGCAGGTTGACCGCGCCCTCGATGTTGTTGCCCTGCGGGCCCTCGGCCGCGCTGGCCTCACCCTCGAGCAGCGTGGTCTGCGTGATCGAATCCGTTGCCTTGCTGACCAGCACGTGCGCGCCGACCGCCACGCCCCCGCTCACCACCACAATCACCACGGCGAGAACGAGCACGATCCGCGCCCACACCGGCCACTTCCGACGCTCGGTCGCCACCGCGAAACCTCTCCTCTGCCGCCCATGTTCAGGCCGACGTGTACTGGTGTTTCCCTCTAGACCCCGGTAAAAGCCCTCACGAGCCTACGAGGACCACTAAAGCGACGCAGCTCACACCCGCGGCTGCCGCATTCGCCAATTCTTCCGACCAAACCGCGATTCAGTGAGGTGATCTCAGCAGGGAATGGGCGCTGATTCGGTGCGACACGGGCATATGCCGTTTACCGGGCAGTGCTGGATGTGGGCGTGGAGCCATCGA